>NZ_JACCEY010000031.1:65466-105711 GCF_013591995.1 Rhizobium sp. WYCCWR 11146
TCATGATTCTTCACGGAATGTTGGCCGAAATCCTCGAAATCGATCCCCAACCCGTTGCCGATGTGATCGCGCACAATGCCGGCGATCGCGACCCCGCCGGGATCGGCAAGGGATTGCAGGCGCGCCGCGACGTTGACCCCGTCACCATAGATGTCGTCGCCATCGACGATGATGTAGCCGAGATTGACCCCGATGCGATATACGAGGCGGTCCTGGGCCTCCTGAGGTTCGGCTCTAGCCATCCCGCGTTGAACCTCGGTCGCGCACCTTACGGCATCGGCGACACTGGCGAACTCCACCAGCATCCCATCACCCATCAGCTTGACGATCCGTCCGCTGTGAGCGGCAATACAGGGGTCGACCAAGTCATGCCGCAACGACTTGAGGCGGCTCAGCGTACTGATGTCATCGATTTCCATCAAACGGGTGTAGCCGACGATGTCAGCTGAGAGGATCGCCGACAGCCTGCGTTGCATCGGAAGCCCCCACACCCTGTTGACCGCAATGCTTGATCGTAGCGCTTAGAATCCGGCGCAATCATGTCGGGAAAATAGCAGATGCTAAAGGTGAGCCGCTGGGTGGCCGCTTTGGGTGCAATTGGCTCCTCCGGAAACACTGACGCCCTAAGCCGCTGCCGGGCGACCATCCAATTATGGTACCCTGGCTGTAGCGGTCGTTGATGACGGCGATAAAGACGGGAGCATCTGATTTGGTGGCGTATTCCAGAGCCTCTTCTTGCGCGAGGGATCGTTACCTGCAGAGGGCGAGACGATATCGCGCGGGGCTTCGCGTAGAGCCCGGCCTGCTAGGGTGCGCCATCACGGGGTGAATCGGAGAGCCTCAAGAAGTAGCTTGAAAGCCGGTGAAGACCGGCGACGGGAGGAATACGGCGAATCGGCAGTGCGGTTCTCGGCAGTTCGCCGGCCTGGAAAACCCGCCGAAGCAGTTCATGGCGGGCGGTGACGCCATATCAGCGGTGGTCCCTGTTCTGGAGCAGCGCCTCATTGAGCTGCATGCCTATGAAGAGCTGTCCAAGTCCACGAACGGATCGTTCTAAAACCGCGACGCTGACAGGAACGTCAAGCCGTCTCCGGGGCTTTGGCTCTCGCTAGGTCCTGCAGGAACTCTTCCATCAAGGGCTCGTCGCCGAACCGGCGATAAGCCCTTTCCGCTTCCAGCGAGAATGCCGGATGGGCTTCAACAAGGCTCGCCATGGTAGCCTGCGCCTTTTCAAGCTCTCCGCTTCCACCCTGCAACGCGGCTTGGATGAGAAGGCAATTCGCATCGCGGGGCGCTCGGACAAGACACTCGCTGATGACCGCGGCCGCCTCTTCGCGACGGCCATCGGCATAAAGCGCCTGACCATGCACATAGGCATAGTATTCCGGTGCCATGGGGTGCAGTCGGCGCGCCCGCTCCGCGTTGGCGACAGCGTCCGGATAGTCTCCGAACCGGACCTGCGCTTTGGCCAGCGCAATCATACTGTCGGGATCGTTGGGGTTCAGTTCGACCGCACGCTGCGCCGCCTGAAGTCCGCCGGAATAGTCCGCCTGCAGCGCAAGTCCGAAACTGATTACCTGATATCCAAAACCGAGATTGGGATCGAGCCGCACGGCCTGCCGCGCCTCACTGAGCCCCAAATCCAGCTCGGGCGCTGCGGCTTGACCGCCGGGCCTTTGCGCCACTTCGCCGATATAGGTCAACGCAAGGCCTGCGCGGGCTGCGGCATAAGCCGGGTCCATTTCCAGGGCGCGCTGGTACAGGCCACGGGCGGCGAGAATAGCGTTATGGTCAGTGGCGCCGTGCCGGTAACGGTCGCGGGCCTGCAAGACTAGATCATAGGCCTGCAGACTATCCGTCGGCCGCAGCGCCGCCGCTGCCGCTTCGCTTCGACCGATATAGGGCGCGAGCTGCGCGACGATTTCCGTGGTGAGTTCGCTCTGGACAGTGAAAACGTCAGCAACCTTCTTGTCGAAACTGCGCGACCATAGGTGCGCGCCCGTGCCGACATCAATGAGCTGCGCCGAAACGCGGAGCTGGTCGCCTTCCCGGCGCGCGCTGCCTTCAACCACGTAATCAACGCCAAGCTTTGCCGCGAGCTTGCGTACATCCGTCTCCTGACCGCGCGCGGCATAAGTGGAATCGCGGGCAATGACCTGAAGCTCGGGATTACGAGCGAGCGCCGTGGTCACGTCCTCGGTCAGTCCGTCCGCAAAGTAAGGCTGATTACCGCTGCCGCTCATGGTTGCGAACGGCATGACGGCAATCGAGGGCCTGGGGTCTCGACGGGTCTGGTCCAGAGAGAGTGCAGCCGGGATGCCGCTCACCATCGCTGCCAGCGGAAGAGGTGAAATCTGGGTGCCGATGAGAATGAGAGCGATGGCAGCAACGCCATAAGACCAGCGCGCCGCGCTGCAGCGCAGGACATGTGGCACCTGCCGCCAGATCGACCAGGAAGAGCCCGCCCGCCTTACGCGGTACACTTCAAGCAGCTCGGGAATATTCTTGGCGCGCCTGCGGCCGACTCGGGCGAACAGATCGCCGCGGTTGCGCTCGGCGGCCATCACCACAGCGCCGCTGACGAATATCTGGCCGGGCTCGGTCATGGCTTCAAGCCGGGCCGCGACGTTCACCCCATCCCCATAGACATCACCATTATCCTCGATGACATCACCGAGGTTGATGCCGATACGCAGCTTGAAAGGCCCGTCGTCAAAACCTTGCTGGATGGCAAGTGCCGCATCAACGGCCGCGTTGACGCTCGGGAACATCGCAAGGAAGCCGTCACCCGTCGTTTTGAAGGTGGTTCCGCCATGGCGGGCGACAGTCGGGTCGATCAGATGGTCAAAAACGGTGCGCAGCTCTGCATAGGTGGAAGACTCGTCCTCGGCCATCAGCCGGCTATAGCCGACGATATCAGCGGCCATGATTGCCGCGAGCTTGCGTTGCATTTCAGTCTCCCAACGGAGTGGCTTGGCACACAGCCGGCACTGCTAACAATTGGTGTGCAGCGATCATTCAGACTAGTCCTGCAATTCGGGAAGCGGTAATCAATACAGCTCATAAATGCGTGAATATTGAGACGGTCCGTCAATTGGCGGTCCGCCAGCCCCTACTTCGTCTGGAGCCGTCCCATCGCCTCACCGATGAGGGCGAGCGCGATCACGCGAAGGCCGCGCTGGAGCGAGCGTTCGCGGCGTTGCGTCCTGACACGCGCTGGACTGAGGAGAAAATCGACGCGTCGCCCGCCTCATGCGGAAGAAGGCAACGCAAGGGCCGATACCTTTCCGCCGCGCCTACCTTCGCTCCGTTATCGATCAGGTCGAAGTCGATGACGATGGAATCCGCATCCACGGAAGGTGGGACGTTCTGGAGCGTCTCGTCATGAGCCGAGCGGCTGCGGCAGGAGTGCCTAGTTTTTGTATGGAAAATGGCGCACCCGAAGAGATTCGAACTCCTGACCCCCAGATTCGTAGTCTGGTGCTCTATCCAGCTGAGCTACGGGTGCGTGCAAAATGCGGCGGTGCCGCTTGCGTGGCGATCCTCTAAAACGTCCGTCGGGACAATGCAAGAGCATTTCTGAAAAAATCGCGTCTTTGTCTGCCCGAAGCTACGCCTTACGAAACCCCGTCACTTTTCAATATGCGTCCGGCTGCGGTAATCCTCCAGCGAAACCGGGCGATCGGGGATCTCGATGCGGAACTGGGTGCCGACCGTCGGTTTTTCCACCAGCGCGATCGTGCCGCCATGGGCGAGCACCAGCTCGCGGGCGATGGTGAGGCCAAGGCCGGTGCCGCCGGAGCGGGCGGAGCCGCGGAAGGCAGCAAAAAGGTTCTGGCGCGCCTTCAGCGGCATGCCGGGCCCGGTATCATCCACGGTGATGTTGACGACGCTGCCGACGCGCTGGGCGGAAACGGTGATGCGCCTCAGGGAGCCTGGGCCGCCCTCGCCCGGCGACGTCAGCGCCTGCAGCGCGTTGCGGCAGAGATTGTGGATGACGCGGAAAAGCTGCTCGCTATCGGCATCGACCTCAAGCTCGGCGCCGATCTGCTCTGCGAATTCGATGCCGCTTTGCGGATCGATCGCCAGCATGTCCTTGACGTCCTGGGTCAGTTCCAACAGGCGGATATGGCGGCGGCGCGGCGCGGATTCACTCGCCTTGCCGTAGGACAGCACCTCGGTGGTATAACCGACGGCGCGGTCGATGGTGCGCAGCAGTTTCGGGGCAAAGCTTTTCACCATCGGATCATCGACATCGACCAGCCGGTCCGACATCAGCTGCGCAGACGCCAGGATATTGCGCATGTCGTGATTGATCTTGGAGACGGCGAGGCCGAGAGCGGCCAGGTTCTTCTGCTGCTTCAGCGTCTTCTGCAGCTCCATCTGCATCGAGGTGAGATTGCGGCCGGCGACCGCCAGTTCGTCGCGGCCGCCATCGCCGATATAGATATGGGCCGGGTTGTCAGGATCGGAGGAGAATTGCTGCATGCTGCCGGTCAGCCGGCGGATCGGGCCGATGAGGATGCGGTTGATCGCAAAGAAGATCAGCGTCGCCGTGAACAGCGAGATCAGCACCGACAGCAAGAGGACGTTGCGGGAATAGACGAACATCGCCCTGCGCAGCGGCCTGTCCTTCATCACCACCTCGACGCCGGTGTTGGTTTCGCCGACGGGGCCATAGACGCGGATTATCCTGCTGCCGCCGAAGACCAGCGTATCGAGTGCGTCGCGTATCGCCGTTACCGGCGGCACGTCAGTGAGATCATAGGCTTCATCGACGGAGGCCGGCATGTCGGTCGTCGCCAGCAGCCGCGAGGTGCCGTCCTTGCGCAGCACGATCGCCTTGGTGCCGGTCGCCTCCAGCGTCTCCTTCTGCAGCGCGCGCGGCAGCTCGACCGGCTGCAGCCCATCGATGACGATGGCGGCGGCAGCGGCGGTGTTCAGCCTGTCCTGCAGCCAGCGCACGCGCATGCTGGCGACCGAGGGAAAGAAGATCAGGATTTCGGCCAGCATGATAAAGAAGACGGTGAGCCAGAGCAGCTTGCCGGAGAGGCCGCCGAACATACGGGCAGGCGGGCACGGCGCCCTTACGGCCTCGCCGGCCGCCGGGTTTTCCGCCGAAGGATTGTCGGCCTGGTCTCTCATCGGCATTCTCGTCTCGCCCGATCGGCAGCACCCAGGCCGCCCTTACCGTTGAGCTCTATATTAGACCAAGATGCTCCGCTTTCAAATCTTTGCGAGCAGCGTCATGTCGTCACAAAGAAACGCCGCCCGGAGGCGGCGTTAGAGTGGCGTGACTCGAGTCTTTTATTTTACGCAATTCCGGACAGAAAATCGCTTTCACACTTTTCCTGGAATTGCTCTGAGGATCAAAACTCTTCCCAGCTCTGCTCGGCTGCGGCCGCATTGCCGCCGAAGGCGCGGGCGACCTTGGCAATCGCCCGGCGGGCGGGCGAGGCAACCGGTCTTTGCGGCTCGTGGCGGACGAGCGCCACGGGTGCCGGCGCATCATCCGGCAGTTTGAAGCGGGCAATGAGGCGCACCAGTCCACCAGCTTCGGCCGACAGCCTATGCGTGGCGGCGGAGGTCTCTTCCACCATTGCCGCATTCTGCTGTGTCACCTGGTCCATCTGGTTGACGGCGGTATTGACTTCCTTGAGGCCGGTCGACTGTTCGGTCGCAGCCGTCGCGATCGAATGGATATGATCGTTGATGGCAATGACGCGGGTGCCGATTTCGGCCAGCGCCTCGCCGGTCGCCTGGACCAGCTTGACGCCAACCTGCACCTCGTTGCCCGATTTGGTGATCAGCGCCTTGATGTCCTTGGCAGCCGTTGCCGAACGCTGGGCGAGTTCGCGCACTTCCTGCGCGACCACCGCGAAGCCCTTTCCGGCATCGCCGGCGCGTGCCGCCTCGACGCCGGCATTCAGCGCCAAGAGGTTGGTCTGGAAGGCGATCTCATCGATGACGTTGATGATCTGGCTGATTTCGCGCGAGGCCTGCTCGATCCGGCCCATGGCCTCGACGGCATTGCCCACGACGACACCGGAGCGGCCGGCATTCTCCTTGGCTTCGGACACCATGATGGTGGCTTCATGCGCCCGCTCGGTGGAATTCTGGACGACGGCGGTGATCTCGTCGAGTGCTGCCGAGGTCTCTTCGAGGGCGGCTGCCTGCTGCTCGGTGCGCTTCGACAGGTCGTCGCTGGCATTGCGCAGCTCGGCGGTGTTGCCGTTCATCGCTTCCGTCGTCTCGCGCACTTCGCGCATCGTCGCCTGCAGGGTGACAAAGGTATTGTTGACGTTCTGCTGCAGCTCGGCGAAGGCGCCCTGGAAGTTGCCGCTCATCGTCTGGGTGAGGTCGCCTTCGGCAAGGCTTGCGATGACGCGGCGGGTCTCACCGATGCCGGCATCGACGCTCGACAGCAGCATGTTGATGTTGCCGGCGAACTGATTGAGGTTATCGTCCTCGTAGTCCTTGCTGATGCGGTGGCCGAAATCGCCGGCTGCTGCCGCTGCCACGACGACAGACATGCTCGACTGCAGGTCGTCGCTCTTGGCGCGCATCGCCGCCTCCTGGGCGTTCAGGCGCTTGACGGCAAGGCCGTTCGCCTTGAAGACCGCTACCGCTGCGGCCATCTCGCCGATTTCATCCGGACGGCCGGCAAAGGGGACCTCGGCGTCGAAATTGCCGTCGGCAACTTCCTTGATCGCATGGGTGACGCGCTTGATCGGGCGGCTGAGATGGCTGGTGCCGATATAGAAGCCCATGCCGACGCCGACCGCGATGCCGATGCCGGTGATGCTGAGCACAAGCATCAGCACCCAGGAGCGGAAGCTCTCGATCTCGGCGTTGACGGTCTCCAGCGCTGCCTTGTCGATGGCGACGACGGCATCGATTTCCGCCTGGAACGCCTTGCGGTTGGCGCGGTTGGCGTCATTGTTGCCTTGTTGGCCGGCGGCTTCGGGGCCGACTTCCGTGCCGAGGCGGGCCGTTTCCGTGCGGAAGGTGCGGAATTCCGCGGCGCGCGCGACAAGCTTGGCAAAATCGTCCTTTTCATCCTCGGGAACGAGCGGCGCCCAGCCCGAGATGACCTTGTCGATCTCGTCGAGGCCGGCCAGCAAGCCCTTGGCGAAGTTCGGCGTATCCTTGATCGTTTTGGCGGCATAGATACCGCGCGATTCCATGACCACGGCGGTGACGAAACGATTGAGGCGTTCGCCGGCATAGGCGCGGCTGGCGGCCTGCTCGTAAGCCGTCAGGTTGCGACTGTATTCGTGCATGGCGGACAATGCCGTCGCACCGATCAGAAGTGCGACCGCGCCCATCACGCAAACCAGCAGATTAATTTTGCCCCGGATCTTCAATGCAATGCTCCTAGCTACGCCACTGCCTGGAAAGCAAATTCCCAGTCGATACGTTGAATATCGGCGAAATTTATTAAAGTTAGATTTCTAATATTTACGATTATGGCTTCGGAATTGATCCATGCCGAATACGGTCGGGCGGCGTAAACGCCTGAAAACCGGGGCGATCGATCTGCCGCGGCGCAAAATTACAACCACTCAGGGCAGGCCTAATTTCTTAACACCAGAGTGCGAACTTACTTTCGGGACCGGCAGCGCAGAGCGAAATTATCCGGCATAATTGACTTTTACAGGCTTCATCCTTATAAGCCCGCGCACGTTCGGTCACTCAAGCCTTTCATGGCCCCGCCCGTTCGAAAAACAACGCTCCTTGCATTATGCAAATTCAAGAAGGGCCGCACTCCGCGGTGTTTAAAATAAATGAAGCGTACCTACCAACCATCCAAGCTTGTTCGCAAGCGTCGCCACGGTTTCCGTGCCCGCATGTCCACGAAGGGTGGCCGCAAGGTCATCGCAGCCCGCCGCGCGCAGGGCCGCAATCGTCTGTCGGCGTAAGCCGGGTTGCCCGGTAAGAGATGGCGGGCGAATTGACGATCAGTGATAAGAAACACACTGTCGGGCGGCTGAAGAGCCGCCCGCAGTTTCTTGCCGCGCGCGAGGGCGAAAAACGCCGGGGCGGCTTCTTCCTTCTCGAAGTCCTCGACCGGAAGGAACCCGACAGCCAGGCACGCGTCGGTTTTACAGTCACCAAAAAACATGGCAACGCGGTCGAACGGAACCGTATGCGCCGCCGCCTGAAAGAGGCGGTGCGGCTTCATGCGGGGTTTGCAATGCAGCCCGGACACGACTATGTGGTTGTCGCGCGCAGGGACGTGCTTGACGCGTCCTTCCAGGAATTGGCCGCGGAACTGAAATCCCGCGTGGAAACCAGGCCGAAACATCGGCGCTCCGGAGACGGACGCCCCAGGAACGTATGATGGAAAACAACCGCAATTATTTCATTGCGATCGCTCTCTCGGTGCTGATCGTCCTCGGCTGGCAGTTTCTCTATATGAACCCGCGCATCGAGGCCCAGCGCAAGGCGCAGGAAGCACAGAAGGCGCAGCAGCAGACCGAGCAGGTGCAGCAGCCCGCAGCAGGCGGTCAGGCACCGGCCCAGACGAGCGGCGCTGCCCCTTCCGGCCAGGCGGCCGCGACGGCGACGCTCGAGCAGGCGTTGGCAAAGACCCCGCGCGTCGTCATCGATACGCCGGCACTTTCCGGCTCGATCAACCTTGCCGGCGCCCGTCTCGACGATCTGAAGCTCAAGGGCTATCACGAGACCGTCGACGACTCGAGCCCGATCATCACGCTGTTCAGCCCGGCGGAAACCAAGGACGGCTATTTCACCGAACTCGGCTATATCGGCAGCGACGCGACGGGCAGCGTTCCGGGTCCCTCGACGCTCTGGACCGCACCTGAGGGCGCCAAGCTCACCGAAAAGACGCCGGTGACGCTTTCCTATACCAATGACAAGGGCCTGACCTTCACCCGCACCATTTCCGTCGACGAACGCTACATGTTCACCGTCGCCGACAAGATCGAAAACACAGGCCAGGCGCCCGCTGCGCTGTCTTCCTACGGCCGCGTGACGCGTTACAACAAGCCGACGACGCCGTCCGTCTACGTCCTGCATGAAGGCTTCATCGGCGTGATCGGCGATGACGGCCTGATCGAAACCAAATATAGCGCCGTCGAGAAGGAAGCCGTGGCACCGGCGAAATCCACCGGCGGCTGGCTTGGCATCACCGACAAATATTGGGCGGCGACAATCGTTCCGCCGCAGAGTGCCGCCTATGAGGCGCATTTCTCCTATTTCGCCGATGGCCAGCCGCGCTATCAGGCCGACTACAAGGACGATGCCTTCACCGTTGCGCCGGGCCAATCGATCGAGCTGAAGAACCTCGTCTTCGCCGGCGCCAAGGAAGTGCCTGTTATCGACGGTTATGAGGCCAGCTATTCGATCCCGAAGTTCGACCGGCTGATCGACTGGGGCTGGTTCTATTTCATCACCAAGCCGATGTTCAAGCTGATGGACTTCTTCTTCCGCTACTTCGGCAATTTCGGCGTGGCGATCCTGTGCACCACCATCGTCGTCAAGGCTCTGTTCTTCCCGCTCGCCAGCAAGCAGTACGCTTCGATGGCGAACATGAAGCGCATGCAGCCGAAGATGGAGGAACTGAAGGCGAAATTCGCCGACGACCGCATGGGGCTGCAGCAGGCAACGATGCAGCTCTACAAGGAAGAAAAGATCAACCCGATCGCCGGCTGCTGGCCGGTGGCGCTTCAGATCCCGATCTTCTTCTCGCTCTACAAGGTGATCTACATCACCATCGAAATGCGGCACGCACCCTTCTTCGGCTGGATCAAGGACCTTTCGGCGCCCGATCCGACGACGATCGTCAATCTGTTCGGCCTGCTGCCTTTCGAGGGGCCGACGCTGCTGCACCTCGGCGTCTGGCCGCTGATCATGGGCGTCACCATGTTCGTGCAGATGCGCATGAACCCGACGCCGCCCGATCCGACGCAGGCGATGATCTTCAACTGGATGCCGCTGGTGTTCATGTTCATGCTGGCAAGCTTCCCGGCCGGCCTGGTCATCTACTGGGCCTGGAACAACACGCTCTCGGTGGCGCAGCAGGGGCTGATCATGAAGCGCCACGGCGTCAAGGTCGAACTCTTCGACAATCTGAAGGGTCTGTTCCGACGAAAAGAAGCGCCGTCGAAATGACGCTTGCCAAGCCCCGCTCCGGCGGGGCTTTTCATTTCCGGGTGGCGGACGAAGGACACAAGGCATGCCGCGCAGGCGCCTGAAAAGCTTGACATCCGCCCGCAAAACCATGAAGCCCGGTAAAAGACCCAACCCAGAGATTGCAGAGCCCGCATGCCCGAAACCGAAAAGCCGCTCTTCGGCCACCCATGGATCTTCATCCGCGGCGTGCCGTCCCTGAACTTCCTGCCGCCGGAAGGGCCGCTGGAAGTGGCCTTTGCCGGTCGCTCTAATGTCGGTAAATCCTCGCTGATCAATGCGCTGGTCGGCCAGAAGGGCCTGGCGCGCACCTCGAACACGCCCGGACGCACGCAGGAACTCAATTATTTCGTGCCGGACGGTTATTCCGGCGAAGGCCAAGACCTGCCGCCGACGGCGATCGTCGACATGCCGGGTTATGGTTATGCGCAGGCACCGAAGGAGCAGGTCGACAAGTGGACCAAGCTCGTCTTCGATTATCTGCGCGGCCGCGCGACGCTGAAGCGCGTCTATGTGCTGATCGACAGCCGCCACGGCATCAAGAAGAACGACGACGATGTGCTTGATCTGCTCGACAAGGCCGCCGTCTCCTACCAGATCGTGCTGACCAAGACCGACAAGATCAAGGCGGCTGGCGTGCCGAAGCTCATTGCCGAAACGGCGGAAAAGATCCGCAAGCGCCCGGCCGCCTATCCCGGCGTGCTGTCCACCTCGTCCGAAAAGGGCGACGGGCTGGACGAACTGCGCCAGGCGATCGCCGAAACCGTCGGCATCGCCCGCTGGAAGTAAAGGGCGTAAGCGGCCCGGACGCGGCGACCTGTCTGGTGTAAAGGCCTCCGCGACACCTCAAAGTTGAATATGTTTCCAATTGAAAACTAAAGGTTGACGATGCAAGCTCGATGAGCTAGACAGCGATCATCGAATTTTGCTTGCTGGCTTGGTTATCGCGCGATTGGCACCGCGCTCTGAACGAACTTCCTTTCAAAAATCGCTATCACCATCCGCATCGCCTTGGCGTTGCGGTTCTTCAATATTGCTATGAAAGGGTTCATCATCATGGCCACTGGCACCGTTAAATGGTTCAATTCCACCAAAGGCTTCGGCTTCATTCAGCCTGATAATGGCGGCGACGACGCCTTCGTTCACATCTCCGCCGTCGAGCGCGCCGGAATGCGCGAACTCGTCGAAGGCCAGAAGATCGGCTTCGACCTCGAGCGTGACAACAAGTCGGGCAAGATGTCCGCTTGCAATCTCCAGAACGCTTAAATCGGTATCGCTTCCCTTTGACCACGGATGTACTGGCACTGCCGGAAGCACGTTATCAATCCAAGGCCAGGCAATTTGCCTGGCCTTTTTTGTTTTCGCTCGCGCGTCGAGCCCATCCGTATCGGAGCCAACATGACAGAGACATACAGCAAATCTCGACAGCGGGCGGAGATTGCCTTCGGCAACGTCCAGACCCAGTTCTTCGCGAAGAACCAGGCGGCCGAAGAGCTCGAATCCGACGCCCAATCGCAACAGGCAAAGACGTTGCGGCTTCGGGAGGCCCGGCTTGCCAGGGAACAGAGTGACCGGGTGTCGGCAACCTCTGCCCTCGTTGCGAAACGCGCCAGGGCCCGCTGAGATCACAACCCGATCGCCAAGCCTCGAGATTTAAAACGCGTCTGAATCGACGGGCTTGCAGATCGCTCGCTGCAGCATGGGCGAAGGCGTGCTGACATTCACTCGCATCAAGGAAGCATCAATGGCAGAGACTCCGCAGGAACTTCAGTCGATCAATACTGCCTGGCAGATCGCCATTCAGGAAATTCTGCGCATGGTGATCAGAGACATGTATCACGGCGGCGGCGAGGCTTCGTTCAAGACGCATATCAAGCGTATCGAAGAAGCGGCCGTCGACAGTATTTACACGGATTTGCGGCTGCGCGGGACTGATGAATGGACGGAAGTGCTGGTCAAGGAAAGGGCGAGCAATTTCGTTACGACCCTGCTGACGTCATTTACCTATGACCGGGCTTAAATCACCCTGTGGCAGGAAATCGATGGACGTGCCGCCGATCAACGCTTGCGTCCCAGCAGTTTTTAAAGCAACCCTAGTTCTCCTGCTGTGCGGGAAAAGCCGCGTCCAAGAGTAATATTTGATGACCGATAGCAAAGACCAGCCGATTTCGCCGGAAGGCGTCGGCAACTTGCCCCATCTTGCCGAAGCCCTTGATGACGACCGGTTTCGACACTTTCTCGATCATGTGCCATTCGCGGTGGCTGTCTCAGAACTCGGTGGCGACGAGCCGCTGGTTTATGTCAATCTCGAATTCGAACGGCTGACGGCGCTTGAGGCAACCGAGGTCCAGGGAAAACCCTGGCCGGAAATTAAATTGAACTCCACCGCCGTCTCCGGAGAGGTGCCGCTCACAGCCGCGGTGACCTCTGCGGAAGAGTATGTTGGTGCCTTCTCGCTCGCCGCCGAACCCGAGAGCACCGTCATTATCGATGTTTGGTCGAATACGATCGTCGACGATGATGACACCCCACTCTTCCGATTGGTGGCCTTTGCTGCCCGCAATGAGGCGACGGCCGCTGAGAGCTTCAGCGAACTGCTGACGGAGAAAGATGTCCTTCTGCGGGAACTACAGCATCGCGTGAAGAACAATCTTCAGATGATCACGGCGCTCATCCGAATGGAGGCGCGCAATGCTCAACAGAATGAGGAAAGCGAAAGGTTTGCACGGCTTGCCGGGCGGATTGAAGCCTTGGCCCTGCTCTATCGCTCGCTGTCAGACGAAGAGAAAGGCGCCACAGTCGATCTTGGTACCTATGTCAGCCAGATTGCCGCCTCGGTGATGGCGGCCCATGCCGTGGAAGGGATCCGGCTGGACATGAAGGTCGATACCTGGCCGGTTTCGGTCGATGTCGCCATGCCGGCCGGCCTCGTCATCAACGAACTCCTCACCAATACGCTGAAGCATGCCTTCTTGGGGCGCGATGGCGGCGAAATCACGCTCCGCTGTGTCGTCAGCGATACCGGGTGCAGGATCACCGTTGCTGATAACGGGGTCGGTCTTCCCCAGGATGTGACCTGGCCGCAGCCGGGAAAGCTGAGCGCGATGATCGTACAGTCGCTGAAACAGAATGCCCGCGCCGAGGTTGAAGTCAGCTCATCCCCTGACACCGGCATGAGTGTTTCCCTCGTCTTCCCGAGAACTGAAGCGGCCCGATAGAGCGCCGTGCGTCTTTTCAGACGCGCTAGGGACGCTCTATCACTTTGAATCTGCGCGTAATCCTTTCCGAAAATCGATTCCGATTTTCGGGGTTATGCTCTAGCCACCTCATCAATTGTGTTTGGGGCGCCCCGATGAGCGCCCCAATGCGTCTGCCGATACGAGCGGGCCTACATCTTCGGCAGCAGCACCTTGTCGACGACGTGGATGACGCCGTTCGACTGTTTGACGTCGGCGATCGTCACATGGGAAACGCCGCCATTTTCGTCGGTCAAGGTGATCTGACCCATGTTTTCCTTGGCTTTCAGCACGCAGCCGCCGACGGTCTTGATGTCGTGCTCGCCTCCGTCATCCTTGATCATCTTGGCGACGGTCTTGGCCATCGCATCGGCGGCAACGACGTGGCAGGTCAGAACCTTGGTGAGCGTCGCTTTGTTTTCCGGCTTCAGCAGTGTATCGACGGTGCCCTTCGGCAGGGCGGCGAAAGCTTCGTTGGTCGGCGCAAAGACGGTGAAGGGGCCTTTGCCCTCGAGCGTGCTGACCAGGCCGGCTGCCTTGACGGCTGCGACCAGCGTCGTGTGATCCTTGGAGTTCACGGCGTTCTCGATGATGTTCTTGCTATCGAACATCGCCGCACCGCCGACCGTCGGGTTTTTCGCGGCGGCAAAGGCGACAGCGGACATGGCGGCGGCGAGCGCGAAGCCGCGCAATACGGACTTGATCATGATTTTCTCCTCACCGGATACAGTCCGCCGGCTTTATGCCTGAGCGTCGTCCGGACATTTCGAACTACGGAGGGCCGCGCCGAAGAGTTTCAGACAGGAGAAATGATTTATGACCGACACGATCATGACCGGTGCGATTAGGGTCGGCGCAGGGGGCCGCTTGCGATCACCGGACCGGTTGCCTGGCCGGTCGGCGAGCCGCCGAAGGGTTCGAGGCTGACGGCAAGCGTTGCGCCATCGGCGAGTTGGCTGCGCAGTTCGGCGGGAATGACAAGTTCACCGCTTTCGCCCGGCTGGAAGACGCCGAGCGATCTCGTCATGCCGCTGCCCGGTACCAGCCAGAGTTCCAGCGACTTCTCCTCCGGCTTACCGGCGGCGACCGGCACGATCTTCAGCCGGCCGCTCTGCAGCTCGTAGGAGGCAAGAAGATTGATGGTGCTGTTCTGGCCCGAAAGCGAGGCCACCAGCGGTGCCGGTCCCTGCGGCTCCGGCACCACGCCGGAGGCGAAGATGACGGCGCTGACGGCAACAACGATGCAAGCGAAGCTCAGCGAACGCCAGAAAACGGCGGAATTCCAGAGCCCCTGCGAAAAGGATGGGGGCTTTTGGCCATCGCCGAACAGCCGCGCCTCGATCTGCTTGAAGGTTTCCCGGTTCGGAGCAACGCCTTCATACTCGTCGTTGAAGGAAGAGAGGTTGGTTTCCCAGCGGCTGACGATCGCAGCGAAGGGGCGGTCGTGGCGCATGCGCTCTTCCACCACCCGGCGATCCTGCAACGACAGGACGCCAAGCACATATTCGCCGGCGAGAACCTCGTCGCGGGAGCGGTCTCCCTTGCTTTTGTCGGGCGATGTCATCGTTCCATGCACTCTCTCAGTTTCAAGAGGCTGCGTCTGAGCCAGGTCCGCATCGTGTTCAGCGGGACACCAAACTGATCGGCCAGTTCCTGATAGCTCAGCCCTTCGACATAAGCCCGTTTCACCGCGACCGCACGATCAGCTTCCAACTCTTCCATGCAGGTGTCAATCCGCCTTCCTTCATCCTTGGTCACCGTCTGCATTTCCGGGTCGGGTCCGGCATCGGCAAAATCGTAGACCGTGTCCAATTCGTCGGCGACGGGCTTGCGCGCCCGCAGCGCATCGATCGACCGATTGCGGGCGATCGCCGCCAGCCATGCCGAGGACGAACCCGAGGCGACGGAGAAGCTGCGAGCGCGTTGCCAGATGCTGATATAGACTTCCTGCAGAGCTTCTTCGGCTTCCGTGCGATCCTTCAAGATACGCAGGCAGATCGAAAAAAGTTTCGGTGCGGTCTGATTGTAGAGGGCCACGAAAGCCCTGCGATCGCCGAGTGCGACGCGGCCGATCAAGTCTGCGATCTCATCGCCTTGCATGCCGTTCCTCATCTCAAGCTTGCGTGCGCCAGACGGTAACGGCGTCCGGCTCCGCGACAGATACGAAAAACTATTGCCCTCTGGATTATTCCCTCTGTCAGAAACTTGCGATAAAAGGCCGCGAACAATTCTGCGGGGTTCCCATGAACGAAACCGAAAGCGAAATGCAGGCACGGCTTCTGGCCAAGGCACTGCCCTTCATGCAGCGTTACGAGAACAAGACGATTGTCGTGAAATATGGCGGCCACGCCATGGGCAATCCCGAGCTCGGCAAGGCCTTTGCCAGCGACATCGCGCTGTTGAAGCAATCGGGCGTCAACCCGATCGTCGTTCATGGCGGCGGCCCGCAAATCGGCGCCATGCTGAGCAAGATGGGCATCGAATCGAAATTCGAGGGCGGCCTTCGCGTCACCGACCAGAAAACGGTCGAGATCGTCGAGATGGTGCTCGCCGGCTCGATCAACAAGGAAATCGTCGCGCTCATCAACCAGACCGGCGAATGGGCGATCGGCCTTTGCGGCAAGGACGGCAACATGGTCTTCGCCGAAAAGGCGCGCAAGACCGTGAAGGATCCGGATTCGAACATCGAGCGCGTGCTCGATCTCGGTTTCGTCGGCGAAGTGGTCGAGGTCGACCGCACGCTGCTCGATCTGCTTGCCCGCTCCGAGATGATCCCGGTCATCGCGCCCGTGGCGCCTGGCCGCGACGGCGCCACCTACAATATCAATGCCGATACCTTTGCCGGCGCCATTGCCGGCGCGTTGAACGCCACCCGGCTGCTGTTCCTGACCGATGTGCCCGGCGTGCTCGACAAGAACGGCCAGCTCATCAAGGAGCTTTCGGTCGCCGAAGCACATGCGCTGATCGCCGATGGCACGATTTCGGGCGGCATGATCCCGAAGGTCGAGACCTGCATGGATGCAATCAAGGCCGGCGTGCAGGGTGTCGTCATCCTGAACGGCAAGACGGCCCATTCCGTCCTGCTCGAGATCTTCACCGAGCACGGCGTCGGAACGCTGATCGTTCCCTGATCGAGGCTGCGCCCTTCATCACGAAGGGCGGATCTTCTGCACACGGGAACAGGGTATCGAGGACAGAAATGCGCCTGACTGACTGCTATAATTTTCACGATTTCCGGCGCATGGCCAAACGGCGTCTTCCCGGGCCGATATTCGACTATATCGACGGCGGTGCCGATGATGAGGTGACGTACCGGCGCAATACCGCGGCCTTCGAGGCCTGCGATCTGGTGCCCGACGTTTTGCGCGGTGTCGCCGATGTCGACATGTCGGTGACCGTCATGGGCCAGAAGCTCGCAATGCCGGTCTATTGCTCACCGACGGCGCTGCAGCGGCTTTTTCACCACCAGGGAGAGCGGGCGGTCGCGGCGGCGGCGGCAAAACATGGGACGATGTTCGGCGTCTCCTCGCTCGGCACGATCAGCCTGGAGGAAGCGAGACAGATCAGCAATGGGCCGCAGGTCTATCAGTTCTATTTCCACAAGGACCGCGGCCTCAACCGCGAGATGATGGCGCGAGCGAAAAATGCCGGCGTGCAGGCGATGATGCTGACGGTCGACAGCATCACCGGCGGCAACCGCGAGCGCGACAAGCGCACGGGCTTTGCCATTCCCTTCAAGCTCAATCTTGCCGGCATGACCCAGTTCGCGATCAAGCCTTCCTGGGCGATCGACTGGCTGACTCATGAGCGCTTCCGGCTGCCGCAGCTCGAAAACCACGTCAAGATGGATGGCGGCACGCTGTCGATCAGCCGATACTTCACCGAGATGCTGGACCCGTCGATGTCGTGGGACGACGTGGCGGAGATGGTGCGCGAATGGGGAGGGCCATTCTGCCTGAAGGGCATCATGTCGGTGGAAGACGCCAAGCGCGCCGCCGAGATCGGCTGCAGCGGCATCGTGCTTTCCAATCATGGCGGGCGCCAGCTCGACGGCTCGCGCAGCGCATTCGACCAGCTGGCCGAGATCGTCGACGCCGTGGGCAACCGGATCGACGTGATGATGGATGGCGGCGTGCAGCGGGGAACGCATGTTCTTAAAGCGCTGTCGCTGGGGGCGAAGGCCGTCGGGCTCGGGCGCTACTATCTCTTCCCGCTTGCCGCTGCCGGACAGCCCGGCGTCGAACGGGCGCTGGAGACGATGCGCACCGAGATCGAGCGCGGCATGAAGCTGATGGGCTGCACCTCGGTCAGCCAGCTCAGCCGGCGGAATCTTCGCTTCCGTTCCTGAGCGGAATGGGATGTCATTCCGGGCCGCAGCTTTCGCACCAGATCTGCGGCCCTCAGGCATTCGACGTCAAAGCGGGCTATAAATCGCCGCCGCCTCCTGTTTCAACTTTTCCATCATCGACCGGTAAGGCCCCGGACCATAACTGACACGGCCGACGCCGAGCTTTGCCAGCGTCTTCACGTCAGGAGCGCCTGTCCGCATCATGATGTTGACCGGCAGCGGCGATGCGGCGCAGATCTTTTCGATCAAGGCGGGATCGATCAAGCCAGGCACGAAGAAGCCGCTGCCGCCTGCGGCCGCATAGGCCTTGCCGCGCTCGATCGCCTCGTCCACCAGACCAGCATGTTTGGAGAGATCGCTTTCCGCAAGGAAAAGGTCGGTGCGGGCGTTGATGAAGAAGGGAATGTCCTTGCCCTCCGCCATCTCGCGAATGGCGCGGATGCGGGCCACCTGCCTCTCCACCGGATAGAGGCCATCGCCGCCGACCACCTGATCCTCGAAATTGATGCCGATAGCGCCGACCTCCACCAGCTTGGCGACATTGGCGGCCGCACCTTCAGCCTCGGCCGAATAGGCGCCTTCGAAATCGACCGAAAGCGGCAGGTCGACGGCAGCGGTGATGGATTTCGCGGTGTCGACCAGCACCGACATCGGCAGCTTCTCGCCATCGGCATAACCATGGGCAGCGGCCACCGACCAGCTTCCTGTTGCAAGCGCCTTGGCGCCGGCATCCGCCACCGCCTTGGCCGTGCCGGCATCCCAGATATTGTAGAGAACAACCGGGTTGCCCTTACGGTGCAATGCGCCGAATGCCTTGGCCTTTTCGTTCTGGTTCATGCTGTCTCCTCCATCTTTGCTTGCGTGCTGATCTTCTCTTCATGCCGCAGCAGCCATTGCTTGCGCCAGAGCCCGCCGCCATAGCCGGTCAACGAACCATCCGCGCCGAGGATGCGATGGCAGGGCACGATGATGGCAAGCTGGTTGGCGCCATTGGCGCGGCCGACAGCACGCACCACTTCCGGCCTTTCCATTTCCCTTGCGAGATCGCCATAGGCGCGCGTCTGGCCAGCAGGAATCTCCATGAGCTTTGCCCAGACATGTTTTTCGAAGGGTGTGCCGCCGGGCGCCAATGGCGTCTTGAAGACGGTGAGCCGTCCTTCGAAATAATCCCGGATCTCCGCCGCGATCTGATCAATCGCCGGCGTGCGGCCGATCGCGACCGACGAGCGGATGCGCTTCTGCAGCGCCTCGAGCTCGGTCGGCAGCGCCTTACGGTCGTGGAATTCGAGAAGATGCAGATGCGTCTGGTCGGCGACGGCTATCATCGGCCCGAGCGGGGTGTCGAACCAGTCGGCAAAGAGCAGTTCGCGGTTCTGCGACAGCGCCGGCGCCTTGCCGACCAGCCGCTGGAAAGCCGCCCGGAAACCGCTTGGGGAGTCATATCCCGCATCGAGCTGCGCATCGATGACGCGCGCGCCATCGGCCAGTTGCCGGGCCGCTTCACCCAGCCGGCGATAGCGGACGATATCGTGGAAGGTCATGCCGAGCGCCCGCTTGAAGGCGCGACGCACGGTCGAGGGATCGTGGCCTCGGCGCACAAGCTCATCTTCGGTCCAGCGCAGCTGCGGCTCACGGTCGAGCGCGGCAAGCAGCTCATCGACGATCGGCTCCCTGCCCGGCTGCTCCAGCGGCCTGCAGCGCTGGCACGGGCGGAAGCCGGAATGCATGCAGGCGGCGATCGTATCGAAAAAGAGCGTATTTTCCCGCTTCGGCTTACGCGCCGGGCAGGTCAGGCGGCAGAAGATGCCGGTCGTCTTCACGCAGACATAGGCTTGCCCCTCATAATCGGCACTGCGTGCGATCAGGGCATCATAGAGCGTATCATCATCGGGGCGTACGAAAAGCATGACCGCTTTCTAGCATTCAGTGCCGGCGCCGTCCGCCGAAAATCGGGCGTCTATTTTATTCCGCCGCGTCGAGGCTTTTCACATGCCGTTGCGGGCGCAACATAGATTCCTCCTCTGAATCCTGCGGGGCGCCCCAGAAATTCTCGAGCGTCGGGCCATCTTTGAGATGGCGGCGGCGGAAGAGGAATTCGAGGATCTCATGAAACCAGACGCGACGACCCATTTGCGTATACCAGCGCATGGAATGGCGTTGCTGGCGATCGCGATGGAAGAGTATGCGCAGCAGTGCCTTCGGCCGCGCCTGGACCGCCACCTCGATGAGCTTGACGCAGGCGACCAGCACGATCGGGTTGAGATGCCGCATCTTCAGTACCTGATGCTTGTAGTCCCATTTACGGATGTCGGTTTCGATGACCTGTCGATTGCGGGCGATGCGGAAGAAGGGCGTCCAGCGATGTGGCGTCACATAGAGCGCCTGGATCTGGTCGGGATCATAGGAGAGCAATTGCCGGAAGCCGCGCCAGAGATGGCTCAGCTTCTCCTCCTCGAAACCGACGACCCAGGTCGCCATGGAGAGGATATCGTGTTGGCGCAGAAGGCGGATCGCCTCCCTGTCGGTTGTCTTGGCTCCACCTTTCTTGATCAGCGTCAAGGTCGCCTCGTCGGTGTTTTCCATACCGATCAACCAGCGCACGACACCCGCTTTGCGGTAGAGATGCAGGATATCGGCATCGCGGACGATATCATCGGCCCGTGTCGATCCGACGATCTGCACCGGCACGTTCTCGGTGATCATCGCTTCGAGAAAAGCGAGCCACGCCTTTCGCGAGGAGGTCGGATTCTCGTCGGCGAGATTGATAAGTTCCACACCCTCTTCGCGATAAAGCTTGGCGATCTCACGGGCAAACAGTTCCGGTGAGCGGTGACGCCAGCGGGTCCAGAAACCGCGCTGGCCGCAGTAGTTGCAAAGATGCGGACAGCCGCGCGAAAACTGCATGACGACAGCGCGCTTGCCACCCCAATAACTGTAGTGGCGATGATCGATCAGCTCCCAGCCGACACGATAGGCATCGAGATCGGCGATCGCTTGCGCCGGCTGTGTTGCCAGGATTTCGCCATCGCCATCGCGAAAGGCGATGCCGGGAACGGTTGCGAGCGGGCGGCCCGTCGCCAGAGTGCTGGCAAGCCGCCGCATCGTTTCCTCGCCTTCGCCGCGCACGAGGATATCGAACGCCTCGGTCTCGGCCAGCACCTCCCGCCAGTGATAGGTCGGGAAGACACCGCCATAAACAATGCGGATAGCACAATCGCTGTGCTTGACCGCCTCTGCGATCGAGCGGGCGGTGGGATGGGCCGAGGTCGAGCCGGAATGACCGATCAGCACCAGATTGGGGCCGCTGGCCGCCACACGGCTGACAATCTCCGCTATCGTCATCGGTCCGAACTCGGCATCGATGAGACTGACGATATGACCGTCGTCGATCAGCGGGCCGCCGACCGAAAGAAGGCCGAGCGGTGGAAGGTGATCATCGGGAATGCGACTGCCGATCGCCCTATGCGGCGGATTGATCAGAACGATCTTCATGCGACTTTACCCCTTGCGGGTCCCCTGTCTGACGCAGGCAGAAGTCACCAGCGATCAATGGCAATATTCAGCCAAAATCCTCTTAAAGTTGTGAAAATCTGACGGCATTTTTGCGGAAGCTGCTGTTTCAGGCGAACTTGGGAGCCAAAAGCCTTTTGTTTCCCACAGGAGCCATGCCATAAGACCGCCATGACCAAGATCGACCGCACGCCTGATAAGACCGATTTCGAGCACGTCACAGACTGGGTCTTCGACCTCGACAACACGCTCTATCCGCATCATGTCAATCTCTTCGCGCAGATCGACAAGAACATGACCGCCTATGTTGCTGCACTCCTGCAGATGGAGCGGGAAGAGGCGCGCAAGCTGCAGAAGCAATATTACCTCGAGCATGGCACGACGCTGCAGGGCCTGATGATCCATCACGGCATCGACCCGAACGACTTCCTCGAAAAAGCGCATGCGATCGACTACACGGCGCTGACGCCGCAGCCGGAACTCGGCGAGGCGATCAAGGCGCTGCCGGGGCGCAAGTTCATCTTCACCAATGGCAGCGTCAAGCATGCCGAAATGACGGCGGAGGCGCTCGGCATTCTCGAACATTTCGACGACATCTTCGATATCGTCGCGGCCGACTACGTGCCGAAGCCGGCGCAGGCGACCTACGACAAGTTCACGGCGCTGAAGCGCGTCGAAACCACCAAGGCGGCCATGTTCGAGGATCTGCCGCGCAATCTGACAGTACCGAAGGCGCTCGGCATGCAGACCGTGCTGCTCGTGCCGCGCAATCTGGAAGAGACAGTGGTCGAATGGTGGGAAAAGACCAGCGGCGAAGAGGATCATATCGATTTCGTCACCGACGACCTCGCCGCTTTTCTCGGCAAGATTACCGGCTGAAGCATTACCAAGTTTTCACTTAGCTTACCGATGTTTAACTGGGTCTTGCGGGCCTGCTGCCATAGCTTCTTTCGTGAGGGGACACCTTACGAAAGGCAAACACGATGTACCGCAACAAGCTGATACTGGCAGCGCTTTCCTCCACCCTCATCTTCGGCGCAGCCGCCGGAGCCGGCTATGCAGCGCCCGGTGACGGGCCGCGTCAGCACCCCGGCAGGCACGGTCCCATGCACGGTCCGGGGCCTGCCGCCTTCCGCGAAATCACGTATGTCAGAATGCTCAAGCAGTTCGACACCAACAAGGACGGACAGATCTCCAAGGACGAGGCGACCGCCGGCATCGACAAGATCTTCGCTGCGATCGACACCAACAAGGACGGCTCGCTGACCCCAGGCGAAATCGGCGCATACCAGAAAGCGCAGATGCAGGCGATGAGAGATCAGCGCAAGCAGGATGCCAGCAATAACAAGGATGTGAAGACCGCAGACGCGACGCCTGATAATAACGACCAGGGCCGGCCGCCTCAGGGTGGTCACGAGGGTCGTGACGGACATCGCTGGATGCGCCATGGCGGCAACATCATGCGTGCCTCGATCATGATGCACCGGGTCGACACCGACCAGAACGGCCAGATTTCCAAACAGGAAGCTGAAGCCGGCATGGACAAGCTGTTCACTCGAATGGACCGCAACAAGGACGGCGTCATCTCGATCGACGACATGCCGGACCGGCCACTTCTCTAAAGCCAAGCGACGACTTGCCCTTGCCTTTCCCCGGCTCGACGGGGAGAGGCTCCGCAGTTTGTGCCTCTGAAGCGCCTATTCGCGGTGTTCGTAGAAATCCTGGACGATCTTCCAAGCGGCTTCTGCCGTATCCACGAAGCTGATCAGCTTGACGTCGTCGGGCGCGATCGTGCCGAATTCGGCCAATGCCTCGAAATTGATAATGCTCCTCCAGAAGGTCTCGCCGAAGAGGATCAGCGGCAGGCGCTCCATGCGGCCGGTCTGGATCAGCGTCAGGCATTCGAAGAATTCGTCGAGCGTGCCGAAGCCGCCCGGGAAGACCGCGATCGCCTTGGCGCGCACCATGAAATGCATCTTGCGGATGGCGAAATAGTGGAAGTTGAAGCTGAGTTCCGGCGTCACATAGGCGTTCGGCGCCTGCTCGTGCGGCAACACGATGTTGAGGCCGATCGAAGGGGCGCCCTCGTCGGCCGCGCCGCGATTGCCGGCCTCCATTACGCCGGGGCCGCCGCCGGTGACGATGACATATTCGTGGAAATTGAAGGTGGCCGAATATTTCGAGCAGAGCCGGGCGAATTTGCGCGCCTCGTCATAATAAACGGAAGCCGCCTCCAGGTTGACGCGCTGGATGTCGTTGCGGGCTGCCCAGGCGCTCTGGCCGGGGGCGGGAATGCGGGCGCCGCCGAACATGACGACGGTCGACTTGATGCCGCGTTCGGTCAGCATCATCTCCGGCTTCATCAGTTCCAACTGCAGGCGGATCGGCCGCAGCTCCTCGCGGCAGAGGAAATCCTCGTCGACATAGGCAAGGCGGTAGGCAGGCGACATCGTCTGCGGCGTCTTCGGCACGGCTTCGGCGCGCTGCTTGTCGGTCGAGCTGCTCTTCAGCGGGTCCCATACGCCATCCTTGCGCCGCGAACCGCCGTTTCGTCCCTTCGCCATGTCGAAATGCCTTTCGGTATTGCCGGCCACGAAGCCGGATATGTCGCTATAACGTCTTGAATCCAGGTATGATCTTGTCGGAAAAATCATTCCGTTCTACGGCTTCATGCTGTAGAGCAGGGTAAACCCCGCCAACCGCAATTCCGGAGACACCCCGTCTCCACGATAAAGATCGAAGTTTAAGGAATTCTCATGAGCGCCACCGACCTCGCATCCCTCGAAAAGATCATCGAAGCCGCCTTTGACAATCGCGACAATGTGAACACGTCGACGAAGGGCGAGGTTCGCGATGCGGTCGAAGCAGCGCTCGATCTGCTCGATGCCGGCAAGGTCCGTGTCGCCGAACGCTCCGCCGACGGCGCCTGGTCGGTCAATCAGTGGCTGAAGAAGGCCGTGCTCTTGTCCTTCCGCCTCAACGACATGGACGTGGTGAAGGGCGGCTCGGGCAACTCGACCTGGTGGGACAAGGTTCCTTCGAAGTTCGAAAACTGGGGCGAGAACCACTTCCGCGCCGCCGGCTTCCGCGCCGTGCCGAACTGCGTCGTGCGCCGCTCGGCTTACATCGCCCCGAACGCCATCCTGATGCCTTCCTTCGTCAATCTCGGCGCCTATGTCGGTGAAGGCACCATGGTCGATACCTGGGCAACGGTCGGCTCCTGCGCGCAGATCGGCAAACATGTGCATCTCTCCGGCGGCGTCGGCATTGGCGGCGTGTTGGAGCCGATGCAGGCGGGCCCGACGATCATCGAGGACAATTGCTTCATCGGCGCCCGTTCCGAGGTGGTCGAAGGCTGCATCATCCGCGAAGGCTCGGTGCTCGGCATGGGCGTCTTTATCGGCAAGTCGACCAAGATCGTCGACCGCGCCACCGGCGAGGTGACCTACGGCGAAGTGCCGCCCTATTCCGTCGTCGTCGCCGGCTCGATGCCGTCGGGCAATGCGACGATGGGCAACGGCCAGCCGGCGCCGCATCTCTACTGCGCCGTCATCGTCAAGCGCGTCGATGAAAAGACCCGCTCGAAGACCGGCATCAACGAGCTGCTCAGAGATTGATGACACCGGGACGTTGATCCGGTAAACAGACGGCGTCTTTTTACGCGAGGCGGCCCCGCCTTGCCATGTCTTTGCCATTCCCGCCGGATAGTTCGACCGCCATGACCGCTACCGACCCCGTCGCCAATCTTCAGACGCTGATTCGCTGCCCGTCCGTGACGCCCGCCGAAGGCGGCGCACTGTCGGCGCTGGAGGCGATGCTTGCGCCGCTCGGCTTTTCTGTCGACAGGGTGAAGGCGAGCGAAGCCGGAACACCCGACATCGAAAACCTCTATGCCCGCCTCGGCAAGGATGGCCCGCATCTGATGTTTGCCGGCCATACCGATGTCGTGCCGGTCGGCGACGAAGCCGCCTGGACGCATCCGCCGTTTGAGGCCCAGATTTCGAAGGGCGAGCTTTTCGGCCGCGGCGCCGTCGACATGAAGGGCGGCATCGCCTGTTTCGTCGCCGCCGTCGCCCGCCATATCGAGAAAAACGGGCCACCGGCCGGCTCGATCTCCTTCCTCATCACCGGCGACGAAGAAGGTCCGGCGATCAACGGTACGATCAAGCTGCTGCAATGGGCGGCCGAGCGCGGCGAGCGCTGGGATGCCTGCCTTGTCGGAGAGCCGACCAATCCGGACAGGCTCGGCGACATGATCAAGATCGGCCGGCGCGGCTCGCTGTCGGGTAAAATCACCGTTCACGGCGTGCAGGGCCATGCCGCCTATCCGCATCTTGCCGACAATCCGGTGCGCGGCATGCTGCAGCTGACCCAGGCGCTGATGGACCCGCCGTTTGACGGCGGCACCGACGATTTCCAGCCGTCGAACCTCGAAGTGACCACGGTCGATGTCGGCAATCCGGCGACCAACGTCATTCCGGCCAAGGCATCGGCAAGCTTCAACATCCGCTTCAACGACAGCTGGACCGTCGAAACGCTGCGTGCCGAAATCCTGCGCCGTCTCGATGCCGCCGCCCGGGATGGCGCCTTGCGGCCGGGCCGCCAACCGGTGGCCTATGATATCGTCTGGGCCGATCGGCCGAGCCATGTCTTCCTGACGCGCAACAATGCGCTGATCGCCTCGCTGTCTTCAGCCGTCGAAAGCATTTCCGGCCAGTCGCCGCGGCTTTCGACCACCGGCGGCACATCGGATGCGCGCTTCATCAAGGATTATTGCCCGGTCGTCGAGTTCGGCCTCGTCGGCCAAACGATGCACATGGTCGACGAGCGCGTCGCTGTCGCCGATCTGGAGACGCTGACGGCAATCTACGAAACCTTCATCGCCCGCTGGATCGCCAATGCCGGGCTTTAGGGAAGTTCAATATTACCTGGCCGGCCTCTGGCTGCTGATCCGGCTGGATCCGCGCGGCTTCCGCTACCTTGATATGTCCGAGCGCGGCGTCAACCGTTCGTTCTGGGCGATGCTCTGGTGCCTGCCGCCGATGGGTATTTCCTGGCTCTGGTGGCGACAGGCCTTCCTGCGGGCGATGCCGCCGGAAGCCGATGTCGATTTTCCCTTCTATATCAGGCTCGGCCTCGTCGAGGTCGCCAACTGGTTCGTGCCGCTGGTCTTTGCCGGGTTTCTGCTGCTTGCCGTCCGCATGGGCGAGCGTTTCGCCCCGGTCGTCGTCAGCGTCAACTGGCTCGGCGTGCCGCTTTCCTATATCAACGGGCTGCTGCTGGCGCTGGTGTTCTTCCTGCCCGGCTCCGTCGGCCTCGTCTCGCTGCTGCTGCTCGCCTTCATGCTGGCGCAGGTCTTCGTGCTGGCGCGCATTCTCCGGATGATCTGCCACGGTCATGCGCTGATGGTCGGGGCGCTGACACTGGTGCTGCTCGTGCCATCGATGATCCTTTCGGAATATCTGCAGCACTTCCTCGGCATCTATCCCGTCTGAGTAAACTTACGAGGGATCGTCAGCATCCCTGTCATTAGCATCGGTATCGGTGACCGGCCTTCGGCGATCGGGGATCACGTCGGGATAATCCACCTGCATGAAATAGAGCCCGTCCGGCGGCGCCACTGGGCCGCAGGCCTTGCGGTCGCGCGCTTCAAGCGCCGCCTCGACATCATCAGGCGTCCATTTGCCTTCGCCGGCGAGCTTCAGCGTGCCGGCGAAGGAGCGGATCTGGTTGTGGAGAAAACTCTGCGCCGTGGCGCGGATCTCGATCAGTTCGCCGTTGCGCGTCACATCCAGCCGGTCGAGGGTGCGCACCGGGCTGTTTGCCTGGCAATGGGCGGCGCGGAAGGTGGAGAAATCGTGCTTGCCGACCAGCCTCTGGGCGGCAGCATGCATGACCTCGTGGTCGAGCACCTTCGGCACCCACCAGGCCTTGCCGGCTTCGAGCGCCAGCGGCGCCCGACGACTGACGATGCGATAGAGGTAATGGCGCCGCAGCGCCGAAAAACGGGCATCGAAGAACTCGGCAGCCACCCCGACGTCGAGAATGGAGACGCGCTCGCCGGCAATCCTCAGATGCGCGTTCAAGGCATTCTGCAACTGGTAGGGCGACCACTCCTTCGAAAGATCGGCATGGATCACCTGCCCCATGGCGTGGACGCCGGAATCGGTACGGCCGGCGCCGCGCACCAAGACCGTCTCGCCGGTCAGCGACAGCACCGCCGCCTCGATCGCACCCTGCACCGAGTGGCCATTTTCCTGCCGCTGCCAGCCGACATAGGGGCCGCCGTCATATTCGACGGTCATGCGGAAACGCGGCATCAGCTAAGCCTCGTGCCCGCCGCAAGCGGCGTGCCCCTGAGGAAATCGGCCGCCGCCAGCGGCTTGCCGCCGGCCTTCTGCAGCCTGGTCAGCCGCACCGCGCCCGAGCCGCAGGCGACCACGAGATCGTCCGTCAGCAATTGCCCGGCCGCACCCTGCCCTTCAGCCAGTTCGGACGCCAGCACCTTGACCCGCTCCGGCTTGCCGCCGATTTCGAGCTCGAACCAGGCGCCCGGAAACGGCGCCAGGCCGCGGATGTGATTGTGCACGTCCCCGGCGTCCCTGGAAAAATCGATGCGCGTCTCGGCCTTGTCGATCTTGGCGGCATAGAGCACGCCCTCTTCCGGCTGCGGCGTCAGCGGCAGCTCGTTCATTTCGAGTTTCACCATGGCCTCCGCCATCGCCTTGGCGCCGACGAGCATCAGCCGGTCGTGCAGTTCGCCAGCCGTCATGTTCGGGCCGATCTCGACCTCGCGGGTGAGTGCGACGGCGCCGGTATCCAGACCTTTGTCCATCTTCATCACCATCATGCCGGTCTTTGCGTCGCCGGCCATGATCGCCCTCTGGATCGGTGCCGCACCCCGCCAGCGCGGCAGCAGCGAAGCATGACCATTGTAGCAGCCATCCCTGGTGCCGTTCAAAATCGCTTCCGGCAGCAACAGTCCGTAGGCAACGACGACGCCGACATCGGCATTCAGGCCGCCAAACCTCTCGCGCTCCTCGGGGTCTTTGAAATTGACCGGGGTGAAAACCGGCAGGCCGAGCAGTTCGGCCGCCTGATGCACCGGCGATTTCTGCAGATCGAGGCCGCGCCGGCCGCCCGGCCGTGGCGGCTGCGTATAGACCGCAACGATCCTGTGGCCGGCATCGACGAGCAGGCGCAGGGTCGGAACCGAGAACTCCGGGGTTCCCATGAAGATGATGCGAAGAGACATTTTATCTCGCCAATTGAGGATCAACCGTCTTCAAACGGGTTTACGAGCTTGAGATCAAGCCCCTCGAAATCTCGGGTGTTACGAGTCGCAAGCGTCGCACCGTTTTCAAGGCAGATGGCGGCAATCATGGCATCCTGGACCGAAATCGGCCGCCCCATGTTTTCACGTTTCGCCCGCAAGCGACCGGTTGCCATGGCCGTTTCCGAATCCCAGCCGGCGATGCGATCGCGAAACTGGCCTTTCACCAAATTCTCGATCGCGCGAAAGAAGCGGTCCGATCCTGTCTTCAAGAAAACCCTTTCGGCTCCGTAAATCTGCTCCATCAAGCCAACTGTGCAAAGCCAGATTCTCGAGCCATCCTGCCGTACTATCCAGGCCTTCACCTTTTCATTCGGCAATGGCCTGGCGAACTCGGAAATCACATTCGTATCGAGAACGATCATTCGAAATCCTCGAACGGCCGGCCGAAATCCTTTTTCCGCTCGGCCTCGATTTCGTCCATGATTGTAGCAAATTCATCGTCGACTGCGTTTTCGCTGACGAAAGCGGCGCGTATTGCTTCATACGCCGACAAAGTCTCGGGCTTTGCTTCTGTCTTTCTTTTCAGCGCTTCCCGCAAAAGCTCCTTGGCCTCGTCAGAAAGGCTGTTTCCGCTCCGCTGCGCCGATTCCGCAATGTCTCGCTTCATTGCGTCGGAAATATTTCTGATCAGAAAATCACCCATTCGGCGCCTCCATCATGATATCAGTGATATCATAGTGCCCCGTCGGTGAATTTTCAACGCAGCGTCAGAGCGCCTTCGACTTCGCCGCCTTGGTGAATTTCTTGATCACCATCTCCCGCTTCAGCCGCGAGATGTAATCGATGAACAGCACGCCGTTCAGGTGGTCGATCTCATGCTGCAGGCAGGTGGCGAGCAGGCCGTCGGCTTCCACGGTCTGTTCCTTGCCGTTGCGGTCGAGATATTTGACCGAGACGACAGCCGGGCGCTCGACCTCGGCATAATAATCCGGAATCGAAAGACAGCCTTCCTCATAGACGGAACGCTCGTCGGAAGATTTGACGATCTCAGGATTGATGAAGACCTGCGGCTGCTTTTCCTCGCCCTCGCGTGAGATGTCGATGACGAGCATACGGCGCGGCACGCCGATCTGGATCGCGGCAAGGCCGATGCCCGGCGCGTCGTACATGGTTTCCAGCATATCGTCGGCAAGACGCTGCAGGTCGGAATCCACCCGCTCGATCGGCTTGGACAGCTGGCGGAGAACGGGATCGGGAAGAATGATGAGTGGCTTGATGGTCATGGCGTTCCCATAACCCATCTTTTCCGACTATGGAATTATCCGGCAGCCGGGGAATACGCTTTTTTGCATCCCCGCCTGGAATTTCGCCATATTCGCCTTAGGCCGCCCGGCGGGCAGCACCGGCGGAACGGCCCTCCGGCCGGGCACGGAAGTGCTGCAGCAGCTCAATCAGGGTCTCCACCTCGTCCTTGAGGCGGCGGGTTTCCGCCGAAGAGTGCTCGACCATGTCCGAATTCTGCTGGGTGATTGCACCCATGTTGCGGACGGCGAGGCTGACTTCGTTGACGCCGGTCGCCTGATCGCGGGCGGCGGCGGCGATATCGGCGACGAAACGGTTGATGATGTCGATGCGGCTGATCATGTCGTTCAGCGCCTCGCCGGTGCTGGAGACGATGCCGACGCCCTGATTGACCTGTGTTGAGCTCTGCGAAATCAGGTTCTTGATCTCCTTGGCCGCTTCCGCGGTCCGTTGCGCAAGCTGGCGGACTTCCTGGGCGACGACGGCAAAACCCTTGCCGGCATCACCGGCACGCGCCGCCTCGACGCCCGCGTTCAGCGCCAAGAGGTTGGTCTGGAAGGCGATCTCATCGATGACGCCGATGATCTTGGAGATCCCGGTCGAGGACTTCTCGATGCCGGCCATCGCCGAAACGGCGCTGGTGACGAGTTCGCCGGAGTTCTTCGCCTTCTCTTGCGTCTCGCGCACGGCGGCCGAAGCCTTCTCGGCATTGGCGGCCGTCTGGCCGACGCTGACGGAAAGCTGCTGCAGGGCGGCCGAGCTCTCCTCGACGCCTGCCGCCTGCTGGGCGGTGCGCAGCGCCAGATCGTTAGTCGCGTTGGAAATGACGTCTGCGCCCGTCTTGATATGGCCGGAGGTCTCGCGCACGGAGGCGAAGGATTGGCGAAGGGCGCTGACAGCGCGGTTGTAATCCTCCGCCATCTGCCGGAAATTGCCCGGCAGGTCGGACGGCAGGGTGGCTTCGAGATCGCCGTTCGACAGCGCTTCCAGACCGCGGCGCAGTTGCTCCAGCGCGATCGCCTGATCGGATTCGGCCTGAGCACGCTGCTCTTCCAAGGCACGGCGCTTGGCTTCGAGCGTCTCGAAATAGACCGAGATGGAATAATCCATGTCGAGCATGCCTGATTTGATGACGGCCGACAGCTTCTCGGCCAGCAGCTTGCCTTGCTGGCGCGCGAAGATCGAAGGCCACTGCTTTTCCATGATGCCCTTGACCAGTTCGGACATGACGATGGCGTAACCGCCGATAGACCAGCGCGGTTCCAACCCCATGCGCTCATGCATGCGGCCGATGGCGGTCACGTCGTCGACATAGCGCTCGTCGAACGTGCCGCCAGTAAGATTGGCCCAATGATCCTGCTGACGCTTCTTGGCATGGCCCAGTTGGGACTTGTCGGCGACAGCGGGGGTCTTGGCGATCTTGGCGTAGAATTTATCGAGGGCGCCGCCGATCAGCTCCGATATCACCGGGCGCAGATCCCGCATCGACTTGCGCGCCGTTTCATCCAGTTCGATGAAATCGAGGCGCTGCCTGAGGGCGTTGTCGGTCTGCTGGGCGGTCATGGGGATCTCTGTACTTGGCGCGACGCGCGCGGGAGGGGATTTCAGCGCCGCAGGTTTTGGCCAATATGGTTGAGCAATCGTTAAGCCGCGTCGACATTTCTTTTCGGTGGACGCGGAAGAGCAACGGCTTGCGAAGATATTGAGGATCGTCCATTCTGTTCACGTTTTGATCTATAAATCGCCGCTTCTTCTGTTATGCTTGCGACATGACCGTCCATTCCGAATCGCTCGCCCTTGCCCTTGCCTCGATCAGCCCGGCCATGCTGGCGCTTGTCGGTGGAGGTCTCGCCGCCCTCGTTCTGCTGGTGATCGTGCTTCTCCTGCGCGGCGCCAACCTTCGCCGCGAGCAGGCGGAGGAAGCGAGCTTTCGCGCTGAGGAAAACGAAGCGCGCATGGCCGAGCTTTTGAAGATCCAGGCGGAGATGCAGGGCCGCATCGCGGCGATGACCGAGGTCTTCGGCGCGCGGCAGAGCGAACTCAACCAGACGATCAGCCAACGCCTCGACGGCATGTCGCAGCGCGTCAGCTCGACGATCACCGAGCAGACCAAATCGACGCATGAAAACCTGCAGCGGCTGCAGGAGCGGCTGGCGGTCATCGATGCCGCGCAGAACAATATCCAGACGCTCGCCAAGGATGTCGTCGGGCTGCAGGCCATTCTGTCCAACAAGCAGACGCGCGGCGCCTTCGGCCAGTCCAGGATGGAAACGATCGTAGCCGACGGCCTGCCGATGGGCGCCTACGCCTTCCAGCAGACGCTGTCCAACGGTTCGCGGCCGGACTGCACGATCCGCATGCCGAACGGCGCGCCGCCGCTGGTGATCGACGCGAAATTTCCGCTCGAAGCCTGGAACGCGATCCGCGACGCCGGCAGCCCCGAAGCCGGCAAGATCGCCGGCCAGCAGTTCCGCCGCGACATGGAGGTCCATATAAGGGACATTTCCGAGAAATATCTGATCCAGGGCGAAACCCAGGATACGGCCTTTCTCTTCGTGCCGTCCGAATCGATCTTCGCCGAGATCCACGAGCACTTCGAGCCGGTGGTGCAGAAGGCCCACCGAGCGCGCATCGTCATCGTCTCGCCGTCGCTGCTGATGCTGTCGATCCAGGTCATCCAGGCCGTGCTCAAGGACCAGCGCATGCGGGCGCAGGCGCATCTGATCCAGGGCGAAGTGGCGATCCTGATGGACGATCTCAGCCGCCTCGATGAGCGGGTGCGCAAACTGCAGGGCCATTTCGCCATGGCGCAGAAGGATATCGACATGGTGGTCACGTCAGCCGACAAGCTCACCAAGCGCGGCGCCAGGATCGAAGCGCTGGAATTCGAGGCGGGCGGCGGCGATGCAAAACCCGCCCGCGACGGCGAAGCCGCGGTCAAATCGGTGGAAAGCCGCACCGGTCTTCTGAAGCTTCGGGTGGTTGACGAGGAGTGACTGCTTCGGGCAGTGTCTCGCCCGCATGAAACATGCAGGAGCATGATGTCACTTGCAGGCTCCAGAAGACGGGACACATTCATGATCACAGTTTTCGGGTCCATCAACATGGATCTCATCGCCACGACCGAGCGCCTGCCGAAGCCCGGAGAGACGGTGGCCGGCAACGGCTTTGCCACGGCCGCCGGCGGCAAAGGCGCCAACCAGGCGCTGGCAGCGCGCCGCGCCGGCCGCTACGTGCATATGGCCGGCGCCGTCGGCAAGGATGCTTTCGCCGCGGAGGCGCTGGCTCTGCTTGATGATGCAGGAACCGACCTTTCTCTGATCAAACATGTCGACGGTCCCACAGGCACGGCGCTGATCCTTGTCGGCGGCGACGGCGAAAACATGATTGCCGTCGTTCCCGGCGCCAATGGCCAGGTCACACCTGCCGACGCCGAGACCGCGATCGGCCGCATGGACGAAGGCGATATCCTGATGCTGCAGCTCGAAGTGCCGGCTGCTGCCGTCGAAGGCGCGCTGTCGGCGGCCCGCGCCAAGGGCGTCACCAGCATCCTCAACCTCGCGCCGCTGATCCCAGATGCGGCCCGCCTCGGCCGGCTTGCCGATATCGTCATTGCCAACGAGACCGAGTTCGAGCGGCTCGCCGGGCAGGAGGGCATGGACGCGCAAAGGCGGGAGGCAGCCCTTGTGCGTCTGCATGCGGAGACGGGCCAGACGCTGATCGTGACGCTCGGCGCCGACGGGGTCATCGCCATTCGCGACGGGTCGATTTCGAGGGCGCAGGGTCTCAAGATCGAACCTGTCGATACGGTCGGCGCCGGAGACACGTTCTGCGGCTATTTCGCCGCCAGCCTCGACGACGGCCTCGATTTTGTCTCGGCGCTGCGCCGCGCGGCGGTTGCCGGTTCGCTCGCCTGCCTCAAGGCCGGGGCGCAACCTTCGATCCCTTTGAGCGAGGAAGTCGCAGACAGGACATAGTCCGCGTCTCTTTGCGAAGCAGCCGATAAAACTCCCGGTAATTCAGGGCGTTCCGGCGATTTTCCTTGGCTCGATCGATCGAATTTCATTCAAATTTAAGAGATCTCCGGCGATGTTCCTCATGGCCGCCGGCGCCTCCCACTTTCTGGAATCCGGCCGTCCAAGCGGCTGCCTCATGATGGGGCGAGCCTTTGCTCCTGCGCCGGAGAATGCCCGTTCGGCGCATCCTTGCCCGAGGACCCCATGTTCATTTTTCGCATGAAATCGCTTGCCGCGAAACTCATCGTCATCACCGGCATCGCCATCGCACTTGTGCTCATCGTTTCGAACTTTTTCCTCATCGGTCAGACCCGGGATCGCGTCCAGACGCTGACGATGGATCAGGCCAACCTCGAGGCAAAATCGATCGCCAATGAAATTGCGGCCAATGTCGGCGAACTCGCCAGCGCCGCCCGCACCATGTCGGGCGTCATCGGCCGCGGCCATGAAGGCAAGTCGCTCGATCGCAAGGGCATGATCAACGTGCTGAAGGCCAATCTCGAGCAGAATGCCTTCGCCTTCGGCAGCTGGTTCTGCGAGCAGCTTGGCGCGCTTGACGGCAAGACCATCGAGATCGCCAACAACAATGACGAAGGCACGAACAAGAACGGCGCCTTCACGCCCTACTGGTCGAAGACCAAGGACGGCGGCATCCAATATTCGACCTTCGACAATGATTATACCGCCGCATGGTGGAAGCTCGCCGCCGACAGCGGTAAGGGCGCGATCACCACGCCCTATATGGCCGAAGGAACGGACGTGCCGACGCTGCTGACCTCGATTGCCTATCCGGTCATGTCGGATGGTAAGATGATCGGCGTCGGCGGCGTCGATATTTCGCTGAAGTCGCTGACCGACAAGCTGCAGGCGCTGCATCCTTTCGGTTCGGGCCGCGTCACGCTGCTGTCGCAGGCCGGCAACTGGATCGTCGCGCCGATCCCCGACCTGATGACCAAGGAATATGAAGGCGAGGGCGCCGACGTCGTCAAGACGGCGCTGTCGAGCAAACAGCCCGGCCTCGTCAGGAACCTCACCTATGACGGCCTCGATCCCTTCGATCGCGTCGTTTATCCGTTCTCGGTTCCCGGCGTCAACGCCACCTGGGTCGTGCTCGTCGACGTGCCGCACACGGCGATCAACGCGCCGGTGCGGGACCAGACCTACATGATGATCATCAACGGGCTGATCGTGCTTGGCGCCGTCATGCTGGCACTCTATTTCGCCGTCCGCTCTTTCGTGCAGCGGCCGCTCGGCGGGCTCGTCGCCAGCGTCAAGGCGCTGAGCGACGGTCAATATGGCGAACCGGTCGCCGCCCAGGACCGCAGCGACGAGGTCGGTTCGGTCGCCAAGGCGCTGGAAGGCTTCCGCTTCACCCTCGCCGACAGCCGCCGCCTCGAAGACGAGGCCGCAGACCAGCGGCAGGCGGCCGAGACCGAGCGCAGCCGCTCGGAATCGGAACGCCAGGAATCGGTGTCGCTGCAGCGCCATATCGTCTCGATCGTCGGCGCCGGCCTTTCCGAACTGTCGCAGGGCAATCTCAGCCACCGCATCACCGACGAGTTCCCCGGCGAATACGGCAAGCTGAAGCAGGATTTCAACGCTGCGCTCGCGAGCCTCGAAGAGACCATCAACACGATGAACCTCAGCGTCGCCAATATCGGCTCCGGCACCGGTGAAATCAGCAACAGCGCCTCCGACCTCGCCAAGCGCACCGAGCAGCAGGCAGCCAGCCTGGAAGAGACGGCGGCCGCGCTCAACGAACTCACCGCACAGGTCGATTCCAGCGCCGAGAATGCGCGCACGGCGGCCGACAACGTCAACCTCGCCTGCCAGGACGCCGAAAAATCCGGCGAAGTGGTGCAGAAGGCGATCGCCTCGATGCAAGGGATCGAGCAGTCCTCGACGGAGGTTTCGCGGATCATCGGCGTCATCGACGAGATCGCCTTCCAGACCAACCTGCTCGCCCTGAACGCCGGCGTCGAGGCGGCCCGTGCCGGCGAAGCCGGCAAGGGTTTTGCCGTCGTCGCCCAGGAGGTGCGTGAACTCGCACAACGTTCGGCCAATGCCGCCAAGGAGATCAAGACGCTGATCAACAGTTCGGCCGTCCAGGTCAAGGAGGGCGTCGATCTCGTCGGGCGCGCCGGCGGCACGCTGCACAAGATCGCCGAGCAGGTGATGGGCATCAACGACCTCATCCGGCAGATCTCGGCATCGGCCAGCGAACAGGCTGTCGGTCTGAAGGAAATCAACCAGGCCATGAACCAGATGGACCAGGTGACGCAGCAGAATGCGGCCATGGTAGAGGAAGCGACGGCTGCCAGCGTCGCGCTCAACGACGAGGCACAGACGCTGAAGGCGCTCGCCACTCGCTTCAACGTCTCGGGTTCGGGCAACGCCGCGGCCCTCGCCTCCGTCGCGCAAAAGATGCGGGCACCGGCGACTTCAGCCCTTTCGCCTCGCGCGAGCGCCCCGGCGGTCCGTCGCGTGACTGCCCCGTCGCGCGGATCCGCTGCCGTGGCGCAGGACAGCTGGGAAGAGTTCTGATCGTTCAGCCCGTCATAATGCAAAAGGCGCCTGAGAGACCCGGCGCCTTTTCACATTCGGAGATTAATGCAGCTCAGGCAGCGTTCGACGTCTGCTCTTCGTTGAGGAAGGCGTAGATCGCCGAGGCGGAATCCGTGGCGCGCAGCTTGGCGACCAGATCGTGATCGCGCAGCACGCGGGCGATACGCGACAGAGCTTTGAGATGATCGGCGCCCGCGCCCTCCGGCGCAAGCAGCAGGAACACGAGATCGACCGGCTGGTCGTCCAGCGCCTCGAAATCGACCGGCTGCTCCAGCCGGGCGAAGATGCCGACGATCGAATGGATGTTTCCCAGCTTGCCATGGGGAATGGCGATGCCGTTGCCGACTCCGGTCGAGCCCAGGCGTTCGCGCTGCAGGATGACGTCGAAAATCTCCCGTTCGGAAAGCCCGGTGATCCTGGAGGCTCTTGCAGCCAATTCCTGAAGCAACTGTTTCTTGGAATTTACTCTGAGGGCGGGAATGATCGCATCCTGATGGAGCAAATCTGCCAATGCCATTTCTTTTTCCTTCTGTCGCCGGGATCAAATGCAAGGAGCGGCGGCAATACCGCCGCTCACCACCCTGATCTCAGCCTTTGATACTGGCTGAATCGATCCAGCCAATATTTCCGTCGTGCCGACGGTAAACGATGTTCAGATGTTCCTTGCCGGGGCTGCGGAACAGGAGAAGCGGCTCGTCGGTCATGTCGAGCGCCATCACTGCGGTGGCGACTGACATGGTCTTCAGCTGCTTCGTGCTTTCAGCGACGATCGCGGGAGCGAAATCGTCGGCGATTTCATCATCGTGATCAGGAACGGAATCCATGACCGTGTAGGAGACCTCTGCAAAACCATTCAGATGGCTTCCGGCGTGATGGTCCTTCAGCTTGCGCTTGTATCGCCGCAGCCGCTTTTCGATCCGCTGGGAAGCCGCGTCGAAAGCCAATTGCGGGTCGGTCGCCTCGCCGGCTGCATGCAGCACCACCCCGCTGTCGAGATGCAGCTTGCAATCCGCCGAGTAACGAGAACTCGCCTTTTCCACGGTCACCTGGCCGGAATATCCCCCGTCGAAGTATTTCGTGATGGCCATACCAATTTGGTCCTCGATCTTTTGACGGAACGATTCACCAATTTCCATATGTTTCCCGGATACACGCACACTCATGGAGTTTCCCTTCTTATGGTCGTTTGCGGGTATCAGTTTACGCCAAGCCTCAGGTTCATCCAAGCACTTCGCACAATCTCAAGCAAGATCGGCTTAGGCCTGCGGGTCCTTGGTGCCCTTCTGATGCTGGGGATAACTCCAGACGCCGTTCGCGGCATCGATTGCGGCGGGCTTCTAGCCAGAGCGTGCCGAAAAGTCAATAGGGCGCCGAATCACCCTCGGCGGCACGCGGTCAACGTGTGGCGGATACCTTGTCGGGCAAGGCATGTCGCCGATCGCCACCCCATCCACTTTACGCGTTTCGCGCTTGCGTTGCGCGCCTTCTTGCAGGGATCGTCATGGCGGCGACACCTGATATGACGCAGACGAGTCCAATCCAGGCCGTCGGGCTCAGCCTTTCGCCGAGGAAGACGATGCCGATCGCAACGCCGATCGGCACTCTGAGATAGGCCTGCGCGGTGGTTCCGACCGAACCCAGCGTCTGGACGAGACGGAAATAGATCACAAAGGCAAGCGCCGTCGAAAAGGCGGAGAGGGCCAGCAGCGCCAGCATCGATGCCGCCGAAGGATCGATTTCCCACGGCCGATCGACGACGAGGCTCGTCGGCAAGAGAATGACCGCGCCTGAGATCAACGAGCCGGCCGCCGGCACTGCGGGATCGAGCCCCTTGAAGTTCTTGCTGAAAATCGCGGCACCTGCATAACAGATGGTCGCCAGGATGATGGCAAGCTGCGCCATCAGGTTTTCACCGAGACCGCCGAGCGCTTCGACGCCGATGACGAGGCAGATGCCGGCAAGCCCGGCCATGACGCCGAAAAGCCTTCGCAGCGTCACCTGCTCATGGCGGGTGATCAGCACGGCCAGCAGGAAGGTGAAGATCGGCGTTGCCGAATTCAGGATCACCGCCAATCCGGCATCGACGGACTGTTCCGCCCAGGCGATCAGCGTGAAGGGGACGACGCTGTTCAGGCAGGCCTGAACGAAAAACCGCCGCCAGGTGGCACGATCGCGCGGCAGACGGACACGCCGGTGACGCAGGACGGCCAGCAGAATGCCACCGGCAATCAGCGTGCGGGCGGCGATCAACGTTATCGGCGGGATCGTCTCGACGCCGATCTTGATGAAGCTGTAGGAGGAACCCCAGAGGGTCGCCAGCACCAGCAGCAGGAAAAGCTCCCTGGCAAGGTTGGAATTTTGCGGCATCATGGTCGGCATTTCGATCTTCATTGAAGACAATTCAAAGGGTTGCAGCCGTTGCGCGTCTGAAAAGATGCTGGGCGCAGGAGAGGAATAGCGGGATTTGCGGGCCGGATGCTTCGATCGAGGTCGAAGCGTTGTCGCGTCAGAAACCGGCGACCTTGGCGAGCGCCCGCTTCTCGCGGCGGCGCTGGACCGAAGAGGCGATGTTCATCGCCTCCCGGTATTTCGCAACCGTGCGGCGGGCGAGATCGACGCCGCCCTTCTTCAGCATGTCGACGATATCGTCATCGGAAAGTACCGCCTCCGGGCTCTCCTGCAGGATCAGCGCACGGATCTTGTGACGCACGGCCTCGGCCGAATGACTGTCGCCGCCGGCGACGGCGCTGATCGAGACGGTGAAGAAATATTTGAGTTCGAAGAGGCCCCGCGGCGTCAGCATATATTTGTTCGACGTGACGCGGCTGACGGTGGATTCATGCATCTTGATCGCCTCGGCGACCGTTTTCAGGTTCAGCGGGCGCAGGTGATCGACGCCGTGCAGCAGGAAGGCGTCCTGCTGGCGGACGATTTCGCTTGCCACCTTCATGATGGTTTTTGCCCGCTGGTCGAGGCTGCGGGTCAGCCAGTTGGCGCTCTGCAGGCAATCGGAGAGGAAGGCGTGGTCCTCGCCGTTCTTCGTCACACGGGAAAAATAGGACTGGTTGACCAGTACGCGCGGCAGCGTATCCGGATTGAGTTCGACCAGCCAGCCGCCGTCCGAGGCGGGCCTGACGACTACATCCGGCGTGATCGCTTCGGATACACCCGCTTCGAAGCCGCTGCCAGGCTTGGGATTGAGCTGACGGATCTCGCCGAGCATGTCGAGAAGATCTTCCTCATCGACGCCGCAGAGCCGCTTCAGCGTGGCAAAATCACGCCGGGCCAGCAGTTCGAGGTTTTCGACCAGAGCCTGCATGGCCGGGTCGTATCGGTCCTTCTGCCTGAGCTGGATCGCCAGGCATTCGGAGAGGCTGCGGGCGAAAACACCTGGCGGATCAAGGCTCTGGAGGGTGGCGAGCACGCGCTCGGCCTGTGCGAGGCTCGTGCCCAGCCTCTCGCCAGCCTCGACGATATCGGCCTGCAGATAACCGCAGTCGTCGAGCTGGTCGACGAAATTCTGCGCGATCAGCCGGTCGGCCATGTCAGGTAGGACGAAGGGGATCTGCTGGGCGAGATGATCGCGCAGCGACACCTGGCCGGCGACGAAATCGTCGAGATCGTAGTCGGCGCCCTCGCCGCTGCCGGGCATCGACTTCCACTGGCTGACGAGTTCCGGCGCATCGAGGCGCTGCGGGGCGCCATCGTCAGGAAAGACATTGGTGTAATTGGCGTCGAGTTCGTCGTTCAGCCGGCTGGTGCTGGCGCTGCCGCCATTGTCATACCAGTCGCTGGAGAGCGCCTCGGCGCGGTTGTCATAGCCATCGTCGGAGCCGG
>NZ_JACCEY010000031.1:105721-196878 GCF_013591995.1 Rhizobium sp. WYCCWR 11146
GGGCTGATGAGCATACTCTCCATCTTCGGCATCGCCGCGTTCGCCGCCCGCCTCACCGTCATTCGACGGAAATTCGAGCAGCGGGTTCTTCTCCACTTCCAGGGCGATGAACTGGTTGAGTTCGAAATGAGTCATCTGCAGCAACTGGATGGATTGCATCAGTTGCGGTGTCATCACCAGGGACTGGGTCTGGCGCAGGAAAAGATTGGCGGACAGTGCCATGACGGACGCGAAACTCCCCTCGATTCCTCCGGGAAACCGCGTCCGATCAAGGCTTCAGGCCACGGAAATCCAAGTTGGCCCAAAAATTGCTTTTTTATTGTATTTGGTCAAGCGGAACTATGACGGCACGGTGAATTTCTGCCGATCCGGCCTAAAATCATCCGGATCCGGCGTCAAAGGCTGAAATTGTCGCCGAGGTAGAGCCGGCGCACTTCTGGATTGTTGACGATGTCGTTCGCCCGGCCATGGGTTAGCACCTCACCGGCATGGATGATGTAGGCGCGGTCGATAAGGCCCAGCGTCTCGCGCACATTGTGGTCGGTGATAAGAACGCCGATGCCGCGTGCCGTCAGGTGGTGAACGAGATTCTGGATGTCGGCGACCGAGATCGGGTCGACGCCGGCGAAGGGCTCGTCGAGCAGCATGAAGGTCGGGTCGGTCGCAAGCGCACGCGCGATTTCGAGGCGGCGGCGCTCACCGCCGGACAGGGCGACGGCGGCACTTTTGCGCAGCTTCTGGATATGGAATTCCTCCAGCAGCTCGTTCAGCTTCTGCTCGCGCTCGGCCTTGTCCTTCACATGCACTTCGAGGACGGCGCGGATATTCTCTTCCACCGTCAACCCCCGGAAGATCGAAGCTTCCTGCGGCAGGTAACCGACGCCGAGGCGCGAGCGGCGGTACATCGGCATGGTCGTGACATCGTTGCCGTCGATCTCGATCGTACCTTCATCGACCGGCACGAGGCCGGTGATCATGTAAAAACAGGTGGTCTTGCCGGCGCCGTTCGGGCCGAGCAGGCCGACGGCCTCGCCACGGCGCACCACCAGCGAGACGCCGTTGACGACGCGCCGCGTCGCATAGGTCTTCGTCAGACCGCGAGCGATAAGCGTTCCCTGATAGCGGCTCTTGTCGGCGGCGCCCGCAGCTTGTGGCCCGGGCTTGCCGAACATGGTGGATAGCGATGTTAATTTCACGTGGGAGGCCGGCTTCTCAGTTCTGCTTCTGCTGCGGTGTATTCGGCTTCGACTTCGGATCGAGCTGAATCTGGACACGCCCGCCGCAGCTTTCAAGCTCCGCCTGGCCGGTCTGCATGTGAACCGTCAGCTTGCAGCCGGTAAAAACGTTCGGCCCGTCCGACAGAATAACTTTATTCCCCTCATCCGCGGTGAGGATGAATGTCTGTGAGGCCATGTCGAAATTGCCATCATCGGCGGTTGCCGTCTGCGTGCCCGAGGTCAAAAAGACCTTGTCCGTCACCAGGATCTTGTCGATATCGGCACTCCCCGATGCAAGCGAGGCCGACTGCTCCGGCTGCGCTGCGGGTTGGGCCGCCGGTTGCGTCCCGTCAGCCGCCGGCTTCGCCGCCTTGTCTTTGTAATAGACGGTCATCTTGCCGGACTGCATCGTCGTCGTCCCCTGGACGACCTTGACGTTGCCGGTGAAGAGCGCGGTGTGTTCCTGGTCGTGGATCTCCAGCTTGTCGCTTTCGATCTGGATCGGCTGGTCGTTGGACAGCTTCATGCCCGGCATCGTGGCCGTCGCCTGCGCGCCGGCGCCCGTGGCCGTCAGAATAAGGGCAAATGCACCGGCAATGAATGCCATGCCTGTCTTGCAAGTGGAAATGCGACAATCTTTTGTCATGGATGACCCGGCTGGTTAAGTGCCCTGTTTATGGATGGTGGATGGATCGACATTCATGCGAACATTCCCCTCGAATGTGATCACCCGCCCCTTATCGGTTATCTGAAGCGTCTTCGCAACAATGGAGGCATTGTCCTTGGTGATGGTGACGGGGTCGTCGCTGCGCATGTTTCCGCCCTTGATGTCGAGCTGCGCTGACTGGAAATTCGCATTGAGGCCGCTGCTCAGCACCAGGGTGAAGGGGGCCGTCATATGCAGGTTGTCGGTAGCGCGGTTGTAATCGGCGGTCGAGGCGACGACGCGGGCGATCAGACCGTCATTCATCGGCACGGCGGCCTTGATGGTCTCGAGGGTGATGAGATCGGGATTGCGGATATCCTGCAGCGCCCTTTCGGCCAGCATCGAATAATTGATGCCGTCGGAATTGCGACCTGATATCGCCGGCTTTTCCATCACGACCTTGCCATTCTCGATCTTGGCGCCTTCCATCTTGATGTTCTCGGGCAGATAGATGCTGACCAACGCCACCGCGGTAAGGCTCGCTGCGACGATGAGGGCCGCCACCGGCAGCAATATCTTCAACCGCCGCACGCGGGCGGAATGGAACAACGCATCGCCATAGGCATTCTTGCCGGACCCTGAATAGGCGGCATGTCCGTTGTTCTTCAGGGTATCGAGCATAGGCCTCGTCCATGTGCGGTGATCGCCGCGCCTTCATAACAAAGCCGGCCGCCAATCACAGTTCGTTTCGCATTATTACATTGGCTTGCCAATATGGAATTTTTTCTGCAACAAGCAACAAAACGGAAAAACATTGAAAAGTGGCATTCGTACGGGCCGCTGCCACCCTATTTCACCGGATCGATCGGCGGCATGCCGAAGCCGGTGCCAGCGCTGGAGGTTTCTATGGACAGTTCGATCATCGCGGATCGCCGGCGGCTGCGCCGCAAGCTGGGCTTCTGGCGCCTCATCGCGGTGGCCCTCATCGTGGCACTTGGTTTCGCCTTCTACCGCTTTGCTCTCGGCGATGCCGGGACGCAGCGCCCGCACATCGCCCATGTGACGATATCCGGGCTGATCGTCGATGACGACGAGCTTCTCGAGCGGTTGAAGAAGGTCGAGACCAGCGACCAGGTGAAGGCAGCGGTGATTTCGATCTCCTCTCCCGGCGGCACGACCTATGGCGGCGAAAAAGTCTTCAAGGCGATCCGTGCGATATCTGCCAAGAAGCCTGTCGTCTCCGACGTGCGCACGCTTGCCGCCTCCGCCGGCTACATGATCGCCACCGCCGGCGATACGATTATTGCCGGCGACAGCTCGATCACCGGTTCGATCGGCGTCATCTTTCAGTATCCGCAGATCCAGCCGCTGCTCGACAAAATCGGCGTCTCGCTGCAGGAGATCAAGTCCTCGCCGCTGAAGGCCGAGCCCTCACCCTTCCACGAGGCGAGCGAGGACGCCAAGGCGATGATCCGCAACATGGTGGTCGACAGCTACAACTGGTTCGTCGACCTGGTCGCCGACCGGCGCAAGCTGCCGCGCGACGAGGTGCTGAAACTGGCCGACGGCACGATCTATACCGGCCGCCAGGCGCTGAAGGTGAAACTCGTCGATGCGATCGGCGGCGAGGCCGAGATCCGCGCCTATCTGACGTCACGCGGCGTTAACGCCGATCTGCCGATGGTGGACTGGGACAAGAAGAGCAATACGCCCTTTCTGCTCGCTGGGGCTGTTTCTCGGTTGATTACGATCTTCGGTTATGATGATCTCATGAAAACCCAGGATATCAATGGAATCCTGCCCCCAAAGTTGCTTCTTGACGGGCTGCTTTCAGTTTGGCAGGTTGGCCACGATTGATAAGAAATCAATAATTTAAGGGGGCGAAAGTGATCAAGTCCGAATTGGTGCAGATTGTTGCCGCACGCAACCCGCATCTCTATCATCGCGACGTCGAAAATATCGTCAACGCGGTTCTCGACGAGATCACGGATGCACTGGCTGCGGGTAACCGAGTCGAATTGCGCGGCTTTGGCGCCTTTTCGGTCAAGAACCGCCCTTCGCGCTCCGGCCGCAACCCGCGGACCGGCGATACCGTCTTCGTCGAGGAGAAGTGGGTTCCCTTCTTCAAGACCGGCAAGGAGCTGCGCGAGCGGCTTAATCCCGGCCAGTCCGACGAAGAAGATTGAGCCGCCGCAACCTGCGGCGAAACCGCACTTGAACTCGAGGGCCGTTTTCCTATTCTGGTAACGCATCGTGCTTTCCGCGTCTTACAAAGACGCGCGGCGCTGCAAGCATGAAACGCGCCCTTCAAAAAGACCGGCGCAATCTGCCGCGTGGAGACCTCAAATGGCCAAGAAGATCGTCAACCTGTTGATTCTGCTGCCGCTCGGCGTCATCCTCATCGTCTTCTGCGTCGCCAACCGGCAGAGCGTCACGCTCGCCTTCAATCCGTTCCGGCCAGAGGACCAGGTGCTTGCGGTTTCCGCGCCCTTCTTCGTCTTCCTGATCGTCGCGCTGATCGCGGGCATGCTGATCGGGGCGGCTGCCACCTGGTTCAGCCAGGGCAAACATCGCAAGCGCGCCCGCACCGAGGCCAAGGAAGCCATCCGCTGGCAAAGCGAGGCCGACCGCCACAAGAACCGCGCAGAAGAAATCGCCGGGCAGCTGCCGGCGCGGTAAAACGGGTCAATATTCGATTGGCTCGGGCTCGGCTGCCGTCAAGCCGGAAAAAAGCTCAGTTCCTCATAATCGCCCTCCGGCGAGGTGCCGTTGCCGGTCACCTGGAAACCGTGGGCGAGGTAGAACGCCTTTGCCCGCCGGTTCTTCACCAGGCATTTCAGCCGATACCGGTGTTGCGGCCATTCCGGCAGGGCGTGCAGCAGCGCCGTGCCTGCACCCTGACCTTGGAATTCCGGTTTTAGGTAGAGCATGTGGATGAAGTCGTCCTCCGGCCAAAGCGACAGGAAACCGGCGACGCTGCCGCTTTCATGCGCGCAGACGAAGACCGTCTCGCCATTGGTATGGGCGGCGAAATCCTCGCGATGGAATTTGCCCGGATCGACCCAGACGAATGTTTCGCGGCGCACGGAAAGGTAAATCTCCGCGAGCACGTCCTGATCTTCCGCCCGCGGCGGCCTGATGGTCCACGTCATGACGTCGATTTAAACACCCCCCGGCCCGCGCCAAGCCTAACCGGCCGCCATCCTCGCGACGACGGCGGCATTGAAATCCGAAAAGAACCCTTCGGCGAGCTTTTGCGAGGTCGAATCGAGCAGGCGGGCGCCGAGCTGGGCGAGCCTGCCGCCGAGTTCGGCCTTCGACCGGTAGTGCAGGATCGTCTCGGCGCCCCTTTCCTCAAGCACGATGTCGGCGCTGCCCCTGGCGAAGCCGGCAAGGCCGCCCTTGCCTTCAGCCGACAGCGTGTAACTCTTCGGTGCGTCGACATTGGAAAGCGTCAGCAGCCCGTGGAAGGTGGCAGACAGCAGGCTGAACCTGACCTTGATCGTCGCCTCGAAGACATCAGGCGACAGCCGCTCGATGCTCTGGCAGCCCGGAATGCAGCCGCGCATGATCTCGGGATCGTTGAGTGCTGCCCAGACGACGTCCCGCGGCGCGGCGATGCGTTCTTCGCCGGTGAAATCCATTCGATGGCCCCAACTTCGATTCGCTCATCTTATCCCAGCGGGAAAGCGCTTTGCCAAGGCGGCACGGAATGTTATCTGCCGGGTTGCGATCCGACATACATCTGACACATGAGGGATGGGCCGATGAACGACGAACTGAAGCCCTGGAGCGTGACGGCAAGCCGCATCACCTATGAGGATCGCTGGATCCGGGTCCGGAGCGACGATTGCATCACCGCCGATGGAACCGTCGTCGCACCCTTCCACGTGCTCGATTATCCCGACTGGATCAACGTCATCCCCTTGATGCCTGACGGGCGCGTGCTGCTGACACGGGAATATCGGCATGGCCGCGGCGAGATCGTGCTCGGTCTGGTCGCCGGCAGCCTCGAACCCGGCGACAGCAAGACCGGCGATGCGGCGATGGCGGCGGCCCAGCGCGAACTCCGGGAAGAGACCGGCTATGAAGCCTCGACCTTCGTCAAGCTGCTCACCTCCTATCCGAATGCCGCCAGCCAGAGCAATATGGTGACGAGCTGGCTGGCGCTTGGCCTGAACCGGGCCGGCGAACCGTCTTTCGACCCCGGCGAGAAGGTCGAGCTGCTGTTTGCGGATCTTGCTGCCATCCTCGGCGAGCTGCAGTCCGGCGCCGTCATCATGCAGTCTATGCATGTCGCAGCCCTCTATGCGGCGGAAAGCTGGCTTCGCAAACAGGCCTCCGAGGGCTTGAAGTAGGCGCCGCGCCGGGAAAACCCTCCCCTTGCCCAGGCTTGGCCGGCAGCGCAGTTGATCCGCCCCGCTTTTCTGCGCTACTGCATATTCAAAGTGCCGCAGTGTGCTTTGCGCGTTTCAAAAGACGCGTGGGCCTGCAGCCGACGCAAAGCCGATAAGACACCCCGACAGAGACGCGGAAGAGCACGTTGAAACAGAGAGAAGGCCGGCCGGGCCAGAAGAAAACATCAGGTCCTTCCGGTGAAAGCCGCAGGGACGATCGGGCAGGCCGGCCGCCGAAGCCGGTCGCGCGGCCCGCGGCAACCCGTGAGGCAGTGCGCGAGGCTGCCGTGCCTGCCGCCGTCGTGCGTCCTCTGATGACACGCAGCGGCGAGCGTCCGACCGAGCGCGTGCCCGTCATCCTCGAATCGGTTGGCGCCGGTGACTTCCATCTGATCGACAGCGGCAACGGCGAAAAGCTCGAGCAATACGGCCCTTATCGCATCATCCGCCCGGAAGCCCAGGCGCTGTGGCGGCCTTCTCTGCCCGCCCATATCTGGGAAAAGGTCGATGCTGCCTTCACCGGCGACACCGACGAGGAAGGCACCGGCCGCTGGCGTTTCCCGAAGGAGGCGCTCGGCGAGACCTGGCCGCTCAACCTGCTCGGCGTCGATTTCCTTGGCCGCTTCACCTCCTTCCGCCATGTCGGCGTCTTCCCCGAGCAGATCGTCCACTGGAGCTGGATGAAAGAGCAGGTCGAAAAGGCCGGCCGGCCGCTGAAAGTGCTGAACCTCTTCGGTTATACCGGCGTCGCTTCGCTGGTTGCCGCCGCAGCCGGCGCCGAGGTCACCCATGTCGATGCCTCGAAGAAGGCGATCGGCTGGGCGCGGGAAAACCAGGCGCTCGGGCGCATGGAGAAGCTGCCGATCCGCTGGATCTGCGAGGATGCGATGAAATTCATCCTGCGCGAGGAACGCCGCGGCAGCCAGTACGATATCATCCTTACAGATCCGCCGAAATTCGGCCGTGGCCCCAATGGCGAAGTCTGGCATCTCTTCGAGCATCTGCCCCTGATGCTCGATGTCTGCCGCGAGATCCTGTCGCCGAAGGCAGTGGGCCTGGTGCTGACGGCCTATTCGATCCGCGCCAGCTTCTATTCGATCCACGAATTGATGCGCGAGACGATGCGGGGCGCCGGCGGCGTGGTCGAATCCGGCGAGCTGGTGATTCGCGAAGCCGGCACCGACGGCAAGACGCAGGGCCGCGCGCTTTCCACCTCCCTCTTTTCCCGCTGGGTGCCGAAATGAGCAAGGACTTCCACGATCAGGGACCGCGCAGGGTCGGACAGGTGAAGGAAGTCACTTCGCTCGCCAATCCGATCATCAAGGACATCAAGGCGCTGACGAACAAGAAGTCGCGCGAGGAAAGCGGGACGTTCCTCGCCGAAGGACTGAAGCTCGTCATCGACGCGATCGAACTCGGCTGGGCAATCCGCACGCTGGTCTATGCCAAGGCTGCCAAGGGCAAGCCGCTTGTCGAGCAGATGGCGGCAAGGACCGTCGCTTCGGGCGGGCTGGTGCTCGAGGTCAGCGAAAAGGTGATCGCCTCGATCACCCGCCGCGACAATCCGCAGATGGTCGTCGGCATCTTCGAGCAGCGCTGGAAGCCGCTCCGGGATATCCGGCCAAGGGATGGCGAGACCTGGGTGGCGCTTGACCGGGTGCGGGACCCCGGCAATCTCGGCACCATCATCCGCACGGCCGATGCCGCTGGGGCTTCCGGCATCATACTTCTCGGCGAGACGACAGATCCCTTCTCGCTCGAAACGGTACGCGCCACCATGGGCTCGGTCTTTGCCGTTCCGGTCGCGCGGGCGACGCCTGAGGAATTCATCGCCTGGCGGAAATCGGCCGGCGTTTCCGTCGTCGCGACGCATCTTGCCGGGGCGGTCGATTACCGGACGATCGACTACCGGAAAAAGCCCGTCGTTCTGTTGATGGGCAACGAACAATCCGGCCTGCCGGAGCAACTCGCCAGGGAGGCCGATGCGCTTGCCCGCATCCCGCAGCAGGGCCGCGCCGATTCCCTGAACCTCGCCGTCGCCACCGCCGTCATGCTTTTCGAGGCACGCCGCCATCTCCTCTCACTTGCCGAGGGCAAATGACCGAACAGACGCATGCACGCCCGGCGCTGTTTTCGCGCCCGGCACCGATCCTCTTCTTCATCGTCGTCGCCGTTCTCATCGACCAGGCCGTCAAGATCGCCGTTGATCATTACCTGCCGCTGCAGGAGGCGGTGCCGGTCATTCCGATGCTGGCGCTCTACCGCACCTACAATCTCGGCGTCGCCTTTTCGATGCTATCAGGCATGGACGGCTGGTTCATCGTCGGCATGCGGCTCGTCATCGTCGCCTTCGTCATCTGGCTGTGGTACCGCACGGCGAAGGATCGCTGGATCGCCCATCTCGGTTATGCGCTGATCATCGCCGGCGCGATCGGCAATCTCGTCGACCGCTTCGCCTATGGGCATGTGATCGATTACATTCTTTTCTACACCGAGAGCTGGTCCTTCGCGGTCTTCAATCTCGCCGACAGTTTCATCACCATCGGGGCCGGCTGCGTCATTCTCGACGAGCTGCTGTTGCCAAAAAAGGCAGGCCGCTAAAATCTTATCGAAATCCTGAAGGCATTCGGAACGGGCCTCATGTTAGCCAGATAGCATGCAGAACCTGGGACAGTTGCAGGAAAGATTGTCCGCCGCCTTCGGTGGACCCGCCGCCAAGCCGCATGAAAAGCGGATGGAGACGGTCTTCTCACGACCGAACGCGGCGGCACCCGGGGGCGCCGATGACCGCCAGGGCGGGCCTGCACCGACACGGCGCCTGCTGTTTTACTGGCTTGGCGGCGCCGGCCTTCTGGCCGCAACGATCCTGATGCTGCTTGCCCATGCCGGCGATCCACTGCTGCTTTCGGGTGGTCTCGTCGTTCTTGGTCTGGCCGTCATCGCCAGTTATGCCCTGCTGATGGTTCGCTCGCGCAAGGCCGGGCAGCGCCCCGGTCAACCCGTGCCGGATTGGAACGCCGGCGCAAAGCTGTTCGCCGACGTGCACGACGTGCTCGGCGACATCACGGTCAGCCGCACCATGGACCGGCGCATCATCTCCGCCAACGACACATTTCGCCGCCTGACCGGGCGGTTGCGTCCGGAAGGACGCAGCTGCGAGGAGATCGGGCTTGCCTTCCGCCCCGGTCCGATACCGCATTGCTACGATGTCGAGATCTCGACACCGGAGGGCCAGCGCATCTTCCTCTGGCGCGATGTCGTCACCCGTGACCCGGCGAACGGCCGTCTGCTGCTGCAGAGCGTTGCCCGCGACGTGACCGACGAGCGGCTCATCGCGCAGGGCCGCGAGGAGGCCCGCCAGAAGGCCGAATATAACAGCGCCGCCAAATCGAGGCTGCTTGCCACCGTCAGCCACGAGGTGCGCACGCCGCTGTCCGGCATCCTCGGCATGACGCATCTGATCGCCGAGACGCGGCTGACGCAGGAACAGCAGAACTATCTCGCGAGCATCCGCCAGTCCGGTCATGCATTGACGCAGCTCGTCGAGGATCTCCTCGATTTCTCCACCATCGAGGTCGGCCGCTTCGCGCTGCATCCGCGCTCGGAATCGCTGCGCAAGCTTCTGGAAAGCGTCGTCGAGATGCTTGCCCACCGGGCGCATGAAAAGGGTATCGAGATCGGCGCCACCGTATCATCCGACGTGCCCGAAAATATGAGCTTCGACCCGGCGCGGCTGCGCCAGGTTCTGTTCAACGTTATTGGCAACGCCGTAAAGTTCACCCAGGTCGGCGGCGTCTTCATCCGCGTGTCGCTTGACGGCGACGACCTCTCGATCACCGTGACCGACAGCGGTCCCGGCATGACGGCGGAGGAGCAGGCGCGCGTCTTCGGCGAGTTCGAGCAGGGCGGGAGCGTTGCCGACAAGAGCAGCGGGACCGGGCTCGGCCTTGCCATCTCCGCCCGCATCATGCGCGAATTCAACGGCGCGCTGACGGTTGCCAGCGAAAAGGGCAGAGGCAGCGAATTCACCATCCGCTTCCCTGTCGATATCACCAGCGAGCGCCCCGACCGGCGAAACACGCTGCTTGCCGGTAACAGCGTCGTGCTGCTGGCGCCGGCAGGTGCGGCGCGCACTGCCATCGCCGAAACGATCACTGCGCTCGGCGGCCTCTGCCATCTCGTCGGCGACGGCGAGACGGCGCGGGCAACACTGCTCGAGCTGGCAAAGGGCGGACGGCGGCCGACCGACATCATCATCGACCATCGCATGTCGGCGGAATTTTCTGCCCATCTTGCCGATCGCACCGAAATCGCCGCACTTGGCCTGCGCAAGGTGCTGCTCGTCAATCCGGAAGAGCGCAGCGCCCATCCGCTCGACCTCTTCGATGCCTGGCTGATCCGGCCGCTGCGTGAACAGTCGCTGATCGACGTGCTGCGCGGGCGCATGCGCGGCATGGAGAAACGCGACGCGCTGAACGACAACCAGCCGGGCTTCGGCCTTTCGGTGGCGGAGACGCTGGTTGCCGCCAGCGGGCTCAGCATCCTGCTCGGCGAAGACGATCCGATCAATGCTATGCTGGTGCGTGTCGTTCTGGAAAAGGGCGGACATAAGGTGCGCCATGTCGAGGATTTCGAGACCCTGCTCGACTACGCGCTCTGCGAGGCGAATGATCGGCCCGATATCATCATCAGCGACCTCTCGATGCCCGGCGGCAACGGCATCGACATGCTGGGACGCCTGCGCGGCCACGAGCGGCGGCTCGATCTCGCCTCGGTGCCGGTGATCGTGCTGACTGCCGACAAGAGCGACGAATCGCGCCGCCAAGTCTTGCTCAACGGCGCCAACCGCGTCATGATAAAGCCGGTCGATCCGGTGCGGCTGCTGACCGAAGTTCAGGCGGTCGCCGCCCTTTCGGCCCGGCGGGCAGAGGCACGGTGAGCGCCTCAGAAACCGGCACGCTTCTTGCGCCTGGAAATTCAAAATGTCACTTTCCTGTCGTAGAGAAGTGTTTTATGGCGTCGATAAGCCGGCAACGGGAGAATCGTCATGTCCGCCATCGACATCCTGAATCGTGACACCACGGCGGAGGCTGCACGGCCCTCGACGGCTGCCGTGCAGAAGGACGGCGATATCCTCGGCCGCATCGGCAATCTGGAGACCCGCCTTGCCCGCACGGCACGCGAGATCGATGCCGCCCAGGCCGTGCGCTACCGCGTCTTCGTCGACGAAATGAAGGCGCAGCTGCCGCTGGACGCCATGCGCCGCCAGCGCGATGTCGACGCCTATGACGCCGTCTGCGATCATCTTCTCGTTCTCGACCGCTCGATCGAGGGCGACCCGGAAGACCAGATCGTCGGCACCTATCGTCTGCTGCGTCAGGATGTCGCTATCGCCAATGGCGGTTTTTACTCGGCTTCCGAATTCGAAATCGAGGGCCTTATCGCCAAACATCCGGACAAGCGCTTCATGGAGCTCGGCCGCTCCTGCGTGCTGCCGGAATACCGCACCAAGCGCACCGTCGAGCTGCTGTGGCAGGGCAACTGGGCCTACGCGCTGAAGCATGGCGTTAGCGCCATGTTCGGCTGCGCCTCTTTCCCCGGCGTCTATCTCGAAAGCCACGCGCTGGCGCTGTCCTTCCTCTACCACAATGTGCTGGCGAAGAACGAATGGGCCGTCGGCGCCCTGCCGCATCTGGCCCGCAACATGGACCTGATGCCGGTCGAGGCCATCAACCCGAAGCGGGCGCTGATGGCCCTGCCGCCGCTGATCAAGGGCTATCTGCGCCTCGGTGCGATGGTCGGCTCCCATGCGGTCGTCGATCATGCCTTCAACACGACCGACGTGCTGATCGTGCTGCCGATCTCCAGCATTTCGGACCGCTATCTGAATTATTACGGCGCCGACGCCGGCCGCTTCGCGAGCTAATTTAGTCTGCGCAGACGATCATCTGCCTGTGAAAAGCCAATTCTAGCCTCTCCGATGGCGTGCCCTTACTGATAGGATCGCCTTCTGGTGTCCGACGGGTTCTCTCCATACGCCGTCCGATAGGTTGCCGCAAAACGGCCAAAGTGAAAGAACCCCCACTTCAAGCAGATGTCCCGCAACGGCTGCCGGTTTGAAGGATCGCGCAGATCCTCCCGGACCGCTTGCAACCGGATCGTCCTGAGGTAGGCAGCTGGTGTGGTTCCCTTGAAGGCCCGAAAACCGACTTCAAGAGCACGAATGGAAATGCCTGCCGCCTCCGCGACACTCTGCATCGTCAACGGCTGTGCGATGTTCGCATGCATAAATTCAATTGCCCGACGGACGTGCCACGGTGCGATCAGATGGATTTTCTTGTCAAGAAGATGCGAGAGCCTATGAGGAACCGAGCGCACCAGCAGATCGGCAAACGCTTGGGTGAGGTTCAACATGGCGATTGGCGAGTGCAATAGGGGCCCATTGTTGCGCATGCCGATGATGATCGTTTGGGCGAGGCTGCCGATCAACTGGCCCGCCGCCGTGGAGAGATCAATGACCGGTGCCAAGTCCATTGCCCCGATCAGGGGGGTCTCCAATACGGCGGCGACGGTCTGAGCTATGATTGTCCAGCTGAGACTCAGTGTGTCCGACCGGTGCGGCGCTGCCCGTACGAAAATCCGTTCCGGCTCAAGATTGTTCGTGAACAACAGCCGCCCAGGTGTCCCCTCGATCACAGTCCGACCAAGCGCTACATCGAGAGCACCCCTGCGTGGAACGATGATTGCCAGAGTTTCCGGCGTTCCATGTGCCGTTCTTGCACTCCAGCCGCCGGAATCCTGGTTGCTGACCAGCGACAGCCTTTCATCACCCCAAAACCCGACCTTCCAGTCGAGTGGCTTCTCTCGACCATCGCGCCATGCGTCGAACGAACCAAACCCCTTGGTCAGAGCCGCGACCATATCGTCGAAAGTTGCTCCCTGAAATCGGGCGGTGAAATTGGGGGATGCATTTTCTGGCATGGGAAACCAAACGGCAGATGAAATATTAAATCTATGCCGCGCGTATAAGCTTATTGAATCAAAAGTATGACTTATCGGATGAACAGCGCCCCTTCAACCATGTCCTCGAAGCTGCCGACCTATCATCCCCCTAAAGCGCGTCGCGATCTTTCAGATTCGCTTGCCACGCTTTAGGTCTTTGGTTTTTCGCATGCCGTGATCGCAAAATCGCTGCGCAGTTTTGCGCGACATGCTTAGCGGAAAAGGCGGATCGGACCGGGATAGAGCGCAACGGTCTCATCCGTCGTCAGCAGCTGAATGCCTTCGACGATCGACTGTGCGACCAGGATCCTGTCGAAGGGGTCGGCGTGGATTGCCGGCAACCGATGCACCGCCAGCGTATGCATGACGGTGATCGGCAATTCGCAATAGTCGTTGTCGATGAGGGCACGGTAGAAGAGCAGCGGATCGAGATTGAAATCGTCGCGGCCGACGGCGTGCTTGGCGCTGAGTTCGCCAAAGCTTGCGGGGCTGAAGAACAGCTGGTTGAGCGGATCGGCGACCAGTTCCTTCGCAGCAGTCGGCAGTTTCGGCGAATCCTCCGCAAGCCAGATCAGCAGCAGCGTGTCGAGAATGAGCTTCATCGCGGCTCTGAAAACCTTGCGACGTCCTGCAGATCCATGCTGTCGAAATCATCCGGCACGGAGATCCGCCCCTTCAGGAAACCGACACGGCGGATCTGCTGCGCACCGCCGGCATCGAGCGGCACCACCTTGACCAGCGGCTTGCCGGCCTTGGCGATCACGAAGACCTCACCGTTCGCGGCGTTTTCGACGAGCCGCGACAGATGAGTCTTTGCCTCATGGATGTTGATGATTCGCATCTCGCTTCGGCATCCATAAACTTAGTTCAATCAACTTAGTTTATGATGACGGATTCGGCAAGGATCGAAAGAGCGGACGAATCAGTTGCAATCCGCAGTCAGCTTCGAAGTCGCGATAGAATTTCGCCGGCGTTCTATTAACGCAGAAATCTTTGCTTCTTGGCACGGGTTGTTGAGGCGGCTTCCTTCGTTTCCCCGATTCATTTTATGCACACGCTATGGAGTTTCCGGAGCACATCAAAGATCAATAGCCCAAGCCGAAGACCGCCATGGTGTCCTTCGTTAATTCGGAATCGCCAGCCCGGAGCATCAACTATGACCGCCCAAAGATTGAGGTTGCCATTTTATCTAAAGTTGTATTTTATACTTATTAGCAACTAATTCTTCTTGTTGAAATCGCAACACGGTCACGAGATTGAAAGAACGGGGACGGCCAATGTCGTTGATTGAGACCAGATTTCGTTCGCTTAAGCGAGCTCAAGCCGAGAGGAAACCACTCGACCAACAGCCGCCACTTCTCCACGGATACATTGGCAGGGCCACCTGTGAACTGCCCGAGGATGGGACAGGAACTCCTCCTTTTGATTTCTTCCAAACGACCTTCGCCGTGCCCCCAGCGCCCCTCAAGAGCGAGGGTCAGACGATTTTTCTTTTCCCCGGCGTGCAACCATCGCGAACGTCAAAGCACATCGCGGTCTTGCAGCCTGTGCTGCAATGGGGGCCGTCGGCGACGGGCGGTTCCAATTCGTGGACGGTACAAACCTATTATGTTCGAGGGACAGCTGAAACCGGCTTGGACGTGGGGGCTTATTCATCACGGCGGGACGTGAACGTAGGTGATCAGTTGAACGCCGTCATCAAGCTTGAGGACGCCAGAGATGTTGGCGGCGTTCGAACATACTTTTATTCAAGCAACCTGCAGGGTATAGACGGCACCTATCTCGGAGTTGACGTACCCGAACCCTTTGTACAGATAGGTTTGGCTATCGAGATTTACGCAGGGGCCTCCTGCAATTCTTTGCCGAATGACAACTCCATAACGCTTCATTCCGTCATAAAATCGGCCGATGTCACGCTTTCCCCGAACTGGCAGATAGTGGCAGAGGCGATGTGCGCGTTCACCGCGACGGCCACCGAGAGAAACGGAGTGCAAGAAGTGGCATTCAATTATGATTTATCCGGCACCTAGACTACAATTACTTTATTTATTGAGTATTTCTCTTGAAAAGAGGCTTATAATTATCAATTTTAATGCCTGCTAAATGAGAATTACAGTAGTTAATTCATGTGCTATTCGACATGGAGGGGAGAATGATAAATCTTGGAAATCAGGATAAGCTCGTAGTTATTTTATCCGGCGGCATCGACTCGTCGGTGTTGCTCTACTCGGCGGTTGACGCTGGTAAGCAAGTCACCCTATTTCATGGTTACTACAACAAGCCAAGTTCACAACACGAGTTGGCTTTTGCGAAATGGGCGAGCCAAATCTTTCACTTGCCGCTAGAAATCGTTGATCTGTCCGGAATTACCTCGATGCAGGTCGGCTATGTGGACCCCATCCAGATCGCGTCAGACGAAGCGGACATGAAGGCGGAGGAGCTCAACAATGAGAACGCGATTTCCGGGTTCCACACCCTGATAAGTGTTGCAGCGTACTTCACACAAATCACGGGAAATGAAGCTTTCGCCCTTGGCTTGATTTCGGAACAAGCCGCGCGGCGTCCAGATTTGAGAAACGCCCTAGATCTTTTCGAACAATTCATTGGCAAGCTTAATCCGCTTGCCCCACCACCCACAATTCTGTCCCCCCTAGTGAACATGCCCAAGAAAGATGTGATTAAGCTCGGGGCGAAACTCGGTGTTCCATTCGATCGAACCTGGAGTTGCTCGGCCGCCATCCAAAGCAGCAAGCACTGTGGTGTTTGCGCCCAATGCACAGAACGAAAGCAGGCTTTCGCCGACGCTGGAGTGGTGGACATCACCGACTACTCTGCCTAGCGATGGCCCCTGCCGTGACCCTCGACTCATCCGACTGCGGTCATTTCCGGAATGCAGGATATGTGTCCGTTAAAACCCGAAACGCTCAAGCGCCAATTTTCGCTTGTTTGAAGCCGGGTAAGAACCATCCATATAATCGAGCCCGGCCGACGCGCTGTCGGCCGGGGCACCGAATGTCCCTATGTGGGCGGGACGCGGTTTACGAGCCGCTATAGGCGGCGATCGCCGCCATGTTGACGATGTCGGAATCCTTGGCGCCCATCGAAGTGATCTGCACCGGCTTGTCGAGGCCGACGAGGATCGGGCCGATCACCGTGGAGCCGCCGAGCTCCTGCAGCATCTTGGTCGAGATCGAGGCCGAGTGGAAAGCCGGCATGACGAGGACGTTGGCCGGGCCGGAGAGGCGGCAGAAGGGATATTGCTCCATCACCTTGCGGTTCAGAGCGACATCGGCCGCCATCTCGCCGTCATATTCGAAATCGACGCGGCGCTTGTCGAGGATCTTTACCGCCTCGCGCACCCGCTCGGAGCGTTCGCCCGAGGGATGGCCGAAGGTGGAATAGGCAAGCATGGCGACACGCGGCGGATAACCCATGCGCCTTGCGAGACCGGCGGCCTCCTCGGCGATGTCGGCAAGCTGCTCGGCCGTCGGCATGTCGTGAACCGCCGTATCGGCAACGAAGACGGTGCGGCCGCGGCAGAGCGCCAGGGACACGCCGATGACGCGGTGGCCCGGCTTCTCGTCGATGCAGCGGCGCACATCGTCGAGCGCCGTCGAATAGTTTCGGGTGATGCCCGTCACCATGCCGTCGGCGTCGCCGAGCGCCACCATGGTGGCAGCGAAGTGGTTGCGGTCGTTGTGGATCAGCCGCTGGGCGTCGCGGTGGAGATAACCGTGCCGCTGCAGCCGGGCATAGAGATAGTCGATATAGGCCTCGACCCGCGTCGAAATACGGGCATTGACGATTTCGAGGCCGGGCCGGTTGAGATCGATGCCGGCGCGTTCGGCCGTCGCCCTGATCAGGTCCTCGCGGCCGAGCAGGATGGCGGTGCCGAGCTGCTGGTTGGCGTAGGACAGTGCGGCGCGCAGGACCTGTTCTTCCTCGGCCTCGGCAAAGACGATCCGCTTCGGATGCCGACGGACACGCTCGTAGAGCCTGGCGAGCGTCGAGGCGATCGGATCGCGGCGCGCCGAAAGCTCGCGGGCATAGCCGGGCATGTCGGTGATGACCTTGCGGGCGACGCCGCTTTCGATCGCGGCCTGCGCGACCGCGACGGGGATCGCCGAGATCAGCCTGGGATCGAAGGGAACGGGGATGATGTATTGCGATCCGAAACGCGGCCGGTTGCCCTGATAGGCGGCGACCACGTCATCCGGCACGTCCTCGCGGGCCAGGTTTGCCAGCGCGTTGACGGCGGCGATTTTCATCGCGTCGTTGATTGTGGAGGCACGGACATCGAGAGCGCCGCGGAAGATATAGGGAAAGCCGAGGACGTTGTTGACCTGGTTCGGATAGTCCGAACGGCCGGTCGCCATGATGGCGTCGTCGCGGATGCGGGCCACTTCTTCCGGCGTGATTTCGGGATCGGGATTGGCCATGGCGAAGATGATCGGCCGCTCCGCCATCGAGCGGATCATCTTGGCCGAAAACGCGCCCTTCTGCGACAGGCCGAAAACGACGTCCGCGCCCTTCATCGCCTCTTCCAGCGTGCGCGTGTCGGTCTTTGCCGCATGCGCCGATTTCCACTGGTTCATGCCCTCGGTGCGGCCCTGGTAGATGACGCCCTTGGTGTCGCAGAGGATGACGTTCTCAGGCGCAAAACCCATCGCCTTGATGAGTTCGACGCAGGCGATCGCCGCAGCACCCGCACCGTTGCAGACGAGCTTCGTCGTTTTCAGGTCGCGGCCGGTCAGCTCCAGCGCATTGATCAGGCCGGCGGCGGCGATGATCGCCGTTCCATGCTGGTCGTCATGGAACACCGGAATGTCCATCAGCTCGCGCAGCCGGCTTTCGATGACGAAACAATCCGGCGCCTTGATATCCTCGAGGTTGATGCCGCCGAAGGAAGGACCAAGGAAGCGTACGCAGTTGATGAACTCGTCGACATTTTCCGTATCGATCTCGAGGTCGATGGAATCGACATCGGCGAAGCGTTTGAACAGCACCGCCTTGCCTTCCATGACGGGCTTGGATGCCAGCGCGCCGAGATTGCCGAGGCCGAGGATTGCCGTGCCGTTGGAAATGACGGCGACCATATTGCCGCGCGCCGTGTAATCATAGGCGGTCTGCGGATCGGCGGCGATTGCCTTCACGGGCACGGCAACGCCCGGTGAATAGGCAAGCGAGAGGTCACGCTGCGTCGCCATCGGCTTGGTCGGGTTGATCTCCAGCTTGCCGGGCCGGCCCATTGCGTGAAAATCGAGCGCCTCCTGGTCGGTAACCGAGGTCACCGGCCGGTCCTTCTTATCGATATCGGGCATAAATCCTCCAACGTCCTGTGGGCGACGCTTTGCTCTTCCTCAAATGCTGTTGTCATCTATAGCGGCGCGCGGATAGGGTTGGCACCTGTTTTTTTGGGAAAAACTCCACCTCCGTGAACGCACGAATAGACACAGGGAATGAAGCCTTTTCGGCGGCAGAGCTCGCCACGGCGGAAAGCCGTGCCTCGGCGACGCCGATGATGGAGCAATTTATCGAGATCAAGGCGAACAATCCGGGTTCGCTTCTGTTCTATCGCATGGGCGATTTCTACGAGCTGTTCTTCGAGGATGCGCTGGAAGCTTCACGCGCGCTCGGTATCACGCTGACCAAGCGCGGCCAGCACATGGGCCAGGATATCCCGATGTGCGGCGTTCCGGTGCATGCGGCCGACGATTATCTGCAGAAGCTGATTTCGCTCGGCTTCCGCGTCGCCGTCTGCGAGCAGATCGAAGATCCGGCCGAAGCAAAAAAACGCGGGGCGAAATCCGTCGTCAAGCGTGACGTCGTCCGCCTCGTCACTCCCGGCACGATCACCGAGGAAAAGCTGCTTTCGCCCTCGGAATCCAACTATCTGATGGCGCTGACCCGCATTCGCGCCAGCGGCGAGGCCTTGCTGGCGCTTGCCTGGATCGATATTTCCACAGGCGTCTTCCGGCTTGCCGAGACCGAAGCCTCGCGGCTGCTTGCCGATATCCTGCGCATCGATCCGCGCGAGCTTATCCTGCCCGATACGATCTTCCACGATCCCGAACTCAAGCCGGTCTTCGACGTACTCGGCCGCACAGCCGTGCCGCAGCCTTCCGTGCTCTTCGACAGCGCCAGCGCCGAAGGCCGGATCGCGCGGTATTTCGGCGTCGCGACGCTCGATGGCTTCGGCACCTTCTCACGCGCCGAGCTGGCGGCGGCGGCGGCCGCCGTCGCCTATGTCGAGAAAACGCAGATTGCCGAGCGGCCGCCGCTTGGAAAGCCGGAACGGGAAAGTGCCGCTTCGACGCTGTTCATCGATCCCGCCACCCGCGCCAATCTCGAACTTGCCCGCACGCTTTCGGGCGATCGCAACGGCTCGCTGTTAAAGGCGATCGACCGCACCGTCACCGGCGGCGGCGCCAGGCTTCTCGCCGAACGGCTGATGTCGCCGCTGACCGACCCCGCCCGCATCAATGCGCGGCTCGATTCGATCGGCTTCCTGATCGACGAACCCTTGCTCTGCGGCAATCTGCGCGACACGCTGAAACATGTGCCCGACATGCCGCGCGCCCTGTCGCGCCTGGCGCTCGACCGCGGCGGCCCGCGCGATCTCTGGGCGATCCGCCAGGGCCTTGAAGCGGCCGGCGGAGTTGCGGCCATGCTCGGCAAGGCGATGCTGCCCGAAGAGCTCGGCCAGGCGCTATCCGGGCTGCAGGCCCTTCCCGCGGCCCTGGAGAAGCTGCTTGCCGAGATGCTTGCCGAAGAATTGCCGCTGTTGAAACGCGATGGCGGCTTCCTGCGCGACGGCGCCAACGCCGAGCTCGACGAGGTCCGGGCACTGCGCGACCAGTCGCGTCGCGTCATCGCTGGCCTGCAATTGCAATATGCCGAGGAGACCGGCATCCGGTCGCTGAAGATCAAGCACAACAATGTCCTCGGTTATTTTATCGAAGTCACCGCCGGCAATGCCTCGCCGATGACGGAGACGGCGGACGCGAAGGCCCGCTTCATCCACCGCCAGACGATGGCGAACGCGATGCGCTTCACCACGACCGAACTTGCCGACCTCGAAAGCCGCATCGCCAATGCCGCCGACCAGGCGCTGACGATCGAACTCGAAGCCTTCGACAGGATGACGGCGGCCGTCGTTGCGCAAGCCGAGGCGATCAAATCCGGCGCCCGGGCGCTTGCGGTCATCGACGTCGCCGCCGGCCTGGCACTTCTCGCCGAGGAGCAGGCCTATTGCCGCCCGCAGGTCGACGGCTCGAAGATGTTTGCCATCGAGGGCGGGCGCCATCCGGTCGTCGAGCAGGCGCTGCGGCGGCAGGCGGGCGGCCCCTTCGTCGCCAATCATTGCGATCTCTCGCCGAGGACCGGCGACCGGGACGGCGCGATCTGGCTGCTGACCGGCCCGAACATGGGCGGCAAGTCGACCTTCCTGCGCCAGAACGCGCTGATATCAATCCTGGCGCAGATGGGCTCCTTCGTGCCGGCGACATCGGCCCATATCGGCATCGTCGACCGGCTTTTCTCGCGCGTTGGCGCGTCCGACGATCTGGCGCGCGGGCGCTCCACCTTCATGGTCGAGATGGTGGAAACGGCGGCGATCCTCAACCAGGCGAGCGACCGTTCGCTCGTCATCCTCGATGAGATCGGCCGCGGCACCGCTACGTTCGACGGCCTGTCGATCGCCTGGGCCGCCGTCGAGCACCTGCATGAAGCCAATCGCTGCCGCGGGCTGTTTGCAACGCATTTCCACGAGCTGACGGTTCTTTCGGAAAAGCTTGGCCGGCTATCGAACGCCACGATGCGCGTCAAGGAATGGGACGGCGACGTCATCTTCCTGCATGAGGTCGGGCCGGGCGCGGCGGACCGCTCTTATGGCATCCAGGTCGCGCGCCTTGCCGGACTTCCGGCCTCGGTCGTGGCACGCGCCCGCGACGTGCTTACCCGTCTGGAAGATGCCGACCGCAAGAACCCGGCGAGCCAGCTGATCGACGACCTGCCGCTTTTCCAGGTGGCGGTGCGCCGCGAGGAAACCGCCCGCGGGGCCTCCAAGGTCGAGGAGGCGCTAAAGGCGATGAGCCTTGACGACATGACGCCGCGCGAGGCAATGGATGCGCTTTACGACCTCAAGAAAAAGCTGAAATAGGAGTAGCGCGCCATGTTCATGGAGAAACTGGTTCGCGAAACCGAGCGCCTCTCGCTCATCTGCTCCATGCTCGATACGATGCGGCGCGCCGACAAGGACCGCAATGCCCGCGGCTGGACGTCGCCGATCGGCATGCTGAAAATCACCCGCTGCTGCGCCGTGATCTCAGAGCTCGGAACCTCGATTGCCAAGGCCGGCTATCGCGAATGCGACAGGCAGGCGCTCGAGGAGATCATGCGCGAGACACGGCAGGTGCTGCATTTGCTGAATGCGCGGGCCGCCGGCTGAGGAATCCGGGAAAGCCGGCGCCTTGCGTCAAAGCGCTCTCGCCTCTTGCGGCGAACCAACACCATTTCGCCAAATTTAAACGTTCTTGCAGTATGAAAGCCCGTGTCAATCGCCGGGCAAAGGGGCTATAGCGCATGCAGACGAAACAAGCGGCAGGCCGTGAACCGGCAGTCCGGCATGAACAGGAAACCGCCCCGGCGACAGCGATGCGCGACCTCGATTTCTCCAATATCCTCGACGTCGAGCTCTTGCAGAAGCAGTGTGACGCCGTTGCCGAGGCCAACCGGAACCGGCCGGACGTCCTGCGCGCCGATCTTCTGGCGGTGCTCAAGAAGGCGAGCACCGAAGGCCGGCAGAAGGCGCGCGAGGCACTGATGGCCGACGGCGGCGGGCTCAATTGCGCCTACCGGATTTCCTGGCTGCAGGACCAGATCACCACCGTCCTCTACAATTTCGCCACCGCCCATATCTTTCCGCAACAGAAGGACAAGTTCGCGGTCACCGCCGTCGGCGGCTACGGCCGCGACACGCTGGCGCCGGGCTCGGATATCGACCTGCTGTTCCTCTTCCTGCCGAGGCCGGCGGAAGAGACGCACAAAGCGGTCGAATTCATGCTCTACGTGCTCTGGGACATGGGCTTCAAGGTCGGTCACGCCACCCGCACGGTGGAGGAATGCATCGCGCTGTCCAAGTCCGACATGACGATCCGCACCGCCATCCTGGAGATGCGCTATATCTGCGGCCTGCAGCGGCTGGAAACCGAGCTCGAGACCCGCTTCGACAAGGAGATCGTCACTGGCACCGGGCCCGAATTCATCGCCGCCAAGCTTGCCGAGCGCGACGAGCGCCACCGCAAGGCGGGCGACACGCGTTATCTCGTCGAACCGAACGTCAAGGAAGGCAAGGGCGGGCTTCGCGACCTGCACACGCTGTTCTGGATCTCGAAATATTATTATCACGTGCGCGACCAGGCGGAGCTGGTCAAACTCGGCGTGCTCTCCAAGCACGAATACCGCCTGCTCGAGAAAGCCGACGATTTTCTCTGGGCAGTGCGCTGCCATATGCACTTCCTGACCGGCAAGGCCGAGGAGCGTCTGTCCTTCGATATCCAGCGCGAGATCGCCGAAGCCTTCGGCTATCACACCCGCCCGGGCCTTTCGGCCGTCGAGCGCTTCATGAAGCACTATTTCCTCGTCGCCAAGGATGTCGGCGATCTCACGCGCATCCTCTGCGCCGCGCTTGAAGACCAGCAGGCGAAGTCGATCCCCGGCCTCACCGGCGTCATCAGCCGCTTCACCCATCGCAACCGCAAGATCGCCGGCAGCGTCGAATTCGTCGAAGACCGCGGCCGCATTGCGCTGGCCGACCCCGAGGTCTTCAAGCGCGATCCGGTCAACATCATCCGGCTCTTCCACGTCGCCGACATCAACGGGCTGGAATTCCATCCGGACGCGCTGAAACGCGTTACCCGTTCCCTCGCCCTAATCGACAATGCCTTGCGGGAAAACGACGAGGCGAACCGTCTGTTCATGTCGATCCTGACGTCGAAGCGGGATCCGGCGCTCATCCTGCGCCGGATGAACGAAGCCGGCGTGCTCGGCCGCTTCATCCCCGAATTCGGCAAGATCGTCGCGATGATGCAGTTCAACATGTATCACCACTATACGGTCGACGAACATTTGATCCGCACCGTCGACATTCTCTCCGAGATCGACAAGGGCCGCGCCGAGGATCTGCATCCGCTCGCCAACAAGCTGATGCCCGGCATCGAGGACCGCGAGGCGCTTTATGTCGCCGTGCTCCTCCACGACATCGCCAAGGGCCGCCAGGAGGATCATTCGATCGCCGGCGCCCGCGTCGCCCGTAAGCTCTGCTCCCGCTTCGGCCTGTCGCAGAAGCAGACGGAAATCGTCGTCTGGCTGATCGAAGAACATCTGACCATGTCGATGGTGGCGCAGACCCGCGACCTCACCGACCGCAAGACCATCACCGATTTCGCCGACCGCGTGCAGTCGCTGGACCGGCTGAAGATGCTGTTGATCCTGACGATCTGCGATATCCGCGCCGTCGGTCCGGGTGTGTGGAACGGCTGGAAGGGCCAGCTGCTGCGCACGCTCTATTACGAAACCGAGCTGCTGCTTGCCGGCGGCTTTTCGGAGGTCTCCCGCAAGGAGCGGGCCAATGCCGCCGCCGAGGCGCTGCATTCAGCACTCGCCGACTGGAGCCAGAAGGACCGCAATACCTATACCAAGCTGCACTACCAGCCCTACCTGCTCTCCGTGCCGCTGGAAGACCAGATCCGCCACGCTGATTTCATCCGCCAGGCGGATAAGGCGGGCCAGGCGCTCGCCACCACGGTGCGCACCGACAGTTTCCACGCAATCACCGAGATCACCGTGTTGTCGCCCGACCATCCGCGGCTGCTCGCCGTCATTGCCGGTGCCTGTGCCGCGGCCGGGGCCAACATCGTCGACGCGCAGATCTTCACGACATCGGACGGGCGGGCACTCGACACCATCCATGTCAGCCGCGAATTCACCGACGATGCCGACGAACTGCGCCGGGCCGCGACGATCGGCCGGATGATCGAGGACGTGCTGTCCGGCCGCAAGCGGCTGCCCGAGGTCATCGCCACGCGCGCGCGCAACCGCAAGAAGAGCAAGGCCTTCGTCATTCCGCCGTCGGTCAACATCACCAACAGCCTGTCGAACAAGTTCACGGTCATCGAAGTCGAATGCCTCGACCGGCCGGGGCTGCTGTCGGAGATCACCGCCGTCCTTTCCGATCTGTCGCTCGACATCCAGTCGGCCCGGATCACCACTTTCGGCGAGAAGGTGATCGACACCTTCTACGTTACCGATCTGGTCGGCCAGAAAATATCAGGCGACAGCAAGCGCGCCAACATCACCGCCCGGATGAAGGCCGTCATGGCCGAGGAAGAAGACGAGCTGCGCGAGCGCATGCCCTCCGGCATCATCGCACCCGCCGCCACCGCCCGGACCCCGCCCGCCAGCGAAAAGAAGGCCGGTTCCCCCATATGAGCCTGAACGCATGAGCCCCAACGCATGAGCTTGGTCAAGAAATTCGCGACCGTCGGCGGCGCCACCCTCGGCAGCCGCATCTTCGGCTTCGCCCGCGAAACGCTGATGGCTGCGGCCCTCGGCACCGGACCGATGGCCGACGTCTTCTACGCCGCCTTCCGCTTTCCGAATCTCTTCCGCCGGCTATTCGCCGAGGGGGCCTTCAACGCCGCCTTCGTGCCGCTCTTTGCCAAGGAGATCGAGGCGAACGGTACGGACGGCGCCAAGCGCTTTTCGGAAGAAGTCTTCGGCGTGTTGTTTTCGGTGCTGCTGCTCATCACCATCGTGATGGAGCTTGCCATGCCGCTCTTGGTGCGCTTCGTCATCGCGCCGGGCTTTGCCGACGATCCCGAAAAGTTCTCAATCACGATCCGCATGGCGGCCGTGATGTTTCCCTATCTGATGTGCATGTCGCTGACGGCGATGATGAGCGGCATGCTGAATTCGCTGCATCATTTCTTCGCCGCCGCCATCGCGCCCGTCTTCCTCAACGTGGTGATGATCGGGGCGCTGTTTTATGCGCTCTATACCGGCGCCGATCCGCTGGCGACGGCCTGGTATCTCTCCTGGGGCGTTCTTGCCGCCGGCGTCCTGCAACTCGCCGTCGTCTATGTCGGCGTGCTTGCGGCCGGCATGAGCATCGGCTTCCGTTTCCCGAAGATGACGCCGAATGTCAAGCGGCTGCTGATCCTGGCGGTGCCGGCTGCGGTGACCGGCGGCATCACCCAGATCAACCAGCTGATCGGCCAGGCGATTGCGTCGTCGCGCGACGGCGCGATCGCAGCACTGCAATATGCCGACCGCATCTATCAGCTGCCGCTCGGCGTCGTCGGCGTCGCCGTCGGCGTGGTGCTTCTGCCGGAACTTGCCCGGGCGCTGAAGGGCGGCAACCTGCGCGAGGCCGGAAACCTGCAGAACCGCTCGATCGAATTCGTGCTGTTCCTGACGATCCCCGCCGCCTTCGCGCTCTGGATCCTCTCTGACGAGATCATCCGCGTGCTCTACGAGCGCGGCGCCTTCCATCAGGAAAACACCGCCGTCGTCGGCTCGATCCTGGCGATTTACGGCATCGGCCTGCCGGCCTTTGTGCTGATCAAGGCGCTGCAGCCCGGTTTCTATGCCCGCGAGGACACCAAGACGCCGATGCGTTTTTCGGCCATTGCGGTTGCGACCAACTGCGCCACGGCGCTGACGCTCTTCCCCTATATGGGCGCGCCCGGCATCGCGGTTGCCGAAGCCACCGCCGGCTGGATCAGCACCGTGCTGCTGTTTGCCACGCTTTTGCGCCGTGGCCACCTGACATGGGAATGGGCGCTGGCAAAGCGCACCGCCCTGCTGATCGTCGCTGCGGCCGTCATGGGTGCGGCCATCGTCTTCCTCAAGCAATATTGGGCGCCCTGGCTTGCTTCCGGTGCGCCGCTTCTCACCAAGATCGGCACCCTCGGGTTGCTGATTGCAATCGCCATGCTGATCTATTTCGCCACCGCCTTCCTGGTCGGCGGGGCAAATCTCGGCATGATCCGACGCAATCTGAACCGCAAGCAGGCGCCGGCTAAGGACGGGTGAGGCCGGTCGTAACCACCGTGACGCCGGCTACTTTATGGCTGTGGCTTGCGACCAGACAACCATCCATCGTTCGTCATGCCGCTCATACGTGTCAGTGTGCCAGTAATCGTTGAGAGCGACTTTGTGGCCACCGAAGACAACCTCCAGCTGAGCACGATACCGAAGAACGGCGACCCCGTCATAAAGGCGCACGGCAATGTCAGCGGGCCGCCAGATCAGGTATTTGATCTGCCCGGAGGCGATCGCACCGAGATATTCTTCCTTTGAAAGCGTAGCACCGATTGGCGTTATCAGCTGGAAGTCCGGAGCGTGAAGCTGTTGTGCCCGAACAATATCGGCGTTGACCAGGGCACGCAGCCTCGCGCGCTCCGTTTCGCGAAGAAGGTTGGCCTTACTGGCCGGCGAGGATGCGTCGACGGTCGGGATTGTCATGTCCGTTCTCCAATTGAAAGCAAAAGCTATTTGAATCTACGCATCGTGCTAAGCCGGCACCAATCCCAAGTCGATGAGGCTTTGGGCGCTGGCACGGATGCATTCCTCTTCTGGGCGTGAGCTCCATCCGAGGACGCAGTGGGCTTTTGCCGCACTGACGCTGAGATCGCGATTGAGCTCATGAACAATGGTTCGCGCATTGGGGTCGGATTGCGCCATGACCCTAACGATCTCATCAGGGACTTCCCCGGACGGCAGGGGGGAGGCATGGTCGGGAAAGGAATGGGCAAGAATGGCCACAAGGTCCTTGAGCCAGAAAAACCGTCCACCGATGATGAACCGTTGGCCGCCGGCAGCAGGATTGGTCATCGCTCGAATGTGGGCATCGGCGGTATCGCGCACATCCACGACGGAGAAGCCAAAGCGCGGGATACCGTTGAATCGTCCCGTCATCAAATGGTGGATCAATCCAACAGACGTCCCGAAATTCGGCCCGAGCAACGGCCCGAGGATCGTGCTTGGATTGATCACGGCCAGATCGAGCCCGACTTCATGAGCAAAGGCCCAGGCGGCCCGCTCAGTCAGCGTCTTGGATTTGTAATAGGGCGTCGCCCGCGGGCTTTCCGGGTCGGTCCAATTCTCTTCGGTAAAGGGCGCCTGCCCGTCGCCATGGTTGGTGGCAGCTATAGAGGATGTCAGAACCACACGTTTGACCCGTGCCCGATGCGCCTCGCGAAGCACGCGCAACGCACCATCGCGGGCTGTCTGGATCAGTGCATTCTCATTTTCAGGATATCCCGGAGGGAAAGGCGATGCGGTGTGAATGACATAGTCGCATCCTTCGACAGCCGCAGCCCAACCGCCATCGCTATCAAGATCGGCCTGCACCAGACTGAGGTTTTGCAGTTGCCCGTCAGTGTGCGCTCCAAGCAGACCGACCGTCGCAGCGCTTGTACCGATGCTGCGCAGGCTTCCTCTGACCCGATACCCCTGCTTGAGCAACTGCAAGGCAATGTGGCCTGCGAGAAATCCGCCAATGCCGGTCACCAATACGATGGCGCCATTAGAATTATCTGACGTGATACTCATGGGTATCTCCTGACTGCGCATCGATGCGCCTTCATCGACTTAGACATCTATACATTATTTGTCTACTCGTCTTTTGACAGAATGGTCATGAAATGCCAGTCTGTCCAAATGATGCAGAATGATCGGAAAATCACCCAAATCCTGGATGCTGCCCTGCCGGTGTTCGTGCGTTTCGGCTTTCGAAAAACTTCCATGGCCGACATTGCGCGCGCCGCAGGAATTTCGCGAGCATCGCTCTATCTGAGCTTCAACAGCAAGGAAGAGCTTTTCCGAGCCGGTTCCATGCGAGCGCATATTCGCGCGCTGGATGAGGTGGGAGCGGCCCTGGCAGGACAGGGGAACACCTTTGACCGCATGGAAAAGGCCATAGCGGTGTTTCAGCGGGAGTTAATCGCCCCTTTTGGCGGCAGTTCCGATGCAGAAGAACTGTTTGCCGCCAATATGGCCTTGGCTGCGGATATCACGCTCGACGCGCGGACACGGCTATCGACGATGCTGACACAGACGCTGAATGCCGCCGCGGCAACCAGGGAAATAGATCTCGAACCGCTGCAGGCCTCGCCTGTTCAACTGGCCAGTATCATGATGGCTGCAATGGATGGGATCAAACACGCGCAATGGAATGGTTCCAGCCTCGATGACGATACAAAACTATTCATGCGTCTCCTGCGGGTGGCGGTGACGCCGCGGAGCGGCCAATAGAGGTGGTCGCGGTAGGTCTTTTCGCCGCCACTGAATCGGCGATCCTTAAACCGGAATGGGAAAAGGCGGACCGGATGATTCCTCAGCAATCCACCCATCGTCGCTGCGGTCCGACGTCGACATGGATGATGCCGTTGCAATAGCTGCCGATGCCGCCGATGCCCGGCGCGCTTCTTGCGGCAGCAATGATCGTGCGCTCCGACAGGCCGGGCATCCTGATATCGGCCGCCAGACATTTCCCATGCAGGGACCCATGGCGGCGGGGATGCGGCCTGTGGCCCGAGGTTATCACAGGGCGTCGGCCGGTCTTCGCAGCAATATGCGACAGGATCGCTCGCAGGCGCCCCGGAAAGCAGCTGGCACGAACGCTGACGGTCTGGACCGTGTAGGCGAGACGTGCCTGATGTTTTGCAAGATGAACGGCATGCCTTTTCATGTCTTGACCGACGGCACCCGTTGCTGATTGAAAGGCGAAAAGGCCTGCCATGGCGAGCAAAATTGCGTTCTGCATGGTCGCTCCGATCGGCTATCCCAGCGACCCCAACGGCGCCGGCACCATGCGCAGGATTTTCGGTTCAAAAAAAGCTTTTTTGTGAAATTTTATACTCAATTATGAGTAAGTCGATTGATCAATTCGGCTTAAAATCCGGGAATTGCCGCCCCAAACTGGAATAAACATCTCAAACGCGAGGCAACACATGGTGATCCAGTCTCTTTTCCTCGTCACCCTCGTGGTCGACGACTACGACCGCGCCAAGGCTTTTTATTGCGATAGTCTCGGTTTCGATTGCCTTCAGGACGAGCTGCAGCCGGAGGGCAAGCGCTGGGTGGTGGTGAAGCCGAGGGGTGGGGATGGAGCCGCCTTTTTGCTGGCGCAGGCGGCAGACGAGACGCAGCGCGCGGCCATCGGCAATCAGACCGGCGGGCGTGTCGGCTTCTTTCTGAAGACCGACGATTTCGCCCGCGACCATGGCGCGATGCTGGCAGCCGGCGTGCGTTTTCTGGAAGAGCCGCGTCACGAGGTTTACGGCACGGTGGCGGTGTTTGCGGATCCCTACGGCAACACTTTCGATCTGATCCAGCACACGGCCGCCTGAACCCCTTGATTGCGACCGGTTGCCCGTGCATAAGCCGCGGCGTTAACAACATGGGCGAAAAGCCCTGCTGCATTCTGCAGCAATTTAAACTGTGACAGCGTGGGCCCTCCACCAGCCTATTGAGGACGACATGAGCGAATTCAAGAAACTCGTATTCTCCGGTGTGCAGCCGACCGGCAATCTGCATCTCGGCAATTATCTCGGCGCGATCCGCCGGTTTGTGGCGCTGCAGGAAGGCAATGACTGCATCTACTGCGTCGTCGACATGCACGCGCTCACCGCCCAACTCGTGCATGAGGACATGCCGAGCCAGACGCGCTCGATCGCCGCCGCCTTCATCGCCGCCGGCATCGATCCGGAAAAGCATATCGTCTTCAATCAGTCGGCCGTGCCGCAGCATGCCGAACTCGCCTGGATCTTCAACTGCGTCGCCCGCATCGGCTGGATGAACCGGATGACCCAGTTCAAGGACAAGGCCGGCAAGGACCGCGAGCAGGCCTCGCTCGGGCTCTATGCCTATCCGAGCCTGATGGCCGCCGACATTCTCGTCTATCGCGCGACCCATGTGCCTGTTGGTGAGGACCAGAAGCAGCATCTGGAGCTTGCCCGCGACATCGCGATGAAGTTCAACCTCGACTATGCCGAGCATATCAGCAGGACCGGTTACGGCGTCGACATCACCGTCGGCAACGAGCCGGTGCATGCCTATTTCCCGATGGTCGAGCCGCTGATCGGCGGGCCGGCGCCGCGCGTCATGTCGCTGCGCGACGGCACCAAGAAAATGTCGAAGTCGGACCCCTCCGATCTCTCGCGCATCAACCTGATGGACGATGAGGACGCGATCTCGAAGAAGATCCGCAAGGCCAAGACCGATCCGGACGGCTTGCCGAGCGAGGTCGACGGGTTGCAGGGCCGTCCGGAAGCCGACAATCTGGTGGCGATCTATGCCGCACTCGCCGACAAATCGAAGGCGGACGTGCTTGCCGAATTCGGCGGCCAGCAATTCTCCGTCTTCAAGCCGGCGCTGGTCGACCTGGCAATCAACGTGCTGGCGCCGATCACCGGCGAAATGCGCCGGCTGATGGACGATACCAGCCATATCGACGCTATCCTGCGCAAGGGCGGCGAACGCGCAAGGGCCCGCGCCGAGGTGACGATGCAACAAGTGCGCGACGTCATCGGCTTCCTCTATTGAGATAGATCTCCCCTTTTTCCCGCCAGGGGAGAAGGGGACTTCCCCTGGGGAGAAGGGGATTTCTTCTCGGGCATCAGGGCAAAAACTGGGCTTGCAAATTTTCCGCTTCGGGTGTCAGAGTCCGCGCCATGGTATCGAAGCGACTCTCACGGCTCGAAGGTCACCGCCGCAAATTCATGGCGGTAATCGACGGTACACCCGAATGCCAACGCGCCGTTCATTATGCCGGCCGGCGCGCGAAGAATTCCAATGGCGGGCTGGTTCTGCTCTACGTGATCCCGGATGGGGATTTCCAGCAATGGCTCGGCGTCGAAGAAATCATGCGGGCCGAAGCGCGTGAGGAGGCCGAGGCGGTGGTTGCCAAGATCGCCCAGATCGTGCGCGAGACCATCGGCATCGAGCCTGAGGTCGTCATCCGCGAGGGCGGTGCTGCCGAACAGATCAACGCCGTGATCGAGGAAGACCGCGATGTGGCGATCCTGGTTCTGGCCGCCGGTTCGGCAAAGGAAGGTCCAGGGCCGCTGGTCTCCTCGGTCGCCGGTCGCGCGGCGGCGTTTCCGATACCGGTCACCGTGCTGCCGGATACGTTGACCAACGAGGAAATCGATGCTCTCTGCTAGAGCATGATGCCGAAAACTGTGAGCGGTTTTCGGACGACATCATGCTCTAACTGTAGCATTTCTTGAGTACAAGTCTCTTGATTAGAGCCGTCAATCGGCTTATCTTCTTTTGAAGAATTCTAAAGACGGCCGAGACCATGGGCCGGCCGCATGGAGAACCAGATGTTCATTCAGACCGAAGCCACGCCGAACCCCGCCACGCAGAAGTTCCTGCCGGGCAAGGTGGTGATGGAGAACGGCACGGCCGAGTTCCGCAGCACTGAGGAGGCTCAAGCCTCGCCGCTCGCTGCCCGCCTGTTCGAAATATCAGGCGTTACCGGCGTCTATTTCGGCTATGATTTCATTTCCGTCTCCAAGGATAATGCCGACTGGCAGCATCTTAAGCCGGCTATATTAGGCTCGATCATGGAGCATTTCATGTCCGGCAAGCCGGTCATGGGCGATGCCTCCATCCTTTCCGAAGACGCCGATGCCGGCGACGAATTCTTCGACGAAGGCGATGAATCGATCGTGCTGACCATCAAGGAGCTTCTGGAGACCCGCGTGCGCCCGGCTGTTGCCCAGGACGGCGGCGACATCACCTTCCGCGGCTTCAAGGATGGCAAGGTCTATCTGAACATGAAGGGTTCCTGCGCCGGCTGCCCGTCTTCGACGGCAACGCTGAAGCACGGCGTCCAGAACCTGCTGCGCCATTTCGTTCCGGAAGTGCAGGAAGTGATTGCCGCTTAAAAATCCTGAATTCGTCCCGCCGTTCATCTCAGGTTCGGCCGAACGGATTTATCGATAGGCGACACTGGTTTATTCGGAAATTGATGGCATGATCATTCTGGCGCTCGACACGGCGGGTGTGGACTGCGCTGCCGCTGTCTATGACAGCGGCAGGGATACGGTGCTGGGGGAGGCATCGGACATGATCGGCAAGGGGCATGCTGAACATCTGATTGGTATCGTCGATCGCGCGCTCGATCAGGCGGGAGTGGCCCTTTCGGATATCGACCGCCTTGCCGTCACCATCGGTCCCGGCTCCTTTACCGGTATCCGCGTCGGCGTTGCCGCAGCCCGCGGTTTCGCGCTTTCCCTCAATGTGCCGGCCGTCGGCGTCACCACGCTCGAAGTCATGGCATCAGCCCAGCGCGACAAGACGCCTCATCGCGCCGTGCTGGCGGCGATGGATGCCAAGCGGGACGAAATCTACCTCCAATCCTTCGCGGCCGACGGTTCGCCCCTCGACGCGCCACGGGCAGTCGGCGTTGCGGAAGCGCAGGCATATGCTGCCGGCTTCGACGGCGAGATTATCGGTTCGGCGACGCCCCTCCTCAAGGCCGACGCCGGCGACGATCACACCAACAGATTCCCGATCTCCGTCGTGGCGCGCCTGGGCGCTGCCGCCTCCCCCGATGCCGGAAAGCCGAAGCCCCTTTATCTGCGCGGACCCGATGCCAAGCCGCAGGCCGGGTACGCGATTGCGCGACGAGTATGACGATGCTGGAAGCCTATCTGACGCTGAAACCGGAATTCGAGATCATCGCCATGGAGCGCGAGGATTGCCGCGATGTCGCCGTCCTGCACGGCGAGCGGTTCGCCCGGCCCTGGGGCGACGGTGAATTTCACGGCCTGCTGATGCAGGATACCGTCTTCGGCTTCGTCGCGCGCCAGACCAATGCCATCCTGAAAAAGCCGCTTCCGGGGTTCATCCTCGCCCGCCATGTCGCCGGCGAGGCGGAGATCCTGACCATTGCCGTGCAGGCGAAGGTCGCCCGTGCCGGGCTTGGCTGGCGGCTGATGCAGGCGGCGATGCGGGAAGCGCGGTCGCGCGGCGGCGAGAGCATGTTTCTCGAGGTCGACAACGGCAATACGGCAGCGCTTGGCCTCTACCGCAAGCTCGGCTTCGAAAAGGTCGGCGAACGTCAGGGTTACTACAAACAAGAAAACGGCGCCCTCTCCACGGCGCTTGTCATGAAGCGCGTTCTTCGGTAGTTCCCTGGCAGCGAGATAACATGCAGGCCGGCGCAAATGCCGTGCGGCGTTGTCGAAACACGAATATCTCTATAGGCCGGCGATGACTGATGTAGCCAAGACCCTTGAGGAGCTTTGCACCGAACGCGGCATGCGCATGACCGAGCAGCGCCGCGTGATCGCGCGCATCCTGGAAGACTCGGAAGATCATCCCGACGTCGAAGAACTCTACCGCCGCTCGGTGAAAGTCGATGCGAAGATCTCGATCTCGACCGTCTATCGCACCGTGAAACTGTTCGAGGATGCCGGCATTATCGCCCGCCACGACTTCCGCGACGGGCGCTCGCGCTACGAAACGGTGCCGGAAGAACATCACGACCATCTCATCGACCTGAAGACCGGCACGGTCATCGAATTCCGCTCGCCGGAGATCGAGGCGCTGCAGGAGCGCATCGCCCGCGAGCACGGCTTCCGACTGGTCGACCACCGGCTGGAGCTCTATGGCGTTCCGCTGAAGAAAGAAGATCTCTGACGCAATGGCAGCCCGGGAGACCAGCATTTGATCGCCTGGTTGCGCATCGCCTTCGCCGCGGTCGTCATCCTTGCCGTCAGCATCGTATTCATGCCGCTGCAGGTGCTGGCGTTGCGTTTCGACTGGCGGCTGCGGCGCCGGCTTCCGCGCGTCTGGCACCGGATCGTCTGCTATTGTCTCGGCATCCGCGTCCGCGTCATGGGCAAGCTCGAAGACCGCCGGCCGCTGATGCTCTGCTCCAACCATTCCTCCTGGCTTGACATCATGGTGCTGTCGGCCGTTGCCGACGTCGCCTTCATCGCCAAGATCGAGGTCAGCGACTGGCCGATCTTCGGCACGCTTGCCAAGCTGCAGAAGAGCGTCTTCGTCGTGCGCGAGGAGCGGCGCAAGACCGGTCACCAGGCAAACGAGATCGCCGGGCGCATGGCAGACGGCGAGATCGTCGTGCTCTTCCCGGAAGGGACGACCTCGGACGGCAACCGGTTGCTCGAGGTCAAGTCCTCGCTGTTCGGCGCCGCGGCGATGGCGGTGCCTTATTCGCCGACGGGAACCGTCGTGGTGCAGCCGGTGGCGGTTGCCTATACCAGGGTGCACGGCATCGCCATGGGGCGCTATCACCGGCCGCTCGCCGCCTGGCCGGGTGATATCGAGCTGCTGCCGCACCTCCTCGACATCGTGCGCTGCGGCGCCATCGACGCCGAGGTTTCCTTCGGCGAGGCGGTCGATTATCGCGCCAAGACCAGCCGCAAGGAGGTGAGCGCGACAATCGCCTTGCGCATCCGCAACCTCCTGAACAGCCGCTTGCGCGGGCGAGAAATCTCCTGAAACAAGATTTCGATTTTCTCCGGCGGCAAAAACCACTAAATAGCGCGCCATGACACAGGACAGCGCCCTTCTCCAGGCCCCGGCGGCAATTCCCAGCGAGAGCCTCCGCGACGGCAGCAACAGCCGCAAGGTCTTCATCAAGACCTACGGCTGTCAGATGAACGTCTACGATTCCATGCGTATGAGCGATGCGCTCGCCCGCGACGGCTATGAGCCGACGGAAGATATGGAAGAGGCGGACCTCGTTCTCCTCAACACCTGCCATATCCGCGAGAAGGCGGCCGAGAAGGTCTATTCGGCGCTCGGGCGGCTGCGCGATATGAAAAAGAAGAAGGCGGCGGACGGACGGGAGATGATGATCGGCGTTGCCGGCTGCGTCGCCCAGGCCGAAGGCGAGGAGATCCTGCGCCGCGCGCCCGCCGTCGACGTCGTCATCGGCCCGCAGACCTATCATCGCCTGCCGGAGGCGCTACGCCTGGCCAAACAAGGCCAGCGCGTCGTCGACACCGAATATGCGATCGAGGACAAGTTCGAGCATCTGCCGATCGCCGAGAGCCGGAGGATCCGCGCCCGCGGCGTCACCGCCTTCCTGACGGTGCAGGAAGGCTGCGACAAATTCTGCACCTTCTGCGTCGTGCCCTATACACGCGGTTCGGAAGTGTCGCGGCCGGTTTCCCAGATCGTCGAGGAAGCCGAAAAGCTCGCCGACAGCGGGGTGCGCGAGATCACCCTGCTCGGGCAGAACGTCAACGCCTGGCACGGCGCCGGGAGCCATGGCGAGGCATGGAGCCTCGGCGACCTGCTCTACCGGCTGGCCGAGATCCCCGGCCTTGCGCGGCTGCGCTATACCACAAGCCATCCGCGCGACATGGACGACCGGCTGATCAATGCCCATCGCGACCTCAGCGCACTGATGCCCTATCTGCACCTGCCGGTACAATCGGGCTCGGACCGCATCCTGAAAGCGATGAACCGGCGCCACACGGCGGCCGAATATCTGGCGCTGATCGAGCGCATCCGCACGGTGCGGCCCGACATTGCGCTGTCGGGCGATTTCATCACCGGCTTTCCGGGGGAGACAGATGAGGATTTTAAGGATACATTGAGACTTGTGGAGGAGGTCCGTTATGCACAGGCCTTCTCGTTCAAATACTCGACACGGCCGGGCACGCCCGGCGCGGAGCTGAAGGACCAGGTGCCGGAAGAGATCAAGGCAGAACGGCTGGAACGCCTGCAAATGCTTCTTCTGAAGCAGCAGCAGGAATTTGCCGAATCCTGCATCGGCAAAGAGATCGACCTGTTGCTCGAAAAGCCCGGTCGCATGCCGGAACAACTAATCGGACGTTCTCCCTGGCTTCAATCAGTGAATGTTGATGCAAAAGCATCGCAAATCGGTGACATTATTAAAGTGCGAATCACAGGGACCGGAACAAACAGCCTGTTTGCCGAACGCGCAGAGGCTGCGGTCTAACCCAAGGAGCCCGACCGCTTGAACGGACAAGAATTGGTTTCTTCTTCACCGCGCCACCCCCGCACGCCGAGCGATACCAATCACTTCGTCCTGACGTTCGAGAACAACCGGTTCGCCAGCGAGCTCTTTGGTCAATTCGACCAAAACCTCAAGCTGCTCGAGCAACGGCTGAATATCGATGCGCGGGCACGCGGCAATTCGGTCGTCATCACCGGCGATATCGTGACCACCAATCAGGCGCGGCGCACGCTCGACTATCTCTATGAAAAACTTCAGAAAGGCGGCAGCGTGGAACGATCCGACGTCGAGGGTGCAATCCGCATGGCGGTCGCCGCCGACGATCAGCTCAGCCTGCCGACCATGGAGCGCAAGGCCAAGCTGACGATGGCGCAGGTTTCCACCCGCAAGAAGACGATCATCGCACGCACGCCAACCCAGGACGCCTATATCAGGGCGCTGGAACGCGCCGAGCTTGTCTTCGGCGTCGGCCCGGCCGGCACCGGCAAGACCTATCTCGCCGTCGCCCATGCCGCCCAGCTCTTGGAGCGCGGCGCGGTCGAAAAGATCATCCTGTCGCGCCCGGCCGTCGAGGCCGGCGAGCGCCTCGGCTTCCTGCCCGGGGACATGAAGGAAAAGGTCGATCCCTATCTTCGCCCGCTTTATGATGCGCTCTACGACATGATCCCTGCCGACAAGGTCGACCGGGCGATCACTGCCGGCGTCATCGAAATCGCGCCGCTCGCCTTCATGCGCGGCCGCACGCTCGCCAATGCCGCCATCATCCTCGACGAAGCGCAGAACACGACGTCGATGCAGATGAAGATGTTCCTGACGCGTCTCGGCGAAAATGCGCGGATGATCGTCACCGGCGACCCGAGCCAGATCGATCTGCCGCGCGGCGTCAAATCCGGCCTCGTCGAGGCCTTGCAGCTTCTGAACGGCGTCGAAGGCATCTCGATCGTGCGCTTCACGGATACCGACGTCGTCCGCCACCCGCTGGTCGGGCGCATCGTCAGGGCCTATGATTCCACCTATGCCGTCGCCGAAGACGTCAGCCGGCAGGGCTAATGGCCGAACTCGACATCCAGATCAGCGTCGAGGACATCGGCTGGCCCGGTGAAGAGACGCTGCTGTCGTTTTGCGAACGCGTGCTCGGCGCAGCAGTGGTCTATCTCCGCGACAGCGAGAAGCAGCCCTTCCCGACGATGCCGCCCGAGGTTTCGCTTGTTTTCACCGACGATGCCTCGATCCAGGACATCAATGCGGAATGGCGCGGCAAGGACAAGGCGACCAACGTGCTCTCCTTTCCGGCCTTTCCGGTTCGGCCCGGCAAGATGCCCGGCCCGATGCTCGGCGACATCATCATCGCCCGGGAGACGCTGGAGCGGGAAGCGGCCGAGCTCGAAAAGAGTTTCGACGACCACCTGACCCATCTTCTGGTGCACGGTTTCTTGCATCTTCTCGGCTACGACCATATGAATAGTGCCGAAGCCGAAATTATGGAGGGGCTGGAGACTCGCATTTTGGCCCAGCTCGGCCTATCTGATCCCTACGAGGGTCAAGACCTTAAAATGGAACCATGAGCGACTTTACGACGAAGCCGGCGGCAGACGCCAAGGACTCCGAGCCATCCTCCTCTTCGGACGAGGCAGGCAGTAGTAGTCGGCCATCCGGCCGATCGCAATCCTTCTGGTCGCGCGCCGCGCGCATCCTTCGCCCGCAGCAGGGCTCGCGACTGCGCGAGGATCTCGCCGACGCGCTGATGACCGATGCGGCCGGCGACGACGCCTTTTCGCCCGACGAACGGGCGATGCTCAACAACATCCTGCGCTTTCGCGAGGTTCGCGTCGCCGACGTGATGGTGCCGCGCGCCGATATCGAGGCGGTCGATCAGAACATCACCATCGGCGAACTGATGATCCTCTTCGAGGAATCCGGCCGCTCGCGCATGCCTGTCTATGCCGATACGCTCGACGATCCGCGCGGCATGGTCCATATCCGCGACCTGCTCTCCTATGTCGCCAAGCAGGCGCGCAACAAGCGCCGCGGCCCGACGAAACCGGCCGCTGTCGTGCCGGCGATCGAGGTTGCGCCCGAAAACATCCAGAAGACCACGCGTTCGGCCAAGCAGAATTTCGATCTCGCCCGCGTCGACCTGCAAAAGACGCTGGCCGAGGCCGGTATCATCCGCAAGATCCTGTTCGTGCCGCCGTCAATGCTGGCGTCCGACCTGCTGCGCCGGATGCAGGTGAACCGCACGCAGATGGCGCTCGTCATCGACGAATATGGCGGCACCGACGGGCTTGCCTCGCATGAAGACATCGTCGAAATGGTGGTCGGCGACATCGACGACGAACATGACGACGAAGAGGTGATGTTCAAGCGCGTCGCCGAGGACATGTTCATCGCCGACGCCCGCGTCGAGTTGGAAGAGATCGCCCAAGCGATCGGGCCGGATTTCGACATCAGCGAGCAGGTCGACGAGGTCGATACGCTGGGCGGCTTGATCTTCTCCGCACTCGGCCGCATCCCGGTGCGCGGCGAGGTCGTCCAGGCGCTGCCGGGCTTCGAATTCCACATCCTCGACGCCGATCCGCGCCGCATCAAGCGGCTGCGCATCACCCGCAAGCGCCACGCGATCCGCCGCCGCGCCAAGGCGGATGGCGGCTCCGAGACCGGCGACGATCGGCCGGCGAAATCGACCGCCAACTGACAGGACCCAACTGACGGGACAAAGAGCCGCTTTTTTGAAAGACTGCGGATGGGTTGATTCGCGGTTTGATGGGAGTGCGCATGGAGCGGCTTGCGGACAGGGTTATCCTCGTCTGGGGTTTCAAACGGTCGCTGCTGGCCATCGCCGCCGGGGCATTCGCGGTTCTGGCGCTGCCGCCCATCGGCTTTTTCGCGGCGATGTTCGTTTCCTTCACCCTGCTCATCTGGCTGATCGACGGGGCGGCGGCTTCGCCTGAAAGCGGCCTGATCGGCAGGCTGTGGCCGGCGTTTGCCACCGGCTGGCTGTTCGGCTTCGGCTATTTCGTCGCCGGCCTCTGGTGGCTCGGCCATGCGCTGCTGGTCGATCAGGAAGAATTTGCCTGGGCGCTGCCGCTGGCAATCCTCGGGCTGCCGGCCTGTCTTGCGATCTTCTACGGCCTGGCGGCCGCTCTTGCCCGCATCGTCTGGTCTGATGGCATGGGGCGGATCGCCGCGCTTGCGGCAGGCTTCGGGCTGATGGAATGGCTTCGAAGCGTGATCCTCACCGGCTTTCCCTGGAACGCCATCGGCTACGGCATCATGCCGGTTCCGCTGATGATGCAGTCGGCGCATGTGATCGGGGCGATGGGCGTGACGGCCCTTGCCGTCTTCGTCTTTTCTGCGCCTGCCCTTGCCGGGACGCGGCAAGGGGCACGGATGGGCATCGCGCTCGCCGTCCTGCTATTTGCTGCCCATCTCGGTTATGGCGCCTATGCTCTCCATCTCGCGCCGCGGCCGGACGCATTGCCTGAGGACAAGCGGCAGGTGGTGCGGCTGGTGCAGCCGGCGATCGACCAGACAGAGAAAATGGATAACGACGTCGACCGCGCCGCGATCTTCGAGACGCACCTGAAGCTGTCGGCTGAAGCGCCGAAGAATGGCGGGCGCAAGCCCGATATCATCGTCTGGCCGGAAACTGCGATCCCCTTCATCCTGACCGACAATCAGGATGCGCTGACGCGGATTGCCGATACGCTCGACGACAATCAGATCCTGATCGCCGGCGCCGTTCGCGCCGAGGAGATGGGACCAGGCACGCCGCCGCGCTACTATAATTCCATCTACGTGATCGATGGCCGCGGCCAGATCATCGCCGCATCCGACAAGGTGCATCTGGTGCCCTTCGGCGAATATCTGCCCTTCGAGGACGTGCTCACCGAATTCGGCATCCAGAACGTCGTCGAGATTCCGGGCGGCTTTTCGGCTGCGGCAAGCCGGCACCTGCTGGCGCTGCCCGGCGGGCTCAATCTCTATCCGCTGATCTGTTACGAGATCATTTTTCCCGGCGAAATGACCGGTGACATTAAAGACGCCAACGCGATCCTCAATATCACCAATGATGCCTGGTTCGGCACAACGCCCGGCCCCTACCAGCATTTCCAGCAGGCGCGGGTACGGGCTGTCGAAACCGGCCTGCCGTTGATTCGCGACGCCAATAGCGGCATTTCAGCGCTGGTGAATGCGCATGGGGAAATTATTGCGGGCCTCGATCTTGGAGAAACAGGCTTCGTCGATGCAACGCTCGATAGCATCAGCGATGGAGTCGGAACGACATTCCCCCGGCAAACATACTTCTGGTTGACCGAGGCGCTGCTGATTTTGATTGCGCTAATTTCTCGCAGAGGTTTTATTTCCGGGTTGAATTGACCAAAAACCCCTAAAATTGCATAGTGATGTCAATCGGCGTTCTTAACGTATGTTTGAAGGTGGGTTCCTCACCGCTTGCAACGTGGCGTTTTGGGATGGATCAGGGGCATGCCGGTTAGAAACAGGTTGAAATTCTTAGCTAGGGCACGACCATGATTGAAAACAAGAAGAAGCCTAACCCGATCGACATCCATGTTGGCAGCCGTATTCGCCTCCGCCGTACAATGCTGGGCATGAGCCAGGAAAAGCTTGGCGAAAGCCTTGGCATCACCTTCCAGCAGATCCAGAAATACGAAAAGGGCACCAACCGCGTCGGCGCAAGCCGTCTGCAGAATATCTCGAACATCCTCAATGTTCCGGTGTCGTTTTTCTTCGAGGACGCGCCCGGCGAACATTCCAGTGCCGGCGGCGGCATGGAAGCCTCCAGCTCGAATTACGTCGTCGATTTCCTGTCGTCCTCGGAAGGACTGCAGCTCAATCGCGCCTTCGTCAAGATTTCCGATCCCAAGGTTCGCCGCAAGGTCGTGGAGCTGGTGAAAGCCCTGGCCGCTGAAGCCGACGCCGACTGAATCACGACCAGCGCAGAATTCGAAAGGCGGTCGAAAGGCCGCCTTTTTTGCGTTTTTGGGGCAAAATTTGTCACTTTGCCGCAGATATAAAGATATATTTATGTCCTTCTGCGCTTGTCATCGGCCCTCGAACTGAGTACCTACTAGGTGGCTTTTATTCTTTGAGGGGAATCCCGAAATGCGCGCGAATTATCTCTTTACCAGCGAGTCTGTTGCCGAAGGTCATCCGGACAAGGTCTGTGACCGCATCTCCGACGAGATCGTCGATCTGGTCTACCGCGAAGCGGCCAAGACCGGCGTCAATCCGTGGGGCGTGCGCATTGCCTGCGAAACGCTGGCGACGACCAACCGCGTCGTCATCGCCGGCGAGGTCCGCCTGCCGCCGAGCCTGATGAAGAAGGACAAGGATGGCAAGGACGTCATCAATCCTTCGAAGTTCAAGGCCGCCGCCCGCCGCGCCATCAAGGATATCGGCTATGAGCAGGACGGCTTTCACTGGAAGAAGGCAAAGATCGACGTGCTCTTGCACTCGCAGTCGGCCGACATCGCGCAGGGCGTCGACAGCGCCGCCGACCAGCAGGGCGACGAGGGCGCCGGCGACCAGGGCATCATGTTCGGTTATGCCTGCCGCGAAACGCCGGACCTGATGCCGGCCCCGATCTATTATTCCCATAAGATCCTGCAACTGCTCGCAGTTGCCCGCAAGAAGGGCGACGGCGAAGTCGCCAAGCTCGGCCCCGACGCCAAGAGCCAGGTGACCGTGCGTTACGTCGACGGCAAGCCGTCGGAAGCAACCTCGATCGTGCTTTCGACCCAGCATCTCGACGAGAGCTGGGATTCGAAGAAGGTCCGCGCCGTCGTCGAGCCCTATATCCGCGAAGCGCTCGGCGAGCTGAAGATCGCCGACGATTGCAAGTGGTACATCAACCCGACCGGTAAGTTCGTCATCGGCGGACCGGACGGCGATGCGGGCCTGACCGGCCGCAAGATCATCGTCGATACCTACGGCGGTGCCGCTCCGCATGGCGGCGGCGCATTCTCCGGCAAGGACACGACGAAGGTCGACCGTTCGGCCGCCTATGCCGCCCGCTATCTTGCCAAGAACGTCGTCGCCGCCGGTCTTGCCGACCGCTGCACGATCCAGATCTCCTACGCGATCGGCGTCGCCCAGCCGCTGTCGATCTATGTCGACCTGCACGGCACCGGCAAGGTTACCGAGGATCAGATCGAAGCGGCTATCCGTAAGAACATGGACCTTTCGCCGACCGGTATCCGCCGCCATCTCGACCTCAACAAGCCGATCTATGCCAAGACCTCCGCTTATGGCCATTTCGGCCGCAAGGCCGGCCGCGACGGCTCGTTCTCCTGGGAGCGTACCGACCTCGTGAAGGCGCTCAAGGAAAGCGTGAAGGCCTGAGATAAAGCATGACGGATATGGAACGCCGCGGCCGGGCGACCGAAGCCTTCTTCGGTCGCCGCAAGGGCAAGGCCCTGCGCGAACAGCAGGCCGAGACGCTGAACAGTCTGTTGCCGGCATTCCTGATCGATATTGCAGCGGCTCCCCCGGAGCCGCTGACTTCCCTCTTCCCGGTTCCGGTCGAAAGATTGCGGCTGGAAATCGGTTTCGGCGGCGGCGAGCACCTGATCCACCGCGCGCTGGAGACACCTTCGACCGGCTTCATCGGTGTCGAACCCTTCGTCAATTCCATGCAGAAGCTGCTGTCGCGCATCGGCGAGACGGGCGCCTCCAATATCCGCGTCTATAATGACGACGCGACGCAGTTGCTCGACTGGCTGCCGGACAGCTCACTCGATCAGATCGATCTGCTCTATCCCGATCCCTGGCCGAAACGGAAGCACTGGAAGCGGCGTTTCGTCTCGAAAACCAATCTCGACCGCTTTCATCGCGCGCTGAAGCCCGGCGGCCTGTTCTGCTTCGCCTCCGACATCGACACCTATGTGAACTGGACGCTGATCAAATGCCGCGGCCATGGCGGTTTCGACTGGATCGCCGACAATGCTGCCGATTGGCTGACGCCCTATGAGGGCTGGCCGAGCACACGTTACGAGGCCAAGGCGCGGCGCGAGGGCCGGTCTTCGGCCTATCTGACCTTCAGGAAGGTCTGAGGCTGCCGGCAAGTCGGCGAACGCGCACGTGATGTTATTCGGCGCGAACAATCGCGTGGAACGCTGGCCTGACGGATTTCCGTGCTGAAGGATCTAAGTTTAGCGGTGGTTGGGGCCGTATACAGTCAGATAGCTGGTTGGAACGCGATCGCTGGCAACCCCTGGGCCTTCCATCTCTGCTGGGTCATAAAACAGACCGTTTTCCGCGTCGTAAAGCATGAAGTGATCCCCCTGAACGTGGACGATGGCAACCCCCTGGATATCGCTCCATCGACTGGTTTTGATCGGGGCTTCGTTAGACAATCCGATCTCCGCCAACACGCCGCAAAGATCGTTCCAGGTTGTATAATGCGCCGATCTGTCGCCCCAATCGATCATGGCGGCCACATCGTCGTAGCTCATGCCGGTGAGCATCTGCAGAACAAAGACCCCGCATCCATCGTCTCTCGGGCATTGCGTGTGAAATGGAAATCGATTTGGCTGCGATTGGTTCAATGCAAGCTCCTTTCGTCGCCGACCAAGAACAAGCCAACGCGGAATACATGCACTCGTCGTAGCATGAAAGGCACCCGTCTCGAACAGATGGCCGCTATTGGCGGCGCAAGAAGACGTCGCCCACGGCAGCTTTCTGATGAAGAGACGAATTCAGATTTCAGGTCGATTCGATCCGAAATGATCCGGCTCCAAGGTCGACAACGACAACAAACCGAACTGAAGGCGCTGCGCCCTCTCTTGCGACGCGTAGAGTTCCGCCGTTGGACCGGTTGCCAATAGCGCTCACGCGACTATTTTCTGTGCTGGCCAGCCTCCTCTCAATGGAAGAGAGAAAATGACCGGGAGCAAGTCATGTGCCGAAATATAAAACCCCTGTTCAATTTCGATCCGCCAGCGACGGACGACGAGATCCACGATGCCGCGCTCCAGTTCGTCCGCAAGGTGAGCGGAACGACCAAGCCGTCGAAGCGCAACGAGGTCGCATTCGAGCACGCGGTCAGTTCGATCGCGGCATGTGCCCGCGAGCTGCTCGATTCGCTGGAAACGTCTCAACCTCCTCGTGATCGCGAAGAGGTAGCGGCAAAGGCGCGCGCGAGAACGGCGGTCCGGTTCGCTTAAGGAAACCCTGTCACGCACAGGAGATCTCAATCAAGGCTCAAATGGCCTTGACGGTCAGTGCAGGCTGACCGTCTTTAATTCGTCCTCTGCAGCCTTGAAAAAGGTGCTGGAGCGATTGTCCGTCAAAAGGATCGGCGTGCCGTCGGCGCCGAAGAGTGCCCAGAGATCGACGTTCGGATCGATATCCGGCGCCTCGGGAAAGCACTTGGCGACCTCATCGGTGCGCATTTTTCTGATATAGGCGACCTCGCCGTTGCCGATGTGGGCAAGCTCGGATTTGGTCAAGTGAGACGTGGCTTCTTTCATCAACATTCCTGTTCCTCCGGGAGAAGGGACCAACGGTTCGACAAACCGTTGTGCTACTGTGAGACCGAAATGTTAATTTTCTTGACCATGCGCGCGGGTTCCGGACGAATTAGATCGACGGAGAGCAGACCGTTCTTCAGGGCCGCACCCAGCACCTGCATGCCGTCGGCAAGAACGAAGGTGCGCTGGAACTGACGGGCGGCGATGCCGCGATAAAGATAGTCCCGCTCGCCGTGTTCGACCTGGCGGCCGCGGATCACAAGCTGGTTCTCCTCAATGGAGACATCGAGTTCCTCCTCGCTGAAGCCGGCCACGGCAAGGGTAATGCGCAGACGTTCCGGCGCGCCGGTGTCGGCGGCGATGCGTTCGATATTATAGGGCGGATATCCGTCACTCGCCTTGGAAATGCGCTCCAGCGTCTTTTCCATGGCATCGAAACCCAGAAGCAGCGGGCTGGCGAAAGGGGTAATGCGGCTCATCTCTTTTCAAGTCCTTGATGCAAGCGACCATCCCGGACCTTAAGGGCAGCATCCGGATGCCGCTAATATGGGGAGAGGAGCCCGGCGCTGCAAGGCATGGGGCGCGACGTGCCGGCGTCGGCCTCTCAATTTAAGGCGGTGGCGTCAGGCTCTTTCCTTGACAAAGCGTCTGCTGCCTCGCATCAAAACATGCCCGCGCGGAATGTGCTGATTTGTGACGGGACGTGAAGAAATCGGTGCATGCCCGATAACACGCAGTGCGAGGATGGAACGATCGGAATGGCAAGCGCAAGAAAGATCATCATCGACACGGATCCCGGCCAGGACGACGCGGCCGCCATCATGCTTGCCTTCGGCAGTCCCGATGAGCTGGAGGTTCTGGGGATCACCACGGTCGCCGGCAACGTGCCGCTTTCGCTCACCAGCCGCAATGCGCGGATCGTCTGCGAGCTCTGCGGCCGGACGGAGACCAAGGTTTTCGCCGGCGCCGACGCACCGATCGCCCGCAAGCTGGTGACGGCCGAACATGTGCACGGCAAGACCGGCCTCGACGGTCCTGATCTCAGCGAACCGACGATGGCGCTGCAGCCCGGCCATGCCGTCGACTTCATTATCGAGACGCTGCGCCGCGAGCCGGAAGGCACGGTGACGCTGTGTACGCTCGGGCCGCTCACCAATATCGGCATGGCCTTCCAGAAGGCGCCCGACATCGTCCCCCGCATCCGCGAGCTGGTGATGATGGGCGGCGGCTTCTTCGAGGGCGGCAACATCACGCCGGCAGCCGAATTCAACATCTATGTCGATCCCGAGGCCGCCGATATTGTCTTCCGCTCAGGCGTTCCGATCGTGATGATGCCGCTTGACGTGACGCATCAATTGCTGACCCGCAAGGACCGGGTGAAGCGCATGGCCGAAATCGGCACGGCGCCGGCAAAGGCCATGGTCGAGATGCTGGAATTCTTCGAGCGGTTCGACATCGAGAAATACGGTTCCGACGGCGGACCGCTGCACGACCCGACCGTTGTCGCCTACCTGCTGAAGCAGGAGCTTTTCCAGGGCCGGGACTGCAATGTCGAGATCGAGGTCCAGTCCGAACTTACCGTCGGCATGACGGTCGTCGACTGGTGGCACGTGACCGAGCGCAAGCGCAATGCCAGGGTCATGCGCCATGTCGATGCGGACGGCTTCTTCGATCTGCTGATCGAACGCTTCGCCCGCATCTAAAACTTCGATTTCCCTTCCTCGCGAGGAGGAAAGGAAACGATCTCAGGCGTCTTTTTCGTCGAAGACAGAGTTGGTTTCGGCTTCGGCCGGCTTCGGACCGCCCTTGGCGACACCGACCATGGCCGGGCGCAGCACGCGCTCGCCAATGGTGAAGCCGGCCTGCACGACCTGGACGACCGTGTTATTCGGCACGTCCGGGTTCGGCACCTCGAACATCGCCTGATGGAAATTCGGATCGAACTTCTGGCCGACCGGCTCCAGCTTGCGAACGCCATGGCGCTCGAGAGCCGACAGCATGGCGCGCTCGGTCATCTCGACACCCTCGATCAGCGTGCTCAGGCCGGCATCGGCCGCAGCCCTGGTCTCCGGAGGGATGGCATCGAGCGCGCGACGCAGATTGTCGGACACGGCGAGCATGTCGCGCGCAAAGCCGGCGACGGAATAGGACTTGGCATCCTTCACTTCGCGCTCGGTGCGGCGGCGCAGATTGTCCATCTCGGCAGCAAGGCGCAGATAGCGGTCACGCAGTTCGCCGTTTTCGGCTTTCAGAAGCTCGATTGGGTCCGGCTGGGCGGGCTCTTGCTGCGCAGTTTCGTTCTCGACGTAGGCGGCAGCGTCGGCTGCGGCATCGGCCGCAGTTGCGTCAGGTCCGTTTTTCGTCGTGTCATCGGTCATGACGGTCTCCGGTTGGTGTCTTCAGATGCGCCCGATATCGAGGTTTGACCGAAAAAAATCAAGTCTGCGTGACAAAGAAGCGAAAATTCCGCGTGACTGATAGCTGCGCGTCAAAGCTGATTGCGCGAAAGGCGGGAGACGAGCTGGGCTGTGTAGTCCACCATCGGCACGATGCGCGAATAATTGAGCCGCGTCGGGCCGATGACGCCGACGGCACCGACGATGCGATCGTCGTCGTCACGATAGGGCGCGACGATGAGCGACGAGCCGGACAGCGAGAAGAGCTTGTTTTCCGAACCGATGAAGATGCGCACGCCCGAACCGCTTTCGGCGAGATTGAGGATCTCGATCAGGCTGTCCTTCTTCTCGAGATCGTCGAACAGAAGGCGCAGCCGGTCGAGATCCTCGGCGCCGGCGAGGCCTTCGAGCAGGTTGGCGCGGCCGCGGATGATCAGCTGCGTGGGCTTTCCCTCGTCCGGGCTGCCGGCCCAGACAGCAATGCCGCGCTCGACCAGATCGCGTGACAGGGCATCGAGCTCGTGACGGACGTCGTCCTTCAACCGGCTTAACTGTTTGCGAAGCTCCGGCAGGGTCTGGCCGGACATATGGGCATTGAGAAAATTCGCAGCTTCCGTCAGCTGCGAGGAGGTGACGCCCGCCGGCAGCTCGATGATGCGATTTTCCACCTGATCATGGTCGCCGACGAGCACGGCCAGCGCCTTTGTCGGTTCGAGCCGGATGAACTCGACATGTTTCAGCACCGGATCGCTTTTCGAGGTGATGACGAGGCCGGCGCCGCGCGAAATGCCGGATAACATGCGGCTTGCCTCGTTCATCATCGATTCGACGGGATTGCCGCCACTTTCGACCCGCACCTGGCGGTCGATGTTGGCGCGCTCCTCGGCCGAGAGATCGCCGACCTGCATGAAGGCGTCGACGAAGAAGCGCAGGCCGATCTGGGTCGGCAACCGGCCGGCGCTGACATGCGGCGAATAGATCAGGCCGAGCTCTTCGAGATCGCTCATGACATTGCGCACCGAGGCCGGCGACAGCGACATCGGCAGGATACGGGACAGGTTGCGTGAACCGAGCGGCTCGCCGCTTTCCAGATAACCTTCGACGATGCGACGAAAAATTTCCCTGGAGCGCTCGTCCAGCGCAGCTACGGCATCCGAAACCGACGTCGACCTGATGCCCATGAAGCTTTCGAACCCGTGCTGATGATACTTCCCGAAAAGTAAGTCAAACTCACACCCGTGGCAAAAGGGAATTTGCAAATGAGCGCCGCCAATCGTAGAAGCGGTCAAATAAACCCCAGGAGATAAGAATGCGGCCTTCAGGCAGAAAAATCGACCAGATGCGCAAGGTCTCGTTCGAGCGCAATTTTTCCAAGCATGCGGAAGGCTCCTGCCTGGTGAAGTTCGGCGACACGCATGTGCTCTGCACGGCGAGCCTCGAAGAAAAGACGCCGCCATGGCTGCGCAATACCGGCAAGGGCTGGGTCACGGCCGAATACGGCATGCTGCCGCGGGCGACCGGCGAACGCATGAAGCGCGAAGCCGCCGCCGGCAAGCAGGGCGGCCGCACCCAGGAAATCCAGCGGCTGATCGGTCGGTCGCTGCGCGCCGTCGTCGACCTGCAGGCGCTCGGCGAGCGGCAGATCACGCTCGATTGCGACGTCATCCAGGCCGATGGCGGCACGCGGACCGCCTCGATCACCGGTGGCTGGATCGCGCTTTACGACTGCCTGAAATGGATGGAAAGCCGCAACATGATCAAGGTCGACCGGGTCCTGAAGGATCACGTCGCCGCCATCTCCTGCGGTATCTTCGCCAGCCAGCCGGTGATCGATCTCGATTACCTCGAGGATTCCTCGGCCGAGACCGATGCGAATTTCGTCATGACGGGCACCGGCGGGATCGTCGAGATCCAGGGCACGGCCGAAGGCACGCCGTTCAGCGAGGGCGAATTCACCTCGCTGATGCTGCTTGCCAGAAACGGCATCGGCGAACTCGTGGCGCTGCAGAAGCAAGCCGTCGAAGGATGAACCCCATGCTGGAAGGCATGTTGGAAACGGCGCTCTATGCGCGGGATCTCGATAAGGCCGAGACGTTCTACGAAGACGTTCTCGGGCTTGAAAAGATCGCCCGCGCCGCCAACCGGCATGTCTTCTTCCGCTGCGGGCCGGGCGTTCTCCTGATCTTCAATCCCGAGGAAACGGTGAAGCCGCCGGCGCCTGAAGCACTGCAGGTGCCGCCGCACGGCACGAGCGGCCAGGGCCATGCCTGTTTTCGGGTGTCCGGCCGCAATATCGATGCCATGGCCGAGCGGCTGACCGCGGCGGGCGTTGCGATCGAATCCGAAGTGCACTGGCCGAACGGCGGCCGTTCGATCTATTTCCGCGATCCTGATGGCAACAGCCTGGAATGCGCGGAGGCTAAAATCTGGGGCATCGAACAGGATATCTGAATGCGCAAGCTTGAAACGAAGACCATCGTCGTCGCCAGCCACAATGCCGGCAAGATCCGCGAGATCCAGGAATTGATCGGGCCGCTCGGCTTCACCGCCAAATCGGCCGCCGAGCTGAATTTCGTCGAACCGGATGAGACGGGCACGAGCTTCGAGGAGAATGCGACGATCAAGGCGGTCGCCTCGGCCAATGCCGCCGGCATGCCGGCGCTGTCGGACGATTCCGGGCTGGTGGTCGATGCACTTGGCGGCGATCCCGGTGTCTACACCGCCAATTGGGCGGAGAGGGCAGACGGCACGCGCGATTTCGACATGGCGATGGCCAAGGTGGAAAAGGCGCTGCAGGACGCGGGCGCGACAAAGCCGGAACAGCGCAGGGCGCGTTTCATCAGCGTGCTCTGCCTTGCCTGGCCGGATGGGCATACGGAGCTGTTTCGCGGCGAGGTGGAAGGCAGCGTCGTCTGGCCGCCGCGCGGCACGCAGGGCTTCGGCTACGATCCGATCTTCCAGCCCGAGGGCTACGACATCACCTTCGGCGAAATGAGCGGCGAGGAAAAACACGGCTGGAACGTCGGCAAGCCGCAAGCGCTGTCGCACCGGGCCCGCGCCTTCAAACTCTTTGTTGAAACCTGCCTGGAGGCATAGAGTCGGTCCGTGGTCAATTTCGACACGCCAAGCATCTCGCGCGACGCGGCTCTGCTGCCTGATACCGGCGAGCCGGGCTTCGGCGTCTATGTACATTGGCCCTTCTGCGCGGCGAAGTGTCCCTATTGCGACTTCAACAGCCATGTGCGCCACCAGCCGGTGGATCAGGAGCGTTTTACGGGTGCCTTCCTGACGGAGATGGCGACGATCCGGGCGATCAGCGGGCCGAAGACGGTGACGAGCATCTTCCTCGGCGGCGGCACACCCTCGCTGATGAAGCCGGAAACGGTCTCGGCCATTCTCGATGGCATTGCACGGCACTGGCATGTGCCAGATGGCATCGAGATCACCATGGAGGCCAACCCTTCGAGCGTCGAGGCCGAACGGTTCCGCGGTTATCGGGCGGCCGGCGTCAATCGCGTCTCGCTTGGGGTGCAGGCGCTGAACGACCGGGATCTGAAATTCCTCGGTCGGCTGCATGATGTCGCCGACGCGCTGAAGGCGATAAGGCTGGCGCGCGACATCTTTCCGCGCATGTCCTTCGACCTGATCTATGCCCGACCCAATCAGACGGTCGAGGAATGGGAAACGGAACTGAAGGAGGCGATCTCCTACGCGGTCGATCATCTTTCGCTCTATCAGCTGACCATCGAGGAAGGCACGCCCTTCTACGGCCTGCACAAGGCCGGCAAGCTGATCGTGCCGGATGGCGAGCAATCGGCATTGCTCTACGAGGCGACGCAGGAGATCACCGCGCGTGAGGGAATGCCGGCCTATGAGGTTTCCAATCATGCCCGGCCGGGGGCCGAAAGCCGGCATAACCTGACCTACTGGCGCTATGGCGACTATGCCGGCATCGGCCCGGGCGCCCATGGCCGGCTGACGCGTGGCCCGGAGAAGCTCGCGACGGCGACCGAGCGCAAGCCGGAAACCTGGCTCGACATGGTCGAGCGTGATGGGCACGGCATTCTCGACGAGGAGCGGCTCGGCTTCGAGGAGCAGTCCGACGAGCTGCTGCTGATGGGGCTGCGGCTGAGGGAAGGCGTCGATCTTGCCCGCTGGCAGCAGCTTTCGGGCCGCGACCTCGACCCGAAACGCGAGGAATTCCTGCTCGAACACAAATTCATCGAGCGGATCGGCAATTCACGCCTGCGCTGCACGCCATCAGGCATGCTGATCCTCGATTCCGTCGTCGCCGATCTCGCCTGCTGACGCGTCGGGCTGGATTTGCGGCACGGCGGCATCGATATTGCCGCCGCACCTGAGGGCATTTCTCAGCCGTGGCTGGTGGCACCGGCCTTGAAGAGGCTGCCGGTCGGTGTCTTCAAAAACATCTCCAGCGGAATATGCTCCTGGTGCAGGAAGCCGGTCGCCGGCAGCAGACCGTCGCGGACCATCTCGATGACGGCGACGACGGAGGCAGACGTCGTCCAGGCGATCGCCGTGCGGCGCGCCCCGGCAATCTCGATCGGGTAATAGGCGCGCACGAACTCCTTGCGGCGCAGGCTGCCATTCTCGGTGCCCTCGGCGGCGACATGGACATAGACGACATCGTCTTCAACCGGCGGCTTGGCATTGGTCAGGATCTCGCCGGCGAGCTTGCGCTTGTCGCGCATCAACAGCTCGTGGAAGAAGAAGTTCATCAGCTCCATATGGCCGGGATAACGCATGGTCTTGTAGTCGAGATTGTCGATCTTGCCGAGCATCGTATCGCACATGGTGCCAAGGCCGCCCGACGTCGTGAAGGCTTCGAGCTTGACGCCGCCGACATAGACGGTCTCGTGCCATTCCATCGGCGAGACGAGCTTGCGCACACCGCCCTCGATGACCTCGCAGTCGTTCAGATATTCGTTGACGACGCCCTCGGGCGACCAGTTGAAGGCGTAGCCGAGCAGCCCGGTCGGATGCTGCGGCAGGGCGCCGACGCGCATGCGGATCGACCGGCAGCGATCGAAGCCGTCGGCCAGGCTTGCGCCGACGATGCCGACGAAACCCGGCGCCAAGCCGCATTGCGGCGCCATCAGCCCGCGGGCGGTCTTCGACAGTTCGATGATGAAATTGGTTGTGGGAACGTCTTCGGTCAGATCGAAATAATGGATACCGGCAAGATGGGCGGCACGCGCCAGCTCGATGTTCAAATGATAGGGCAGGCAGGAGAGCACCGCCTCGACATTCGCGAGCAGTTCGCCGATCACCTGGGGGTCGGAGATATCGCCGGTGCGGCACTTGAAGGGGACGTCGCTCAGCGGCAATTGCGCGTCGACGCCGATGACATCGAAGCCGCCTTCATGCAACAGCGTCGCCGCCAGCCGTCCGACCTTGCCCAGGCCGAGAACGGCGATCTTTTCGAAACTCATTCATTCCTCCCACGCGCCGTTTTGGCGCTTCAGTCTTTGACATGCACTGGATGCGCGGGAGGTATAGAATAAAAAACTTATAAAGGAAAACGGCCGGAATCGCTTCCGGCCGTCGATTTTTCGGAAAAACTAGTCGATTATTCGTTGATCAGGCGCTTCAGAAGCTCGACTTCGTGCGAAAGCTTGGTGTCTCCCGAAATCAGCTCCTCAATCTTGCGCACCGCATGCAGCACGGTCGTGTGATCGCGCCCGCCGAACCGGCGGCCGATCTCCGGGAAGGAGCGCGGCGTCAGCGTCTTCGACAGATACATGGCGATCTGGCGCGGCTTGACGATGACGCGGGTGCGGCGGTTCGACACCAGTTCCTGGCGCGAGACATTGTAGTGCCTTGCGACGATGCGCTGGATATCCTCGATGCGCACACGGCGCGGCTCGCCGGAGCCGACCAGATGGGCGAGCAGTTCGTCGACGCGTTCGATCGACAGGTTCGGCTCGAAGGAGCGGCGGAAGACCAACTGGTTGAAGGCGCCTTCGAGTTCGCGGCCGCTGGCCGTGACGTTGCGGGCGACATGCTGGAGCAGTTCGGCCGGAATTTCGAGCGACGGATCTTCGAGCCGGGCGACAGCAAGGCGACGCTTGAGGATTTCGAGACGCATCTCGTAATCCGGCGCGTCGAATTCGATCGCGACACCGCCCTGCAGGCGCGAGCGAACGCGGGGGTCGAGCGACTCCAGCTCCCAGGGCGCACGGTCGGCAGCAACGACGACCTGCTTGGCGCTGTCGAGCAGCATGTTCAGGAGATGGCAGAATTCATGCTGGATCATCTTGCCCTGCAGGAACTGCATGTCGTCGATGATCAGGAGATCGATGTTGCGCAGCGAATCCTTCAGCGTCAGCGCATCATTGTCGCGGATCGCGGTGGCAAAGCGCCACATGAAATATTCGGCCGTCAGATAGACGACACGCAGAGCCCGCGGGTTCTGCACCGCGGCATTGGCGACCGCCTGCAGCAAATGGGTCTTGCCGAGGCCGACGGTCGAATGGATGAAGAGCGGGTTGAAGCGCACGGCGCCTTGACCAGCTTCTGCGATGGTCTTTGCAGCCGCAAGTGCGACCCGGTTCGAGCTGCCTTCCACGAAGGTGTCGAAGGTGAAGCGGCTATCGAGCGGCGAACCGAAGAGCGGCGAGCCAAAGCTTGCTGGCCTTGCGGCGGCAACAGCCGAAACCGCCTGCTGGACGGCCTGACCGGCCGGCTGCGCGCTTGTCGGGCGGCGCATCTGCGTGGGGGCGGCTGGTTCCGGCGCGACCGCCTCATCGAGCGCCTTCGTGCCGTGGCGCGTTGCCGTGCGTACCAGGACTTCGATTTTCAGAATTTCCGGATCCTCGGCCTGGAACAGACCGGTGATGAGATCGAGATAACGATTGTTGATCCATGACTTCAGGAAGGTCGTGGGAACCGAAAGGCGAACCACGCTCTTCGAGACCGAATGCAGCTTCAGCCTGGCAAACCAGCTGGCATAGACGTCAGGGCCGACCTGGGCCTTCAAGCGCGCGCTGACGCGCTCAAACAATACGTTCTGCTTCATTTCCGCCTTTGCTTCGCCCACTTCGAGGCGAATGGAGCCGAACGTCTGCGGTGCAGCATCCCCATTGTCGAGCCCGCCCGTCGTCATCGTATTCATCTGCATAATGCCGCCTTTCAATTCCACCGGGCGGCATCCGCTAAAACGGCCGCCCGATCATTCCCCGCTTTGGCGGGCTGACGGATCCTCATGAGCCGCTCGCCTGCCGGTTCACTCAAAACACTGGCCCCTCAATGGGACCGACGCAGAACTCCGTTGCAGGGGCCGCATTCATGCGGCAACCTTCATCGGCTTTCCATGTCAGGCTGGCGGTCGAACCTCGTTTTCGGCCGACCAGCCCGAACGCAATATTACTTTACCTTCTCCGGCGGCCTCGCCTTAAACGTGCGGCCACTGAAGGCACAAAACATCCCCGCTCCGTAACAGCCACGTTACGGCTCAAATCCGTCGAGTGCTTGAAAAAACGGAAGCGCAGGGCTCCGTAACAAAAGGCACAAACTCATCGCCCTGCCGACGTGGCAGTTAAAACTGAGCCTCTGCAGGTGATGTCCGCGCCCTTTGTTGAAAGCCATTTAGGCAGGATCAAACGGCAATATCAACGATGAATTTTACGCAAAATTAACAAGCGGCCATTGACTCCGCCTGCCGTTTTCGGGCGTCACACCAGCGTCAAAAAAGAATCGCAGTTGAATCAAAGAGATTCCCCCGTTCGGGCTATTTTGACACGCATTGAAAGAAAAAAAATAAAATCCTCTTGACTCGCCTGTGGTCCCGGAAGCTTGGGGCAGAGTCGCGCAGTGCAAAAGCATCCTTGCGCAAGTCATTGTTTTTAAACGCCTTTTCCTGTCATGGTGCTGACACGAAACAGTCGTGAGATTAACCATGCAGGGGCTGATCGGCGGAATCGAAAAAGCCCGGTAAAATTACCGGGCTAATCATAAAGAAGAAGTCCTTAACGGAAGATTACGCGGTCGTGGTGACCGAAAGAGCCTTCACACGAGCAGCCAGACGCGAGACCTTGCGCGATGCCGTGTTGGAATGCAGCACGCCCTTGCTGGCGGCGCGGGCAAGCTCGGGCTGAGCCGCCAGGAAAGCTTCCTTCGCCTTGGCGGCGTCACCGGATGCGATGGCCTCTTCGACCTGGCGAACGAAAGTACGAACGCGCGAGCGACGAGCCTTATTGACGTCGGTACGGCGGGCGATCTTGCGGGTCGCTTTTTTCGCCGAAGTTGTATTGGCCATGGATGCCTCTCTCAAGAATTCGAACAAACTCCGCCATTACCGCGGGCCCTGCGGCCACAAAATCCAGCAATGCGGGAGCAATCGCGGAAAACCAAACCGGCTTTCCGAACCGTGGGCGGGCATATAACTCTAAAGCCGGCCCACGTCAACGCGGATTTTCAAGCTTTACCACCGGCAAGCACCGAAAAGCATTCAACGGTGCGTAAAAGCAGGTTTGCGCTTCTCGACGAAGGCGGCCATGCCTTCTTTCTGGTCGTCCGTGGCAAAGAGACTGTGAAACAGGCGGCGCTCGAAACGCAAGCCCTCCTCCAGCGTCGTCTCGAATGCACGGTTGACCGCCTCCTTGGCCATCATCACCGAGGGGCGCGACAGCGCAGCGATCTTTTCGGCTGCGGCAAAAGCCTCTTCGAGCAGGCGATCGGGCGCCACCACACGCGAAACGAGTCCCGATCGTTCAGCTTCCGCCGCATCCATCATGCGGCCGGTCAGGATGAGATCCATTGCCTTCGCCTTGCCGACGGCGCGCGTCAGCCGCTGCGAGCCGCCCATGCCGGGAATGACGCCGAGGGTGATTTCCGGCTGGCCGAACTTCGCCGTCTCCGAGGCGATGATGAAATCGCACATCATGGCGAGCTCACAGCCGCCGCCGAGCGCAAAACCGCTGACGGCAGCGATCACCGGCTTGCGCGCCTTGGCGACCTCATCCCAGCCGCTGATGAAATCACTCTTATAGATATCGGCGAACTCAAGCGGCTGCATCTCCTTGATATCGGCGCCGGCAGCAAAGGCGCGCTCGGAACCGGTCAGCACGATCGCTCCGACCGTCTCGTCGGCGTGGAAGGCGGCATAGGCCTCTTTCAGTTCCTTCAGGACAGCGGAGTTCAACGCGTTCAGTGCCTGCGGGCGGTTCAGCGTGACGAGGCCGACATTGCCTCGGGTTTCGACGATCAGGGTTTCATAGGCCATGCTGTTCTCCCGGTTTCTCACTCTTAACTTCTGGCAGGCTTATTTCTGGCAGGTGGCGCAATAGAAGGTAGAGCGACCCGCCTGGACGATGCGGGCGACCGTACCGCCGCAGCCGGGCGTGCGGCAAGCCTGACTTTCGCGATCATAGACGGAGAAGGAATGCTGGAAATAGCCGAGCGATCCGTCGGTCTGGATATGATCGCGCAGCGATGATCCGCCGGCGGCGATCGCGTCGGCGATGACGTCGCGGATCGAAGCGACGAGCAGGTCGAGCTGCGTCTTCGGCCGGCCAGTCGCCGTCACCAGCGTGCCGGCGGCGCGAATCGGCGAAAGATGCGCGCGCCACAATGCTTCGCAGACATATATATTGCCGAGACCGGCAATGTTCTTCTGGTCAAGCAGCGCGCTCTTCAGCGGCTGCGCCTTGTCCCGAAAGCGTTCGGCCAGATAGGCGGCGCTGAGCTCGTTTCCCGTCGGCTCTGGGCCGAGATCGCGGAAGAAGGGATGGGCGGCGAGATCGGCGCGTCCCACCATATCCATGAAGCCGAAACGGCGCGGATCGTTGTAGACGACGCGGCGGGGGCCGCTGGCCGCTTGCAGATGGAAGACAACGTGATCGTGCTTCTCGTCCTTCGAGCGGGCATGGTGGAATTCGCCCGGCACGCCGGAGGCAGCCCCCTCGTCGATATGGCCCTCCTCAATGCGAAAAGAACCGGACATGCCGAGATGCGAAATCAGCGTGTTGCCGTCGTCGAGATCGACCAGCAGATATTTGGCGCGGCGGCCAAGGCCGACGATGGTGCGGCCGGAAACCCTGTCCGCGAAAGCGTCGGGAAAGGGAAAGCGCAGGTCGCCGCGGCGCAGCTCCAGCCTGGTGACGCGGGTGCCCTCCATCGCCGGCGTCAGGCCGCGTTTCACCGTTTCGACTTCTGGCAATTCCGGCATCTTAACCCATCTATCTCTAACGTGTTTCAACCGGCGACGATGTGCGCTATAGCGCCATTGTGCCGCGGAGAATGCGGCCCATAGATAACGTCGCGCGCGGTCTTTCGCTATGGCCGCCGCGCCCGAATCTTCAGGAACGGAGCAGTCTGATGTCAGAAAGCCGCACTTCCGCCGACGGCGGTATGGAGACCTCCTACGGCTTCCGCGAAGTGCCTGATGGCCAGAAGCAGGGCCTGGTCAACCAGGTGTTCCATAAGGTCGCCAAGCGCTACGACATCATGAACGACGTCATGTCGATGGGCATGCACCGAGCCTGGAAGGATGCGATGATCTCGGCGCTGAACCCGCGCAAGGAGCCTGGCTACAAGATACTCGACGTTGCCGGCGGCACTGGTGATATCGCCTTCCGCATCGTCGAGGCCTCGGGCAGACAGGCGCATGCCACGGTGCTCGACATCAACGGTTCGATGCTCGGCGTCGGCGCCGAGCGGGCGGAAAAGAAAAAACTTTCCGGCAATCTCACCTTCGTCGAGGCGAATGCCGAGGAACTGCCTTTCGAGGCAGGCAGCTTCGACGCCTATACGATCGCCTTCGGCATTCGCAACGTGCCGAGGATCGATGCGGCGCTGTCTGAGGCCTATCGCGTCCTGAAGCGCGGCGGACGGTTGCTGGTGCTGGAATTTTCCGAAGTCGATATGCCGCTTCTCGACAAGATCTACGACGCCTGGTCGTTCAACGCCATTCCGCAGTTCGGCAAGGCGATCACCGGCGATGCCGAACCCTACCAATATCTGGTGGAATCGATCCGCAAGTTCCCGAACCAGGAGAATTTCGCGGCAATGATCCGCCAGGCCGGCTTTTCGCGTGTCACCTTCACCAATTATACCGGCGGCATCGCCGCACTCCATTCCGGCTGGAAGCTCTGACGCATGACGCAGGCCACGCGCTTTCCCTCATTCCTGTGCTCGTCACAGGAATCCAGCGCGTCCAAGTCCTTGGGCGCGAAAGACACTTCACACTTTATTGAGTCAATCACCGCGCAGACGCGCGGTGGCTGGATTCCTGTGACAAGCACAGGAATGAGGGTGGAGAGATTGGCCGCGTATTTGCAAGCAGGCCAGCCTGCATGAGTACTTTCGGCGCATATTTCCGCCTTTGGCGCGTCGGCTGGGTGCTCGTGCGTGAGGGTGTCGTGTCAGCCCTTCCTTCCGAAGGGCTGCCGCCTCCGGTCGTGCTCGCCAAATCCTTCGTCACGATTTTCGAGCGAAGCAAGGCGCGGCATCAAAAGCGCAGCGACCGGTTGGCCCAGGCTGTCGAGCGGCTCGGTCCCTCCTATGTGAAGATCGGGCAGTTCCTGGCGACGCGGCCGGATGTCGTCGGCGTCGAATTCGCCAATGACCTGTCGCAGCTTCAGGACCGGATGGCCTTCTTTCCCTCGGCAGCCGCCAAGGCCAATATCGAAGGCTCGCTCGGACGTCCGATCAGCGAGCTCTATGCAAGCTTCGGCGATCCGATCGCCGCCGCCTCGATCGCGCAGGTGCATCCGGCCGAGGTCGATAGTGCCGAGGGCCGGAAGAAGGTTGCCGTCAAGATCGTGCGGCCCGGCGTGCGCCAGCGCTTTGCCCATGACATCGAGGCGATGTATCTCGTTGCCCATATGCAGGAGCGTTTCCTACCGTCCAGCCGGCGGCTGCGGCCGGTCGAGGTGACGAAGACACTGGAGCAGACGACGAAGGTGGAGATGGATCTTCGCCTGGAGGCGGCCGCTCTTTCCGAGATCGCCGAAAATACCGAAAAGGACCCGGGTTTCCGCGTGCCGAAGGTCGACTGGGAGCGCACCGGGCGCGACGTCATCACCATGGAGTGGATCGACGGCACGCGGATGTCCGATGTCGAGGGCCTGCGCGCTGCCGGCCACGACCTCAACTTGCTTGCCGATACGCTGATCCAGTCGTTCCTGCGCCACACGCTGCGCGACGGCTTCTTCCATGCCGACATGCATCCGGGCAATCTCTTCGTCGATGCGGGCGGCATGATCGTCGCCGTCGACATGGGCATCGTCGGGCGGCTGGGCAAGAAGGAGCGGCGGTTCCTCGCCGAAATCCTCTATGGCTTCATCACCCGCGACTATATCCGCGTCGCCGAGGTGCATTTCGAGGCCGGCTATGTGCCCGGTCACCACAATGTCGAGAGCTTCGCCCAGGCGATCCGGGCAATCGGCGAGCCGATCCATGGACAGCCGGCCGAGACGATCTCGATGGGCAAGCTGCTGACGCTGCTGTTCGAAGTGACCGAACTTTTCGACATGGCGACGCGGCCGGAGCTGGTGATGCTGCAGAAGACCATGGTCGTGGTCGAAGGCGTATCGCGCATGCTCAATCCGCGCTTCAACATGTGGAAGGCCTCCGAGCCTGTCGTCGGCGACTGGATCCGCACCAATCTGGGTCCGAAGCGGATCGCCACCGATCTCAAGGACGGGCTGAAGGCGGCGGTCAAGCTCGCCGAAGCCGTGCCGGAAATCGCAGCAAAGACCGAAAAATTCCACCATCAGCTGCTGCATATGAGCGAGCACGGGCTGCGCTTCGATGCTGAGACGGCGGAGGCGATCGGCAAGGCCGAAGCGCGGCACAACCGCTCGGCCAAGATTGCTTTGTGGGTCATCGCATTGACGCTTCTCTATATTGCCTGGATGCTGAGCTGACCGCCTGCCAAAAACATGCTGTGTTCGGCATTTGGGATATCCCATATGACGGAGGGCTCGCTTAGTCTCACTTTTAAGGAGATAGGCACATGAAGCACGAACGCCTTGGCATCGAACTTTCCGGACGACCGCTCGGTTTTGCCGAGATGGTGACGATTGGCGCGGGCAAGGCTGCGATTTCGGCTTCGGCGACAGGCATGGCCCGCATCGCGATCGCCCGCGAGGTCGTCGAGGATGCGATTGCCTCCGGCATGCCGGTCTACGGCTCGACGACAGGCGTCGGCGCCATGAAAGATGTGGAGTGGTCGGCCGACGAACTCGACACCTTCAATCTCGGCCTGGTGCGCGCCCATCATTTCGGCACCGGCACACCCTTTTCCTGCAATATCGTGCGCAATGCCATGGCGATCCGCATCAACACGGCGCTGACCGGCCAGGTCGGCTGCACGCCGGAGCTGATCCAGGCCTATATCAGAATGCTCGAGGCCGATCTCATCCCGGTCGTGCGCCGCACCGGCTCGATCGGCTGTGCGGATATCGGCCTGATGGGACAGATCGGCGCGGTGCTGACCGGTGTCGGCGAAGCGATCTATCGCGGCAACCGGATGCAGGCGGCCGAGGCTTTCCAGGCGGCCGGGCTGGAACCGATGCGGATGGCGCCGCGCGACAGCCTCGCCTCGCTCAGCATCAATGCGGTGAGCTTTGCCTCGGCAGCGGAAACGACCCGCAACGCCGCGGCCTCGATCCGCGTCCTGCTGGCGACGGCGATGATGGCGGCCGGCGCGCTTGGCGCCTCCCGCGATCCCTGGAAGGCGGTCCGGCATGTCGGAACGGCGCGCGAAGCGCTGATCGGCGCCTGGCTCTGCAATGCCTCCGACGAATGGAACTGGCCTGTGGCCACGCATGTGCAGGATCCGCTCAGCCTGCGCATGATCGCCCAGGTGTTCGGCGCAGTGATCGAAAACCTCTTATCGACCGGCCACAAGATCCTTGCCGCCACCGGGCGCTCGGACGACAATCCCGTCGTGGTCGAAGGCCGGGTGATGACGTCGGGGGGCTCGCTGCCGCTCGATGTGACGATCCTGCTCGAATCGGCAGCACTCTGCATGGCGCATGCGGCGCGCAACGCCTTCAACCGCTGCGTCATTCTCGGCAATGGCCAGCGGCGCGACCTGCCGGTTAATCTCGTGCCGCCGGGGCGGATCGCCACCGGTTTCGGGCCGATCATCAAACTTGCCGGCGAGATTTTCTCGCGCGTGCTGTCGATGTCCAATCCCGTGTCGGCCCAGTCGCTGGTCGTCGCAGCCGGGCTGGAGGACGAGGCAGCCTTCCTGCCGCTCGTCATCGAACGCTTCGACCGGCAGATGCGGGCGCTGAAGCGCCTTGCAGCGCTCGAGGCGCTGCTGTCTGCCCAGGCGATCGATATTCTCGGCGATGAACCGAAGGGTGTCGCCGCCATGCTCTACGCGGTCGTGCGCAAACATGCGGATTTCTATACGGTCGACCGGCCGCTTTCGGCGGAAGTAGAAGCGATCGAGGAGGAACTTGGTTCGGACGAATTCGTTACGAAGCTGACCGAGCAGGTTCCGATCGCCTCCTTCGACGATTTCTTCGCGCTCGGCTCGCTGGAGCGCATCGAGGAACGGCTGACCCATCACGAGCCGGCAGCAGTCTGATTTCCAGTTACGGAGGAAGCAGCATGGACTTCGATCTCGTTCTGCAGGGCACAGTGGTGCTGCCGGACCGCATTGTCGAAGAGGGCTATGTCGCCGTGCGCGACGGCAAAATCGCTGAGGTCGGCCTCGGCGTACCGCCGGCGGGCCGCGAGCGGCATCTGCTCGGAAAAGCGCTGATCCTGCCCGGTGCGATCGACGCGCAGGTGCATTCGCTTTCCCAGAAAGACCAGGAGGATTTCCTCTGGTCGACGCGCTCGGCCGCCGCCGGCGGCGTGACTGTCATCGTCGACATGCCCTATGACGAGGGCAATCTCGTCTGCTCGGCAGCGGCGGTGAAGCGGAAGATCGACCATGCCGGCCCGCAGGCGCGGGTCGATTTCGCGCTTTACGGCACCGTCGATCCAGAAGAAGGCCCGGCGCGCATCCGTGAAATGGTGGAGGCAGGTGTCGCAGCCTTCAAGTTTTCGACCTTCGGCACCGATCCCAAGCGCTTTCCGCGCATTCCGCCGGCCCTGCTCGACGCCTGCTTTGCGGCAATCGCGCCGACGGGGCTGACGGCGGGCGTGCACAATGAAGACGATGAGGCGGTGCGCACCTATATGGAACAGGTGAAGGCGAGCGGCATCACCGATTGGCGGGCGCACGGCCTGTCGCGGCCGCCGATCACCGAGCTGCTGGCGATGCATACGATCTTCGAGACCGGCGCCAATACCGGCTGCCCGGCCCATGTGGTGCACTGCTCGCTCGGGCGCGGCTACGATATCGCCCGTTCCTATCGCCGCGATGGCTTTGCGGCGACGGTCGAATGCTGCATCCACTACCTGACGCTCGACGAGGAAAACGACGTGAAGCGCCTCGGCGGCAAGGCGAAGATCAATCCGCCGGTGCGGCCGCGCGCCGAGGTGGAGAGGCTCTGGCGGAAGGTGGCCGAGGGTGATGTCTGGCTGGTCTCGACCGATCACGTCAGCTGGTCGGAAAACCGCAAGACCAATCCCGACATGCTCGCCAATGCCTCCGGCGTTCCCGGCCTCGAAGTGATGGTGCCGCTTTTCGTCAAAGGTGCCGTGGAACGCGGCATTCCGCTGACATGGGCCGCCAGGCTTATGGCGGAGAACCCAGCGAAGCATTTCCGGCTCGACCATATCAAGGGCGCGCTGACCCCGGGCAAGGATGCCGATATCGTCGTGCTGGAGCCGCGCGACAGTGTCTATGATGCCGCCGCGAGTGGCAACAACGTCGTCGGCTGGAGCCCCTATAACGGCATCCGCCTGCCCTGGACCGTTTCCGCCACCTATCTCAGGGGCGAAAAGATCGCCGAGGGCGCGAAGGTGCTGGCCAAGCCCGGCACCGGCCGCTTCGTGCGGCCGCTGCCGCGCCAGGTCATTGCGGGAGCTGAAGCATGAGTCGCAATCTACCCGTCAATGCCGGCCGGATCGCTGAAGATATCGAGGCACTGGCCGGGATCACCGAGCCGGGGCATCCCTGGACGCGGCGGGCGTTCTCGCCGCTCTTCCTCGATGGCCGGGCCTATATCGAAGCGCGGATGAAGGCGGCGGGGCTGGAAACGCGGATCGATGCCGCCGGCAATCTGATCGGCCGGCGGACAGGCCGGAAACCGTGGCTCGGCACGATCATGGTCGGCTCGCATTCCGACACGGTGCCGGACGGCGGCCGCTTTGACGGCATTGCCGGGGTCATCTCGGCGCTGGAGGTGGCGCGGGCGTTGCGCGACCAGGACATCGAGCTCGATCACGATCTCGAAGTCGTCGATTTTCTTGCCGAAGAGGTCAGCATCTTCGGCGTGTCCTGCATCGGCAGCCGCGGCATGACTGGCCAACTGCCGGAGGCCTGGCTTTCGCGCGTTAGCGACGGGCGCGACCTGGCCGAGGGGATCGCCGAGGTCGGCGGCAGACCCGATGTGCTGATGCAGCAGAACAGGCCCGATATAGCCGGCTTTCTGGAGCTTCATATCGAACAAGGCCCGGTGCTCGAAGCCGAAAAGCAGGATATCGGCGTCGTCACCGCGATCTCGGGCATCACCCGCATCGAAATCACCGTCGAAGGGCGAGCCGACCATGCCGGCACGACGCCGATGGACCGGCGGGCGGATGCGCTGGTGGCGGCGTCACAGCTGGTGCTCGACATCCGCAACGCCGCTGCAGAGCTTGCCAAAACACCGGGCCATTTTGCAGCAACGGTCGGCGAATTCCGGATCGAGCCGAATGCCGCCAATGTCGTGCCGTCGAAGGTGGTGCTGCTGATCGATGGCCGTGCCGAAATCCGCGCCGACATGGAGGCATTCTGCCGCTGGCTCGACGGCCATGTCGAAAAGCTGGCGGGGGCCTACAGCGTGACGATCAAGGCGCCGAACCGGATTTCCGACAATCAGCCGACGCCTGGCGATGCCGGGCTGCTGTCGACGTTGGAGGCTGCCTGCGAGCGGGTCGGCGCGAAGCACAGGCGCATGGCCTCCGGCGCGGGGCACGATACGGCCTGGATCGCCAAGGTGGCACCGGCGGCGATGATCTTCGTGCCTTGCCGGGAAGGCCGCAGCCATTCGGCCGACGAATGGGCTGACAATGACGATATCGCGCTTGGCGCCGCCGTGCTTTTCGAAGCGGTGCGCGAAATGGACAAGAGCTTGAATCAGGAGAGGGCGAATGGGACGCATACTCGTTGAGAAGGACGTGGAAGCTGCCGTCAAGGGCGGCTCCGTCTATGCAGCCGGCGGCGGCGGCTGGGCCGATCACGGCCGGATGCTCGGGCTTGCCGCCGTCAATGTCGGCAAGCCGGAACTGGTCTCGATCGACGAGCTGAAGGACGAGGAGTGGATCGCAACCGCGGCCGCGATCGGCGCGCCGGCCTCCACGACCCCCTGGGAAATGCAGGGCATCGACTATGTGAAGGCGGTGCAATTGCTGCAGGAGACGCTGGGCGAAAGGCTGTCCGGGCTGATCATCGGCCAGAACGGCAAGTCCTCGACGCTGAACGGCTGGCTGCCATCGGCGATCCTCGGCACCAAGGTGGTCGACGCCGTCGGCGATATCCGCGCACATCCGACGGGCGACATGGGCTCGATCGGCATGGCCGGATCGCCCGAGCCGATGATCCAAACCGCTGTCGGCGGCAATCGGGCCGAAAACCGTTATATCGAACTGGTGGTGAAGGGTGCGACGGCGAAGATCTCGCCGGTGCTGCGGGCTGCGGCCGACCAATCCGGCGGCTTCATCGCCAGCTGCCGTAATCCGCTCCGAGCCTCCTATGTCCGCACCCATGCGGCGCTCGGCGGCATCTCGATGGCGCTTGCGCTCGGCGAAGCGATCATCGCGGCGGAGAAGCGCGGCGGATCTGCCGTCATCGACGCGATCTGCAAGACGACGGGTGGCCATATCCTTGCCGAAGGCGTCATCACCCGCAAGGACGTCGTCTACACCAAGGAAGCCTTCGACATCGGCACGATCATCGTCGGCTCGGGCGGAACATCGGTGACGCTGCATGTGATGAACGAATATATGGCGGTGGACGACGCGGGTGGCGGGCGGCTAGCGACTTTCCCCGCCGTCATCACCACGCTTTCACCGGAGGGCGAGCCGCTTAGCGTCGGCCAGCTACAGGAGGGCATGCATGTCTTCATCCTGCATGTGCCGATGGAGATCATTCCGCTGTCGGCAAGCGTGCTCGATCCGACCGTCTATCCCGTCGTCGAAAAGGCGATGGGGATCGAGATCGCACGCTATGCACTGGCAACGAAGGCCTGAGCCCGTGGCGCGCGATCCCGGCCTGGAAGAACTGATGCGTGAGGAACTCGGCGATCGGCCGGGCCTTGCCGAAAAATCCATGTTCGGCGGCTGGGCCTTCATGCTGAATGGCAATCTTCTCTGCTGCGCGCGCCATGACGGCATGCTGATCCGTCTGGGCAAGGGCAATGACGGCTGGGCGCTGGCTCTGCCAGGCGTGATCCAGATGCTGTCGGGCGAGCGGGTGATGCATGGCTGGGTGCGCGGCAATGCCGAAGTTTACGGCGACGATGCTCTGAGACGGCGTCTGCTCGATGCAGCACTTGCCTATGTGGAATCGCTGCCGAGCAAATAGAAAAACGAGGAACCCACGATGCCGAAGGCCAATCCACGTCATCCGAAATTTCCGATTCCCGGCGGGCCGGAACTGCGGGCCAAAGGCTGGCGGCAGGAGGCGCTGCTGCGGCTGCTCGAAAACGTGCTCTCCGTCGGTGAGGATCCCGACAATCTGATCGTCTATGCCGCGCTCGGCAAGGCGGCCCGCAACTGGGCGGCGCACAGAGGCATCGTCAAGGCGCTGACCGAGATGGAGGAGGACCAGACGCTGCTCATCCAGTCCGGCAAGCCGATCGGGCTCGTTCGAACGCATGCCAAGGCGCCGCTGGTCATCATGGCGAACTGCAATATTGTCGGGCAATGGGCAAAGGCCGAAGTATTCTACGAGCTGCAGCGCAAGGGGCTGATCTGCTGGGGCGGGCTGACGGCCGGCGCCTGGCAATATATCGGCAGCCAGGGCGTCATCCAGGGCACGTACGAGATCTTCATGCGCATTGCCGAGCGGCGTTTCGGCGGCGATCTCCTCGGCCGGTTCGTGCTGACGGCCGGCCTCGGCGGCATGGGCGGGGCGCAGCCGCTCGCCGGCCGCATGGCGGGGGCTGCGATCCTCTGTGTCGACATCGATCCGGAGCGTGCCCGCAAGCGCCAGCAGATCGGTTATCTCCAGGAAATCGCCCCCGATCTCGACACCGCCCTTCAGATGATCGATGCGGCGGTGAAGGATAAGCGGGCGCTATCGGTCGGCCTCGTCGGCAATGCGGCGGAGGTCTATCCTGAGATCGCCCGACGCGGCATCGTGCCCGACATCGTCACCGACCAGACATCGGCGCATGACCTCGTCTATGGCTACGTGCCGAAGGGCATGAGCCTCGACCAGGTCAAGGGCCTGCGCGACGACGGCCAGGGGCAGTTGATGGCGGCAAGCCGCGCCTCGATCGTCGAACATGTGACGGCGATGCTGGAATTCCAGAAACGTGGCTCGGAAGTCTTCGACAACGGCAACCTGATCCGCACGCAGGCCAAGGAGGGCGGCGTTGCCAATGCCTTCGACATTCCGATCTTCACCGAAGCCTATCTCAGGCCGCTGTTTGCCCGGGCGATCGGCCCATTCCGTTGGATGGCTCTATCAGGCGAGGAGAGCGATATCGCCCGGATCGACGACCTGCTGCTCGAGATGTTCCCCGACAACAAGATCATAACCAACTGGATCCGGCTGGCGCGCGAGCATGTGCCCTTCGAAGGGCTGCCGGCCCGCATCGCCTGGCTCGGCCACGGCGAACGCACGGCACTCGCAAGGCGCGTCAACGCGCTGGTTGCGAGCGGCGAACTCAAAGGCCCGGTCGCCTTCTCCCGCGACCATCTCGACGCCGGCGCCATGGCGCATCCGAATATCATGACTGAGGGGATGAAGGACGGCTCGGATGCGATCGCCGACTGGCCGCTGATTGACGCGATGATGCTCTGCTCGTCGATGGCAGATCTGGTGGTCGTCCATTCCGGCGGCGGCGGCTATGCCGGCTACATGACGAGCTGCGGCGTCACCGTCATCGCCGACGGCACGGACGCCGCCGACGAACGGCTCGACCATGCACTGACCAACGATACGGCGCTCGGCGTCATGCGTTACGCCGATGCCGGTTACGAGGAGGCGCTCGATGAGGTGGCGAAGAAGGACGTGCCCTATATCCGGCTTGGTTGATCAAAAATTGCTGTATATCGTTGTCACATCTCATCGGGAGTCATGACATGGAAACAGCAAAGATCTTCTGGTCGGGGTGTTCTCAAGCCGTCCTGCTCCCCAAGGAATTCCGTTTCGACGGCGACAGCGTCGCCATTCGACGGCAGGGGCGTGCGATCATTCTCGAGCCGATTTCCGATGATTGGGACTGGCTTGCCGACCTGGCCGGTCCGGTCGATGCCGATTTTGCAACAGCGGTGGAAGAACAGCCTGCTGGGCAGGAGTGATCCAAACTGGACTTCTTCAAATGAAGTAGCTGGTTGACGCGAGTGCCGTCATTCCAATGATGAAGGGCAACGATCGTCTCGTCGCAAAACTGGGCAAACACCCGCAAATCTTCGACGGATCGGCTGGAGCCGAGCAGCGCGTCAGGCGATCAGATTGGAGACTTCGATGAGGTTGCCGTCAGGATCTCTGAAATAGACCGAGCGCAAACGCCCGGTCGCACCGGTGCGCTCGACCGGACCTTCTTCGATCGCAACGCCCGCGGCCTGCAGATCAGCGATGACATCGGCAAGCTGTGTCTCGGCGATGAAGCAGAGGTCGCCGGAGCCGGGTGTGGGGTGTCTCGCCTTGGGATCGAATTCGCGGCCGGCCTGATGCAGGTTGATCTTCTGCCTGCCGAATTTCAGCGCCTTTCGGCCTTCCGCGAAGATTTCGACCGACATGCCGAGGATGCGAGAATAAAAATCGCAGGTGGTGGCGATATCGGCGACGGACAGCACGAGATGGTCAAGACGGTCTATGCGGATCATGCTTTTCTCCTCGCGAGGTGCTGGGCAAGACAGGCGGAGACAAAGGCCAGCGCCAGCATGGCAAGGGTGAAGATAACGACGGCGGCCCAGCCTTCAACCGCGTAGAACCAGCCGCCCGCCGAACCCATGAGGCTGGAGCCGACATAATAGGCGAGCATATAGAGCGATGAGGCGTGCCCCTTGGTGCCATGCGCCAGCTTGCCGACAAGGCCGCTGGCGATCGAATGGCTCATGAAGAAGCCGGTCGTGAGTACGATGATACCGAGGATGATGGCCGGGAGCGAGGCTGCGAGCGTCAGCGCGCTGCCGCCGGCGGTGAGCGCCAGACCGAAGAGAAGCACGGAAAAATGCCCGATCCGGTCTCCGAGCAGGCCGCCGATCGAAGAGGCGCCGATGCCGAAGAGATAGACGGTGAAGATCAGCCCGAGTTCGGTCTGGTTGAGGCCGTAGGGCGGCACCACAAGGCGGAAACCGGCATAGTTGTAGATCGTCACGAAGGAGCCCATCGCCAGGAAGGCGATGGCGAAGATGAAGGGCAGCGCCGGATTGCTCAGATGACCGAGCCAGGCCTTGAGATGAAAGCGCGGATCGAAGCCCGGCCGGCGGACGAAATTGCGTGACGGCGGCAAGAGGGCGATGAAGCCGACCGCGGCGGCAAGGCCGATGGCGCCGATGATGAAGAGCGCCGGGCGCCAAGTGAGATATTCGGCGAAGATGCCGGTCAGCACGCGGCCGGACATGCCGCCGAAGGCCGTGCCGCCGACATAGAGGCCCATGGTGGCGCCAAGGCCGCGCGGGTCGATTTCCTCGGCGAGATAGGCCATGGCGACAGCAGGCACGCCACCGAGAACGAGGCCCTGCAGCGCGCGGATGACGAGCAGCAGATGCCAATTCGGGGCAAAGGCGGTGGCGATGGTCAGCAATGCCGCGCCGACCAGCGATATCGACATCAGGCTGCGGCGGCCAAGACCTTCCGAAACCGCGGCGGCGCAGACGATCGCGACCGCGAGGAAGCCGGTGGAGAGCGAGAGCGACAGCGAGCTTTCGGCCGGACTGACGGAGAATTGCTGCGAGAAGATCGGCAGCAGCGGCTGCACGCAATAGAGCAGCGAGAAGGTGGAGAATCCGGACAGGAAGAGTGCCAGGCTGGCGCGGCGATAGGCGCCGGTGCCACGGGTCAGGTAGTGCTTCTGCCCTAGGATCGCGGTTGTCTCGGCGGTCTTCGCGGCATGCGCTGACGTCGGCATATCTTCATCCTTCCGACCTCCGATCTAGTCAACGCCGCTCCATTTGTCCAATATATGGGACTGGCGATTTCGATAGGTTTTGGAGATGGCGATGGAGCTGCGGCATTTGAGATATTTTCTCGCGGTGGCGGAAGAAGGCAATTTCACCCGTGCCGCCGGCAAGCTCGGCATCGGGCAGCCACCGCTCAGCCAGCAGATCCGCGACCTGGAAAGGGAAGTGGGCGCGGCGCTGTTTCACCGCGTGCCGCATGGGGCCGAATTGACGGCAGCGGGAGCGGCCTTCCTTGGCGAGGCAAAGGCTTCGCTGGCGGCCGCGGAAAAGGCGAAACTTGCGGCGCAAAGCGCCAATCGCGGCGAGACCGGTCGGCTGTCGCTCGGTTTCACTGCCTCCTCCGCCTTCAATCCCATCGTCAGCACGACGATCCGACGCTTTCGCGCACGCTGGCCGGAGGTGCAGCTGTCGCTGACGGAAATGAATACGCTGGCGCTGATGCAGAAGCTGGAACGCGGCGAGCTCGACGCCACCTTCATGCGTCCCAGCCTGGACGATCCCGCCGGCATCCGGCTGCGGCGACTGCCGGATGAGCCGATGGTGATCGCCCTGCCCGCCAGCCATCCCTTGACGCGGCACCCCAGCCTGCCGCTTGCGGCGCTGGCGGACGAACCCTTCATCCTCTTTCCCCGGCTCGTGGGCTTGAGCCTTTACGACGATGTCGTGCTTGCCTGCCGCAAGGCGGGATTCGAGCTGACCGTGGCGCAGGAGGCGCCGCAGATTTCCTCGGTCGTCAATCTGGTGGCGGCCGATCTCGGCGTCTCGATCGTGCCTGCCTCGATTTCGCAGATCAAGCTCGAAGGTGTGGCCTACCGGCCGATCGAGGGACCGCCGGCCGTGGCGCGCCTGGCGCTGGCAATGCTGAAAACACATCGCTCGCCGGTCACCGAGAACTTGATCAGCCTGCTGAGTACATGAATTAACCCGCCGGATCCCAATAGGGCGGATCGCCGAAGCTCTTCTTCAGATGATCGGCGATGGCGCGAAGCTTGGCGGAGGGATTGCGGCCTTCGGGATGGGCCATGTAGATGAATTCGGCCTCCGGCCTGTGGCCGACATCGATTTCGGCAAGCCGGCCCTCGCGGATGGCGGGGCCGGCGATGAAGGCGGGCAGCAGCGCGATGCCGAGCCCGGCAATCGCGGCGTCGCGGAGCATGTCGCCATTGTTGATGCCGAGCGCCAGTTTCGCGCGGACGACGATCGCACCCTCTGGCGTCTGGAAGCGCCAGTCGGCAACGCCGCGATTGGTGTAGAAGATGCCGCGATGGCTGTCGAGATCAGAGAGCGACGAGGGAATTCCCTGGCGGGCGAGATAATCCGGCGAGGCGCAGAGAAGGCGGCGGCTATGCGCGAGCTTCCAGGCGACCAGCCTGTTATCGGCGATCGGACCGTTGCGGATGATGGCATCGTAACCGTCCGAGGCGGCATCGACGCGTCGGTCATCGATATCGAGGGTCAGTTCGATCTCGGGATGTTCGGCAAGAAAGGGATAGAGCGCCGGGCCGAGATGCATGCGGCCGAAGGTGACGGGGGCAGCGATGCGGATCGGTCCCGATAGTGTTCCGCGCCGCTCGGCCATATCGGCTGCGGCTTCCTCGATCTCGCGCACGATGCGCGCGGCGCGCCCGAGGAAGACCGTGCCATCCTCCGTCAAAGTGAGCTTGCGCGTCGTTCGGTGCAGCAGCATGCCGCCGAGCGACTTCTCCAGTTCCGCCAGCCTTTCGCTGACGACGGATTTGGACAGCCGCAGGCGTCGGGCCGCCTCGCTGACCGAGCCTGCCTCGACCACGGCGACGAAAGCCGCAATACCTTCGATCCTGATCATCGTTCGGCTTTTCCGAATTCGAGTTCCCCGATCTGGAGACTAATCCGAACGAATGGAAAATGCCATCTTCCACTCATCGAAAGGGACGGCAGGGGCCGCCTCACCTTAAACGCAGGAGATGGAACCATGAACCGCTTGAACAACAGGGTCGCGATCGTCACCGGCGCAAGCTCCGGCATCGGCCGCTCCACGGCAAAGCTCTTTGCCGCCGAAGGCGCCAAGGTCGTCGTCGGCGCCCGCCGCCAGGGCGAACTCGACAGTCTCGTCGCCGAGATCAAGGCAGAGGGCGGCGACGCCATCGCCATTGCCGGCGACGTGCGCTCGGAAGACTATCACAAGGCGCTGGTCGCCGCCGCCGTGACGTATTACGGCAAGCTCGATATCGCCTTCAACAATGCCGGCACGCTCGGCGAAGCCGGTGCGAGCACCGCCGTTTCGGAAGCAGGCTTCAGCGAGGCGCTGGCGATCAATCTGACGGCCTCCTTCCTCGCCGCCAAGCACCAGATCGGCGCGATGGTGGAAAATGGTGGCGGCTCGGTGATCTTCACCTCGACCTTCGTCGGCTACAGCTTCGCTTTTCCGGGCGTTGCCGCCTATGCCGCCAGCAAATCCGGCCTGATCGGCCTGACGCAGGCGCTCGCCGCCGAATTCGGCCAGCAGGGCGTGCGCGTCAATGCCATCCTGCCGGGTGCTGTTGATACCGACATGTATCGGGACATGAACGATACGCCTGAGAAGCAGGCCTTCGTTACCAATCTGCATGCGCTGAAGCGTGTCGCGACACCCGAAGAACTCGCCCGCTCGGTTCTCTATCTCGCCTCCGACGATGCGAGCTTCGTCACCGGCACGGCCTCGCTGGTCGACGGTGGCGCTTCGATCACCCGCACCTGAGGCGGCGCGGCGCGATTATCCGCTGCGGGTTGACGATCCTTCAATACGCCGGCTTATCGCGCCGCTTTTTTCAGAGCATTCTCCCATCCAACAACAACGGGCCGCGGCCCAAAATTCGATCAAAGGAACGTCATCATGTCACGTCTGCAAAACAAGACAGCCCTCATCACCGGCGGCACCAGCGGCATCGGTCTCGAGACCGCCCGCCAGTTCATCGCTGAGGGCGCCCGCGTCGTCGTTACCGGCAGCAGCGTGGCAAGCGTCGAGGCGGCCCGCGCCGAACTTGGCGGCAAAGCCACCGTCATCCAGGCCGATGCCGGCAATGCGGCCGGCCAGAAGGCCGTCGCCGACACAGTGAAAGAGGCTTTCGGCACGCTCGACATCCTCTTCGTCAACGCCGGCGTCGCCGAATTCGGGCCGCTGGAACAGTGGAGCGAAGCCGCCTTCGACAAGTCGGTTGATATCAACGTCAAGGGCCCGTTCTTCCTGATTCAGGCGCTGCTGCCGATTTTTTCGAAGCAGGCTGCGATCGTGCTCAACACCTCGATCAACGCCCATATCGGCATGCCCAACTCGAGCGTCTATTCGCTGACGAAGGGCGCACTGCTGACGCTTGCCAAGACGCTGTCGGGCGAACTCATCGGCCGCGGCATCCGCGTCAACGCCGTCAGCCCCGGTCCGATCGCCACGCCGCTTTACAGCAAGCTCGGGGCATCGGAAGCCGATTCCAAGGCGATGACCGCGCAGATCCAATCCCAGATCCCTGTCGGTCGCTTCGGGAACCCCAGCGAAGTCGCGAAGACGATCGTCTTTCTCGCCTCCGATGAGGCGGCCTATATCGTCGGCAGCGAACTCATCATCGACGGCGGGATGAGCAACCTCTGACCCCACGAGCGCGGCGGAGACCAGCTGCCGCGCTGCTTGCCGCCTTCAGCATGGCGATCGCGATCGTCATGCGGCGGCTGCCCGAGCAGATCCCATGCGTGTCGCCCGCGCGATTGCATGTTCTCCGCCAAAGGCTTAGGGTCGAGAGCGGTCAGAAAAGGCAACGGGAAGAAGGCCATGGCTCTCAGCGGCAAACGCATCCTCCTCATCATCTCCGGCGGCATCGCAGCCTATAAGAGCCTGGATCTGATCCGCCGGCTGCGCGAACGCGGCGCGAGCGTGCGCCCTGTGATGACCAAGGGCGCGCAGGAATTCGTCAAGCCGCTTGCCGTCGGTGCGCTGGCGGCGGACCATGTGTTCCTCGATCTGTTTTCTCGGCAGGACGAACAGGATGTCGGTCATATCCGGCTGGCGCGTGACTGCGACCTTGTGCTGATCGCCCCCGCCACCGCCGATCTGATGGCGAAGATGGCGAACGGGCTTGCCGACGATCTCGCCTCGACCGTGCTTCTGGCGACCAACAGGCCGGTGCTTGCGGCACCGGCGATGAACCCCGCCATGTGGGCACATCCGGCTACGCGGCGGAATGCCGCGATGCTCAGAGCCGACGGCATCCGCTTCGTCGGGCCGATGGCCGGCGAGATGGCGGAAAGCCGGGAGGCCGGGCTTGGCCGGATGGCGGAACCGCTGGAGATCGTCGCTGCCGCCGAAACCATGCTCGACGACGGAGAAAAGCCGCTCAAGGGACGCAAGGCAATCGTCACGTCAGGACCGACGCACGAGCCGATCGATCCGGTGCGCTATATCGCCAACCGCTCCTCCGGCCGGCAGGGGCATGCGATCGCCGCAGCCCTGGCAAAGCTCGGGGCGGAGGTGACGCTGGTATCCGGGCCGGTGACGATCGCCGATCCCGTCGGCGTCAGCGTCGTGCATGTCGAGCGGGCCGAAGAAATGCGTGATGCTGTGCTTGCGGCGCTGCCGGCCGACATCGCGGTGATGGTCGCAGCGGTGGCGGACTGGCGCGTCGCCTCGGCGGCCGACCAGAAGCTGAAGAAACATCCCGGCGAATCCATTCCGACGCTGGCGCTGACCGAGAACCCGGACATCCTGAAAACCGTCGGCCATCATACGATGCGGCCGAAGCTGGTGATCGGCTTTGCCGCCGAGACGCAGGACGTCGAAAGCAATGCAAAGGCAAAACTCGAAAGGAAAGGCGCCGACCTGATCGTCGCCAATGACGTTTCCCCTGCGACCGGGATCATGGGCGGCAGCCGCAACAGGGTTAAACTCATTCGCCGCGACGGCGTCGAGCAATGGCCTGACCTGACGAAGGAAGAGGTCGCCGAAAGGCTGGCGGCGCTGATCGCCAAGCAGCTCCGCTGATCGCCAGCGGCTCAGCTGACGCCAAGCGTTCAGGCAGGAATGGCCACGCGCTGCGGCTTGGAGGCACTGCGCTTCTCCGGCCGGAAGTCGGCGACGTCAATGCCATCTTTGCCGATAGTGACCGCGCTGCCATCCGGAATTTCGGCCCAGGCATCGACATCATCGTTCAACGGCTCGGAGACGAGGCAATAACCGGCGTTGACGGGTGAGGCATAAAGCGTCGGCGCCTTGCGATCTGTTGCATAACGGATCGCATAGAGCGTGTTGCCGTCAGAGAAGGCGGCGGTAAAGCGCAGCAGGATCGAGCCGATGACGCTGCCGGCCAGATCCTCGACGACACCGATCATATCAGCCATCGCGGCGACCGGCGCCTCGCGCAGGCCGAACTGCAGCGCCAGCAGGAACATCAGCTCGGAATCGGTCGTGCCGCCGCGGGCATTGAACAGCTCGTCGTCGAGCATCGCCTCCATCGGCCGGCGCAGGCGCTCGAAGCCGGCGATCTGGCCGTTGTGCATGAAGGACCAGGTGTCATGGGTGAAGGGGTGGCAGTTGTCGCGGCGCGTGCCGCCGCCTGTGGCAGCGCGGACATGGGCGAGGAAGAGCGGCGAACGGATCTGCCGCGCCAGGCTCTTCAGATTGCAATCTGACCATGCGGGCAGGATATCGCGGTAGCGGCCGGGCTCGGGCCTGTCGCCATACCAGGCGATGCCGAAGCCATCGCCATTCGTCGCCGTCTTGGCGCGGGTGGCGCAATGCGACTGCTCGATCAGGGAGTGGGCGGGCGAGGATACCAGTTCCTCGAGATAGAGAGGGTCTCCACGATAGGCTGCCCAGCGACACATGGCTCTTTGCTCCGGAACCCCGCCGCCGCATCGGCGGGAATGCTCTAAATTGTCGAACGTCGCGGCTAATAACAGCTTAACGCGCGGCCGGTTTGCAAGGGCAACATGACGGTTTCGTGGCGCAAAACATCTTCAAATTCGGCGAACAGCTGTGTTCTCTCGTGAACACCCAATTTTTCCAAGACAGCGCATACGTGCATTTCTGCTTGCATCTCAGAAGAATCAGCCTAACTTTAAGCCATCAGCAACAGAACGAAAGGAAGGTGATCCAATGTCTAATGAGATTTCGGACCTCGTAACGGGCATGGAAGAGGTGACGAAGGCGAGGCAGCCCTCGCTCTAATCCCCGCCTTCCTGGGGCTGCATAGACAGTCCAGGCCAGTTTGAGGCCAAACTCATGGAAAGGGTCGCTGAGGCGGCCCTTTTTTATTGTCTTGATGTCCTTATTGTCTCGATGCCGGGCGTTGACGAAAGATTGAAATCCCACTACTCATAAGGTCATCAGATGACTTTATGAGTAGTGGGATGCGAGCACTCATCAAGACCAATCTCGCCGATGAGGCGATCGAGGCGATCCGCGGCGACATTCTCGGCAAACGCTGGGTGGTCGGCGAAAAATTGCCGAATGAAGCCTCGCTGTCGGCCATGCTTTCCGTCAGCCGCGGCACGGTGCGCGAGGCGGTGCGCGTTCTGGTTTCCCAGGGTTATCTCGAAACAAGGCAGGGGTCGGGCACCTATGTCCGTGCCACCAGCGACGCCGGCCGGCCGCTGACGATGGCGCGGCGCGCCAGCCTGCGCGACCAGTTCGAGGCGCGCCTGGCGCTCGACGTCGAGGCCGCCCGGCTGACGGCGATCCGCAAGACGCCGGAGACGGTTGCCGGGCTCCGCCGGCTGCTTGCCGAACGCGGCAATTACGACGGCGGCAACCAGGCCGCCTTCATCGAACGCGACCTCGCCTTCCACAAGGCTGTCATCGCCGCTTCGGGCAACCGGGCGATGATCGAGATCTACGACTTTTTCTCGGCCTCGATCGCCGACACCATCGCGGCGACGCTCGGCAAGGACATTCCCGAGCCGGATATGCAGGCGCATGCCGATATCATCGACGCCATCGAAACCGGCGATCCCGACAAGGCGGATGCGGCGGTGCGGCGCTTCATGGCACCGGTTCTTGCCGCACTCGAGCGGATGATCCTGTCATGAACACGCCTGCCAACCATGCCACAAGCACGCTTGAGGCGGCCGACGAATTGCTTGTAGACGCCGAGGCCGGCAACCTTCCGCCGTCGCAGGCAACGCCGGTGCGGGGAGCTGCGGGTCGTTTCCTGCTGGGCGCGAGCCTGGTGCTGATCGCCTTCAACCTGCGCCCGGTCTTCTCCAGCGCCTCGGCGCTACTGCCGGAAATCCGCTCGGAGCTCGGCCTGAGCGCGCTCGGCGCCAGCCTGCTGACGACGCTTCCGGTCGTCTGCCTCGGCGCCTTCTCGCCGCTTGCGCCTCGTCTTGCCCAACGCCTCGGTACCGAACGCACGCTACTTGGCGTTCTCCTGCTTCTGGCGCTCGGCACCGCACTGCGCGGGCTTTCCTCCGTGCCGCTGCTCTTCATCGGCACGGCCCTTGCCGGCGCCTGCATCGCCGTCGGCAACGTGCTGCTGCCGGGGCTGGTGAAGCGCGATTTTGCCGGGCGCGCCGCGCTGATGACCGGCTTCTATACGATGGCGCTCTGCGCCGGGGCGGCAAGTGCCGCCGGGCTGACGCTGCCGATCGAGCACGCACTCGGCGGCTCTCTCGAGGGCGCCCTCGCCGTCTGGGCGCTGCCGGCGCTCGCCGTCAGCCTGCTCTGGCTGCCTGAGGTTCTGCGCAGCGGCAGACAGGCAAGGCGAAACGGCTTTCGCGTCGAAGGCCTCTGGCGCGACCGGCTCGCCTGGCAGGTGACGCTGTTCATGGGACTGCAATCGGCACTTGCCTATTGCGTCTTCGGCTGGCTAGTTCCGATCTTGCGCGAACGCGGGCTCGACGGCGTTACATCAGGGGCGATCGTTTCCCTGTCGGTGATGGTGCAAGCGGCATCCTGCCTGATCGTGCCGCACATCGCCGTGCGTGGCCGCGACCAGCGGCTGATCAATGCGAGCCTCTGCGGCGTCGCCGTCACCGCCCTGCTCGGCCTGCTCTTCGCGCCGCTCTCGACGGTCTGGCTGTGGGCGGTGCTGCAGGGCATCGGCCAGGGTGGACTGATCGCGGCGGCCATGACGACGATCGTGCTGCGCTCGCGCGATCCCGATGTCGCCGCCCATCTTTCCGGCATGGCGCAATGCGTCGGTTACCTGCTCGCCGCCATCGGCCCGCTCATCGTCGGCCTCATCCGTGGCTGGACCGGCAGCTTTTCCTGGTGCGCGGCTCTCTTCGTCGCGCTCGGGCTGGGAGCGGCGATCAACGGCTGGAAGGCCGGCCGGGCGATCGAGATCAATGTTCACGCAGTCGAGAAGGCCGGCTGAAACTCACTCACCTGCCCATCACCATCTCTTGATGCCCGTCGTCGGCAGCGGATGCTACGCTATCTCAGCCTCTCATTCCCGATCGCCGGAGGAGACATCTTGCGCATACGAACCCTGTTTCTGCTCGCCGCGCTTGCAGCAATGCTGGCCCCCGCCCTTTCCCATGCGCAGGAAAGCGATCCACCGAGGGCGAATGTCCAGAGGGGCACGCGCGACGGCGTGCTGAAGCTGCTGCCGGCCGATTCCGTTACAGAGCACGCGCTGACGATCGGTGGCCGGAAGCTCGCCTATACCGCCACCGCCGGCACGCTGGATCTCTTCGGCCAGGACGGCGCGCAGACCGGCGCGATCTTCTACACCGCCTATGTCGCGCGGGATGGCGGGCCGAACCGGCCTCTGACCTTTGCCTTCAACGGCGGGCCGGGTGCTGCTTCCGCCTTCCTGCATCTCGGGCTGGTCGGGCCGAAGGTGCTCGATTTCGGGCCGGACGGACGCGACGGCGCCAATGCGAAACTCGTCGACAACCCGCAAAGCTGGCTCGATTTCACCGATCTCGTGCTGATCGATCCGATCGGCACCGGCTGGAGCCGAACGGCAAAGGCTGACGACGCCTCCAATTATTACAACGTCAGTGCCGACGCTGAGAGCATCGCCAAGGCGATCGCGCTCTATATCGCGCACAACAACCGTTCCAACTCGCCGAAATATCTTCTTGGCGAAAGTTATGGCGGCTTTCGCGCCGCCAAGGTCGCCTCGGCGCTGCAGGAAAGCCAGGGCATTATCGTCGCCGGTGCGGTGATGCTTTCCCCCTTGCTCGAGGGCCAGCTGATGTTCAATGCCGATCAGTTTCCACTCGGCGCCGCGCTGGAGCTGCCGTCGCTGGCCGCCGCCGAACTCGACCGGCACAACGCCTTTGACGAGGAGAAGCAGAAGGCAGCCGAGACCTTCGCGCTCGGGAACTATCTGACGACGCTCGCCGGGCCGCCGCCGATGGGTGCCGACGCCGCCGCCTTCTATGGCAGGATTGCTCGCCTGACGGGAATTCCCGAGGATATCGTCACCCGCAACCGCGGCTTCCTCGGCAGTTCCTTCGTCAAACATTCAGATGAGGGCAGCGGCGAGGTGATGAGCTCTTACGACGCCTCCTTTGCAGCACCCGATCCCTATCCGGAATCGGATTACGATCGCGGCGACGACGCCATCCTCGACGGGTTCACCCGCGCTTATGGCGGGGCTTTCGCCGACTATGCCCGCAACGAACTCGGTTTCAGGACCGAGATGACCTATTCGCTGCTCGACCGCGATATCAGCCGGCGCTGGGAATGGGGCGGCGGGCGCGGCGGCGGATCGCGCTTCCAGGCCAGCGCCACCGACGACATAAGGCAGCTGCTCGCCGCGAACCCGGCCTTCCATCTGCTGATCGCACATGGCTACAGCGATGTGGTGACGCCTTATGGCGTCAGCCGCTACGTGGTCGACCATCTGCCGCCCTCGCTCGCCGGCGGCCGCGTCGGGCTGAAGCTTTATCGCGGCGGGCATATGTTCTATACAAGAGCTGATCAGCGGGCCGCCTTCACGGCGGATGCAAAGGCCTTCTACGCCACACATTTGGCCGCTCAGCCGGCGGACTAAAGCGTGGAGATGTCTTGTCGCTAAACCGCTGTACAGTTTTGCGCGACATGCTTTGGGGACTTGCCGATGCATATTACCGGAGGATGCCACTGCGGCGCGATCCGCTATCAGGCCGAGATCGACCCGGAGCGGGTCTCGATCTGCCATTGCACCGATTGCCAGCGGTTGACGGGCTCGGCCTATCGCATCACGGCGCCGGCGCGGCCGGCAAGTTTCGCGCTTACTTCAGGCGAGCCAAGAGGCTACGCAAAATATGGCGACAGCGGTGGTCTCAGCCGCCAATTCTTCTGCCCGAATTGCGGATCGCCGCTCTACCGCACGGATGGCGACGGCGGCGGGTTCGGCATCCGCGTCGGCAGCATCGACCAGCGGCAGGAACTGGTGCCGAAGAAACAGATATGGTGCCGCTCAGCCCTCTCAGGGGTGGAGAATATCGAAACGCTTCCGCGCTTCGAGGGCGAGGATTAGGCTGGCCTCGGCTTAACATCCCGCCTTTATTCCGGCAGAGGCATGTCCGGCCAGCTATCGGTGACGCCGGCCTGTACCGGACGCTCCAGATAGGTGGAAAGCGCAATATAGCTGCGGGTGCCGGTGACACCGGGAACGGCGTGAATCTGGGCGAGAAAAGCTTCCAAGGCCTGCGGGCTGGCGGTGCGGACCTTGAAGAGAACGCTGGCGTCGCCCGCGACCGAATGCATCTCCTCGACCTCGGGAAACTGCAGGACCTGCATCAGTCGCTCGCTCTTGCCCCAGCCCGCAGCCTCCACATGCACGAAGGCAAGCAACGGTTTGCCGAGGGCTGCGCCGTCCAGCGCGGCATGCACGCCCTTGATGGCGCCGGATTGTTTCAGGCGGCGCACCCGCTCATGCACGGCCGGCGCCGACAGGCCGACCGCCTCGCCAAGCCTGGCATAGCTCTGGCTGCTGTCGGCGGCGAGCGCGGCTAATATTCTTCGGTCGAATGCATCGATGACAGCCTGCTGCCTGCGTCCCTGCCGAAGATCCTCTGTATTTTTCGCCATTCCGCAAACTCCCCTTTCTGCCGAAGAATAATCGCCGATACTGGCGTTCTTCAACAGGATATTCGGAAGAGGAGGAAAACTCATGGAGATGATCGCGCACAATCCGGCAAACGGGATCTATCCGGCCAGCCCTGATTACATCCATGCGCTGGAGGTCAGGTATCCATCCCGGCTGCTCTTCGTCAGCGGTACGATGGGTCTCGATCAAGAGGGAATGGCGGCGGCCGATCTGGAAGGGCAATTGGAGCTCATCTGGTCCAATCTGCGCGCCATCCTCACTTCCGCTGATATGACGGTGGACAATATCGTGCGGCTGACGAGCTATCTCAGCGACGGCGCCTTTATGGAGGCGAACCAGAACGCCCGTCTTCGGGCGCTTGGCGGCCGCACCGTGCCGACCACGGCGATCATCGTCGAAACGCTGCGCGACGACTGGCTCGTCGAGATCGAGATCATCGCCGCCGGCTGACGGCAGATCGGCCGCCGCACCGCAGGGTGCGACGGCCGCGGCGATCAAGCCGCCTGTTTCAACAGGCCGAGCGCTTCGGCCAGACCGACCTCGCCGCGGAAACCGCCGCTGCTTTTCGCCTCCTGCCGATGCTCGATCGCATGGGCAAAATGCACGGCGGCCTCCTGCTGCATGCGTTCATAGAGGCGATGCAGGCCGGGAAACTGCCGGCGGTCGACGACCTTGTGAAAATCGCTCCAGCGGGCGATGCCGACGAAATAGGCGTCCGCCAGGCTTGGCCCATTGCTAAGAAGCCATTCGCGGCCGTCGAGCAGCCGCTCCAGCGTATGATGCGCCTTTTCGACCGCGGCGATGCCATAGGCGGTGAGGGCCTGCTTCTGCTGCGGCTCCAGCGGATGCTCGATCGCATACCAGAGTGGACCGAAGGCCTGGAAGAAGGTGGTGTTGAGAAAGGCCAGCATCTGGTTCAGGCGATCGAAATCCGCCGAGCCCTGCGCAAAGCCCAGACCGCTGCCGATCGCCCGGGCGCCGATATGGTGCAAGATCGCCATGCTTTCGCTGATCGTCCTGCCATCTTCGAGCAGCAGCGACGGCGTTTCGCCGACCATGTTGATCCGCTTGTATTCTTCGCTCGAGACTATTTCCGGCATCTCGACGCGGCAGAGCCGATAAGGCAGGCCGGACCATTCCAACGCGACGATCGAGCCGAAGGAGCAGCCCTCCGGAACGCCGTAAAATAATATGGGTGACATCAATCGTTCCTTTCAGAATTAAACCCGTTTGGCGCGATGAATATGAGGATGTGGACGATCTTGCAGTAGAGGCTATAAATGCATCGCAATGTCCACATATCTGGAAGCTGACGATGGTGCTTTTCAACCTCAACGATCTCCATCTTTTCGTGCAGGCCGTCGACAGCGGCAGCTTTACCGCCGCCGCAAGGCATCTCGGCATTCCGAAATCGACGGTGAGCAAGCGGGTTGCGGAGCTGGAGGCACGGCTTGGTGTCCGGCTGATCCAGCGCACGTCGCGAAGCTTTGCACTGACCGAGCTCGGCCGGGAGTTCTTTCAGCATGCCCTGGCCTCGATCATCGAGGCGGAGATGGCCGAGGGTATCGTGCGGCGGCATCTGGCTGAACCGGCCGGCAGCGTTCGCCTGACCGCCTCGGTGCCGACGGCGCAGTTTACCCTGACGGAGCATCTGCCGGCGCTGGCTGTGCGCTATCCGAAGCTCCGGCTCTCCGTGCACGTGACGGACCGTTTCGTCGATATCGTCCAGGAGGGTTTCGATATCGCGCTGCGCAGCCACAGGACGCCGCTGCCGGATTCGGCGCTGGTCCAGCGGAAGCTCGCCAGCCATCCTTTCTTCATCCTCGCCTCGCCGGATTATGTGAATGCCCATGGCGAACCGCGCCGGCCGGAGGAGCTGGCACAGCATGCGACGATCATGACCAGCCTGACGGAGGACCAGTGGCGGCTTTATTCGGGCGGCGACGAGGTTCTCGTCACGCTGCATTCCGTCATGGCCGCGGATGAGCCTTACGTCCTGATGGAAATGGCCATGTCGGGGCTCGGCATTACCTGCCTGCCGACATCCGTCTGCCGCAAGGCGCTGGCCGAGGGGCGGCTGGTGCGGGTGCTGCCGGAATGGACGGCCGGCAGCATCGAAACGACCATCCTGATGCCGCACCGGCGTGGCCAGTTGCCGGCGGTGCGCGCCGTCGTCGATTTCCTGGCGGAGCGGCTTGGCGGTTAGCGATCACGCCGCCTTGGCGGCGTGATATTCCTTGATCGCGACCATCTTGATCGCCGGATGGCGCTCGGATTCGTAACGCAGCGAGAAACCGTCCTGGGCGAGGAAGACCGGGTCACCGTCGAGATCGCGGGCGATATCGCCGCGTTTGACGGTGAGGAATTTTTCGAGATCGGCCGGCTGATCGGCCGAGATCCAGCGGCAGACCGAGAAACGCGACATTTCGAAGGAGACCGGCAGGCCGTATTCGGCCATCAGCCGCTCCTTCAAGACGTCGAGCTGCAGGGCGCCGACGACGCCGACGATCGCCGGCGAGCCGTCTTCCGGCGAAAACAGCTGGACGACGCCCTCTTCGGCCATCTGCTGCAGGGCTTCCTTCAGCTTCTTCGCCTTCATAGCGTCTTCCAGGCGCACGCGGCGCAGGATTTCCGGCGAGAAGTTCGGCACGCCCTGGAAGACCAGCGATTCACCCTCGGTCAGCGTATCGCCGATCCGGAGCGTGCCGTGGTTGGGAATGCCGACGACGTCGCCGGCATAGGCCGTGTCGGCCAACTGGCGCTGCGAGGCGAAGAAGAATTGCGGCGCCGTCAGGCCGAGCTGCTTGCCGGTGCGAGCAAGCCTTGCCTTCATGCCGCGTTCGAGCTTGCCGGAGCAGATGCGGGCAAAGGCGATGCGGTCGCGGTGGTTGGGGTCCATGTTGGCCTGGATCTTGAAGACAAAGGCCGTCATTTTGTCGTCGGTCGCATGCACGGTCCTGGTATCGGCGACCTGGTCACGCGGCGGCGGCGCAAAATCGCCGAGCGCGTTGATGAGATCGCGAACGCCGTAATTGCGCAGCGCCGAGCCGAAGAAAACCGGCGTCATATGGCCTTCCAGGAAGGCTTCGCGGTCGAAGGGACGGCAGGCCTCGATCGCCAGCTCCGTCTCCTCGATGAAGACCTGGCGCTCGTTTTCCGGCAGTCTGCCGGCCACGCTTTGCGGGCCATTGACCGGCGTCCCCTCGATTTCGGTATCCGAACCGCGCACCGTGTTGGCGGCGATATTATACGAGCCGCAAAAGGTCTTGGAGCGGCCGATCGGCCAAGTGATCGGCGCCGTGTCCAGCGCCAGCTTCTCTTCCACCTCGTCGAGGATCTCGAAGGGATCGCGGCTTTCGCGGTCCATCTTGTTGATGAAAGTGATGATCGGGATATCACGCATGCGGCAGACTTCGAAGAGCTTCAGCGTGCGCGGCTCGATACCCTTGGCGGCATCGATGACCATGACGGCGGCATCGACGGCCGTCAGTGTGCGATAGGTGTCGTCGGCGAAATCCTCGTGACCCGGCGTGTCGAGGATGTTGAAGACATTGTCGTTATATTCGAAGGTCATCACCGAGGTGACGACGGAGATGCCGCGTTCGCGCTCGATCTTCATCCAGTCGGAGCGCGTCTGCATGCGATCCTTCTTCGCCTTGACTTCGCCGGCAAGCTGAATGGCGCCGCCGAACAGCAGCAGCTTTTCGGTGAGCGTCGTCTTGCCCGCGTCCGGGTGGGCGATAATAGCGAATGTGCGGCGGCGGGAGACCGCCTCGGCGAGACTTTCGGCCATGCTTGTGAATCCTGTGGAATTGCCGCGTATCTAGCGATTAAAGCCCGGCAATGCAATTGACCTCGGGCCTTCGGACGCAAAGTAATGGGCCATGACCATTCATCACGATACGCGCCCGATGCTGAACCTGATCCGCTTAGCCAATGGCGAAGGCCTCGATCTGCCCGCCTATGAAAGCAAGGGAGCGGCCGGCATGGACCTGCGCGCTGCCGTCGACGAGACAGCAGCGCTGACACTTCTGCCCGGCAAGCGGGCGCTGGTGCCGACCGGCTTCATCTTCGAGATCCCCGAAGGTTTCGAGGGTCAGGTGCGGCCACGCTCCGGCCTGGCCTTCAAAAACGGCATCACCTGCCTGAATTCGCCAGGCACCGTCGACAGCGACTATCGCGGCGAAGTGAAAGTGCTGCTCGTCAATCTCGGCGAGGAGCCCTTTATCATCGCGCGCGGCATGCGCATCGCCCAGATGGTGATCGCGCCGGTGACCCAGGCGCGGGTGGCAGAGATCACCGCGGCCAGCGAAACGGCACGCGGCGCAGGCGGCTTCGGCTCCACCGGCGTTTGATGGCCAAGCGCCTCGACAGCGCTGGCCTGACCTTCCGGCAGGACTATTTCGGTGACCCCGCCGGCTGGGCGGCGCTGGTCTGCCTGCTCAAGGATATTTTCGGTATCGATATCGGACCGCTGCAGCAGCTTGGCGGTCCTGATGCCACCAGCATGCCCTTCGGCTGGTTCGATGCCGAAGGCGAACTTACGGCCAATATTTCAGCCTTTGCGCTGCCCTTCGTCCTCAATGGCAGGATTGTCCATGCCGCCGGGCTGCAATCCGGCGCAGTGCGGCCGCCGTGGCGCGGCCGCGGGCTCTATCGCGACGTCACGGTGAAAGCGCTCGACTGGTGCGAGAAGCAGGGTTTTGAAGCCGTCATCCTCTATACCGACAAGCCGTCGCTTTACGAACCCTATGGTTTCCACGCGATACCGCTGCACCGATATGAGGGAGCGGCACCCGCCCCTTCGTCTTCCGCCGCACCCGCCCGGCCGCTTTCACCGAAAAACGCGGATGATCTTGCCCTGCTGCAAGCGCTGCTGAAAGGACGCAGCCCGGTTTCGACCTCGCTGGCTGTCACAGTCAATGCGGCGATGTTTCTGATCAACACTCAGCTCGATCCCGATGTCCGCATCAGCTTCCTGGAAGACCGGCAGGCCGTGATCGCCTGGAAGGTCGATGAGGCGGGCCGCTTCAGCCTTCTCGACGTCGTGGCGGCTGATATGCCGCCGCTTGCAGCGATCCTTAGCGGGCTTAAGATCGCGCCCGTCTCCGTCGAGGTGCTCTTCCGTCCCGACAAGCTCGGCTGGGAGGGTGTTCCACAATTGTTGGAAAGCGGCACGAGGCTGATGTTGCGTGGGCTCGGCGATGCCACCCCGGGTTTTCCGGCGATGCTGTCGCCGATGGCGGAATTCTAGAGCAGTTCCAGCAAAAGTGCGCAGCGATTTTGCGGCCGGAATGCGCAAAGACAAAAAGGCGTTCGCCGCCCCCTATTTCCGGCGGGAAAGCGGCGGCAGGCGGCGTTTGACGGGCGAGGCTTTGATCATCGCCGTGTTGGTCTCCGCCCTTTCGGCGACCCGGTCGAGGATGCCGTCAAGGTCGGCCATCGAGCGGATGACCAGGCGGGCGATAAAACAATCATCACCCGTCACCTTGTCGCATTCGATGATTTCGGGAATTTCCTGGATGATACGCTCGACGATGTGCAGTTGTCCCGGCAGCGGGCGCACGCGCACGATCGCCTGCAGGGGATAACCGACTGCGGCGGGATCGAGATCGATGGTGAAGGCCTTGATGACGCCGCGCTCCTCCAGCCGGCGAAGGCGCTCGGCAGCACTCGGCGAGGAGAGGCCGACCTGCTGGGCCAGCTCCTTCAGCGAGATCCGCGCATTGCCGGCCAGCGCCTCCAGAATGGCCTGATCGATTTCGTCGAGCGATTGCACATCATTAGCCACAGCGAGTGATTCCCCCAGTATGATTAGGCTACATCCGTCATTTTCCTTTTTATCCTTATATAAAATCGCCTTCCGGCGCAATATTCTTATGCCATCGAAATGGAGGCAATCATGGGCAGCGACATCAAAAGAGGCACGGCGGAAATGACGGCGGCGATGCTGATCTCGGGGACGATCGGCTGGTTCGTCGTCATGTCGGGACAACCGGTCAGCGGCGTGGTCTTCTGGCGCTGCCTGTTCGGCGCGCTCACTTTGCTTGTCATCTGCGGCGCTCTAGGGCTGCTGCGGCCCGGCATCATCACGCTGCGCGCCTTCGGCATCGCGATTTTCGGCGGCATCGCCATCGTCTTGAACTGGCTGCTGCTCTTTGCCTCCTATTCGCATGCGACGATCTCGATCGCGACGACGGTCTACAACACCCAGCCTTTCATGCTGCTGGTGCTCGGCGCGCTCTTTCTCGGCGAGAAGATCACCGCCGCCAAGCTGTTCTGGCTGGCGCTCGCCTTCGCCGGCATGGTGGCGATCGTCCAGGCGAAACCCGGTGCGGGCGGCGCTGCGTTCGACGGTTACGGCCTCGGCATTCTGATGGCGTTGGGGGCTGCCTTCTTCTACGCGCTCGCCGCCCTTGCCGCGAAGTGGCTGAAAGGCACGCCGCCGCATCTGATCGCGCTCATCCAGGTCGCAACCGGCATGCTGATGCTGGCGCCGATGACGGACTTTTCCCATCCGCCCGGCGATATTGGGTCCTGGGCGATCCTGGTTACCGTCGGCGTCGTCCATACCGGGCTGATGTATGTGCTGCTCTACGGCGCGATCCAGAGGCTGCCGACGCATCTCACAGGCGCCCTGTCCTTCATCTATCCGATCGCGGCGATCCTCGTCGACCGGCTGGCCTTCGGCCACGCACTGCAGCCGATGCAGATCGCCGGCGCGGCGATCATTCTCCTTGCCGCCGCCGGCATGAATCTCGGCTGGACGCCGCGTTGGCTGCGGCCGCGGGCGCTGGAGAGCTGAGAACCGGGCGTCCCGATCGGGATGGCTGAGACGCCCGGTTGCCGATATTACCTCTGCGGGCGTGTCGTTTCGAACAGGAACCAGGTGCGGCGCTCGCCCTCGTCGATCCAGTTCTCGATCAGGCTGGCGGTCGCGACATCATTATGCTCGTCGCAGAGGCCATGCACCTCGCGCAGCAGTGAAACCAGCTGCGCATTGTCCTCGCGCAATTCCGACAACATATCCTCCGGCGTGACGAAATCCGCGTCATTGTCGGCAAGGCGCTGCTGGCGGGCGATCTGGCCGATGGAGCGCAGCGTCGTGCCGCCAATCTTGCGGGCACGCTCGGCAATGTCGTCGGTCATGGCGAAGATCTGCTCGGCCTGTTCGTCGAGCAGCAGATGATAGTCGCGAAAATGCGGGCCGGACATGTGCCAATGGAAATTCTTGGTCTTCACATAAAGGGTAAAGACATCGGCGAGCAGCGCGGTCAGCGCCGCCGAAATATCGGTAGTGGCGTTGGTCGACAAGCTGGACGGCGTCTTGAGTGGCGAAAGCCTGCGGGTTTCGGCTGGCGTATGGGACATTTAATCTCTCCTTGGTGATGAAAATCTCTAGCGCCACCGGCCGGGAAAACGCGGCGGGCCGCGCTGAACGCGCATTTGCAGAGAGAGAAATAGCAAGGCCGGATCGCTTTCCAAGTGGATCATGGTCTAAAGCGCGTCGCGATCTTTCAGATTCGCTCTTCGCGCTTTAGGTCTTTGTTTTTACGCATGTCGTTCTCGCAAAACCGCTGCACACTTTTGCGCGACATGCTCTAGCAGACCTATTCCTTATGGTTATGGACCGATCAGCGCCAAAGCATTGATGAGGAAGCGGCGCTTGCCTATAGATGGGCGGTGGAAGCCCTGAGGGTTAAGAAGATGAGCCTCACCGTCCTGATCACCTATGCCGGAGCGCTGTTCATCGCCGCGGCCATTCCGGGACCCGGGATTACCGCAATCGTTGCGCGTGCGCTCGGCTCGAATTTCCGCGAGACCTTCTTCATGGGTCTCGGCCTGGTGCTCGGCGACATGACCTATCTCACGGCGGTCATTCTCGGCCTTGCCTTCGTGGCGCAAACCTTCACCGAGGTGTTCATAACAATCAAGATCGCCGGCGTCCTTTATCTCGGCTACATCGCCTGGAAACTCTGGACGGCGGGGCTGTTGCCGCAGGATATCGCGGCGCGGAAATCCACCAATATCGGTCTATCCTTCCTCTCCGGCCTGCTGGTGACGCTCGGCAATCCGAAGACGATGCTCTTCTATGTCGCCCTCGTGCCGACGCTGATCGATATCGGCAATATCGGCCTGCGAGACTATGCGCTCCTGCTCACCACCACCTTCATGGTGCTGATCGTCGTGCTGGTGCCCTATATGCTGCTTGCCTCGCGGGCCCGCACGATGCTGAAGCAGCCTCGGGCCTTGCAGGCGCTGAACCGGGTTGCCGCCGGCATCCTCGCCGGCACGGCAGCCTTCATCGCCACGCGAGCGGCCTGAAATAAACATTCGGCAAGAAACGGTTTTCAAAGGTTTTTTTCTCTCCTGACCGCTCCTCCAGGTCGAACGCGCTCTGGCCTAGACGGGCCTTTGACCCTATTCTCCCCCTCGATTTCAGGAGCAGGATTTCAAAGGGAGAGCACCCATGTCGCACAAGCCCGGCCGCGGCCGCATCTATTCCTCGATCACCGAGACCATCGGCGACACGCCGCTCGTGCGCTTCGACAAGCTGGCGCGGGAAAAGGGCGTCGTGGCGAACCTGATCGGCAAGCTTGAATTCTTCAACCCGATCGCCTCCGTGAAGGACCGTATCGGCGTCGCGATGATCGAGGGCCTCGAAGCCCAGGGCAAGATCACCCCCGGCAAGACGGTGCTGATCGAGCCGACCTCCGGCAATACCGGTATCGCGCTCGCCTTTGCCGCCGCCGCCAAGGGTTATCGGCTGATCCTCACCATGCCGGAGACAATGTCGGTCGAGCGCCGCAAGATGCTGGCGCTGCTCGGCGCCGAGCTGGTGCTGACCGAGGGACCAAAGGGCATGAAGGGCGCCATCGCCAAGGCCGAGGAACTGGCGTCCTCCCTTCCCGATGCCGTCATTCCGCAGCAGTTCGAAAACCCTGATAATCCCGAGATCCACCGCAAGACGACGGCCGAGGAAATCTGGAACGATACCGACGGCACGGTCGACATCGTCGTCTCCGGCATCGGCACCGGCGGCACGATCACCGGCGTCGGACAGGTGCTGAAGAGCCGCAAACCCGAGATCAAGATCATCGCCGTCGAGCCCGCAGATTCGCCGATCCTCTCCGGCGGCAATCCCGGCCCGCACAAAATCCAGGGCATCGGCGCCGGTTTCGCCCCGAAGATCCTCGATACCGGCATCTATGACGAGGTCGTCACCGTGACCAATGACGAAGCCTTCGAACAGGCGCGCCTGGTTGCCCGGCTCGAAGGCGTGCCGGTTGGCATCTCCTCGGGTGCGGCACTGACCGCCGCAATCAAGGTCGGCATCCGTCCCGAGAACGCCGGCAAGAACATCGTCATCATCATCCCCTCCTTCGCCGAGCGTTATCTCTCGACGGCGCTGTTCGAGGGGCTGGGGAGCTGAGGCAGAGCTTTGGCCGGGCTTTTCCGGTCACTCGTCTTCGCAGGATATCGGGCCTGCTTCGGCGCTCTGTGAGCTGCTGATAAAGCCGACCCACTCCTCTTTCGTCATGCTCGGGCTTGTCCCGAGCATCTGCAGCCAGTTGATATGCAGCAGATCCTCGGCACAAGGCCGAGGATGACGCCGAGTAAAGGATGAGCTGCCAACAAACTGTCGGGCGCGCTTCGCGCCTCTCACGCAGCCGCCGTCAGCCTTTCGCCGGCGATGCGGTAGGAGATGGCTTCGGCGAGATGGATGCGGCCGACGGTCGGCTTGCCGTCGAGATCGGCCAGCGTGCGGGCGACCTTGAGCACGCGGTGGTAACCGCGGGCGGAGAATTTCATCTTCTCGGCGGCGTCGCGGAGCAGCTGCAGGCCGCTAGCGTCGGGCTCGGCCAGTTTCTCGATCATCGAGGTGGAGCAGCGGGCATTGGTGCCGATGCCTTTTGCGCCTGTGCTTTCGAAGCGCTCCTGCTGGATTTCGCGGGCGCGAGCGACACGACGGGCGACGTCGGCGCTGGTTTCGGCGGCCATCGGCCGGATGAGGTCGGCGGCGGAGACGGCCGGCACATCGATGCGGATATCGATGCGATCCATCAGCGGGCCGGAGATGCGGGCCTGATAATCGCTCATGCAGCGCGGGCCGCGGGCGCAGGTATGGCCCGGCTCGCCGGCCATGCCGCAGCGGCAGGGGTTCATTGCCGCGATCAGCTGGAATTTCGCCGGATAGGAGACGCGGTGATTGGCACGCGCAATGACGCATTCGCCGCCTTCGAGCGGCTGGCGCAGCGCATCGAGCGCCTGCGGCGTGAACTCGGGAAACTCGTCAAGAAAGAGCACGCCGTGATGGGCAAGGGAGGCTTCGCCCGGACGGGCGCGCAGGCCGCCGCCGACAAGGGCCGCCATGGTGGCGGAATGATGCGGGGTGCGGAAGGGCCGGCGATCGGAAAGCTTGCCGCCGGAGAGCTGGCCGGCGATCGAATGCACCATCGACACCTCCAGCAGCTCGGCGGCCGAAAGCGGCGGCAGGATCGACGGCAGTCTTGCCGCCAGCATCGACTTGCCGGAGCCCGGAGGACCGA
>NZ_JACCEY010000031.1:196958-271703 GCF_013591995.1 Rhizobium sp. WYCCWR 11146
CGCCACCTCGAGCGCCCGCTTGGCGCTTTCCTGGCCCTTGATTTCGGCAAGGTCCGGCAGGTTTGCGGCATTGGCGCGGATCGACGCTTCCGGCCTGGATAGGACCTGCGTGCCGCGGAAATGATTGGCAAGGGCGATCAAGCTGCGCGGTGCGAGGATATCGACGTCCGAGCCCGCCCAGGCGGCTTCGGCGCCGCTTTCGGCCGGGCAGATCAGCCCCTTGCCGAGCGCATTGGCACCGATCGCAGCCGGCAGCGCGCCTGATATGGCGGCGATCGTCCCATCGAGGTTGAGTTCGCCGACGACGACAAAATCCGACAAGGCATCGGCAGGAATGGCGCCGAGCGCGGCCATCAGGGCAAGGGCGATCGGCAGGTCGAAATGCGAGCCCTCTTTCGGCAGGTCGGCAGGCGCCAGATTGACCGTCACGCGCTTGGCCGGCAGCGCCAGGCCGGAGGCGTGGAGGGCGGCCTGCACGCGCTCGCGGCTTTCGGCAACCGCCTTGTCAGGCAGGCCGACGATCTGCATCCCGACCTTGCCGGGTGCAACCATGACCTGGACCTCGACCGGTACACCTTCGATGCCCTGAAATGCAACCGTACTGACACGCGCGACCATAAGCCCATCCCCTTGCCGCAAACTTTTATATACCGCCCCGCAGCCTTTATCGATGCACCCAAAACTGTTGCACAGTTTTGGGCGACATGCATTAAGGCCAGCGGTTGCAATCTGGCATGGACGCAGGAATAAAACAAGAACAATCAAAGAACATAGTCAGGCATCCGCTGTGACCTTGGTTGTGCTCGGTCGCGGGACCAGAACGGTCATGGGCGCCTGGCTCAGCCGCGCTTGCGCTCGATCGCATCCCAAAGCAGAGCTGCTATATCGGCGCCGCCGAACTTCTTGACCTCGCGGATGCCGGTGGGCGACGTGACGTTGATCTCGGTCATGTAATCGCCGATCACATCGATGCCGACGAGCAGGAAGCCGCGCTCCCTCAGCGCCGGGCCGATGCGGGCGCAGATTTCCTGTTCGCGCGGCGTCAGTTCGGTCGCCTCAGCGCGGCCGCCGACATGCATGTTGGAGCGGCTGTCGTGTTCGGCCGGCACGCGGTTGATGGCGCCGGCGAATTCGCCGTCGATCAGGATGATGCGTTTGTCGCCCTTGCGCACGTCGGGCAGATATTGCTGGGCGATGAAGGGCTCGCGGAAAAGCTGGCCGAACATTTCCAGCAGCGAGGAGAGATTGCGGTCGTCGCGGGTCGAATGGAAGACGCCGGCGCCGCCATTGCCGTAAAGCGGTTTCAGGATGATATCGCCCATCTCGTCGCGGAAGCGGCGGATCTCGGTGGCATCCTTGGTGATCAGCGTCTTCGGCATCAGGTCGGAGAATTCGGTGACGAAGATTTTTTCCGGCGAATTGCGCACCCAGGCCGGATCGTTGACGACGAGCGTCTTCGGATGGATGCGCTCGAGCAGATGCGTCGAGGTGATATAGGCCATGTCGAAGGGCGGGTCCTGGCGCAGCAGCACGACATCCATGGTCGCGAGATCGACGCGCTCGGGCGCGCCAAGCTCGTAGTGATCGCCCTTGACGTCGCGCAGCACCATCGGCTCGACGCTGGCATAAAGCTTGCCGTCGCGGAAGCTCAGGCGATCGGGGGTATAATGGAAGAGCCTGTAGCCGCGCGCCTGGGCTTCCAGGCTCATGGCGAAGGTGGAATCACCTGCGATATTGATGCCTGCGACATGATCCATCTGGACCGCTACATTGGTGATCTTGGCCATTTCCATCCCTCGCTGAATGCCGGACAGATGTAGGTCGGCCAGATATCAAACGCAACGGTCAATCAAGGGCTTCGGCGGCTCCGACGATCTTCAGGCGGCGATGCCCTGGTTGCCGTTGTTGCGCAGCATGTTGCGGAGACGGTAGGCGATCGCCAAGGGCTTCGGGAAGGGCTTGCGCAGGAAGGCGACCTTGCGGACGTAATTGTCGACCCGCCAGCTCGCCCAGGTTCCGCCGGCGAAAAAGGCGACGTCGCCGGCGCGCAAGGTTCGTTCGGTGCCGTCCTCGGCGGTGATATGGACCTCGCCTTCGAGGATCATCACCGTCTCGTCCCAGCCGAAGCGCCAGCGAAATTCACCCGCCGTGCAGTCCCAGATCGCCGTCAGCGAGGCCTCGTCATGGCCGCGCGAATGTTCGGCGGTGCGGGCCTGCGGATTGCCGTTGATAATCCAGTCCGGATTGATCGGTGTGGATTTCAGCGGCAGCAGATCGCTCGCATGCGCGACGAAGGATTTTCCGGCCGGCTTCGCCACGGCAGCATACGGTACCGAGCGCGCGGCCATGGCGACCGCACTTGCAAGCATCAGCTTCCAGGCCATGAAACAACCCCCAATTGCTACCCTACCGAGTCGATAGCAGAGAGTCGTAAGGACCTGGTTCAAGCGGGGACTAAAATTTTAACGATCCGGAAATCGGATGGGGCGAAAGGAGGTCAGAAGGCATCAATAAAATGCCGCGGCAGCCGGCCCGGCATGATCGCCACGATATCATAACGCTGGGAAAGGCGGGCCTGATCCGCCTGGCGGGCAAGCCAGAGATCGCTTGCCGCCCGTATCCGCTTTTGTGCGGCGACAGAGACGGCGTCGACCGCCGCCGCCTCGCCATGGCGGGCCTTGACCTCGACGAAGACGGCGAGATCGCCCTTGCGGGCGATGATATCGATCTCGCCGAGCCGGGTGCGGTGGCGCAGCGCCAGGATGCGGTAGCCCTTCAGCATCAGGAAGACGGCCGCGACATATTCCGACATGCGGCCCCGGCGCAGCGCCTTCCTTCTGATCGCGGTGAGATCATTATCGCCCATCGGCGTTCTTGATCTCCAGCAGGCGCTGGTAGAGCACCTTGCGCGGCAGGCCGGTGAGGCGGGCGGCTTCGGTGGCGGCGCCTGCCGTCGGCATTGACTTCGACAGGTCGGCCAGCACGGCTTCGACATCGGCCTCAGACGTCTCGACCGGCTCCGGCGGACCGATCACCAGGACGATCTCGCCCTTGACGTTTTCCACCTGCTGATAATGCGCCGCAAGGTCGGCAAGCGTGCCGCGGCGGAACTCCTCATAGGTCTTGGTCAGCTCGCGGCAGACGGAGGCGGGCCGAGTGCCGCCCAGCACATCGGCGGCGGCCAGAAGCGTTGCGCCGATGCGATGCGGCGATTCAAAGAAGATCAGCGTCGCGGGCGCTGCTGCAAGTTCACCGAGGCGGTCGCGGCGGGCCTTGTCCTTGGCCGGCAGGAAACCGGCGAAAAGGAAAGCATCGTTCGGCAGGCCGGAGCCGACAAGGGCTGCGAGCGGCGCGGAGGCGCCGGGAATGGGAATGACACGGTAACCTGCCGCTATCGCCTGTTGCGCCAGCCGATAGCCGGGATCGGAGACCAGCGGCGTGCCGGCATCGGAAACCAGCGCCACCGATCGCCCGGCTTCGAGCGCCTGCAGCAGCCTTGGGCCAGCTTCGTCGGCATTGTGCTCATGATAGGCAAAGGGGCGGTTCTGGATGCCGTAGCGGTCGAGCAGCACGCGGGTGACGCGCGTATCCTCGCAGGCAAGCACATCGGCGCCGGCCAGCGTTTCGAGCGCCCGCAGGGTGATGTCGCCGAGATTGCCGATGGGAGTGGCGACCAGATAGAGCGCCGGCTCCAGCGGCCGCGCCGGGACCGTTGCATTGTGCAGGCGGAAGCTTCGCCGGGTGGCGGCGTCCGCTGTCGTTTCCTCATTCATGCCATTTGCTTTCGTCCCGCCGGCTCGTCGCCGGCATCGAACCCTTATGGGCGAGCCGCACCGCTTCGGCAAGGGTTCGGATTTCTGTGAGCATTGCTCTGGAAAACCGCAAATGCAGGGGTGCCGACGTCCATGCCTCTTGCAAAGCAATGCTGAAGTCTGCCATTTTGCCCGTCCACTCCCCCGGCCTCAAGCCGGGACAGCATTCTTCGGGTGCTCGATGCGCCCGGACAGTCACGGTCGAAAGCGGTAGCATCCCATGCGTATTACTATTGAGCGGTCAAACCTGTTGAAATCGCTGAACCACGTCCACCGCGTGGTCGAACGTCGCAACACGATCCCGATCCTGTCCAACGTATTGCTCAAGGCCGACGGCCAAAAGCTCGACATGAAGGCGACCGACCTCGACCTCGAAATCACCGAGGCGACCCCTGCTAGCGTCGAGCAGCCCGGCGCCACCACCGTTCCCGCGCATCTCCTCTACGATATCGTGCGCAAGCTTTCCGACGGCTCGGAAGTGCTGCTTGCCACCAGCCCGGATGGCGGCGCGATGACCGTGCAGTCCGGCCGCTCGAAATTCTCGCTTCAGTGCCTGCCGGAATCGGACTTCCCGGATCTCACAGCCGGCACCTTCACCCATTCCTTCAAGCTGAAGGCGGCCGATCTGAAGATGCTGATCGACCGCACGCAGTTCGCGATCTCGACGGAAGAGACGCGTTATTATCTGAACGGCATCTTCTTCCACACGATCGAGAGCAACGGCCAACTGAAGCTGAGGGCGGTTGCGACCGACGGCCACCGGCTGGCGCGCGCCGATGTCGATGCGCCCTCCGGCTCCGAGGGCATGCCCGGCATCATCATTCCGCGCAAGACGGTCGGCGAGTTGCAGAAGCTGGTCGACAATCCCGAGGTGATGGTGACCGTCGAGGTCTCCGACGCCAAGATCCGGCTGACCATCGGCTCGATCGTCATGACCTCGAAACTGATCGACGGCACCTTCCCGGATTATCAGCGCGTCATCCCCACCGGCAACGACAAGGAAATGCGGGTCGACTGCACGAGTTTCGCACAGGCCGTCGACCGCGTCTCGACGATCTCCTCCGAGCGCGGCCGCGCCGTAAAGCTGGCGCTTTCCGAGGGGCAGCTGATGCTGACCGTCAACAATCCCGATTCCGGCAGCGCGACGGAAGAAGTTGCCGTCGGCTACGACACGGATGCGATGGAAATCGGCTTCAACGCCAAGTACTTGCTCGACATCACCGCCCAGCTTTCCGGCGAGGAAGCGATCTTCCTGCTTGCCGATGCCGGCTCGCCGACGCTGATCCGCGACACGGCGGGCGACGATGCGCTCTACGTGCTGATGCCGATGCGCGTCTGACCGGAACGAAGGCCGCTCATTGCCGTTTTTCCTCCTGTCAAAACGGAGGATCCCATGACCAAAAAGACGGGAACGGTGCGTATCGGCATATCCGGCTGGACCTATGCGCCCTGGCGCGGCCAATTCTACCCGAAGGACCTGCCGCAGAAGCAGGAACTTTCCTATGCCGCCCGGCACTTCCGGTCGATCGAGATCAACGGCACCTTCTACGGATTGCAGCGGCCCGAAAGCTTCGGCCGCTGGCGCGAGGAAACGCCGGAGGATTTCGTCTTCGCGGTCAAGGGACCGCGCTTCATCACCCATATGCTGCGGCTGCAGGATATCCAGACGGCGCTCGCCAATTTTCTCGCCTCCGGCGTTTTGCGGCTCGGCCCCAAGCTCGGGCCGATCCTCTGGCAATTCCCGCCGAACATGGCCTTCGACCCATCCCTTTTCGAGAGCTTTTTGTCGCTGCTGCCGCACGACCGCGACGCGGCGATAACGCTTGCGAAGCGGCACGACTGGCATATCAAGGGACCGGCCTGGCTTAAATGCGACGGGCACCAGCCGATCCGGCATGCGCTGGAGATTCGCCACGAGAGCTTCCGCTCACCCGCCTTCATCGAGATGCTCAGGCGTCACAGAGTCGCTCTCGTCTGCGCCGATACGGTGAAATGGCCGCTGCTGATGGATGTCACCGCCGATTTCAGCTACTGCCGCCTGCATGGCTCGGAAAAGCTCTATGTCAGCGGCTACGAGGACGAAGCGCTCGACATATGGGCGCAACGCATCCGCGCCTGGGCCACGGGCGGAGAACCGGAGAATGCGACGCGGGTGCTGGCGCCCGTAGCGGCGCGCAGCAAAGGTCGCGACGTCTATCTCTATTTCGACAATACCGATGTGAAGATGCGCGCGCCTATCGATGCCGATCATTTGAGCGAAAGGCTCGCCGATCTCATGCCCGGTTCAGCGCCGAAAGCCGCATGAACTGTTGATGCCGATGTCCTTGTTGCGAAAATCCTTGTCCCTTAAGCGACAAGCGGCATATTAAGGCATTCGATCAACATGCGGATGGGTGGAGAATGAGCTTACGGGTCAAGGTGAAGGAACGGTTCGGGAAGAGGTTCGACGACGAGATCCGCTTCTTCCGGGGCATGATGCAGGGGCCGAAGACGGTGGGCTCGATCGTGCCGACCTCCTCGATCACGGCCAAGCGCATGGCAAGCGTCGTCGACATCCATTCCGGGCTGCCGGTGCTTGAACTCGGACCGGGCACGGGCGCCATCACCAAGGCCATTCTCGGCCGCGGCGTCCGTCCGGAAAATCTCGTCGCAATCGAATATTCGACGGATTTTCATAAACATCTGCAGCGGACCTATCCCGGCGTGCACTTCATCAACGGCGATGCCTTCGATCTTCAGGCCACCCTTGGCAATTTCAGCGGTCTCACCTTCGATTCCGTCGTCTCGGGCATTCCGCTGCTGAATTTCCCGATGGCGAAGCGCATCTCGCTGCTCGAAAGCCTGCTCGATCGACTGCCGGCCGGCCGGCCGATGGTGCAGATTTCCTATGGCGCGATCTCGCCGATCGCCGCCAATCCCGACCGCTACCATATCCAGCATTTCGACTTCGTCATGCGCAATATTCCGCCGGCGCAGCTCTGGATCTATAAGCGCGGCTAAGATGTTCGGGATCTACATCACTCATCCGCAGGTCAGGATCGACGCCAACGTGCCAGTGCCGAAATGGGGACTTTCCGATGTCGGCGCGGCGCGCGCCCGCAAAGCGGCAGAGAGCGGCTGGGCCAAGCAAGTGCGGCGCATCGTCTCCAGCGACGAGACGAAGGCGATCGAGACGGCCGAAATTCTGGCGAAAGCTTCCGGTGTGACCGTGGAGATCGTCCACGCGACCCACGAAAACGACCGCACGGCCACCGGCTTCCTGCCGCCGCCGCAATTCGAAGAGGCGGCCGACTGGTTCTTCGCCCATCCGGAACAAAGCTTCAAAGGCTGGGAGCGCGCCGTCGACGCGCAGGCCCGCATCGTCGAGGCCGTTAATGCCGTTCTCGCCACGCATGATGCGACAGCGCCGATCGCCTTTGTCGGCCATGGCGGCGTCGGCACGCTGCTCAAATGCCATCTGGCGGGCAGCCCGATCGCGCGCGACCGCGACCAGCCCGGCGGCGGCGGCAATCTCTATGCTTTCGGTCTTGCGGATCGGCGCCTAACATGCGACTGGACGCCCATCGAAGACTGGCAGGGGTGACTTCAGATGGACGCACGCGAGCGGTTGATCGTCGGCCTGGATGTTCCAACGATCGGCGAGGCGGAAAGACTGGTTTCCACGCTCGGCGACGACATTCTCTTCTACAAGATCGGCTATCAGCTGGTCTTTGCCGGCGGCCTGGAATTCGCCCGTGATCTTGCCGCCAGCGGCAAGAAGATCTTTCTCGACATGAAGCTGCTCGACATCGACAACACCGTTGCCTCCGGCGTCGAGAACATCGCCAAGATGGGCATGTCGATGCTGACGCTGCATGCCTATCCGAAAGCCATGAAGGCGGCGGTCGAGGCCGCGGCCGGCTCCGGCCTCTGCCTGCTGGGCGTGACCGTGCTGACCTCGATGGATGCCGACGACCTCGCCGAGGCCGGCTACAGCCAGGATCCGCACAGCCTGGTGCTGCGCCGCGCCGAACAGGCGCGCACAGCCGGTATGGGCGGTATCGTCTGCTCGGCGGAGGAAGCGGCTGCGGTGCGCGAAATCGTCGGACCCGACATGGCGATCGTCACCCCCGGCATTCGCCCTGATGGTAGCGACAAGGGCGACCAGAAGCGGGTGATGACGCCTTTCGACGCGCTGAAGGCAGGAGCGACGCATCTCGTCGTCGGCCGGCCTGTCGTCAAGGCGCCGGATCCCCGGGATGCCGCCCGCGCGATCCTCAGCGAGATGGTGACGGCACTCTGGCCGGCAAACCGCTAATAGTTTCAACGACAAAAGGGAGAAGATCATGGCCAAGGGATATTGGATCGCCCGCGTCGATGTTCGCGATGCCGAGCGCTACAAGGATTACGTGGCGGCGGCCAAGCCGGCCTTCGAAAAATATGGCGCGAATTTCCTGGCGCGCGGCGGCGCCTTTACCGAACTCGAGGGCAAGGCGCGCGTCCGCAACGTGGTGATCGAATTCCCGTCGATGCAGCATGCGGTCGACTGCTATAATTCGCCGGAATACCAGATCGCCGCGAAAATCCGCCAGGAAGCCGCGGATGCGGAAATGGTCGTCGTCGAAGGCGTCTAGAGCGCCGTGCGTCTTTCGGACGCACAAAGGACGCTCTAGCACTTTAAATCTACTCATCGTGCCTTCCGAAAATCGATTCCGATTTTTGGAAGGCACGATGCGTTAGGCGCCCTCGCATTCGCAAAAAACTGACGGCGTGATGGGCCTTCCCGTCGCGCAGGGATTCGGCTAAGACGGAGCCAATCAAGCATTCCGCAAAGCCTTTCGAGGAGCCTGCCATGACCCTTGCCAACCTGCCGCCGCTCGTCACCGTGTTCGGAGGGTCGGGCTTCGTGGGCAGGCACGTGGTTCGGGCGCTGGCCAAGCGCGGCTATAACATCCGCGTCGCCGTGCGCCGTCCCGATCTCGCCGGCTTCCTGCAGCCGCTCGGCAATGTCGGCCAGATTTCCTTCGTGCAGGCGAACCTGCGCTACCGCGGCTCGATCGATCGCGCCGTCGACGGTGCGAGCCACGTCGTCAACTGCGTCGGCATTCTGCAGGAGACCGGCCGCAACACTTTCGACGCCGTGCAGGAATTCGGCGGTCGTGCGATTGCTGAGGCGGCGCGCAGCGCGGGTGCGACGCTGACGCATATTTCGGCGATCGGCGCCGACGCGAAATCCGATTCGGACTATGGCCGCACCAAGGGTCGCGCCGAAACGGCCATCCTCTCGGTCAAGCCCGATGCGGTGATCTTTCGTCCGTCGATCGTCTTCGGACCGGAGGACAGCTTCTTCAACAAGTTCGCCCAGATGGCGCGCATGTCGCCGATCCTGCCGCTCATCGGCGGCGGCAAGACGAAATTCCAGCCTGTCTATGTCGAAGATATCGCCGAGGCCGTCGCCCGCGCCGTCGACGGCAAGGTTGCCGGCGGCAAGGTCTATGAGCTTGGCGGGCCTGAGGTGCTCAGCTTCCGCGAATGTCTCGAGACGATGCTGAAGGTAACGTGCCGCAAGAACCCGCTGGTATCCCTGCCCTTCGGCATCGCTTCGATGATCGGCAGCATCGCTTCGCTGGTCCCCTTCATAACGCCGCCGATCACGCCGGATCAGGTGCGCATGCTGAAGCGCGACAATATCGTCTCCCCGGAAGCCGAGGCGGAAGGCCGCACGTTGAAGGGCCTCGGCATTGCGCCCACCATGGTGGCATCGGTGCTCGGCTCCTATCTGGTGCACTATCGTCCGCACGGCCAGTACACCGGCACCGGCAAGGCCGCCTGACCATCTTTTCCAACCGATGAGATTGGCCGTCTGCGGATCCCGCGAGCGGCCTTTTGGCGTTGCCGTGTCCTGCAAAGCCCGGCGCAAGTTTGAAGTGTTTTGGTGCTCGGCATATTCAGCGGCGTTGCATAAAAGACGCATCGGAAATTTTGTGGGATTAACACCAAATTTAGCAGGAACGTTTATTGCTATTTGTCATTCCACTGACTACCAAACCCGCGCGTCTTCCAACGGACTCAACGCCTGCGGTCGCGCGCGGCAATCACTGTGAAAGGCAATTCTCAATGGGCAAGTCAATCGCGCTCCTGTTTGCGTGTGCGGCGCTGGTTATCCTTGCAGGCTCTTTCGTTGCGCCCGGTTCGGTCGCGGCGGTAAAGGGCGATTGCTCGCCGGCCTACGGCGTCGATCCTTGCTCGACGGCTTCGATCATCCATTGACGAAAAGCCCGGCCCTGCGCCGGCATCCTGCTCCAAGCAAGCAGTCGATCGAAACGCCTGATACAGGGCGCTTCTAGATCATCGCTCAGTTTCGCCTGCTTCAAAGCGGCGGTGGGAGCGTTTCCCCTCAATGACCAACTGAAAAATTCGGCGCCTTGCCGGTAATCGGGTGCCTGTTTGTGCGGTCCGACGGGGCATTTGCATTCGCGCCGGGAGTTGCGCGAATGCAATGCAGGGCGGGTGTCTCAGGCAATCAAGCCGGTCGCGGCCATGCCGAGCAGCAAAACACCGAGAATGATGCGGTAGATGGCAAACAGGGTAAACCGGTTGCTCCTGATATAGGCAAGCAGCCATTTGACCGCGATGAAAGCGACGACGGTGGAGACAACGAAGGCGATGCCGAGCGCCGTCCAGTCTTCGCCTGCCGCTCCGCCATCCCTGAAGGTCTTCAGCAATTCATAGGCGCTGGCCGCGTACATTGTGGGAATGCCGACGAGAAAGGCAAACTCGGTCGCCGCGGCCCGGTTGCCCGTGCCTGCCAGCATGGCGACGAAGATCGTGGCGCCGGAGCGCGAGGTTCCCGGGAAGACGCCGGCAACGATCTGGGCGATGCCGACCAGGATGGCGACAAGCCAGGTAATCTCTTTATGCGGCGGCCTGCGGGCGGCCGCCCATTCGGCAAAGATCATCCAGATGCCGCCGATGATGAGCGCCCAGGCGATCGGTGTCGCAGTCTCCGGCAGTTCAAAGCCGAGCTTCTTGACGACCAGTCCGAGAATGGCGGTGATGAGAAAGGCGACGATCAGCTTGGCGGCATAATCGCGGTTGGCGGGGTCGCGCCAGCCAAGCACCAGATCCACCAAGCGACGCCAGTAAATGATGGTGACGGCGAGGATGGCGCCCGCCTGAATAACGATGTTGAACATATCCGACCGATGTCCGAGCCATTGCTCGGCAATGATCAGGTGGCCGGTGCTCGAGATCGGCAGGAACTCGGTGATCCCTTCTATGACGCCGAGAATTGCAGCATTTATATAATCCATACATTGTCTCCGGTTTAAAGTTCGGCCGGGTCTGAGCGCTTGGGTCGATCAGGCCGCCGTTTCCAATCATTCGTTAGACCGTGTTTCGCCATTATCAGATGGCCTGAAAAATCCGATTCGCTTGTATTGGCGGGGCCAAGCTCCTATAGCTTCAACCAATGAGTCATGACTAGGGCGCTATAATCGAGCTGCCACACAGTCCTGTAACAGCAATCACAAAGCCCGAGTATCTATGCCCACGCTTTATCATCATCCCATGTCATCCGCATCTCGCTTCGTCCGGCTGATCCTGGCGGAATACGGCTATCAGGCGGATCTGATCGAGGAGCAGACATGGGAGAAGCGCCGGGATTTCCTGGCGCTCAATCCGGCCGGCACGCTGCCGGTCTATGTCGACGACAGCATGCGCGCGCTCTGCGGCGCGAGCGTCATTTCCGAATATCTGGACGAGACGCACGGCGTCTTGAAACGCGACCGGCGGCTGCTCGCCGAAGACCCTTTCCAGCGGGCGGAAATCCGCCGGCTGACCGAATGGTTCATGCAGAAGATGGAAAACGATGTGACCAAGCCGCTCGCCCGCGAGCGTGTCTATAAGTTGCAGATGACCGCCGATCAGGGCGGCGGAGCGCCGGATTCGAAGGTTCTGCGCACGGCCCGCGCGAATATCCGCCAGCATATGCGCTATCTCACCTGGCTTGCCGGCTCGCGTCAGTGGCTGGCGGGCGAGCGGATGAGCTATGCCGACCTTGCCGCCGCGGCCTCGATCTCGATCCTCGATTATCTCGGCGAGATCGAGTGGGCGGATTCGCCAGTCGTCAAGGACTGGTACCAGCGGCTGAAGTCGCGTCCGTCCTTCCGGCCGATGCTGACCGAGCGCGTGCGCGGCCTGACACCGGTTTCACACTATGCCGATCTGGATTTCTGACGAGGGCTCTTCATGCCCGAACCTGACAATGACGACAAAGAGCGCCGCCGCCGCGACAATTTGACCGAGTTCGTCCGGGCAGAATCTGCCGCCAAGGGCTTCGATCTCTGCCGCATCACGCGCCCGGATGCGATCCCGCAAGCGAAAGAGCGCCTCGGCCAGTTCATCGATGCCGGGCGCCACGGGACGATGGATTGGATGGCGGAGACGCGCGACCGGCGCGGCGATCCCCTGACACTCTGGAGCGAGGTGCGCTCCGTCGTCGTCTTCGGCCTCAATTACGCTCCGGAAGAAGATCCCCGCGCTATCCTCGACAAGCCGGACAAGGCAGCGATTTCCGTCTATGCCCGCAACCGCGATTATCACGACGTCATCAAGGGCCGGCTGAAGGAGATCGCCACGCGCTTTGCAGCGCGGGCAGGCGCCGACGTGAAAGTGTTCGTCGATACGGCGCCGGTCATGGAGAAACCGTTGGCGGCGGCGGCCGGGCTCGGCTGGCAGGGCAAACATACCAATCTCGTCAGCCGCGTTCACGGTTCCTGGCTGTTCCTCGGCACGATGTTCACCACCGCCGATCTTGCCGTCGACGCGCCGGAGATCGATCATTGCGGCTCCTGCCGCGCCTGTCTCGACATCTGTCCGACGGCTGCCTTCCCGGCGCCTTACCAGATCGACGCGCGGCGCTGCATCTCCTATCTCACCATCGAGCACAGGGGACCGATCGACGCCGATTTGCGCGTATTGATCGGCAATCGCATCTACGGCTGCGACGACTGTCTTGCCGCCTGTCCCTGGAACAAGTTCGCAAGCTCCGCCTCCGAGATGAAGCTCAAGGCGCGGGAGGATCTGAAGGAGCCGTCGATCGCCTTTCTGCTGACGCTTGACGATGCCGCCTTCCGTGCCTTCTTCAGCGGCTCGCCGGTGAAGCGGATCGGCCGCGACCGTTTCGTCCGAAATGTGCTGATCGCCGCCGGCAATTCCGGCGACAAGGCGCTCATCGGGCCGTGTCGCGGGCTTTCGGAGGATCCCTCGCCCGTGGTGCGCGGCATGACGGTCTGGGCGCTTTGGCGGCTGATGGAGGCTGGCGAATTTGCGGCCTTTGCCGCACAAAGGGCGGACGAGAGAGATGACGACGTCCTGAACGAATGGCGATTGGCGGGAGTGGGCTGATGCATGTGATGATCTTTGGCTGCGGTTATTCCGGCACGGCAATCGCCAAGGCCTTTGCCGGCGACGGCGTGCGGGTTTCCGGCACCACGCGCTCGCCTGACAAAGTGGAAGCGCTCCGCCAGAACAGCATCGAAGCATTCCTTTTCGACGGCGAGAGCATGGAAGAGGGGTTGCGCCAGGCTTTGGACGGCGTCACCCACCTGGTTCAATCGATCGCCCCTGGAAAGGCCGACCCGCTGCTGCGGCTGCTTGATAAAGACGGCGCACGCCTGCTGCCGAAGCTTGAATGGATCGGTTACCTCTCCACCGTCGGCGTCTATGGCGATCACCAGGGCGCCTGGGTGAGTGAGGAAACGCCGTGCCTGCCCGTTTCCGGACGGTCGACCGAGCGGCTCGAGGCGGAAGAGGGCTGGCTGGCGATGGGCCGGGAGCGCGGCGTGCCGGCGGCGGTGCTGCGCCTTTCCGGCATCTATGGGCCGGGCCGCAACGCCTTCTGCAATCTGGACAAGGGCACGGCGCGACGGCTGATCAAGAAGGACCAGGTGTTCAACCGCATCCGCGTCGAAGATATTGGCGCAGCGACACGCTTTCTGTCGGAGCGCGGCCTCGGCGGCATCTATAATGTCACCGACGACCGGCCCGGCCCGCCGCAGGATGTGATCGTCGAGGCAGCCCGCCTGATGGGCGTCGAACCGCCGCCGGAGCAGGCGTTCGAGACCGCCGAATTGACGCCGATGGCGCGCACTTTCTACGGCGAGAACAAACGGGTTTCGAATGCAAAACTCAAGGCCGCCGGCTTCGCATTTTCCTTCCCGAACTATCCTATGTCGCTTGCGCAATTGTGGCGGGATGGATGCTGGTGGGGGGAGTAGAACTCAGTCCTGTTTGCGACGGATGCGATCACCCAAAATGAGTAGGAAATTCCTACTTTCCCCCTTTGGCCGGATAATTTTCGCCGCATATTATGGTTAACGGCCTTTGAATTTGCCCAAATGTGGCAGTAAATATGGCGAAATCGGAAAAATATTTTCGCGATTTTCGTGAACGCCGAGGCGTTAACTATCCCTTCGGAAAATTCGTTCGGATTTTAGCTGATTTTATTAGGTTTTTTCTACCTTTTGGCGCGGCGCTCATTCCTGGAATCCCGATATTACCCTCACGAATGTTACGGATTGTAATAATCCGTGAACTGGCGCGGCACTTTTTCGCCACTTTTTCACAGATTTAAGCCCCGCCGCCTGCAAGGGCGTGAGTTCAATAGTTGAGGGATACTCTGTTTTGAAGAACATACGTCGTTCTATTATCGCCGCTGTAACTATTGTAGCCTGTTCTTCCATGCTTCCGGCAGAGGGTTTTGCTGGCAATGGCTGTGGCGGTGCTTCATGGTACGCACTTCGCTCCAAAACTGCTTCCGGGGAACGTATGAATCCTGCCATCTTGACTGCTGCACATCGTTCGCTTGCTTTCGGCACCAAGGTGAAGGTCACCAACCGCAACAATGGCCGCACAGTCGTCGTTCGCATCAACGATCGTGGTCCGTTCATCCGTGGTCGTGTGATCGACCTGTCGCGCGCCGCCGCCCAGAATATCGGCATGGTGAGCTCCGGCACTGCGAAGGTCTGCTACCAGGTCGTCAGCTGAGGCCGCCACTGACTGTGCCGGAAGCGGCGCTTGCTCTTGCCGTCAATCGCGGTTACCACCCGGTTGAGACTTGTGAACAATTGACTGCGTGACACTCGCGTTTGCGCTGATCGTTCACACGCCACGGCAACAGGAGACATGTGAATGCGTCTGGGCGGCCGCCTCGAAGGGGCGATTTCTGTGCTCGCGGACATCGATGCCCGCAAGCGGCCCGTCGCCGACGCGCTGAAGGACTGGGGCCTCGCGCACCGCTTCGCCGGCTCCGGCGATCGTGCAGCGATCGGCAACATTGTCTATGACGCACTGCGCATGCGGCTTTCCCATGCCTGGCTGATGGATGACGACAGTCCTGCTGCCATTGCCCATGGCGTCATGTTCCGCCAATGGGGTTTTTCACCTGACAGTCTTGCCACTGAGCTGGCGGACGACAAGTTTGCGCCGGCGCCACTTTCAACCGACGCTGTTGCGGCCTTTCAAAGCCGCTCGCTCGACGATGCGCCGCCGCATATCCGCGGCGATATTCCCGAATGGGTCCAACCCTCCTTCGAACAGGCCTTCGGCGCCGCCTGGCTTGCCGAGGCACAGGCGCTCGCCGCCCGCCCGACGCTCGATCTGCGCGCCAACCTGCTCAAAGCCTCTCGCGACAAGGTCGTCAAGGCGCTCGAAAGAGCCAACGCGCATGCAGCGAAGATCGCCCGCTACGGCATCCGGATTGCCGCTGGCGAAGGCGCCTCGCGTCTTCCCAACGTGACTGCCGAGCTTTCGTTCCAAAAAGGTTGGTTCGAAGTTCAGGATGAGGGATCGCAGATCGTCGCCGACCTGGTGCTCGCCCATGATGGCGAACAGGTTCTCGACTATTGCGCCGGCGGTGGCGGCAAGACGCTCGCCATGGCGGCGGCCATGCAGAACAAGGGACAGGTTCACGCCTATGATGCCGACCGCAAACGGCTGGCGCCGATCATCGAACGGCTGAAGCGGGCGGGCACGCGCAATGTCCAGGTGCATGACGACGCCAGGGCGCTCTCCGCCCTTGCCGGACGCTGCGACAAGGTGCTGGTCGACGCGCCCTGCACCGGCACCGGCACGTGGCGCCGCCGCCCCGATACGAAGTGGCGGCTGACGGCGAAGAACCTCGACGAGCGCATCGCCCAGCAGCAGGACGCGCTGGCGCAGGCGAGCGGCTTCGTCAAACCCGGCGGCGATCTGATCTATGTCACCTGCTCGGTCCTGCCCCAGGAAAACGAGGAGCAGGCGCGCCGCTTCACGGCCGACAATCCTGATTTTCAGCTCGTCAGCGCCCTGCCCGCCTGGGAAGCCCTGTTCGGCAAGGACGCCCCGCGTCCGCATTCGTCCGACGGCCTGACGGTGACGCTGACGCCCGCCTCCACCGATACCGACGGCTTCTTTTTCTGTCGTATGCAGCGGAAGGGCTGACGCGGTTTAGCGAAGGCCCGCTACGGATCGTGATGCCGCGGCGGAATGGCGCGGTTGCTGCCAATTTTTCAAGCGGATGCCGTTCAAAAAAGCCAGGTTGGCAACGTCTGTCCGTTCTTAAAACCATTCCAAACTAGAGCGTTTGACACAAGTTTGCTTTTGCGCGAAGAGACGGAGCCCGATTAGACGGAAAATCCCGTCACAGGAGAGGATCATGAAGCTCAACCGCAAATTCCGCGCAGCCGTGCTGGCGATCGCCCCCGCCGCCCTGCTCGCCCTTCCCGCGCATGCCGAGACTGATGCTGCCGCCGTCGTGAAACACTATGCCGGTGTGGCACATGCGAAATACGAGGACTCGCTGACGACGGCCAAGGCGCTCGACGCCGCGATCGACGCCTTCCTGAAGGCGCCGACCGATGCGACGCTCAAGGCCGCCAGAGACGCCTGGATCAAGGCGCGCGTCCCCTACCAGCAGACGGAAGTCTATCGCTTCGGCAATCCGATCGTCGACGACTGGGAAGGCAAGGTCAATGCGTGGCCGCTCGATGAAGGCCTGATCGACTATGTCGACGCTTCCTACGGCACCGAGAGCGACGAGAATTCTCTCTACGTGGCAAATGTCATCGCCAACAAGACGATCAAGATCGACGGCAAGGATGTCGACGCTTCCAAGCTGACGCCGGAATTCCTCTCCGGCACGCTGGCCGAGGCCGGCGGCATCGAAGCCAATGTCGCGACCGGCTATCATGCCATCGAATTCCTGCTTTGGGGTCAGGATCTGAACGGCACGGGACCCGGCGCCGGCGACCGTCCGGCAACCGACTACGACCTCAAGAACTGCACGCACGGCAATTGCGACCGCCGCGCCGAATATCTGAAGTCCGCCTCCACCCTGCTCGTTTCCGACCTGCAGGAAATGACCGACAACTGGAAGCCGGACGGTGCAGCGACGAAGAACGTCGAAACCGATCCGAAGGCCGGCCTCGTCGCGATTCTGACGGGCATGGGTTCGCTTTCCTACGGCGAGCTTGCCGGCGAGCGGATGAAGCTCGGCCTGCTGCTGCACGATCCCGAGGAAGAGCATGATTGCTTCTCCGACAACACCTACAATTCGCATCTCAACGACGCGATCGGCATCGCTGCCGCCTATACCGGCAACTATACCCGCGTCGACGGCACCAAGCTCAGTGGCCCGTCGCTGCATGATCTGGTGGCCGCCAAGGACAAGGCGCTCGATGCCGAAGTGGAAGGCAAGCTCAACAAGACGCTCGAAGCGATGAATGCCATGGCAAAGCGCGGCGAGACCGTCGAGAAGTACGACCAGATGATCGGCGAAGGCAACAAGGAAGGCAACGCCGTCGTTCAGGCCGCTATCGACGGGCTGATCGACCAGACGAAATCGGTGCAGCGCGTTATTGCCGCACTCGATCTCGGCACGGTTCAGCTTGAAGGTTCCGACAGCTTGGATAATCCTAACGCCGTCTTCAAATAAGCAAAAAGGCGGGCCGCTTCGAAAGCCGGAGCGGCCCGGACCCTGAAATGTCGCATGCCCCGGCCCGCCGATTTTTCGCCAGCGCAACGCTCTGCGCCACGCTTGCCGGTTTTTCCGTCAGCATCGCAGCCGGTTTCGACCTGCCGACGAAACGCACCGACCTCTCCGAATCCGATCTGCAACGCGTCGCCGACGTCACCCGGCCGACAGCGGATTTTTCCAAAGCCGAACAATACGAAGCGATGCAGGCAGGGGCTACGACCTCGATCGACCCTGTCACCGAGGACAGTTTCTCGCATATTTCGGCCAACATTCCCTTCGAGGAAGAGCAGAATTTCAAGCTCGGCAATGCGCTCTTCCGAAAGCTCTGGGTGTCCGCTCCCTCCTCGACGCAGGCTTCCGATGGTCTCGGGCCGCTGTTCAACGCCCGCTCCTGCATGAGCTGCCATGTCAATGACGGCCGCGGCAAACCGCCGGAGGGAGGCCCGAGCGCCACCTCGATGTTCCTGCGGCTTTCCCGCGCCGCCACGACGCCGGAGGACGAAAAGGCCATCGCACAGGCTGATGTCGTCAATTTTCCCGATCCGGTCTACGGCCATCAGCTGCAGGATCTCGCCGTTCCTGGCCTTGCTGCCGAAGGGAAGATGGTGATCAGCTACCGCGAAGAGAGGGTGACGCTCGGCGACGGCGAGACCGTGTCGCTGCGCCGGCCGAGTTATGCGGTGACGAACCTTGGTTATGGGCCGCTCGACCCGGCGACGACGATTTCGCCGCGGGTCGCCTCGGCGATGATCGGCCTCGGACTGATCGAGGCCATTCCCGAGGCCGACATCCTTGCCCATGCCGATCCTGATGATGCCGACGGCGACGGCATTTCGGGGAAGGCGGCGATCGTGCGCGACCACCGCAGCGGTGGGATCGCGCTCGGCCGGTTCGGCTGGAAGGCGCAGAACGCCACGGTGCGCGACCAGAGTGCCGATGCCTTCGCCAATGATATCGGCATCTCGACGCCCGATCACCCGGATGCGCAGGGCGACTGCACCAAGGCGGAAGAGAAATGCCGTGATATGCCGACCGGCGTGCAGAAACGGCTGGGCGCGGAAGAAGCGCCGGGTGCCATTCTCGACCTCGTCACCTTCTATTCCGGAAATCTTGCCGTTCCGGCACGGCGCAAGGCGAGTTTCGCCGAGACGCTGCAGGGCAAGCGGATTTTTTACGAAAGCGGCTGCATTTCCTGCCACATGCCGAAATTCGTCACCCGGCGGGATACGCCCGACAAAGCGCAGTCCTTCCAACTGATCTGGCCCTATTCCGACTTTCTTCTGCACGACATGGGCGACGGGCTTGCCGACGGGCAGCAGGTCGGCCTTGCAAGCGGACGTGAATGGCGCACGCCGCCGCTATGGGGTATAGGACTGACCCGGACTGTCAGCGGACACAGCTTTTTCCTGCATGACGGCCGTGCGCGGAGCCTCACCGAAGCGATCCTCTGGCATGGCGGCGAAGCTGAAAAGGCCCGCAACGCTTTCTCCTCCCTGTCGACAGACGACAGGGCGGCCCTGATTACATTCCTGGAGTCACTTTGATGCGCCTTTGGCACCCCCTGCTCTGCCTTACTCTGATCGGCCTCGCGACATCAGCGGCCGCCCAGACGGCCACTCCCCCGGCAGGGCTGAACGAGGATGCCGTTCCCGCCGTCATGCAGCGCGCCGTCGACGAGGTGATCCGTCCCGGCTATCGTAACATGCAGCAATCAGCCGCCCGGCTGACGACGGCAATGAAGGATCTTTGCGCCGACGGCACGCAGCAGACGCTCGACAAGGCGAAGTCCACCTTCGACGACACGATCCGCTATTGGTCGATCATCGAGATCGTCCAGACCGGACCTGTCATCCAGGACAATCTCTTCGAGCACATCCTGTTTTATCCCGACCGTAAGGGCGTCGGCCTCAAGCAGGTGCAGGCGCTGATCGCCAAGGCCGACCCGAAGGATGCGACCGTTGATGCGATCGCCGGCAAGAGTGTTGCGTTGCAAGGCCTGACGGCGCTGGAATACGTGCTTTACGGCAATGGCTCCGACGATCTCGTCGGGCAGAAGGGCAGTTTCCGCTGCCTTTACGGCGAGGCAGTCGCCGGCAATATCCAGCGTGAGGCCGGCGAAGTCGTCGCCGCCTGGGAAAAGCCCGACGGCGTGCAGGCGAGCTGGAAACATCCAGGCCCGCAGAGCAACGATTTCATGGACAACAAGGAAGCGGTGACGGCGCTGCTCGGCATCCTCGTCCATGGCGCGGAGAATGTCCGCGACCAGCGGCTGGAGCAGTTCTACAAGGGCAAGGACACCACGCCACGGCCGCGCATGGCGATCTACTGGCGCTCCAAGAATACCTGGAAATCGATGGCCGCCAATCTGGAGGGCCTGCGCACGCTCTGGCAGAAGGCCGGCATGGCCGAACTTCTGCCGCCGGACAAGCAGCCGATCGCCGCCTCGATCGATGAGGACTTCAAATCGCTGCTCGACAGCGTACCGAAGCTCAATCCCGACATCGACGTCGCCACAAGCGATGCGGAGAAGGCCAAGCTCGATACGCTGCTTGCCGAGAGCCGCGACCTGATCACCCGGATCAGCGACGAATATGGCGCGGCGATCGGCCTTTCGGCCGGCTTTTCTTTTTCGGACGGAGACTGAGACGATGATGCAAAGTGCCGCGATCGACCGACGCAGCTTCGTCAAGGCGGCCGGCCTTGGCTTCCTTGCTTCTTTGGCGCCGAGGTCGCTGATGGCACTGGAGCGGGCCGATGCGGTCTATGCCTCGGGCATTCGGGCAGCCGACGGCTCCTTTGCCATTGCGACCGTGACCGAGCGCGGCGAGATCGTCGATCAGGTGGGCCTTCCCGCCCGCGCCCATGGCATGGCGTTCAGCGCCAGCACCGGCAAGACTGTCGCCTTTGCACGCCGGCCCGGCACCTATGCGATGATCTTCGATCCCTGGAACAAAAGCGAGCCGATCGTCATCAACTCCAGGGAGGACCGGCATTTCTACGGCCACGGCGCCTTCTCTCCTGACGGCCGTTTGCTCTACGCCAGCGAGAACGACTTCGACGGCAATCGCGGCATGATCGGCCTCTACGACGCCACCGACCGCTTCACTCGCATCGGCGAATTCGAGACCTACGGCATCGGTCCGCACGACATGACCGTGTCCGACGACGGACGCCTGCTCATCGTCGCCAATGGCGGCATCGAGACGCATCCGGATTTCGGCCGCACCAAGCTCAATCTCGGAGAGATGCAGCCGTCGCTTGTTCTGATCGATGCGGCAACCGGTGCGCTGGTCGAAAAACATGTGCTGCCGGCGGAATGGGCAGAACTCTCCACCCGCCATGTCGATCTCGACGGCGAGGGCCGCATCTGGTTCGCCTGCCAGTATGAAGGCCACCGCAAGGATTTACCGCCGCTCGTCGGCCATTTCGCCAAGGGGGAGAATCTTACCTTCATCGACCTGCCGGAGGAGACGACGCGCAGGCTTGCCAATTACGTCGGGGCGATCGCCGTCAATCGCAGCGAAGGTCTCGTCGGCATCACCTCGCCGAAGGGCGGCGCCTCGGTGACACTTGACGCAAAGTCGGGCAAGGTGCTGGCCGAGACTTCCGTTCCGGATGCAGCAGGCATCGCGCCGGCAAGAAGCGGCTTTGCCGTTTCCTCCTATGACGGCGATTTCCTGTCGACCCGCAGCGATGTCGCCTGGGACCAGCACATTGTCCGGATCTAATCGGCGCGGGAATAGGCTTTCTGCTCGGCGCTAACGCTCGATGCCGCGGCCCTTGCCGCCTCGTGCAACCAGTCGTTTCCCCGCGCCGCCAAATCCTTCAGGATCGCCGCAACCGCCGCCGCATCGTCAGAATGGCAATTGGCGATTTCAAAGCCCATCAGTTCCAGCATCGTCGGCGAAAGCAGGATCTCGGGATGCCGGTCGATTTCGATCTTGCAGCTGTTCGGCGAGAGCCGGCGCATGAGGATGCGGCCGGAGACCCGGTAGTGAGGATCAGCTGAGCGCGCCCGCCCATTGGCGATCTCGCTTGCATGGATCGCCACATCCTGCGGCCTGTGGCGAAGCGACCAGGCGGACGGCAGCAGCGCCTTCGCCTCGCGCAGCACCGGCCCACCCTGCCATTCGGCATAGGCGACGAACCGCGGCCGACCGAGACTGCCGGTGCCGCCGCTGCGCGGCTTCGGCACGAAGGGTCCTGCCCCGGACGGCAGCGCGTCTGCGAGCGCCTTGGTGTAGGCTGATGGTGGCGGCTTGCTGCCGGGAAGCAACATCTCGTATTTCTCCCAGAATTCCCGGCGTTCGGAATTCGGCAGCAGCAGAGCCTTGCGCAGCCATTTGTGGTCGCGCTCGAGGATGACTGGCAACGGATTTTCAAGGCCCCGGCGATAGCCGCTCAAGATCAATTCGCCGATCATGCGAACCGAGGGACCGTCGTCGCCGCGGGCCAGGATGGCGCTTGCCGCAAGGCGAACGAGATCAAGTGCATAGGGCATCACCGCCGCGTCGTCGAAATCATTGACACCCCAGACGAGCCGGCCCTCGATATCGCGCCAAGTACCGAAATTCTCCAGATGCGTATCGCCGATCGCCAGCACCTCAGGCGCGCCTGACAGTTCCGGGCAGATATCGAGGATGATCTCGCACCAGCGCCAATAGGTAGCGCGCAGGAAGACGAAATCGCCGCTTCGCATCTTCTCGTGCTTCTCCCGGAGATCGTCCTTGACGAGATCGTCGCCGAGTTCGCCGGCCAGCCAGGTCTCGAAATTCCGGACCGATTGCGATATCGTTATCATGCCGGCACTCCATCATTTCGCGACGCGATGCGGAGAATACGCGCACCGCGCGAAGCTGCAATCGTCTTCGCATCGGATCGCCACAATCGAGCGGTAGTGGCCAGCGGTACCGGCCAGCTGTGCCGGCTTGCACGGCGGCGGAAAGGTGAAGGGTTGCCCCGGCGACACGGTCCCGGGTTTCCATCGCCGCCCGGACCGATTTCAACAATGTCCAGCTTGTCGAATGCGGCGCGCCATGCCACTTTCGCGGCTGCAAGAGGGGCAGACATGAGCGAGACTGACAGGGGCGATTTCCGCGCGCGAATCCGCCGCAATTTTGCGCGCCAGGCGGCGATGGAAACGATCGGCGCAGAGCTGACGCGCGTCGAGCACGGCGTCGTCGAGATCGAGCTTCCCTTCGACGTCAAACTGACACAGCAGCACGGCATCCTGCATGCGGGCATCATTTCCGCGGCGCTCGATTCGGCCTGCGGCTTTGCCGCCTATAGCGTTATCGACCCGGAAGCCTCGATCCTGACTATCGAGTTCAAGGTCAATCTCATGTCGCCGGGGCGGGGCGATCGTTTCCTGTTTCGCGGGGAAATCACCAAACCCGGCTCCACCATCATCGTCGCCGACGGACGAGGCTACGCGATCAGCGACGGGCCGGCGAAACTCATTGCCTCCATGACCGGAACGATGATGGTGATCCGCGGTAGAGAGGGCATTACGGGATGAAGTTCGAACTGAAATCGGTCGCGGGGAAATCCATCCTTTTCGTCATGGCGGCGGAGGCCGAATACGGTCCCTTCCTGCGTTCGCGCATCGAACCTTTGATGACCGGCGTCGGCCCGGTCGAGGCGGCCATCGCGCTGAGCAAAACATTGGCGCGGCTGGATGCCGTCGACGACCTGCCCGATCTCGTCGTGTCCCTCGGCTCGGCCGGCTCCGCGAAACTGGAGCAGACCGAAATCTATCAGGTGACCTCGGTTTCCTACCGCGACATGGACGCCTCGCCGCTCGGCTTCGAAAAGGGCAAGACACCCTTTCTAGACCTGCCGGCAACGCTCGATCTGCCGCTGCGCATTCCCGGCATTGCCGAAGCAAGCCTTTCCACCGGCGGCAACATCATTTCGGGCGCCGCCTATACCAATATCGACGCCGACATGGTCGATATGGAGACCTATGCGGTGCTGCGCGCCTGCCAGGGTTACAAGCTGCCGCTGATCGGCCTTCGCGGCATTTCCGACGGCGCCGTCGAGCTACAGCATATTTCGGGCTGGACCGAATATCTGCACATCGTCGACCGCAAGCTCTCTTACGGCGTCGACAGCCTGTTCACGGCGCTGGAGGACGGGGTTTTCTGGTTCTGAGCCCCTGAATGCGGGACAATTGGAACAATAAAAACCTGATGCCGCCGATTTCCCGGATTGCAAGGCGAGGCGCTTTTCATTAAAGCCTCGCCATGACCCAGACAGCACATCCCGACTCCGTTCTCATCGTCGATTTCGGCAGCCAGGTGACCCAGCTCATCGCACGACGCGTGCGCGAGGCCGGCGTCTATTGCGAGATCGTTCCCTTCCAATCGGCCGAAGAGGGCTTCCACCGCCTGCAGCCGAAGGCCGTGATCCTGTCCGGCAGCCCGGCTTCCACGGTGGACGAGGGATCGCCGCGAGCGCCCCAGATCATCTTCGACAGCGGTCTGCCGGTGTTCGGCATCTGCTATGGCCAGCAGACGATGTGCATGCAGCTCGGCGGCAAGGTCGAGAGCGGCCATCACCGCGAATTCGGCCGCGCCTTCCTCGAGGTCGACAGGGACTGCCAGCTGTTCGAGGGCCTCTGGTCCTCCGGCTCGCGCCATCAGGTCTGGATGAGCCATGGCGACCGCGTCACCGCGCTGCCGGATGGTTTCGAAGTGGTCGCCACCTCCTCCAACGCGCCTTACGCCTTCATCGCCGACGAGAAGCGTAAATATTACGGCGTGCAGTTCCACCCGGAAGTCGTGCATACGCCGGACGGCGCCAAGCTGATCGGCAATTTCATTCACAACATTGCCGGCATCAAGGGTGACTGGTCGATGTCGGCCTATCGCCAGAAGGCGGTCGAGCAGATCCGCGCGCAGGTGGGCGACAAGCGCGTCATCTGCGCGCTTTCGGGCGGCGTCGACAGTTCCGTCGCGGCTCTCCTGATCCACGAGGCCGTCGGCGACCAGCTGACCTGCATCCTCGTTGACCACGGGCTGATGCGCAAGGACGAGGCGGCCGGCGTCGTCGCCATGTTCCGCGAGCACTACAATCTGCATCTGCTGCACGTCGATGCCGCCGATCGCTTCATCGGCGAGCTCGAAGGTGTCAGCGACCCGGAAACCAAGCGCAAGATCATCGGCCGGCTGTTCATCGAGACCTTCGAGGAAGAGGCAAAGAAGCTCGGCGGCGCCGATTTCCTCGGCCAGGGCACGCTTTATCCCGACGTGATCGAGAGCGTTTCCTTCACCGGCGGCCCGTCGGTGACGATCAAGTCGCACCACAATGTCGGCGGCCTGCCGGAGCGCATGAAGATGCAGCTCGTCGAGCCGCTGCGCGAACTCTTCAAGGACGAGGTGCGCGCGCTCGGCCGCGAACTCGGCCTGCCCGACAGTTTTATCGGCCGCCACCCCTTCCCGGGCCCCGGCCTGGCGATCCGCTGCCCCGGCGGCATCACCCGCGAAAAGCTGGAGATCCTGCGCGAGGCCGATGCGATCTATCTCGACGAAATCCGCAAGGCCGGCCTCTACGACGCCATCTGGCAGGCCTTCGCCGTGCTGCTCCCCGTCCAGACCGTCGGCGTCATGGGGGACGGGCGCACCTATGAATTCGTCTGCGCACTGCGCGCCGTCACCTCCGTCGACGGCATGACGGCGGACTTCTACCACTACGACATGGAATTCCTCGGCCGCGCCGCGACCCGCATCATCAACGAGGTGCGCGGCATCAACCGCGTGGTCTACGATGTTACGTCGAAGCCGCCTGGTACGATCGAGTGGGAGTGAAGAGGAGTACCTAGCAGTCGATAGATGCTAGGCGACCCGCAGATCTGCCGCTCTGTCGGGCGTCTCCCCGCTCTTCGAATGGCGCCATACGCCCACCCCAACCTTCGCGACTTTGTGACCTGCAAATATTCGGTCGCGCGCTGCTCGAAGACGTTAGAGTGGTTCAGCTTTTCACAGAAGCGCAGAACCGCTCTAACCTTTTGTTTCACGCAATTCCGGACGGAAAACCGCTTCGCACTTTTCCTGGAATTGCTCTAGCACGCGCGACCAGTTCTCGTCGTCGATCGCACGGTCGTAGACCGATTACTGCTCCTTCTTGAACAAATCCTGGAAGATGAGCTGGCCCCAAGTGCGGCCGTGTGCGTGCACCAGCGCGCCACCCTCGTTGAGCTTTCCCAGCTTGACGGGTGCGAAGCCGAGTTGTTTGGCCAAGTCCGCCACGGGAGCGATCGCGTCCTCGTCGTCGCTCGACAGAAAGACGACCCGGTGCCCACCCTCGACGATCGGATCGGCAGCCAGGGTGGCGGCAATCAGGTGATTGAACCCTTTCACGAACTTGGCGCCGGTGAACGATTTCGCGACGAAGGCGGAGGACGGGAGGCCGTCCAGCTCTTCAGGGACGGGAAATGCGTTCATCGCATCGATGACCGTCTTGCCTTTCCAGCTCGGCAAGGCCTTCGCAACCTCGCGATGCTCCCCGAACGGGACCGCCAGGATGATCGTGTCGGCCTCGAGTGCATCCCGCAGCGACCTGGCGACGACGGTGGGTCCAATCGCCCGAGCCTGCGGCGCCAACGCCTCGGACGGCCGGCGGCTCGCGACTGTCACCTCGATGTTTTTACGGGCGAAGGCGTGGGCGAGGGCCTGGCCTATCTTACCGAATCCTACAATTGCGTAGCTCATAATACTTCTCCGATATTGTGTTGATATTGATTTCCTGGCCCTGAACGGCGCTGGGTTATCTACCGAGCCCTACGGAGCTCCGAAAAAATCGAATGGAGCGCCTGGCCAGGTGCAGCGCGTCAGAGTTGCGCAAGGCCGCCGTCAACCGCGACCTCGCTGGCGGTCATGAAGCTGCTGTCCGACGACGCGAGAAAGGCAGCCGCCGCCCCGATCTCCGCCGGATCGGCCATACGCTGGAGCGGCGTCATCGCCCCGTAGGCCTTCTGGCCTTCCTCGCCCAGCGCCTCCTTCGCAAGTTCGGTCGCCGTCGCCCCGGGCGACAGCACGTTTACCCGGATGCCGGTGCCCTTCAGGTCCTCCGCCCAGGTCCGCGCGAGGTTACGCACTGCCGCCTTGCTTGCGCTGTAGGCCGTAAATCCCGGTGCGCCCGTGGTGCCGGCGCTCGATCCGGTCAGGATGATCGAACCGCCCTGGCCCATCAGCGGCAGCGCCTTCTGGACCGTGAAGATCGTACCTTTCACATTGGTGTCGAAGGTTTCGTCAATGTGCTCGGCGGTGATCTTGCCGAGCGCAAGCTGGCTTCCCGCCCCGGCATTGGCGAAGACGATATCCAGGATTCCACGCTCGGCCTTCACCGCCCCATAGAGTCGGTCGAGGTCGGCCAGATCGGAGACCGAGCCCTTCACCGCGCGAGCATTGGGCCCGAGGTCGGCCACAGCGGCGTCGAGCGCTTCCTGCCGGCGGCCGAAGATGAAGACGAAGGCGCCCTCCTCGATGAAGCGCTTGGCTGCGGCGAGGCCGATGCCGGTAGCGCCACCGGTGATCACGGCGGTCTTTCCATTCAGTCTGTTCATGTCATGCATCCTTTGATCATTCGGGGACGCCCCCGAGACCGTCGAAATGGGTCCACCGGCATCAGTTGTTGAGTGCGGAAGTGCGCACATCGGTGGTGCAAAATCGATCCGGCTGGACGACCGACGCCAGCCGCGACGATCGGTGTCCGCCGTTCGGAATTTGGCCGCTATCGTCGACGCAAGCTGGGATGACCGCCCGTATTGCTGTACGATGCGTTCGATACGAGCTTTGGAAGACGCACCGCGCGGTGCAGGATTGCACCATGATCGACTGGGATGACATTCGCTACTTTCTTGCGGTGGCGCGCGGAGGCTCGGTGCGGGCTGCCGCCGAGGGCCTCGGGGTGTATCACTCGACCGTGCTGCGACGCATCGCACAGCTCGAGGAACGCCTCGGGGCGCAGATGTTCGAAAAGCTGCCTTCAGGCTACCGCTTGACGGCTGCGGGCGACGAGGTCCTTGAGCTCGCGAACCAGATGGAAGCGTCGTCACACCAGCTGGAGACGCGCGTCTTCGGGCGCGACCAGAGCGTGCGCGGGCTGCTGCGGGTGACGTTGGCTCCGACCCTCGCGACACACCTCCTCATGCCGGACCTCGCCGATTTCGCGCGTCTGCATCCAGACATCGAGATGGAAATCGTGTCGTCCGGCGAGCTGGCAAACCTGACCAACCGAGAGGCCGACGTGGCGATCCGCGTCGTTTACGACCGCAAAACCCTGCCGCTCAATCTTCACGGCCTGAAGGGACCGGAGCTGTTCGGCGGCGTCTACATGTCTCGCGATCGACTGGCCGCGTGGCGTGCGGGCGCGCCGGATCCCATCCGGTGGATCGTCATAAGCATGCATGGCATTCCGGATTGGGCCAGCGAGGGCGAGGTTCGCACCACGGGGGTTCCATTCAGGACCACGGACGGCGAGGCGCAGATCGTTGCGGTGCGGCAAGGGCTCGGGATCACGACACTGCCGTGCTTCGTCGGAGATGCCGACCCCCTATTGGTGAGGGTACCGGGCAGCGACCTGCACATGCATGGAACGCTCTGGCTTCTCACGCAGGGGGAGACACGCAAGACGAAGCGCGTCCGGCTCTTCACTGAGTTCGTATCCAGCAGGCTCTCCGCCTACGCTCCGCTTCTCGCGGGGCTCTCCATATCGCGCGACTGACGCCCGGCGGGTCGCCGGCGACGCCTGCCGTCATCCCATCGGAAGCCGAGCGGCGATTTTCATCTGGCGAGATGCGAGATCAAGCCGGAACGTAGGTCAACCTGATCACATCCTCGCCAATCCGGTCATGAGCCATCAGGCGGAGCGGCGGCCGGGGTCCGGCGAAATATGGCTTGCCGTGACCGAGCACGACGGGGTGCAGGTAGATTCGATACTCATCGATCAGGCCAAGTTCGGTGAGGCTTTGCGCCAAATTGGGGCCGGCAACTTCGATCTCCCCGTCGCGTTCCGCCTTCAGCTTGCGGATCGCGGCCTCAAGATCTTCCCCAACAAGGCTGGCGTTGGGACCGACCGACTTCAACGAGCGCGAGACGACCCATTTCGGCTGGCTGCGCCACGCCGCCGCGAAAGCCTGTCGCTCTGCATCCCATTCAGGATGTTCGTCGTCCCAGTAACGCATGACCTCATACATCTGGCGACCGTACACACTGCCCGCCTGCCGCTGAGCCTCCTCAATGAAGTGGCGGAAGAGCGTGAGGCTTGGCGCAAACGCCATATGATCGACGTAGCCGTCCAGGGACTGGTTCATTCCGAACACAAGCTTAGCCATCCTCACTTCCTTTCCTTAAACGGCATATCCGCAGGTCTGATTGCATTATGCAATCGGTTTCAAGTTAGCTCAACTGGTTTTATATCGCAATTGGTTTTTGAGGTGCACGTAAATCCGCGAACTGATGGTCGCCAACCGAGCCGCCTGGAGCGGACAACGGCCTGTCCGCTTCCGGCGATCCGAATGGACAAGCCGCCGTCACAGGGCGCTATTTCAGCGGCAAAAACGATGCCGAAGACGGTCCGTTGATCTGCTGGGAAGCAATGACCGTTTAGGTTTGCAGGCCAGGGAGCCCCAAACAGGAAACGGCCGGCCGAGGTTCAATCACCTTGGCCGGCCGTTGTCATGGAGGGTTGACGCCTGCGGATACGAAGCCGGCTTCAGCGGCCGTAAGTGACCTCGACGGAGGCCTTGTCGAGCGTATTTGCCCTGACATAGAAGCCAACCATGGCGCCCGGCGCAGTATCGGGAAGCGGAAGCTTGTCGACCGAGAGCGCATAGACGGTGAACTGGTAGTGGTGCGGCGCATCGCCGGCCGGCGGGCATGCGCCGCCATATCCGGACATGCCAAAATCCGTGTGACCTTCGACAGCGCCTGCGGGAAGCTTTTTGTCACCGCTTGCGCCAGTGACAATCTCCGAGGCATTTGCGGGAATGTTGAAGACCGACCAATGCCACCAGCCCGAGCCTGTGGGAGCATCCGGATCGTAAGCCATGATGGCGAAGCTCTTGGTCGCCTCAGGCGCACCCGACCAGGTCAGTTCCGGCGAGATGTTCTTGCCGGCGCAGCCGAAGCTGCTGAAGACCTGCGCGTCGGCCATGGACTTGCCGGCGGCCAGATCCTTCGAGGTGAGCTTCATTTCGGCCTGTGCGGCCGTCGCGCCGAAGACGGACGTAGCGAGAAGTACTGCTGTGATGAAACGCATGCTGTTTTCCTGCGGTTGATAATGCCGGAAAACTATCGTCACCGCGCAAGCGCATCTGCCCCGCTACGCTCAACTTCTGCCCCGATCCGCTCAAAACGCTCAGAGCCACCCCGCACATGGCGCGGATTGACGCCAAACCGCTCTTTGAACCGCGCCGCGAATTGAGAAGGAGAGTCGTAACCGACCTCAAGCGCAATCTGCGCCATCGGCAGGGTTGTGGTTTGAATGAGGCCCAAGGCGCGATTCATTCTTGTATCGCTCAGGATCTCACTGAAGCCGGTATTCTCGGCGGCGAGCTTGCGCCTGAGTGTCGCTTCACTCATGTTGAACGAGCGCGCCGCATGGCCCAGCGTCCAATCAAAGGCCGGATCGCTTTCGATCATCTGCCGCAGCCGGTCCTCGAGCCGAGGACTTTGGCATTGGCCCAGCACCGCTCCACCGAGTGCAAACCAGGTGATGAGTTCGATCAAACGCGCCTTGGCAATGGCGCCGGGAAGCCTCGTCAGATTGCCGGGCTGACAGCAATAGTCGAACAATGCCGCTGCTTCCTCCGGCAGGTCCGACGTGCCCGCCGGGACAGGCCTTGATGGAACGGCGATCGATCCCATCCTGATATAGGCTTCCTCGAACAGCTGTCGCGGAACGGGAAGCGCCAGGGTCTGATACTTCTGCGGCGCCTTGGGAATGTTCTCCATCGTCAACGGTCGATAGTCTGGCAGCAAGCCATAGGCGCCGGCTTCGAGGCGCAAAGCCTTGTCATCTGCCATGACAATCTTCGTTCCCGATTGCACCTGTATCAACAAGGGGCTCGTATTGACGAGACGATAAAAACAGGCCCGCCCGCCCTGGCGGATCAAGGCCCTGGTCGGAATGGGAAAGACCTCGTCCAGCATATGTTCTCCGACAACAGGATGGATGATCGTGGGGCTCCGGCTGCCCGGCCGTGAGACTGAAGCCATGATCGGTAGAACCGGCATGAAGACGCCCGCCTCGCCCCACCGATCCCTTGAGGATCGGGAATATCAAAAACCGCGGGTGATGGGCAATCTTGAGCGTCATTTAGTCGTCGATGTGAATTCAGGTTTTGCCGGCAGCGTCCGCCCGGCTTTTCACGTGATCGATGAAGGCCCGCAGCTTCGGCATCACCTGATGACGGCTGGGATAGTAGAGGAACACACCCGGCGCCATCGGCGCGAACGCCTCCAGGACGCGGACGAGTTTTCCTGCCTTCACGGGTCCGGCGGCGATTGGCTCCGGCACTTGCGCAAGCCCCATATCTTCGACGGCGGCTCCCAGCATGGTGGGGAAATCATGGGCGATCAGCGGCCCGGAGACGACAGCCTCGATCGGCTTTTTGCCGCTGACAAACGACCAGGGCGCGATTGAGCCGTTCGAGCGGCGCATGCGGATGCAGGCATGCTGACGCAGATCGTCGATACGGTCGGGCCGCCCTCTCCGGCGCAGATATTCGGGACTGCCGACGACCGCCAGCGGGAACGGCGGCGTCAGCCGGACCGCGACCATATCGGCTGCGATGAACTGGCCGAGCCGGATGCCGGCGTCAAATCCTTCCGCGGCGATGTCGACCAGTCCCTCATTCGCGGCGACCTCTACCTCGATCTCGGGAAAGGCCTGGCAGAAGGATGCGATCAGTGGCTCCAGCAGGATCGGCACCACTGCCGGCGGCACTGTGAGACGCAACAGTCCAGCCGGTCTCTGCCCGAGCTCACGCGCAACCGCGCTTGCGGCAACCAGTTCCTCGAAAGCGGGCTTTGCGCGCGTCAGGAACCGCTCGCCGGCTTCAGTCAGACCGACACTGCGCGTCGTGCGGATGAACAGAACTGCGCCGACACGCTCCTCGAGCGCACGTACGGCCTGGCTGATTGCCGATGGGGTTACCCCGAGTTCGCCAGCTGCCCTGCGAAAACTGCGGTGCCGGGCAACGCTCAGAAACGCCTCAACGCCATCGAGCGCGCCTTGCCTGACTGTGAAGTTCTGCTTCATACCGCATCGATATTATCGCGAATAGTCGATCGCGGGAAGCGGCCGTACATCTGGATCCCACAAATCAGGAGTGCCCCGATGTCGACGGAATCCATCTTCCGAACCCATCTCATCCTAGGCTATGTCGCGTGGCTGCTTTGCTTCGGCGCCTATATTCTGCCCTGGGTCAAATCGATGGACAGGGTCAAGGCGCACCGCGCCATCGCCACTCTGCACAGCTTCCGCTTCTTCGGGCTCGTCTTCATTCTGCCTGGCGTCGTCGGCCCCAACCTGCTCGCCAGCTTCGCCACCTTCGCTGCCTTTGGCGACCTTGCGGCCGGGCTGCTTGCCATGCTGGCGCTCATCACGATCAGGATACGCCCAGTCTTCTGGCAATTCGTCGTCGCCTTCAATCTCGTGGGAATGGGCGATCTCGTCCTTGACTACTATCACGCGATCCGGGCCGGCCTTCCCGCACAGGCGGGGGAATTGGGCGCCGCATACGCGATCCCAATCATTTACGTGCCCCTGCTGATGATCACCCACGTCTTCGCATTCTATTTGCTGCTGGGTCCTCAGCCGAAGGCAACCCGGGCCCTCGCTGGCGAGGCTGCGGTATCTTAGGACTCCGCCGTCTCAAGCCATGGATCCGCGATAGTGTGGTGACGGAACCATCTGCCTCGCATATCTTGTCTTTGTGTTACCTGCGGGACTCAAGCTGATGGCTCACTCCGAAAACCTCATTGCAACGGTCTCGACCAAAGGGCAGATCATTCTCCCAAAAACGATCCGGCAGCGGCGGAAATGGGAGGCTGGTACTCGGCTGATCGTTGAGGAAACTGCGGAAGGCGTACTTCTAAGGCAGGCTCCTGCCTTTTCTCAAACCAAGCCGGACGATGTGTTCGGCATGCTTCCTTTCAGCGGTGAACCGAAAACTCTGGAAGACATGGAAGCCGGCGTATTGGCCGAAGCCCGCCGCCGTGACGGCCTCGAATTCGCAGATGGCATCTAACCCTTAGACTTGCGGACATAATCGACCAATGCGCGCAGCTTCAGCGGCTGCCTCTGGCGCCTGGGATAGTAGAGATAGAAGCCCGGGAAGGGCGGACAGAAATCCTCCAGCAGCGGCACGAGTTCACCGCGGTCGATATAGGGCTGGAAGGTTTCCACCATGCCGAAGGTGACGCCTGCCCCCGCGCAGGCCATGCGGATCATCATTCCCATATCGTTGGTCGTGACTGTGGGATCGACGGCGACGTCGAAGTCGCGATCATTCTCGGTGAACTCCCAGCGATAAGGCGCCGTATCCGGGCGCGGCCGCCATCCAATGCAGGCATGGTTCTGCAGGTCGCGGGGGTGGCGGGGGTGGCCGCGGCGCTCGAGATAGCCGCGGGATGCGGCGGCGCATTGTCGCTGCTCTTCGGAGACTGATATGGCGATCATGTCCTGTTCGATCACTTCGCCCAGCCGGACGCCCGCGTCGAAGCCGGCCTCGACGATATCGAATTCGTCATCGGTGATGGTGATATCGAGCTTGATGTCAGGGCAGGCTTCCATGAAGCCGGCCAGCAAGGTGCCGGAGAGGAAGTTCTCGGCGATCGAGGAAACGGTGATCCGCAGCAGGCCGCTCGGGCGCGCCTGCATTTCCCGCACCGTCTGCATCGCACCCTTGACCTGTCGGACCGATGGACGAACTGCGTCGAAGAACACTTCGCCGGCTTCGGTCAGGCTGACGCTGCGCGTCGTGCGCTGGACCAGGGCGACGCCGACCCGATCCTCCAGGCGCTGCAGGGCCTGGCTGACGGCGGAGCGGGTGACGCCAAGCCGCTCGCCGGCGAGCCGGAAGTTCCGCGCCTCCGCCACCGCAAGAAAAACCGAAATGCCTTCGAGATCGTCGACCATTGGTTAGCATTTCTAACCAAGGCATCCTGGATTGGCAACTTAATCACTCGGGCTCTCCGTATTATCTTTCAGTCGAGGTCAACGAAGGCTTCGAAAGGCAAGGCAATGCGAAGGATTTTCAAAAGCCCCGTCCTGCAGTTTTTCACGGCGGTCACCCTGGCTGGGGCGGCGTCCAGTTCGTCCACCGCCGACACCGTGAACGACCGAGAAACTCAGCAGCAACAAACAAGCGAGAACACAATGCAGCAACATCCCTATATCGGCATGTGGGTGACGGATGACGGCCGCGTCCGCCACGAACTTCTGCCTAATGGCCGCTACGACGAGGCCCGCGGCAGCCGGGAAAGCGCCTATCGAGGACGCTACGAAGTCACAGGAAGCCACATCGAATATTGGGATGACACGGGCTTCACGGCCGACGGCGATTTCGTCGACGGCAACACCCTCCATCATGGCGGCATGGTGCTTCGGCGCAAATGATGTGCCGCCTGAAAGGCAACGATGCGCTGCGCGCAAACTTCGACGCCTGGGCGGAAACAACGCTCAGCGCCGATTTTCCCACCTGACCACCAAAAAACCTCAGCCGCATCGCCAGGCGAGCGGCGTACACATGGAGCTTGAAATGTCTGATATCAAAGGAAAAGTCATTGCCATCACCGGCGCCAGCAGCGGCATCGGAGAGGCGGCGGCAAAGGTGCTGGCTGCCGCAGGCGCCCATATCGTGATCGGCGCCCGCCGCACCGAGCGCCTTGAGGAACTCGCCGGCGAAATCGCCGCAACGGGCGGGACGGTGCGCCTGCGACAGCTTGATGTCACCGACCGTTCCCAGGTGGAAGCCTTTGCAGGCTTTGCCCGCGCCGAATTCGGCCGGCTGGATGTCATCGTCAACAATGCCGGCGTCATGCCGCTGTCGCCGCTCGACGCCCTCAAGGTCGACGAGTGGGACCGGATGGTCGACGTCAACATCAAGGGCGTTCTCTACGGCATCGCGGCAGCGCTTCCGATCATGAAGGCGCAGGGATCAGGGCAGATCATCAACCTGTCTTCGATCGGCGGCCACAGCGTCTCGCCGACGGCGGCCGTCTATTGCGCGACGAAATTCGCGGTGCGGGCGATCTCGGACGGATTGCGGCAGGAGACCGATCGTATCCGCGTGACTGTCATCTCTCCCGGCACGACGACATCGGAACTGGCCGACACCATCACCGATCCCACGGCGCGGGACGCCATGAAGGCTTTCAGGGCGATCACGATCAGCCCCGAGGCGATCGCCAATTCGATCCTCTATGCCGTCAGCCAGCCTGATGACGTCGATGTCAGCGAGATCATCATCCGGCCGACCGCCAGCCCCTATTGATCCGCTGAGATTGCCGCCAAAGCAATTCCAGCAAAAGTGTAGAGCGGTTTTGCCAGGCAAAGCGCGAAGCGATTTTGCCTGGAATTGCGGAAAACGAAAAGCCTCCGCCGCCTAAAAACCCAACGACTGCTGGGCAGGCGGCGGCGGTGCGAGATTGACGCCCTCGAGCTCCAGCATGCGGGCCTTCGATGACGAACCGCCGGGAGCGGAGAAACCGCCGATCTTGCCGCCGGCCGCAAGCACCCGGTGGCAGGGGATAATCAGAGCGACCGGGTTCTTCGCCATCGCCTGGCCGACGTCGCGAGCGGCTTCCGGCCCGACTCCGAGCTCCTTCGCCAACGCGCCGTAAGTCGTCGTGCGGCCCCAGCCCACACGCCGAGCTGCCGCATAGATATCTTTGAAAAAGGCATCCTGGCCGGCAAGATCGAGTTCGACGCCGGAAAAATCCGTCTCCTCGCCCTGGAAGTAGCGTTTCACGGCGGCGACCGTCTCGAGCACGCCGGGCGTTGGCGCGCCGGCTTCGGCATCCGGCAGGCGGCGCAGCAGCAGCCGTTCGGTCGCTTCCGCTGACTTGGTCGGCAGTTGGAAACGGATGATGCCGGCGTCGCTCCAGGCAATACCGCAGAAACCGCCCGCGGTTTCGAAGATCAGATAGTGGTGCGTTGTCTCAGCCATGACACAGCCTCCGCGTTTTCGATTACCCTCAAAATCGTATGGGACGGCCTCGGTTTCAACCCGTTTCTTGCGCGCATAAGGCTTCCGGGAAATATCGCGATGCGTCTCTCGCAATGTCAATCGAACATCCACGTCATCCGTTCAGAGAAGATTGTATCGGAAAATTATGTTCTGTTTTTGTTCTTGATATTCAATCTCGTCAGAGTATCCTTCGTCGCGTTTTGGAAACGACGAGGGGGGTCATGACGACCCTGAGAGCCCATGAACCAAATCTCCTTCGACTTCGAGGATGGGCGAAGTCGGCGCGGGCGACCGGGCGAAAACCATAGCGGCGGACACCGGCTTTTCTTCGCCCTCTGTCCGCCTGCGGCGGTCGAGCGGCAGGCGGCATCAATCGCAGATGACTATGGCAAGGCTTTCTCTCTTTCGGCAAAGCCGCGGCTGACCACGCTGCATGTGACGATCATCGGCATCGACGATTATGAAGAATTGCCGGAGGACGCGGTCTTTGCGGCGCGCCAGGCCGGCGCCACGGTGGAGGGCGCGCCGATTGCGGTCACTTTCGACAGGATCATGAGCTTCAGGCGGGAAGGCAAGGCGCGGCCGCTCGTGCTTTGCGGCGAAGGCGGGCTGAAGCCGCTCACCCGGCTGCATGTCCAGCTCGGTGTCGGCATGCATAATGCCGGACTGCGGCACAATATCAGCCGCGATTTCACACCGCACATGACACTGCTCTACGACCGCAAGACCGTGCCGACGGCGAGCCTCGACACACCAGTTTCATGGACCGCATCCGAATTCCTGCTCATCCACAGTGTTCTCGGAAAAGCCGAACATCGGATCATCGATCGCTGGCCGCTGCTCGGCTGAGGCAATGATGTCTCCGGGCCACGCTTGCGCTTGCCTTATTTCCGCTCATATAGCTCTGGATGCCTAACCGGGCGCTGGTTGCAAACGGGAACGAAGACAGCATGGACGTTTCAGAGATCATCATCCCTGGAGATATGCCGGGAACGGAGTGGCGGCTGCCGGTGCTGCGCTTTAAAGGCCGCGATCCGAAGGCGCCGAAGACCTATATCCAGGCGGCACTGCATGCCGGCGAGCTGCCGGGAACGGTGCTGCTGCATTTCCTCTGCGAGCGGCTACGGCAGGCGGAAGACCAAGGCGGGATCGCCGGCGACATCACCATCGTGCCGCAGGCCAATCCGATCGGTGCGGCGCAATCGCATTTCGGCGAGCTACAGGGCCGTTTCGACCTGGGCTCACGCACCAATTTCAACCGGGATTTTCCGCTGATCTCCATTACCGATCGGGCGACGCTGATCGAGGATCTCGATGATTACCCGGCTACGGACAGATTGAAGAGGCAGCTGCTGCATATGGCGCTTGGCGCCGATCTCGTGCTCGACCTGCATTGCGACGACGAATCCCTGCAATATGCCTATATCGACGAGGCCTTCTGGCCGGAGGCGGCCGATCTTGCTGCTTCACTCGACATGGAGGCCGTGCTGCTTTCGGATGGCGAAAGCTCGGCCTTCGAGGAGGCCGTCGGCTTTGCATGGAAATATGAAGTTCCCGGCGAACGCCGGCCCCGGCTGCCCGGCAAACTCTCCGTCACAGTCGAGCTGCGCGGCAAACGCGACGTCGATCCGGTGCTGGCGAAATCGGATGCGGACGGGCTCTGGCGCTTCCTCGCGGCACGCGGGATCGTTGGCGACGAAAAACCGGCGGCAACGGTATTTTCCGGCCCGGCCGTGCCGCTCGACAATGTCGAGATCATCCGCACGCCAGAAGGCGGCGCCGTGCTCTTCCATCGCGATATCGGCGAGAGGGTTGCCGAAGGCGACCGCCTAGTGACGATCGTCACCCGGCCCGGGCAGCCGGGCGGCAGCATCGAGCTCACCGCGCCGCAGGACGGACTGATCCTGACCCGAACCTCCGACCGGCTGGTGCGGCGGCGCGGCGACCTGATGAAGATCGTCTGCGACGAACCCAGCAAGGCTTCCCGCAAGGCCGGCACGTTGGAGAATTGAGCCGGGGCCGGTTTTGTCCTGCTGCGATTGTCGACGCGCTCGGGGATAAAAGGTCGCACGGCGTTTGCGCCGACCTTCGTGCATGTTATCTCGCTGTCATCACAGGGAGATCGATCGGGCATGGCCGTCACCATCTATGGCATCAAGAATTGCGACACGATGAAGAAGGCCCGCAGCTGGCTGGAAGAACATAGCGTCGCCTATGAGTTTCACGACTACAAGGCGCTCGGTATCGACCGCACCCATCTCGAAGCCTGGATCGACCAGGCCGGCCTCGATACCGTACTCAACCGCGCCGGCACCACCTTCCGCAAATTGCCCGACGCCGAGCGCGAGAACCTGACCCGGGAGAAGGCGATCCAGCTGATGCTCGACCAACCGTCGATGATCAAGCGGCCGGTGCTGGAGGCGGAGGGGAAATTGCTGGTCGGCTTCAAGCCGGAGATTTACGCCGGAACATTCGGAAGCTGACAGGCGGCCGGGTGAACTCACGAGGAGAAGAGATGTCCAAGACCACGCGCGCGACACAGCTTCTTTCGCAGGCAGGCGTCGCCTTCACCGTTCATGCCTATGACTACGACCCCAATGCCGAGCGCGTCGGGCTGCAGGCGGCCGAAGCACTCGGCGAGGCGCCGCACCGGGTACTGAAGACGCTGATGGCGGAGGTGGACGGCAAACCGGTCTGCGTCGTCGTGCCGTCGGATCGCGAGGTCAGCATGAAGAAGCTTGCCAGCGCCTTTCACGGCAAATCTGCCCACATGATGAAGCCTGCCGATGCCGAGCGGCTGACGGGCTATCATGTCGGCGGCATCAGCCCATTCGGCCAGAAAAAGACCGTGCCGACAGCGATCGAGGAAGCCGCCCTTGCCGAACCGCTCGTCTATATCAATGGCGGGCAGCGCGGGCTGCAGGTGCGGCTCGATCCGAAGGCTGCGTTGAAGGCGCTGAAAGCGGTCGCCGCGCCACTGATTGCCTGATCGGAGCATAAGGCCGAAAACTGTGAGCGGTTTTCGGACGACATTATGCTCTTAACTATTGAATCTAGAGGAAGCGGTCGAGCAGGCCGGCGATCGTCTTTGCCTCGTTTTCGGCAAGCTTGCAGCCGATATGAGTGTCGATCGATCTGGCATAGACGGTCCACATGCGCTCGCGAAGCTTTCGGCCGGCATCTGACATCACCACCCAGCGGCCGCGTCCATCCTCGGCGAAGGCCTCGCGCCGGACCAGGCCCTCTTTTTCCAACCGGTCGAGCAGCCGGGAAAGATTATACTGGGCCAGCAAGGTCCGCTCCTCAATCTCGTAGGGGCGCAGCCTGCCGTCTTGCGAGCGCGCCAATTCCCACAGCACATCGTACCAGGCAAGCGGCGGGAGGCCGGCCGCTTTCAGGTCGGCTTCGATGGCGCCGAGCAAGCGCTCGCGGGCGCGCATGATGCTCGTCCAGGCAGAGGTGACCGCTTCGCTCGGATTCGACGTTTTTTCGGACATAAATGCAATTACATCTATCTTGAATTCCGCTGCAAGCGATATTAGATGCATCTACATCTATCATCATTGCCAAGGAGACCCCCATGAGCAAGCTTACCCTCGTCAGCCATCATCTGTGCCCCTATGTGCAGCGCGCCGCGATCGCGCTGCTCGAAAAGGGTGTACCCTTCGAGCGCATCAACATCGATCTTGCCGACAAGCCGGACTGGTTCCTGAAGATCTCGCCGCTCGGCAAGGTGCCACTGCTGCGGATCAAAGAGGAGGACGGCAGCCAGGCCGTACTGTTCGAAAGCAGCGTCATCTGCGAATATCTGGAGGAAACGCAGCCAGGTGTGGCGCTACATCCGAGAGACGCGCTGACGCGTGCCCGCCATCGCGGCTGGATGGAATTCGGTTCCTCCGTGCTTTCCGATCTCTGGGGTTACGAGACGGCGCAGGATGTCCCGCAGTTGGAGGCCAAGCGCACTACGCTCATCTCCAAATTCGCAACGCTCGAGAAGGTGTTGACGGATGGCCCCTATTTCGCAGGCAACGACTTCAGCCTCGTCGACGCCGTCTTCGCGCCGGTCTTTCGGTATTTCGATCTCTTCGATACGCTCGGCGACAGCGGCATCTTCGAAGGGCTTGAGCGGGTGAAGCGCTGGCGCAAGACGTTGTCCGAACGGTCAAGCGTCAAGGCCGCCGTTGGCGAAGACTACCCGCAGCGGCTGATGGGATTCCTCGAAAAACACGACTCGATCCTGCTCAGGCTGCCTGCGGCCGCCTAAGTCCCCCACTCAACCGACCAGACACAATCCGGCCGCTGCAATTCGGCAGCGGCGCGCTTCATTTTCGCCGCAAACGGGTCTAAGTCTTCCAGCCTCCCACCGTCGATGACAGAAGGCAGGTTGCACCATGACTTTCATGCCCCAGAGCCAGAACACCGTTGATCCCGTCAAGCTGGAAAAGCTTGCGGAAGTCGCCATCAAGGTCGGGCTGCAACTGCAGAGAGGTCAGGATCTGGTGATCACCGCGCCTGTCGTGGCGCTGCCGCTCGTCCGCCTGATCACCAAGCACGCCTATCAGGCCGGCGCCGGGCTGGTCTCCGCCTTCTATTCCGATGAGGAAACGACGCTGGCGCGCTATCAGTATGGCAGCGACGAGAGCTTCGACTGCGCCTCCGGCTGGCTCTACGAGGGCATGGCCAAGGCCTATGCCAATGGGGCGGCCCGTCTTGCGGTTGCCGGCGACAATCCGATGCTGCTGTCCGAGCAGGATGCCGGCAAGGTCGGCCGCGCCAATCGCGCCAACTCCACCGCCTACAAGCCGGCGCTGGAAAAGATCTCGAATTTCGACATCAACTGGAACATCGTCTCCTACCCGAACCCGTCCTGGGCCAAGGTGGTCTTCCCCGACGATCCGGAGCCGATCGCGATCGCCAAGCTCGCCAAGGCGATCTTTGCCGCCTCGCGCGTCGATGTCAGCGATCCCGTCGCCGCCTGGACCGAACACAATGCCAATCTCGCCAAACGCTCCGCCTGGCTGAACGGCGAGCGCTTCGCCTCGCTGCATTTCCAGGGACCGGGCACCGACCTGACGATCGGCCTTGCCGACGGGCATGAATGGCATGGCGGCGCTTCCACCGCCAAGAACGGCATTACCTGCAATCCGAACATCCCGACCGAGGAGGTCTTCACCACGCCGCATGCGCTGCGCGTCGAAGGCCATGTGTCGAGCACCAAGCCGCTGTCGCACCAGGGCACGCTGATCGACAATATCCAGGTGCGTTTCGAGGGCGGGCGCATCGTCGAGGCCAAGGCCTCGCGCGGCGAAGAGGTCTTGAACAAGGTGCTCGATACCGACGAGGGCGCGCGCCGGCTTGGCGAAGTGGCGCTGGTGCCGCATTCCTCGCCGATCTCGGCCAGCGGCATCCTGTTCTACAACACGCTGTTCGACGAAAACGCCTCGTGCCACATCGCGCTCGGCCAGTGCTATTCCAAATGCTTCCTCGATGGCGCGACACTGAGCCAGGAGCAGATCAAGGCACAGGGCGGCAATTCCAGCCTGATCCATATCGACTGGATGATCGGCTCCGACAAGGTCGATATCGACGGCATCAAGCCGGATGGTTCGCGGGTTCCGGTAATGCGGCAGGGCGAATGGGCCTGACCGGCATCATCGTGCGCTGACTGAGCCACACGCTTGCAAGCACCATAGCGAAACCGCCGATCTGCACCGGCGTCAGGCTCTGGCCGAGCGCCAGCCAGCCGAGCAGGGTCGCGACCAGCGGGCTAAGGAAGCCAAGCGAGGCAACCGCCGAGGGCTCGATGCGCGACAGGCCACGGAACCAGAGCAGATAGGTGAAGGCTGCGCCGATCAGCCCGAGATAGGCAATGCCGGCAATGTTTGCGGCGGTCGGCATCGGCAGCGCCGGTTCCAGGAAAAAGGCAAAAGGCATCAGCAGCATGCCGCCCGCCGTCAATTGCCAGGCGGTGAAGATGAGGTTTGAGACCGGCGGCGCCCAGCGGCGCGTCAGCACCGTGCCGAAGGCCATCGAGACCGCGCCGGCCAGACCGGCAGCGACACCTATCGGATCGAGCCCCGCCTTCGGCGTCAGTACCAGCAGTCCGACGCCGGCCATGCCGGCGAGACCGGCCAGTACGGCAAGCGGCCGGACCGGCTTGCCGAGAAAAAGCTGCGACAAAGCGATGACGATCAACGGCTGCACGGCGCCGACCGTTGCGGCAACGCCGCCTGGCAGCCTGTAGGCCGAGACGAAGAGCATCGCCCAGAAGAACGAGAAGTTAAGCGCGCCGAGAACGAAAGCCCTTCCCCACCAGATGCCGAAAGGCAGCTTTCTGACCAGGAAGAGAAGCAGCAAACCGGCCGGCAAGGCGCGCAGCATCGCCACCGTCAGCGGATATCCGGCCGGCAGGAAAGTGGTGGTGACGATATAGGTGCTGCCCCAGATGGCGGGTGCGAGCGCGGTTGTCGCAAGATCGGCGACGTAACGTGAATTTGTCTTCATATAGAGAATCTCTATTTCAAGATAAATTCATTCTACACCCTCTTATCTTGACGTCAAGATAATGAATGATATCGATGGAGCATGAGCGAAGACGGCAAGATGGACCATGTCGACAAGATCCTGGCGCAATGGCGACGGGAGCGGCCGGACCTCGACGTCGAACCGATGGGCATCCTCGGGCGTCTGAAACGCCTGAGTACCCATCTCGGCCGCGAAGTGGAGGCCGTGCTCATGAAGCAGGGCCTTTCGTCCTCCGCCTTCGACGTGTTGGCGACGCTGCGCCGCTCCGGCGCCCCCCATCGGCTTTCGCCTGGGGAGCTTCTGGAGATGACCATGGTCAGCTCCGGCACGATGACGAACCGCATCGACCAGTTGGAGAAGGCGGGCTACGTCGAACGTATCCTCAATCCGGAGGATCGCAGGAGCGTGCTCATCGCGCTGACGGAAAAAGGGCTTGCGACGGTGGAGACCGCCGTCGATGCGCATGTCGTCAATCAGCACCGGCTGTCGAAAAATCTGAGCGCGGCCGACAAGGCGGAACTCGACAGGCTGCTGCGCAAGTTTCTTGCGGACTTCGAATAGCGCCTAGCGGATTGCCGATAGCAGCTTGCGCATGCGATCGAGATGCGCCCTGCGCTTTGCATCGGTGGCGCGGTCCATGTCGTGCAGGCTGAGCATGCGGAAATTCAATCCCTTCGAGCAGAAGGCGGCGATCCCGCGTTTCAAGAGCCGGCGCACCGGATCGCCCATATAGAGACGTACCAGCCACCAGGGCGAGCCTGTCGTCGTCAGCGCATAGAGCAGCCTGATATGGGTCAGCTGCGGCACGATACGGCCGCCGGCAGCATCATGGCTGAAGGCGACGCCCGGGGCGAAGACGCGGTCAAAGAAACCCTTGAGGATTGCGGGGAAATTGAACCACCATTGCGGAAAGACGAAGATCAGGCCGTCGGCAGCCTTCAGGCGGGCAACGATATCGGCAACGGCTGAGGTGTCATAAGGCACGTCGAAATAACCGCCGCGCTCGGCCTTCGAAAGGCGTGGATCGAAATCTTCGCGGTAGAGATCAAGCAGGTCGACCACGTGGCCTGCCGCTTCCAGCGCCTCACGCGCCGTCCTTGCCACGGCAGCGGCGAAACTGTCCTCCAACGGATGGGCAAGCACCAGCAGGATCCGCATGTCAGAACAGGCTTCCCTGCTTCGGCGGATCTGCGGGTCTTGTGCTGCGCTTCTTGGCACTGGCCGGCGGTGTACCGCCTTCCGTGGTCATGGCGCCGACTCGGCCGTCGGCGAATTCGATGGCGATGCCCATGCCGGCGGAGAGGTGAGCAGCCTGCGAGACCGGCCTGTTATCCTCGTCGCGAATGACGGCGTAGCCGCGCTTCAGCACATTCTTATAGGAGAGCGACTGCAGCACGCGGTCCTGCGAAGAAAGCTCGGCGCGCGCACGGGTCAGCTGGTGGCGGATCGCCGTGTCGGCATGGCGCGAAAGATTGCCGAGGCGTTCGCGGCCGCGGTCGGTCTGGGTCTTCAGCCGGGCAGGCAGCGATGCGAGGATGGCTTCGGCGCGGTCGACGCGCGACTTCGAGCGGTCGATCAGCCGCTCGACCATGCGCTCGGCCCGGGTCATGCGCTCGTTCAGCGTCTGGCGGCGCTCGGCGATGCGGCCGGACAGCAGATCGGGGCGTAGATGCGCGCCGACGCGCTCGAAGCCGCGGCGCTTGTTGATGGTGTTGAGCTCCAGCCCGCGGCCGAGACCGGTCGCCGCCTCGTCGAAACGGCGGCGCGGCAAGGCGAGAAGCTGATCGAGCGACGGCAATGCCCGCATCAGCACGCGCACCGACTGGCGCCGCTGATCCATCTGCCGATTCATGCAGCCCTGCAGGCGCGCGGCAAGAGCGGCGGCCTGCGCCTCAAGCTCCGCCTTGACCGGCACCGCCATTTCGGCAGCCCCCGTCGGCGTCGGAGCGCGGATATCGGCAGCATAGTCGATCAGCGTCCAGTCCGTCTCATGGCCGACGGCCGAGATCAGCGGTATCCGGCTTTCAGCCGCAGCACGCACTACGATTTCGTCGTTGAAGCTCCAGAGATCTTCCAGACTGCCGCCGCCGCGCGCGACGATCAGCACATCCGGGCGCGGGATGGCGCCTGAAGGTTCCAGCGCGTTGAAGCCGCGGATAGCGTTCGCCACCTCCTCACCGGATCCCTCGCCCTGGACCTTCACCGGCCAGACGAGGACGTGCACCGGAAAACGATCGGAGATGCGGTGAAGGATATCGCGGATCACGGCGCCCGTCGGCGAGGTGACGACGCCGATTACGCCGGGCATGAAGGGCAGCCGCTTCTTGCGGGCGGCATCGAACAGGCCCTCGGCGCCGAGCTTGCGCTTGCGCTCCTCGATCAGTGCCATCAGCGCGCCGGCGCCGGCCGGCTCCAGCGTCTCGATGACGATCTGATATTTCGAAGAGCCCGGAAAGGTGGTGACCTTGCCGGTGGCGATGACCTCCATGCCCTCTTCCGGGCGGAACTTCAGCCGTGAGAAGGTGCCCTTCCAGATGACGGCGTCGATGCGGGCGCGGTCGTCCTTCAGCGCGAAATAGGCATGGCCCGAGGAGTGTGGCCCACGATAGCCGGAAATCTCGCCACGCACGCGAACCTGGTCGAAGGCGGTTTCGACGGTGCGCTTGATCGAGCCGGAAAGCTCCGAAACCGAATATTCGGCAAGGTTGGTCGGCGAATCGCCGTCGAAGACGTTGCTCATCCCTCTTTGTATGTCGATCATCGATAAACAGGAAGGTCGGCATTGGTGCAGGAACCGGTTTTCCCCGCCGTCAAAATCGTTGGCGGGAGGGTTCATCACCGGTGCGTCGAGCGCACTCGTCTCAACGCAGCCTGCACATGCACTCGTTGCAGCCAGGTGGACAAACAACAAAATCGTGTAAATCTGTTTTGTTGCGGAACGGATAGTTAGAATATGCGTTTTAGCCGAAAGGGATTGCTAACCACCGCAATACAAAGGCTTTTCGGCGAAGATCGCCGGTAAATCTTTGTTAGTTGGCGCTTCCTATGCTTCCCCTCGTTATCTCTGGGAAGGTGCTGAAATGATTATTCTCACAGCAGCAGCATTGGGCGTCAGCGCCGGGCAGACGCGTTCGGCTGGCGTGATCGCGCTGGTCGCCGCGCTGATCGGAATCACATTCGCGTTGGCGGCGATAACCTCGCCCGGGCCGGTGTCTATTCTCGCATTCATCTATGCCGTGCTCGGCTATAATGGTGGCCTCATGCTCTTCGTGCTCGGGCTCTATGCCAATCAGCGCCTTCGCCGCGCCATGCGTGTTTCGCACTGACAGCGCGTTTTCACACTGATAAGCGCGTCGCGATCTTTTAGATCGGCTTCCCGTGCTTGCTTTGTTTTTACGCATGTCGTTATACCGACATGCTTTATTCCATCCTGAAGATGCCGTCGTCAGTTCGTCGCCGGCCGATAGCGAAAGAACTGAACGCCCACGTCCGCCGTCTTCGGAAGCGGTTCCAGATAGGGCGGGATATTGCCCTTGCCGAGCTCAGCATAGAGCCCATCCGGCTTCAGTTTGGTGATCTCGCGGGTCTGCAGGTCGCCGGGGCAGAAGGCAAGCACCGTCACGCCGGTCCCCTTCAGGAAGGCTTCCGCCTCCTGCGGCTCGGCCATGCCGATATGCAGCTCCGTCAGCATGCCGCCCTGATTGCGATGATAAGGTGCGGAGAGAACCCGGTTCGCGGTGAAGCGGAGGATGGGCACGCCCATTTCCGACGGCGCCGAGACCAGTCCGACCGGTAGCCCGGCGAGCGGCGCCAGCGCCGCTCGCGATGCGCAGGAAATCTTCTTTGCCGGCTCTGCCGCTTTCTTCTGCGCAGCATTCTCCATCTGCAGCGAGACAAATCCGCCGCCGACCGCCCAGGCGGCCGGAGCACTGGCGAGCACGGTGACGATGTAGACGAAGGCGGCTGCGACATTCTCGCTGTCGCCGTTGGAGATGCGGCGGACATCGATAATCAACAGGGCAAGCGGCAGGATGGAGATCAGGTTCGAGAACGTTGAACCGCGCACCTGGACCAGCGCGATTGCCCAGCTCGTCATCAGCAGGAAGAGCAGGACCAAGTGGATTTGCATGCGGTCACGCTGAACGACGCGGAAGATGCAGACGGCGATGCCGAACAGGCCGGCCGCATAGAAGCCACCGATCGAGAAGAGATCGGTGCGTCCGAGAGCGAAAATCGACTGCGCTTCCGAAACATTTCTCAGCCAGAGTTCGACCAGCATCGGGTCGAGACCGGCCAGCGGATCGCTCAGGCATTGCGGTGCGATCACGATCGCCGAACCGAGAACGCCGGCGCCGACGACGGCGAGTGCGGCAAAGCGCAAGGGCCGGCGCAGGTGGCTGGCAAAAACCGCCGAAAACAACAGCAACCCGCCGCCGATCGCCGCCAGGCTGTAGTAGCCGAGCGAGAGATTGTCACAGGTGACCGTCGAATAAAGCCGGGGCGGCACCGTTGCAAAGAAGAGGATGCTGATCGCAATCGCCAGCGCCAGCCCGAAGGCCTTGGCGGCGGCGGCGAAATCTTCGCCTTCCCATGCCCAGAGCAGGGCAATGGTCAGACAGACGGCGGCGACGAAGGGGGTCGTCTCGGCGCCGATGGCGATAGCAACGGCTGCCGCGATGCCGGCAACCGCATAGCTCCAGGCGCGACGCTCTGGATCCAGCAGCATCGCGATCATCGTCGCGACCAGCGCCAGCTGCGCATTGTGATGATCGATGGCGCCCGGCGCGAAACGGTTTCCGGTGTAGATCGCAAGACCGGTCAAGCCGAGACTGATATGCATGGCGGCAACCCCGCCGATGCGCCGGCCGACAACCGCCATGGCGAGCATGGCGGGCAGGATGAGCGATACCGGCCAAACGGCGAGCGCCAGCGCTTCGGCCGTCTCGCGGGGCGCAAACAGGCCGAAGAACCAGATCAGCGAGGCGATCGGCAGATCAATCAGCCGCGACCAATGCATCAGCGTACCGCCGTCGAGGCCAAGACGGTATTGCATCAGATCGAACCAGCCCTGCCCGGCCAGAAAATCGCGAACCTCGATGAGACGCATTCCGTCATCATTGTCGGGGCCGACGTAATCGGTGGCGCTGGAAAGCTTGGTGATGAGGATGGCGGCGGCAAGGATGACGCAATAGGCGATGACGGTTGGCCAGAGACGCGTCAGCAGGTCGCGCACCCCGCCCCTGGGAGCGGGCAGCCCGCCCCTGGGAGCGTCGATCGCGGAGGATGCATGGGGGGTCGGCTGCACAGCGTTCATTGTGGTTAGCGCTTCGTTTCGATATCCGAACTTTAGCCGCCGCCGATCAAGAAAGTGTAAAGTCGTATGTGGCAGCCGCCGATTTTGCCTGCGTCATAGGGTCTTATTAACGGCGCATGATTTAGGCTGAGCGCGGCTTTCAAGTGTAACGAGTAGAGTCATGGCCCGATCGCGTACCGATAATCTGAATATTGCCGTCCTGCTCCCCTGCTACAATGAAGCGGCGACGATCGGCGCTGTCGTGCAGGGTTTCCGGGCGACGCTGCCCGATGCTGCGATCCACGTCTACGACAACAATTCCACCGACGGCACCGCGCTGCAGGCGATGCTTGCCGGCGCGCATGTCGTGCGCGAGCGGCGTCAGGGCAAGGGCCATGTCGTGCGCCGCATGTTTGCCGATATCGACGCCGACATCTACATCATCGCCGACGGCGACGGCACCTATGCGCCTGAGGATGCCGAGGAACTGGTGCGCACGCTGCTCACCGAGCGCGCCGACATGGTGGTCGGCACCAGGCGCGGTGTGCACGCCGATGCCGGCCGTCAGGGCCATGCGATCGGCAACCGGCTTTTCAACCTGCTCTACCGGATGATCTTCGGCCCCGACTTCACCGATATCTTTTCCGGCTACCGCGCGTTTTCGCGCCGCTTCGTCAAGAGCTTCCCGGCGGTATCAGGCGGCTTCGAGATCGAAACCGAGATGTCCGTGCATGCCTCGCGACTGAAGCTGCCGGTCAGCGAGCTGGAGCTCGACTATGGCCGCCGGCCGGAAGGCTCGCATTCCAAGCTTTCGACATTCCGCGACGGCGCCAAGATCCTCTGGATGTTTGCGATGCTGATGAAGGAAACCCGGCCCTTCGCCTTTTTCAGCGCGATCAGCGCCACCTTCATGCTGGCGAGCCTCGGCTTCATGGCGCCGGTGCTGGCGGAATATTTCGAGACGGGTCTCGTCAGCCGCATGCCGACCTGGGTGCTGTCGACGGCGCTGATGATGATCTCCTTCATGCTGTTCACCGCCGGCGTCATCCTAGATTCCGTTGCGCGCGCCCGCGCCGAACAGCTTCGTATCCATTATATGGGCCTGGAAAGGCCGAGCGCGCTGAAGGCGCCGCTCGGCGACGCAGGGCCGGTATCGCGCATGCGTCCCGGCAAGGCGGATGCAGCATGAGAAAGCTCATCCGCTTCTCCATCGCCGGCGGCATCGGCTTCCTCGTCGATGCCGGCATCCTGTCGGCGCTGCTTGCTCTGACGCCGCTCGGGCCGTTTCTGGCGCGGCTCGTGGCGATCGCCTTCGCCATGGCCGCGACCTGGGCTTTCAACCGGAGCTTCACCTTCGATCGTTCCGGCCGTTCGCTTGCCGCCGAAGGTTTCCGCTACGGCTCGGTCGGGGTGACGGCAGCGCTCGTCAATTACGGGCTCTATTCCGCGCTTCTGCTGTCGCTGCCGGCGCTTCAACCGCTGGCGGCCATGGTGATCGCCAGCGTCGCCTCGATGATCTTCAGCTTCTTCGGCTATTCGCGCTTCGTCTTCCGCGCCGAGTGATCAAACTGCTTCCCAGCCGTCCTTCTCGCTGGCCCGGTAGATCGCGTCGATCACCTTCTGGTTCAGCTTCGAATTTTCGAGCGTGACGATCTCTTCCTTGCCGTTTGTCACCGCCCGGGCGAAGGCCTCGACCTGCCGCCTGTACTGGCGGCTGTCCTGGAAGCGGAAGATGCGCGATTCAGTGTGGCTGCGGTCGGCAAGCTCGATCTCTTCCGGCCCCCAGCGATTGGCGTTGAACGGCGACTTGACCTCGATGTACCCTTCGGTGCCGTGGAAGACCATGACCTGGCGGTTGGCCATCTGCGTCGAGATATAGAAGCTCAGCTCGAAATCGCCGAAATCGGCCTTGACGCTCGAATAGATATCCGTGCCGAAATCCGCATCGCGCTCGGTGATCGCCTGGATCCAGAGCGGCTCCTTGCCGGTGGAAAAACGCGTGCCCATGACGGGATAGACGCCGATATCGAAAAGGCCGCCGCCACCGAGCTCGGGAACGTTGCGCATGTTGGCGGGGTCGCGGTTGAAATAGGTGAAGGCGCCCTGCACATGCCGGAGCGAACCGATGGCGCCCTCGTCGATCAACGAGCGCACCTTCTGCCAGACCGGCGAATAGGTGATCATATAGGCTTCGCTGATCACCACCCGGTTGCGGTCGCGGGCGGCGATCACGTCGTCGATATCGTCTGCCTTCAGCGCCAACGGCTTTTCGCAGAGCACGTGCTTGCCGGCATCCGCCGCCTTGATCGACCATTCGATATGCTGCGAGGTCGGCAGCGGGATGTAGACGGCGTCGATGAGGTCGGAGGCCAGCATCTCCTCGTAGGAGCCGAAGGCATGCGGCACCGAGAAGCGGTCGGCCATCTCCCTTGCGCGTGTCAGATCACGGCTGGCAATCGCCGTGACGACACAATTCTCCGCATCCTGGATCGCCGGAACGACATTGTCGCGGCCGATCTTCGCCGTTGAAATGATACCGAAACGCAGCATGATCCAAGTCTCCCGAATTGATTTCGGCGAACCATATTCAGGCCTTAGCTGCGGCGCAATGGCGCGGCTTGAAATCACGGAAGTTTGCCTTCCCGAATGTGCGGATCGCACTAAGTTGGTCAGGGCGGCGTTCTGCCGTATCCGCGATTTCAATTCCTTCACACTTCTGGAGAGCGTCATGGAAATGCGCCGGCTTGGAAAAACAGGTCTATCGGTCGCGCCGATCGTCATCGGCGGCAATGTCTTCGGCTGGACGGCCGACGAAAAAACATCCTTCGCCATTCTCGACGCCTTCTTCGACGCGGGCCTGAACACGATCGATACGGCCGATGTCTATTCCTCGTGGGTTCCCGGCAACAAGGGCGGCGATTCCGAGGAGATCATCGGGCGCTGGCTAAGCCACGCCAAGGTTTCCCGCGACAAGGCGGTCATCGTCACCAAGGTCGGCTCCGACATGGGACAGGGAAAGACGCTGAAGGAGACCTATATCCTGAAGGCGGTCGAGGATTCGCTGCGCCGGTTGCAGACCGACTATATCGACGTCTATCTCTCGCACTGGCCGGATGCCGATACGCCGCACGAGGAAACGCTCGGCGCCTATGCCAAGCTGAAGCAGCAAGGCAAGATCCGCGCCATCGGCTGCTCGAACTATGATGCGAAACTGCTCCGGGCTTCCTTCGACGCTGCCGAAAAGGCCGGCCTGCCGCGTTATGATGTGTTGCAGCCGGAATATAATCTTTATGAGCGCGCGAGCTTCGAGGGGCCGCTTGCCGATCTCTGCGTCAAAGAAGACATCGGCGTCATCACCTATTTCAGCCTCGCCGCCGGCTTCCTCACCGGCAAATACCGCAGCAAGGCCGATACGCAAGGCCGCGCACGCGAGGGCCGGGTTTCGAAATATCTCGACGACAAAGGCCTGCGCATCCTGGCCGCGCTCGACAGAGTTTCGGCCGAGACCGGTGCCAAGCCGGCGGAAATTTCACTCGCCTGGCTGCTGCGCAAGAAGGGCGTGACGGCGCCGATCGCCAGCGCGACCAGCCTTTCGCAGCTTGAAAGCCTGGCGAAATCGGCGACACTTGCGCTGTCCGACGATGCGATGGCGCTGCTCGACCAAGCCGGTGCCTGAAAGAAAGAGACACCATGACCGTAACGATACGTGATGCCCGCCCCGAGGACGAAGCCTGCTGGCGCGAACTTTGGGCGGCTTACCTCACCTTTTACGACGTCACGGTCGATGCCGATATCACCGATTCCACATGGAGGCGGATCTTCGATCCGGCGTCGGCAATCGCGATGCGCGTCGCCGAAATCGGTGGCCGGATGATGGGCTTTGCGCTTTATCTCACGCATGAGGGCACGTGGATCCGCGGCAGGGACTGCTATCTCGAAGACCTGTTCGTCGATGCCGATGCGCGCGGCAAAGGCCTCGGGCGGGCGCTGATCGACGATCTCATCGCAACCTGCAGAGCCAAGGGCTGGTCGCGGCTCTACTGGCATACGAGCGAGCAGAACAGAACCGCGCGAGCACTCTACGACAGCTATGTCGAAAGCGACGGCCATATCCGCTATCGCATCACCTTCTGAGCACCGCATCAGTTTCTGAGCGGGGGAAACCCTTCGTAAAAGGCGGCGTGATCGCCTTCCCAATTGGCCATACCCGCCTTGGTCAGGATACCGCGCGGACTGATATAGCTCTGGATCACTCGTTTTGGCCGTTCGTGCCACTGGATATTGAAGGCCCAGAGCTTCGGGAAAAAGCAGAGCGAGGCATAAGGCAGGTGGTCGTGAATCCACCAGGCAAGCCGCTGCCAGTCGCTTTCATCGTGGTAGTGGTCGACCATCCACGGCACGGCAATGCAGACGGCTGCACCCATGCAGCCGTCAAAATCCCTCATATCCCAGATGTGATGCGCGGCGGTGGCGGCATTGGTCGAGCAGTTCAGCTTGTTCTCATTGCCGAACCTGTTGACCGCGGGCGAACGATAGCCGGAACGGATATGCAGGCGCCCGAACGTCGCCTCTAGCGGCTCGAGCAATTCCTCGCAAAGCCTCTTGCCCGCTTCGATCGCCAGATCCGGATCCTCGGGGATATTGGGGATGCGATAGAAATCGGCGATTTCGGAATGCAGGAAATCGCGAAGGAAGAAGTTTTGCGAGAGCCGCACGCGGCCGAGATCCTCCAGACCCTTCATCGAATTCGGCTTTCGCATGACGTCATTCTCCTGCGCATCGACGGCAGGAATCATCGTCCGGCACCGATTTCCAGTCCACCCGAAATCGATCGGGAACAATTAGCGCGATCTTCGCTTCTTAATGTGTCGCCGCATTCGCGGTTTTCCCCAGAACAAGGATAGAGAAAATGGCCAAGGAAAAGACGTTGGAAGATCTATTCCACGACACGCTGAAAGACATCTACTTCGCCGAACGGCAAATATTGCGCGCCCTGCCGAAGATGGCGCGCGCCGCTCAATCCCCGGAATTGAAGAAGGGCTTCGAAAAACACCGCGAGGAAACCGAAGCTCAGGTCGAGCGCCTGCAGCAGGTTTTCGAGCTGATCGGCAAACGCGCCCAGGGCAAGACTTGCGAGGCGATCCAGGGCATCATCGCCGAGGGCGAGGAAATCATGGAGGAATTCAAGGGCACGGTGGCTCTCGATGCCGGCCTGATTTCGGCCGCCCAGGCCGTCGAGCATTATGAAATCGCCCGCTACGGCACGCTGAAGACCTGGGCCGCGACGCTCGGCCTCAAGGATGCCGTCCGCCTGCTCGATCAGACGCTGCAGGAGGAAACGGCCACCGACAAGACCCTCTCCCAGCTCGCCACCACGGCGGCAAACCAGAAGGCAAAGGCTGCCTGATGCACACGGCGCCCTAGTAAGAACGGGCGGCCCGGTTCCCATTCCTTACCGGCCGCCCGTATCCTGCTCGCTGTATCTGAAGAAATCGATGAAGGCGCGCAACGCCGGGCGCATCTGTCGCCGGGTGGGATAATAGAGAAACGGCCCGGCATAGGGCGCGCACCAATCTTCCAGCACCCGCACAAGTGTGCCGCCCGCCAGTTCGTCATAGACCCGCATGTCGAACAGATAGGCAAGGCCGGCGCCGTTCAGCGCCGCAAGCAGGGCCAGCCGATCCTCGCTGACGATCAGCGGCCCATCGACCGAAACGACGAGTTCCTGCCCGTTCTTTTCGAATTCCCAGCGATAGATCGAGCCGTTGGTGAAGCGCCGCTTGATACAGCGGTGATGGACGAGATCGCGCGGATGCTCGGGCTTTGGATGACGCTCGAAATATTCGGGCGAAGCGGCGATCACCGTCGTCAGATTGGGCGAGATCCTGACCGCGATCATATCGGCTTCCAGGCTCTCTTCCAGCCGGATGCCGGCATCGAAACCCTCCTTGACGATATCGGTGAAGCCGTCCTCATTGGCGATCTCCAGGGTGATATCGGGATAGAGGTTGAGAAAGTCGCCGAGCCGCGGAGCGAGCAGCAGATCGGAGGCGAAGCGCGGCGCGGTGATACGCAGGTTTCCGGCCGGCTTGGCGCGCGTATCGCGGACGGCCTCCAAGGCAATATCGATCTCCTCGAGTGCGGGACGAAGTCTTTCAAGCAGCAGGCGCCCCTCTTCCGTCGGCGCGACGCTGCGAGTGGTCCGCGCCAGAAGCCGCACCCCCAGACTTTCCTCAAGGCTCGATATCGCATGGCTGATGGCCGAGGGCGCAACGAGGAGTTCCTTCGCCGCCGCCCGGAAGCTGCGATGCTCCGAGACGGCGGCGAGAACGGCGAGTTGCGAGAGCTGTGTTCTGTTCATTGATCGAAATGATAGAACAACCTGTTAGAAACTGCATGTATTTTCTGATTGATAGCGCAGCGATATGGTCTGGCGGTACCGCAACCATCCAGAACAGGATGATTTCAGGCCGGGCGGCCTAAAATCTGAATCCTGTTCTGAATTAAATAGTTAGAGCATGATGTCGTCCGAAAACCGCTCACACTTTTCGGCATCATGCTCTGGCGGCTCAAAATCAGCTCAGAGGAGCACATCATGAAAACCCGGAAACTCGGAAACGATCTGACCGTCTCTGCCGTCGGTCTCGGCTGCATGGGCATGAGCTTTGCCTATGGCGCCAGCGACGATGCGGAATCGATCAAGACACTGCACCGCGCCATCGATCTCGGCGTCACTTTCTTCGATACCGCCGAAGTCTATGGTCCCTTTACCAACGAGGTTCTTCTTGGCAAAGCGCTGAAGCCATTCCGCGACCGCGTGGTGATCGCCACCAAATTCGGCTTCAAGATCGATGCCAGCAAGCCGGGTACTGCCGCCATCGCCGGCGTCGACAGCCGCCCCGAGCATGTACGAGCGGTCGCCGAAGCCTCGCTGAAACGCCTCGGCATCGACACCATCGACCTCTTCTACCAGCACCGGGTCGATCCCAACGTGCCGATCGAAGAGACGGTCGGCGCCATGGCGGAACTGGTGAAGGAAGGCAAAGTCCGGGCGCTCGGGCTTTCGGAAGCCGGCAGCGCCACCATTCGCCGCGCCCATGCGGTCCATCCGATCGCAGCCTTGCAGAGCGAATATTCGCTCTGGACGCGCGATCCCGAAGAGGAGGTGCTTGCCACATGCCGCGAACTCGGCATCGGCTTCGTGCCCTACAGCCCGCTCGGCCGCGGCTTCCTGACCGGAGCGATCCGCAAAGTGGAGGATCTCGACGCGGACGATTTCCGCCGGCAGGTGCCGCGGTTCCAGGCGGAAAATTTCGACGCCAATGCCGCCCTCGTCTCAACGCTCGAGCGGCTTGCCGCCGAGAAGGGCGTGACGGCGGCGCAGCTGGCGCTCGCCTGGGTGTTGAGCCAGGGCGACGACATCGTGCCGATACCGGGCGCCCGCAAGCTTCATCATCTCGAACAGAACGCCGCGGCCGCCGATATCGTGCTCAGCCCCGCGGAACTTGCGAGGCTTGAAGAGGTCATCCCCGCTGGGCAGGTTTCCGGCAAGCGTTATTCGGACGCCTCGCTTGCCATGACGAACATCTGAACCCCTGCCGAAACAAAGAGCGAAAGCCCGGTCGGCCACAACCGGCCGGGCTTGCCTTCGGGGCTGGCGAAACTATCTAAGGCCATCTCGAAGAACGGGATGACAATATGTCGGACAGGCAGGCAGTCGAACAGACGGTTCATCTCTATGTCGAAGGCATGGCCTTCGCCAATGAGGCAGCCTTGAAAAAGGCCTTTCACCCAAAAAGCTCGATCATCGGCCATTACGAAAATGCCGTCGAATGGCTGACGCGGGACGAGTTCATCGCCGCGATCCTGGCGGAGGAGCCGGCGCCGCCCGGCACGCAGCCCTACATGGACATGCAGAGCGTCGATGTCGAGGGCGAAGCGGCAAGCGTCAAGGTCACCGACGACTTTGCCGGCATGCGCTTTACCGATTATCTTTCGCTGTTGAAGATCGACGGCCGCTGGACGATCGTCAGCAAACTCTTCCATCTGCATCGGTGAAAAGACCGGCCGCTTTTCGCGACCGGTTCATTGTTTGACGACGTTGAATGAAGCTCAGCTTCTGAGGACACCGCCGGTGAATTTCGCAACACTGGCGACGATCTTCTGCGTCAGCGCCTCGAAATCCTCGTCCGTCAGCGTGCGCTCGACCGGCTGGATCTGCACCTCGATCGCCACCGACTTCTTGCCGTCGCCAACCGATGCGCCCTCGAAGATATCGAAGACATTGACGCCCGTCACCAGCTTGCGGTCGGCGCCGGTGGCGGCCTTGACGATGGTGCCGGCTTCCACCGTCTTGTCGACGACGAAGGCGAAGTCGCGCCGCACCACCTGGAAGGGTGACAGCTCGAGCGCCGGCTTGGTGCGCGTCGCCTTGCGCCTGGCCTCCGGCATGGCGTCGACATAGACCTCGAAGCCGCAGAGAGCGCCGGAGACATCAAGCGCCTCCAGCGTCAGCGGATGGAATTCGCCGAAATAGCCGAGCACGACCTTCGGCCCCATCTTGATCGTGCCGGAGCGGCCGGGATGATACCATTCCGGTCCACCCTGCTCGATCTGGATATTGCCCATCGGCAGGCCGCAGGCTTCGATGACGGCAAGCGCATCGGCCTTGGCGTCGAAGACGTCGACCGGCTTGCCGCCGCCCTTGGCGGTGTTCGACCAGGCGCGACCGGCGCCGGCAAGCGAGGCCGTGCCGCGGCGAATGCCGCCGGCCACGCGGCGCTGACCGTCAGGCCTGTCGTTCTCATAAGTGCCGGAGACCTCGAAGAGCGCGACGTCGCCGTAACCCTTGTCGGCATTGCGCTGGGCTGCGGTCAGCAGGCCCGGCAGAAGCGACGGGCGCATATCCGACATTTCGGCGGCGATCGGGTTGGCAAGCTTGAGCGTCGGCGAACCGCCGCCGAACAACTTTGCCTGGTCTTCCGGAATGAAGGACCAGGTGACGGCTTCGAGCATGCCGCGCGCGGCGAGCGCCCGCTTAGCGAGGCGGCTGCGGATCTGCAGCGTCGTCAGGATCTTGCCGTTGACGGCCGCATGGCTTTCGAGCGGCGCCGGCTTGATATTGTCGACGCCGTGGATGCGCATGACCTCCTCGACGAGATCGGCCTTGCCATCGACATCCGGGCGCCAGGAGGGAACGGCAACGGAGACGCGCTCGCCGGAACCGGAGACGGTGAAGCCGAGACGTGTCAGAATCGTATTGCTTTCCTCATTCGAAACGTCGAGGCCCGTCAGGCGCTTGACCTCCGAATAGGGGAAATCGACGATCTTCGGTTCGTAACCCTGGTAGCCGACGATCTCGGCCTTGGCGGCCTTGCCGCCGCAAAGTTCCAGCACCAGTTCCGTCGTGCGTTCGAGACCGGGGGCCATATAGTCCGGATCGACGCCGCGTTCGAAGCGGTAGCGGGCATCGGTGATGATGCCGAGGCCGCGGCCTGACTTGGCGATGTTCATCGGGTCCCAGAGAGCGGATTCGATCAGCACGTCGACGGTGTTTTCGTCGCAGCCGGAATGTTCGCCGCCCATGATGCCGCCGATCGACTCGATGCCATTCTCATCGGAGATGACGACGTTGCTCGGCGAGAGCTTGTATTCGCGCTGGTCGAGCGCCAGCACCGTCTCGCCTTCGGCGGCACGGCGGACGGTCAGGTTGCCGTTGATCTTGGCGGCATCGAAGACGTGGATCGGCCGTCCCTGATCGAAGGTCATGTAATTGGTGACATCGACCAGAGCGTTGATGGGGCGCAGGCCGATGGCGATCAGCCGCTGCTGCATCCAGCGCGGGCTCGGGCCGTTCCTGACGCCGCGCACGAGGCGGAGCGCAAAGCCCGGGCAAAGCTTCGGATCATCGAGATCGAGCGTCAGCTTCACCGGCGTCTCACCTTCGACGACGAAGGACGGTGCGGGCCGCGTCTTCAGCGCGCCGAGACCGGAGGCGGCGAGATCGCGGGCGATGCCGTGGATCGAGGTGCAGTCCGGCCGGTTGGGCGTCAGGTTGATCTCGATGACCGGGTCATCGAGATGCGCATAGGCGGCATAACTCTGACCGACCGGCGCATCCTCGGGCAGATCGATGATGCCGTCGTGACTGTCGGAAATCTCAAGCTCCTTTTCGGAGCACATCATGCCGTGGCTTTCGACACCGCGGATATTGCCGACGGCGAGCGTCACGTCGATACCGGGAACATAGGTTCCGGGCGCTGCGAAGGCGCCAACAAGACCGGCGCGCGCATTCGGGGCGCCGCAGACGACCTGGACGGGCGCGCCGGAACCGGTATCGACCATCAGCACCTTCAGGCGATCGGCCTGCGGATGTTTTTCGGCCGAGAGGACCCTGGCGATGACGAAGGGCTTGAAGGCCGCCTTGTCGTCGACGTCCTCGACCTCCAGCCCGATCTCGGTGAGGCGCGTGCAGATTTCATCGAGGCCGGCATCCGTTTCCAGATGCTCTTTCAGCCAGGAGAGCGTGAATTTCATCGTCCCAATTCTCCGTTCAAGCGCTGAGGCCGCCGAACAGCGTCGGCATGTCGAGCGGGCGGAAGCCGTAATGCGTCATCCAGCGGACGTCGGCGTTGAAGAAGTCGCGCAGGTCGGGCATGCCGTATTTCAGCATGGCGATGCGATCGAGGCCCATGCCCCAGGCAAAACCCTGATATTCGTCCGGATCGAGCCCGCCGTAACGCAGCACGTTCGGATGGACCATGCCGCAGCCGAGGATCTCCATCCAGTCGGTACCCTCGCCGAACTTGACGATCGGGCCGGAGCGGTCGCACTGGATATCGACCTCGAAAGAGGGCTCGGTGAAGGGGAAGAAGGACGGGCGGAAACGCATCGTCACGCTGTCGACCTCGAAGAAGGTCTTGCAGAATTCTTCCAGCACCCAGCGGAGGTTGGCGACATTGGCCTTCTTGTCGACAACCAGGCCCTCGACCTGATGGAACATCGGCGAATGGGTGGCGTCCGAGTCCTGGCGGTAGGTCTTGCCGGGAATGATGATGCGGATCGGCGGTGTCTGCGCCTCCATGGTGCGCACCTGCACCGGCGAGGTGTGGGTGCGCAGCACCTTGCGCTCACCATTCTCATCCGGGTTGAAGAAGAAGGTGTCGTGCATCTCGCGGGCCGGATGGCCTTCGGGGAAATTCAGCGCGGTGAAATTGTAATAATCGGTCTCGATGTCGGGACCTTCAGCGATCGAGAAGCCCATGTCGGCGAAGATCGCGGTGATCTCGTCGACGATCTGGCTAATCGGATGGATACGGCCGCGCTCGGCCGGCGAAGAGCGCACCGGCAGGCTGACATCGACCGTCTCGGCCTTCAGCCGCGCATTGATCGCCGCTTGCCTAAGCGTCGCCTTGCGGGTGGTAAGCGCCTCGGTCACCGCGTTCTTCAGAACGTTGATCGCCGCGCCCTTGCTCTGGCGCTCTTCCGGCGTCATGGCGCCGAGCGTCTTCAACAGTTCTGAGACAGAGCCCTTCTTGCCAAGGGCGGAAACGCGCACGGCTTCGAGCGCCGTCTCGTCATCGGCGGCGGCGATTTCGGCGAGCAGCGATGTGTTGAGCTGGTCGATATCTGACATTGTCACTTCTTTCCGTCCAGTATCAGGCGGGCGATCGGGAGGCGGGCGGCGCCGACCGGCGCCAGGAATATAAAGAAAGAAAAACCCGCGCTAGCCCAAACCAGCGCGGGTTTCCCAAAATCATAAATTCAAAAGCTTGGGAAGCGCTGGTTACTTGACCGCGCCTTCAAACTCGTTCGCCGTGCCGGCTTCCTTGAGGTATTCAAGAGCCTTCTTGGCAGCGCTGACCAGCGCGCCGAATGCTTCCGGCTCGTGGATCGCCATGTCGGAGAGAACCTTGCGGTCGACTTCGATGCCAGCCTTGTTCAGGCCGTCGATGAAGCGGCCGTAGGTCAGGCCGAATTCACGCACAGCGGCGTTGATACGCTGGATCCAAAGCGCACGGAAGTTGCGCTTGTTGACCTTGCGGTCGCGGTAGGCGTACTGCTTCGAACGATCGACAGCAGCCTTGGCGGTACGGATGGTGTTCTTGCGGCGGCCGTAAAAGCCCTTTGCGGCCTTCAGAACCTTCTTGTGCTTGGCGTGAGAGGTGACGCCTCTTTTTACACGTGCCATATCATGATCTCCTTAAATCTAGCGTTCGCGGACGAGTCTCAGAGACCGTTCGGCAGGTAATTCTTGATAACCTTGCGGCCATCCGGTTCTGCGAGAACCATGGTGCCACGTGCATCGCGAATGAACTTGTTGGAACGCTTGATCATGCCATGGCGCTTGCCGGCAGCGGCAGCCTTGACCTTGCCTGACGCGGTGATCTTGAACCGCTTCTTGGCCGAGGACTTCGTCTTCATCTTGGGCATTTTGCTACTCCTTCTGTCCTCCCTGCGCGCTTTATCAAAAAGCCCTTCCCGCGAAGTCCGGTTCTCCGGCCATCGCAACAAGGTGCGGGAGCGTTTGTTGTTGATCTGCGGCATCGGCGACGAACCGTTCCGCAAGCATTCGAAACTGCCACGGCATGCCCTGCCGGTCAGTTCGGACGCGCGCTTATAACCGCGGCGTCATGAAAGTGCAACGGGGCGGCGGAGGAATCTTCGCGCATCCCAAAATACACCGGCCCAAAGCAGAATGGCAGAAAGCACAAAAGCCGCCCTTGCGGACGGCCTTGGGCGAAAAACTGCCTGGCGCTTATTTCGGCGCCAGCACCATCATCATCTGGCGGCCTTCGAGCTTGGGTTCAGCTTCGACCTTGGCGAACTCGATCGTATCGGCCTTGACCTGCTGCAGAAGCTTCATGCCGAGTTCCTGGTGGGCCATTTCACGACCGCGGAACTTCAGCGTCACCTTGACCTTGTCGCCTTCGTCGAAGAAGCGACCCATCGCCTTCATCTTCACCTCATAATCATGGGTGTCGATGTTCGGGCGCATCTTGATTTCTTTGACTTCGACGATCTTCTGCTTCTTGCGCGCCTCGGCAGCCTTCTTCTGGTTAGCATATTTCAGCTTGCCCAGATCGAGGATCTTGCACACCGGCGGTTCGACATTGGGGGAAATTTCGACGAGATCGAGGCCGGCTTCTTCCGCCATTTTCAAAGCCTGGTCGGTGGGCACGATGCCGACATTCTGTCCGTCAGCTCCGATCAGCTGAACTTTGGGAATGCGGATTTCACGGTTCGAGCGCGGTCCGTCCTTCACGGGCGCATCGGTTTTAAAAGGTCTGCGAATGGTCGTATTCTCCTCGCGTTGTTTTCGGAACGTTGCAGCATCGCGCTCCCGATTAGGGGCACAAACGTGTCGCGTCATCGCTGCAACGGAGTCAATATCATCCTTTAGCGGAAAAATCACCCGCTGTCAGCCTGCCAAGAATCTGTTTTATAGGCCAAAACAACAGGAGTTTCGCCGATGTCCGATCAGATGCCCGATTCCGCACCGCAGTTCCTGACGGTCGGCGAGGGCGAAGCGGCGCGTGAGATCGCCATGCTCGTCCGCCCGGCGCAAGCCGGCAATGGCGCGCTGGCGCTTGTCTGGCTGTCCGGCTACCGCTCCGACATGGGCGGCACCAAGGCGGTGGAACTCGATGGGCTGGCGGCGGAACTTGGGCTCGCCTGCATCCGCTTCGACTATTCCGGCCACGGACTTTCCGGCGGCAGCTTCGGCGACGGCACGATCTCGCGCTGGCTGGAGGAGGCGCTGGCCGTCATCCGTCATGTCGCCCCCGATCGGGTGATCCTCGTCGGCTCGTCGATGGGCGGCTGGATCGCGCTCAGGCTGGCGCAGGAGCTTGCGGGACGGGGCGGTCCGAAGCTCGAAGGCCCAAAACTCGCAGGCATGGTGCTGATCGCGCCCGCCCCCGACTTCACCTCGGAGCTGATCGAGCCGAACCTCAAGGCCAAGGAGCGCAAATCGCTGGCCGAGCGCGGCTATTTCGAAGAGCGTTCGCAATACAGCCCGGAACCCAACATCTATACGCGGGCGCTGATCGAGGACGGCCGAAAGAACCGGGTGCTCGACGGCATCATCGAAACCGGCTGCCCGGTGCACATTCTCCAGGGCATGAAAGACGCCGACGTGCCGCATGCGCATGCGATGAAACTGGTCGAACATCTTCCCGCCGACGACGTGGTGCTGACCTTCGTCCGCGACGGCGACCATCGCCTTTCGCGCCCCGGCGATATCGCTCTTCTCCTGAGTGCCGTCAAAGGCATCATCCGTTCATCAACAAATAGGCAGATGCCCACTAGAACGGCAGAGGCGGATAAATTCGCCTGATGCAGGTCCCCAACCCGTTGCATTTTAACCATGTCGGCGAGTCGTAAGGTCCCCCCAAGAAGTAACGATTGACTCTTTTGGGCCCTCTCCATTAACACTTTGTTAATAAATAAGGGGCGATGCAAGGAAAGAGCGGGCGTGCGGATCAAGGGTATCTTTGTGGCCATGATGGCCGTGTTTGCGATGGCGACGGCCGCCATACCGGCCCCAAGCAGAAATGCTTCAATGGTAACGGGCAATGCCACCTCACAGCCGATCGGCCACTACGATTTCTGTCAGATCCACCGCAGTGAATGCGGCGCAAACCGCAATGCAGGCCCGATCGCCATGAACCCGGGGAAGTGGTCGCTCGTGCGTTCGGTCAACGCCACGGTTAATCGTACGATCACGCCGATGACCGACAAGGAAATCTACGGCAAGGATGAGGTCTGGGCCTATCCGACCACCGCCGGCGACTGCGAAGATTTCGCGCTGCTGAAGCGCCGCATGCTGATCCAGCGCGGCTTTTCGGCTGCCGACCTGCTGATGACCGTCGTGCGCAAGCCTGATGGTGAAGGCCATGCCGTGCTGACGCTGCGCACCGCCGAGGGCGATTTCGTGCTCGACAACCTCGCCGCCGACGTCAAGCCGTGGTTCGGAACCCCCTATTCCTTCGTTAAGCGCCAGTCGAGCTACAATGCCGGCCGCTGGGTCACCATCGAGAACGGCCGCGACGTTCTGGTCGGCGCGCTGCGGTAAGGGCTGCAATAGAGAATGTGGAAAGGCCGGCGGTTTGCCGGCCTTTTTGTTTTTGCGTCTCTCCGTTCGCGCCAGGTCAGTTTTAGAGGCGAGTTGTCCGCCGTTACTTGCCTCTCGCTGCGCTCAAGGCGTTCGTCGCTACCGCTCCTCACCCCCCTCATCTGTCCTTCGGACATCTTCTCCCCGCTGGGGAGAAGGAGCAAGACGTACGGTCGTCGTTCCGATAGCAAAGGTCTCAAGGGGAGCGAGGCGCTGCCACGAGTCCGCTTCTCCCCAGCGGGGAGAAGATGCCGGCAGGCAGATGAGGGGGTGAGCGGCGAAGCCGCGAGTGCACTGAGCGCAAGCGAAGGGCACGGACCGCTTGATGCCAAATGTGCCGCACCGTCTCCCGGCCCTTCGCTTTGGGCTCAGGGCGTTCGTCGCTGCAATCGATTCACTGGATCGATTGCTCGGGCTGCGCCCGACCGCTCCTCACCCATTCCCAATCAAAATCCCCGCGCCGAGCACCAAGCCGCCACCCAGCACCACCTGGAAGGCAGCGCGCAGGAAGGGGGTTTCCATGTAGCGGTTCTGGATGAAGGCGATTGCCCAGAGTTCGAAGAAGACGACGACGGCGGCAGTGATCGTCGCCGTCCAGAAGTGCGGGATCAGATAAGGCAGTGCGTGGCCGAGGCCGCCGAGCGCCGTCATGATGCCGCAGGCAAGGCCGCGCTTGACCGGCGAGCCTCTGCCGGAGATCTTGCCGTCGTCATGGGCGGCCTCGGTGAAGCCCATCGAGATGCCGGCGCCGACAGAGGCCGAAAGACCGACAAGAAAGGTCTGCCAGGTATCCTGCGTGGCAAAGGCGGCAGCGAAGATCGGCGCCAGGGTCGAGACCGAGCCGTCCATCAGTCCGGCAAGACCCGGCTGCACATAGGTCAGCACGAATTGCCGATGCACCGTCGCGTCCTCGTCGTGCTTGACGTCTTCGGGCGTATGTTTGTCGCCCAGCATGCGGGCGATATCCTCATGCCCCTGTTCGGCGAGGGCGAGATCGCCGAGAAGCTCACGCGTCGAGGCGTCCGAGGTCCGTTTTGCCGCCTCGACATAGAAACGATAGGCCTGCTCCTCCATCGCCTCGGTTTCCTGCCGCATCGCATCCAGCGAAAGGTTTGCCCTGAGCCAGTCGGGCTTGCGCTCGTAGAAGCCCTGCACATGCTCGCGCCGGATCAGCGGGATGCGCTCGCCGAAACGCTGGCGATGAATCTCGATCAACGACTTGCGATGCGTATCCTCGACCTCGGCCATATCCTCGAAGACCTTGGCCGAGGCCGGAAATTCGCGGCGCAGCCTGTCGGCATAGGCAAGATAGATGCGGGCATCGTCTTCCTCGGAGGCGATCGCCAGGGCGAGAATCTCCTGCTCGGTCAGCGATCCAAACGATCGTTTCGAGGATCTGAAAAACCGCGCCAGCATGACCTTCTCCAATTTTTAGAATTATTCTAAATCTAAATAAGGAGGCGGTAACGGTCAAGTGCGCGGGGCAGGCTGCTGACAGATTGCCGCAAGCGGGCACGCACGACTTTGGCGCGCTGCGATAAACACCTATATGAGAGGGCGCCGCATCACGCGGCGCCGGGGTTTTGGAATGGACAATGACATTCAGGGCCGCCCTGCTCATGTCGCGGCGATCCGCGAAAGGGCGGAGGCCGAGATGCGGGAGATGGGCGTCGACGCGGCCTTCATCGACAGGCTGGTCGAGACCTTTTACGCGCGCGTGCTAACGCATCCCGATCTTGGCCCGGTGTTCGACGCCAAGCTGTCCGGCCGCTGGCCGGAGCATATGACGAAGATGAAGAGCTTCTGGTCGGCCGTCGCCTTCCGCAGCGGCGCCTATGGCGGCAAGCCGGTGCAAGCGCATACGGGTGTCCAAAACCTGACACCCGATCTCTTTCCCAAGTGGCTGTCGCTGTTTGCCGCGACGCTCGACGATATCGCGCCAACGCCGGAGGCCAAGGCATGGTTCATGGCAACGGCGGAGCGGATCGCCAAAAGCCTGACACTGTCGCTGTTCTACAATCCGGCGCTCGACGATCCCGCGCGGAAACCCGCCTGACCCATCTTGTAGAGACGGTGTTCCCCGAAAAACGCTGACACCTTTCTAGGTCTTCGCCGCCGAGGCGGTGGCACCGGCGCTGGCCGCCACCACGAGCGCGGTACCCAGCATCTGCAGCGCGGTCATCGGCTGGGCCAGGATCAGAAAGCCGGCCAGCGCGCCGAGCGCCGGTTCGAGGCTCATCAGGATGCCGAAGGATGCCGACGGCATGCGCCGCAGAGCCACCATCTCCAGCGCATAGGGCAAGAGCGGCACAAGGATGGCAAGGCCGAGAACCTCCACCAGTCCCTCCACCGTGAAGGCGCCCCCCGTCTCGGCCAGACCGAAAGGTGTCGCGACGAGGCCGGCAACGATCAGCGACATGGAGAGACCTTCCAGCCCCTTGAAGGCAGCGCCAACCTTCTTCGTCAGCAGGATATAGACCGCCCATCCCACAGCCGAGCCGAGGGCGAAGAGGACGCCTGAGGAATTGCCGACCCAGCCTTCGCCGTCATGGGCGAGGAAGAGAATACCGGCCGCAGCGATCAACGGCCAGGTAAGCCGCCAGCTCAGGCCATAGCCGAAGACGGCGACCGAGAGCGGCCCGAGGAAATCGATGGCGATCGCCAGGCCGAGCGGCAGCCGCTGGATCGCCGCGAAGAAGCACAGCGTCATGGCAGCCGTCGTCGTGCCGAGCAGCAACGTCGCCCGCCATTGGGCGCCGCTATAACGCAGCACCGAAGGCCTGACGACGGCGGCAAGGATGATTGCCGCGAAAGCAAGCCGCAGCCAGGTAGCGCCGGCAACGCCATAGGTCGCAATGGCTGACGAAGACAGTGCCGCACCGAACTGGATCGACGACATCGACATCAGGCACATGGCGACACCGGCCGCCAAACCGCCCGAAGTCGGCGATATGCCCGGCTGCGCAATCAAGGCTGCGCCGTCTGTCCCGGTCTCGATATTCTTGATGTCCATGTGGCCCCCGATCCTGGTGCGGTTCTAGGCCGAAGACGGGTGAGAACCAAATTCAAACTTTTCATGCCGGGATCAAGAGCGCTGATGCTGAGGCGCCGCAGATCGGCCCGCGAAGATGATCTCTTCGGCATCTTCGAAGCTCATGTCGAAGATCTTCCTGCCGATGTCGAAGCTGAAGCCGTTGCGGGCGAAAGCCGAAAGCTCTTTCGCCTTTCGCTTTTCGTCGAGCTCGACCCGGCGGAAGGGGCCGAAGGCGCGCTTGCGGACAAATATAGCTGCCGCATAGAGATCGTCTGCCTCCTCAAGCGCCGCCTCTACCTTGTCGCTGGAGACGCCCTTGGCAGCAAGCTTCTGGGCGATCGCGCGCTTCGATTTACCGCCGCGCACGGCAGAGCGCGTGCTGATCTCCGCATAGGCGCTGTCGTCGAGCACCTTGTTGTCATAGGCAAATTTGACCGCGAAATCGGCGATGGCCTTGAGTTGCGCCGCGCTGATTTCCTCGAATTTCTCCTTCGCCTTGCGGGTGATGGCGTCAAACAGCTGCTTTTCCGTCATCATCCGCCGCTCCAGGCGATAGATAGCGGAGTTGCGCGCCCAGCTCAGCATGCGTGATGTCGGGATATCGGATGGAACGGTCTCGTCGGTCATCGGCAGTGATCAGGCTTCCAGACCTTTGAGGACGTTGGCGACGTTGAGGCCGATCTCCGGCACACCGTAGCCGCCCTCCATGCAGGCAAGCACCGGCAGGCCGGCGGCTGATATCATCGCGCCCATGCGGGTGAAATCGTCGGAGGTGAGGCTGAAGAAGGAGATCGGATCGCGCTCGAAAGTGTCGACGCCGAGGGCCACGACGATCGCCTCGGCGCCGAAGGCCTTGATGCGGGTGAGCGCATCGGCAAGGGCCGAAGACCAGATATCCCAAGGCGTGCCTGGCAGCATCGGATAGTTGCGGTTGGCGCCTGCACCCTCCCCCTCGCCTTCCTCGTCGGCATGGCCGAGGAAATAGGGAAAGGCATGCATGGGATCGCCGTGCAGCGATGCGGTGAAGACATCGCCGCGGCGATAGAACAGATCCTGCGTGCCGTTGCCATGGTGGAAATCGACATCCAGCACCGCGACTTTCCTCGCACCGCGGTCGAGCAGCCGCTGCGCGGCGACGCCCGAATTGTTGATGAAGCAATAGCCGCCGAAGAGATCGATGCCGGCATGGTGGCCGGGCGGGCGGCAGAGCGCGAAGGCGAAGCGATTGCCGGCATTCAGCCAGTCGGCGCCTGTGATCGCGCAGCGCATCGAAGCGATTGCCGCCTCGTAGGAACCCTTGGTGATCGAGGTGTCGGCGGCATTGGCGTAATGGCCGATCGCGCCGACGATATTGTCGGGCACGCGCTGGCTGGTGCGGCGAACGGCGAAGGAATTGGCGATCGCCTCGCCGGTGAAACCGGCCGCCACCCAGCGGTCCCAGACGGTGGCGAGGAAATCCAGATAGGCGGGATCATGCACTTTTCGAGCCGTTTCCAACCCGTGCGCATCCGGTGCCACCACGTCGGCAAAGCCCGCCTCCTTGACCGCCGCCAGGATCCATTCGGCGCGAAACGGCGCCTCGAAGGGCGTCACCAGCTGGCCGGCATGCAGCTCGGTCCTGGCATCGCGCAGCTTGTGATCCTCGGAATAGATGACGCGCATTTCAGATCCTGCCCTTGATTGACAATGGAGATTTACACGGCTCGGCCCCGACAAAAAAGCGGCGCGGGCTCTTGATCGTCTGGAATAATGACGCCACCTTCGCCGGTGTTTTGAGAACGAGGAAATTTTCCGCATGAAAGTGCTGATGGTCGATGTCGACGGCGTGCTCATTCATGGTCGTCCCGCCGACGGGCTGCCGCACTTCACCTATCTGGAACGCGATCTCGGGCTGCGTGTCGACCTGCTGCAGAAGGAGTTCTTCCAGACCCACTGGGGCGACATCATCGTCGGCCGCGAGCCGCTGGAGCCACGGCTTGCCAGCGTGCTCGAAAAGATCGCGCCGCATCTCAGCGCCGCGACACTGATCGATTACTGGTTCGAAAACGATTCCCGCCTCGATCGCAATCTGCTGGAAGAGCTCGCTGCTGTCAGGCAAAGTGGCATCACCCTCTTGCTGGCGACCAACCAGGAGCACAGGCGGGCACGCTACCTGATGGAGAAGGCCGGCCTTGGCGCGCATTTCGACGATATCATCTATTCCGCCGCAGTCGGGCACAGCAAGCCTTCCCCGGATTTCTTCCGGCTGGCGACCGAGCGCGCCGGCGTGCTGCCCGGCGAGATCGCCTTCATCGACGATATGAAGATGAATATCGAAGCGGCGCGACAGTTCGGCTGGAATGCGGCGCATTGGACGGCGGGCGCGACGCTTGGCCTGGCATTCCCAGCATTCGCCAGGCCGGCATGAGCGGAGCCGTCGCAATCAGCCGAGCCTTTTGTAGAACAGCGTGGTGGCGCAGAAGCCGCCTTCCGGCCACAGGGCATAATCCGGAATGACGCCGACGCGCTGCCAGCCCAGGCGCGGATAGATCGCCTCGGCATCGCTGCCGGTTGCCGTGTCGAGCACGAGCAGGGTCTTGCCGCGCTTTACCGCTTCGCGCTCGGCGGCATCCATCAGCAGCCGGGCAAGGCCCTTGCCGCGGGCGGAGCGATGTACCAGCAGCTTCTTCAGGTCGCCGCGATGCGGCTGGTTCGGCATCTGCGCCGCACCCACCTGCACCGTGCCGACGATCCTGCCGTCGAGTTCGGCGACCAGCAGCAGATTGCCGCCGGTGGCGACCGCATCGGCGACATCACGCCAGTAGGGCTCGGCATCCTCAGGCCCATAGGGCTGCATGAAGCCGACGGAGGCGCCGCCCGCGACGCAATCGACAAGCACTTGCGAAAGGGCCGGAATGGCAGCGCGGGCCTCCTCGGCGGAAAGGGTACGAATAGCAGGCATGCTGTTCTCCTGAAATGAAAGCTGTTATCGGCCGCCGCGATCGAGCACGACGCAATAACGCGACGGCGCGTTGCCGGGATTGTGGAAGACGTGGCCCTCGCCGACCGGCATGAAGAGGCAATCGCCCGGGCGCAGCCGGTAGACGGTCTCACCCGCCGTCATCTCCAGTTCGCCGTCGAACAGCCAGATATGCTGCGTCATGCCATGGGCGCTCGCATGCGGGGGGAAGCTGACGCGGGCGCCAGGGGGGAATTCGACCTCGACGATATCGACATCGGAAGCTGTGCCGGGGGGTGAAACAGAGCGCCTGAGATAGCCGGTTTCCGGATCGCGCCAGACCTGCTGTTCCTGCCTCCGGGCGAGCGGCGAGGCTTGCCCCTCTTCCGCAAAGAAGGCCGACAGCGACAGGCCGAGTGCTGCGCAGATCCTTGCCAACAGCGACGCGGTCGGGCTCGCCTCCGCCCGCTCGATGCGCGAGATCATCGCCCGGCTGACGCCGGAGGCCGCAGCAAGCTCATCGAGCGTCAGAGCTTTTTCCTGCCGCAGCGTGCGGATGCGGATGCCGATCGCCTGTTCGAGTTCCGGTTCCATTTTCCAGTTCCGTGATTCCACTATAAGAGAAATACATTATCCGATGATGGAATCAAGGGCCTACGAAAAGCGGCCAAACGCGCCTTGCTTTCGCCGCCGCGCCGTCCATATATGGCGGCGTAATCCGAGGAGAGAGTGATGGACGCCAGCACACAGAGCACGGACACGACGGGAAGCTTCACGGCTGCCGCCTGGGACAGGATCGCTCCGATCATGGCTGAAATCGAGGCGTTGCCGCTGCTGCAGCGGCTTTCGGACGGCACGCTGCCGCCCGAGGTTTTCCGGCACTACATCCTGCAGGATGCGCTCTACCTGAAGCATTATGCGCGATGCCTTGCGATCGTCGCGGCCAAGGCACCCGACAATGCGCAGGTCCTGCGCTTCCTCGGTTCGGCGCAGAAGGCGATCACCGTCGAGCAGGGTCTGCATGCCGGCTTCCTCACCCAGTTCGGCATCACGTCTGCGGACGTCACATCAGCCGAGCCCTCGCCTGCCGGCTTTGCCTATACGAACTTCCTGCTTGCCACCGCCTATCACAGCTCCTACGCGGTGGCGCTGTCCTCCATCCTTCCCTGCTTCTGGATCTACTGGCATGTCGGCGAAGCGATCAAGAACCGGCCTGTTATCGAGGGCAATGCTTTCCAGGCCTGGATCAACACCTATGGCGATCCGCAATTTGCCGCCGGTGCCCGCGAGGTGATCGCGCTGACCGACATCGCCGCCCGCGCCGCATCGCCGGTGGAGCGGGCGCAAATGACCGATGTCTTCGTGCGCGCCTCGCAATATGAATGGATGTTCTGGGATTCGGCCTGGCGGCTGGAGACGTGGCCGGTCTGATCGGCGCCCGACACAGGACGAAATAGCGTAAACAGCGGGATAATTACCGCTTTGCGGCAGGGGGCGGCGCTGCTATATGGCGCGCATGAGCACCAATTCCACCACTCCGCTGTCCCATATCCGCAACTTTTCGATCGTGGCCCATATCGACCACGGCAAATCGACGCTGGCCGACCGCCTGATCCAGACGACGGGCGGTCTTGCCGAGCGCGAAATGTCCGAGCAGGTGCTCGACAATATGGATATCGAGCGCGAGCGCGGCATCACCATCAAGGCGCAGACCGTGCGCCTGCACTACCAGGCGAACAACGGCGAAAAATACATTCTCAACCTGATCGACACGCCCGGCCACGTCGACTTCGCCTATGAAGTCTCGCGGTCGCTGTCGGCCTGCGAGGGCTCGCTGCTCGTCGTCGATGCCAGCCAGGGCGTCGAAGCGCAGACGCTCGCCAACGTTTACCAGGCGATCGACAACAATCACGAGATCGTCACCGTCCTCAACAAGATCGACCTGCCGGCGGCCGAACCCGACCGCATCAAGGAGCAGATCGAGGAAGTGATCGGCATCGACGCTTCGGAGGCGGTGTTGATTTCGGCAAAGACCGGCCTCGGCATTCCCGACGTGCTGGAAGCGATCGTCCACAAGCTGCCGGCGCCGAAGAGCCCCGGCGGCGAGAAGGCGCCGCTGAAGGCACTGCTCGTCGACAGCTGGTACGACGCCTATCTCGGCGTCATGGTTCTGGTCCGCGTCATCGACGGAGTGCTGACCAAGGGCCAGACGGTGCGGATGATGGGCACCGATGCGAAATACCAGGTGGAGCGCGTCGGCGTGCTGACGCCGAAGATGGTCAATATCGACCGCCTCGGCCCCGGCGAGATCGGCTTCATCACCGCTTCGATCAAGGAAGTGGCCGATACCCGCGTCGGCGATACGATCACCGAGGACAAGCGGCCGACGGCCCAGGCGCTGCCGGGCTTCAAGCCGGCGCAGCCGGTGGTGTTTTGCGGCCTCTTCCCGGTCGATGCCGCCGATTTCGAGGATCTGCGCGCCGCCATGGGCAAGCTTCGCCTCAACGACGCCTCCTTCTCCTTCGAAATGGAGTCATCGGCGGCCCTCGGCTTCGGTTTCCGCTGCGGCTTCCTCGGCCTGCTGCATCTCGAAATCATCCAGGAACGGCTGGAGCGCGAGTTCGACCTCGACCTCATCGCCACCGCACCCTCGGTCGTCTACAAGATGTACATGACCGACGGCTCCGAGCGCGAGCTGCACAATCCGGCCGACATGCCCGATGTCGTCAAGATCTCGGAAATCCACGAGCCGTGGATCCGCGCGACGATCCTGACGCCCGACGATTATCTCGGCAGCATCCTGAAGCTCTGCCAGGATCGGCGCGGCATCCAGATCGAGCTCACCTATGTCGGCACGCGCGCAATGCTGACCTACGACCTGCCGCTCAACGAAGTCGTGTTCGATTTCTACGACCGGCTGAAGTCGATCTCGAAGGGTTATGCCTCCTTCGACTATGCGCTGACTGACCACCGCGAGGGCAACCTCGTGAAGATGTCGATCCTCGTCAACGGCGAACCGGTCGACGCGCTGTCGATGATGGTGCACCGGACGGCTGCTGAAAAGCGCGGCCGTGACATGTGCGAGAAGCTCAAGGAGCTGATCCCCAAGCACATGTTCAAGATCCCGATCCAGGCGGCGATCGGTGGCAACGTCATTGCCCGCGAGACGATCTCGGCGCTGCGCAAGGACGTGACCGCGAAATGCTACGGCGGCGACGCCACCCGCAAGCGCAAGCTGCTCGACAAGCAGAAGGCCGGCAAGAAGCGCATGCGCCAGTTCGGCAAGGTGGAGATTCCGCAGGAAGCGTTTATCGCAGCGTTGAAGATGGGCGACGAATAGGTTTTTGCGGAGCTTCTTTTGACGAGGAGACGTAGGTCTCCTTAGATGTTGACGAGCCTCGCTCTTTGTTCGCCGTCATCCTCGGCCTTGTGCCGAGGATCTGCTACATATCAAACGGCTGCAGATGCTCGGGACAGGCCCGAGCATGAAGAAAGAGAAGTGGTTAGGCCGTCAACAGTTATCTCCGAGGGGGATTCTGCGATGAACGATGAAAGCCGAACGACTGGCAAACCGGGATCGGTGAAGGGTGCAAACACTGATTCCAAGATCGAAAAGGACTGCAAAGCTCCGACCTTCGATCAAAAACAAGCGATGATGAAACGCTGCCTCGCGAAGAACGCGAAAGACTTTGGCGAATTGAAAACGCCGAGGCGATCGCGGAGCAAAATGAGTATGTCGCGAAGCATGGCTTGCCATTTGCGAAATACAGGCAGTTTTGACTTATCCCCTGCCCATATACTCCTTCACCAGCCCTTCATACGCGTCCATCTCAGGCAGCGCCTCATAGCTGTACACCGCGCCAGTCTCGGCGAAGGACAGCTTCTCGCTCGTCCAGGTCTCGATGAAGGGCGTGAACCAGCTGGGGTCGTCGAGCATGGTCACGCGGAGATTGACGAACCAGTCCATGTCTTCCGACCGAGTGAACATCCAGCTCATGCAGTGCGGGCAGAAATAATGCTTGGTCAGGCCGTGCAGGCCGCCGATGACCGGCTCGCCTTTGGTGACCTCGAAGCCTTCGCTCGGGATGGCGGCGCTCAGCGAATAGGCGCTCGCGGTCATCTTCTGGCACCCCGTGCAATGGCAGGCCATGGTGAGCAGCGGCGGGGCGCTGATCTTCAACCGCACTTGGCCGCAACGGCAGCCGCCTTCCATGGGTAAAGTTCGCTCGCTCATGATTTCCCCCCGTTTCGCCTTCTGATCTAGCGGAGCTTTTCGTTGCTGTCGAGGTGGCGAGGTCATCGCGGAATGGCGGCCTTGCCGGCGTTAGAGCATTTCCGTTTTTCTCCGAATCACGGAAATGCTCTATCTCTTTGTTTTCACACAATTCCAGACGCAAAATCGCTATGCACTTTTGCTGGAATTGCTCTAGCGGATGCGGGCTGGATTGCCGACCACGGTTGCGCCGGCCGGCACATCCCTCGTCACCACCGCACCGGCGCCGACGATCGCACCGTCGCCGATGGTGATGCCGCCGAGGATGACAGCGCTGCCGCCGATCCAGACGTCACTGCCGATGACGACCGGCCGGGCGATCTCGATGCCTGTGCTGCGAAGTGCTGCATCCTTGTGATGCTCGGCGCAATAGATCTGCACGCCCGGGCCGAACATGCTGCGGTCGCCGATGCTCACGCGGCCGGAATCAAGAATCATGCAGCCGGCATTGAAATAGACGCGTTCGCCGAGAATGATATTGATGCCGTAGGAGCAGTGAAACGGCGCTTCGATGAAGATATCGGATGCAGCCTGCGTAAAGAGCGCCCTCAGGGCCGGCGCGACGGCGCCACGCTCGTCCGGCGGCAGCGTGTTATGCGCGTGGACCGCGGCACGCGCCTGCCGGCGCAAGAGATCGAGCTCGTCATCGAGGCAGCAATACCATTCGCCTGCCGCCATCTTTTCGCGTTCGCTGGCCGGCATCGCATCACCTCTCACGCCGAGGCCTGCGACAGCATTTCGACCTCTTGCCGATCAATCAGGCTGACCCAGGCGCGCGCGATGGCAAGACCTGCGGCATCGGCGGCAACGGCGTGTCTTGCTGCCAAATCGGCATGGTTCTCCAGCCAGCCCGGCGCAATGCGCGCGATCGTGTCCGGAAATTCGGCCTTCCATTGTTCGACGACCGCTGAATTGGCCTCGAAATGGAACTGGGTGCCATAGACGGCGCGGCCAATGCGGAACGCCTGGTTTTCGGCGACGGCGCTCGAGGCGAGACGCACAGCGCCCTCAGGCAGGGAGAACGTATCGGCATGCCATTCGAAGATGGTGAACTCGCCGCCAAGCGCCGACAGCAGCGGATCGGCCCGGCCCTCGGCGGTGACGCCGATCCCGTGCCAGCCGAATTCGCGGGCGGTGCCCAAGAGATTGTCAGCGCCATAGGCACGGGCGAGGATCTGGCTGCCGAGGCAGATGCCGAGCACGGCCTTGCCGGCATCGCCAAAGCGGCGTGTAAGCCGGACGAGCTCCGGCAGATAGGCGTGGGTTGCGTCATCCAGCGCGCTTTGCTCACCGCCGAGAACGACCACCGCGTCATGGCCGGATATGTCTAGCGGCAGTATGCCGTCCTGCCACACCCGGAACCACTCGATCTCTGCTCCTGCCTCGTCGAGGGCCGCGGCAAGCGCGCCGAGGCCGGTATCCCGCATGTTTTCGATGACTGCGACGCGCATAGGCTCTTCCTGGTATGGCCGACCATCGGAAGAGACCATGGCGGAGAGCCGCGCGCAAGACGCCAGAACAGGATTCAGGCTTTGGGCCGGTTCGGCCCAAAGCCTGAAT
>NZ_JACCEY010000031.1:271819-363847 GCF_013591995.1 Rhizobium sp. WYCCWR 11146
CGCGCCACAGGGCTTAAATCTCAGCAAACGAAAGGACATCGCCATGACCGAGAAAGCCCGCGTCACGATCCTCTACTGCACCCAGTGTAACTGGCTGCTGCGCGCCAGCTGGATGTCGCAGGAGCTGCTGCATACCTTTTCCGACAGCCTCAGTGAGGTGGCGCTGATCCCCGCCACCGGCGGCAATTTCGAGATCCGCGTCAATGGCGATCTGATCTGGGAGCGCAAGCGCGACGGCGGCTTTCCCGGGCCGAAGGAACTGAAGCAGCGGGTCCGCGACATCGTCGAGCCCGGCCGCGATCTCGGCCATGTCGACCGCGCCTCGCTGGAAAGCTGATCACGACGATCAGCGGTAGGGCGAGCGGCAGGTCTTGTAGATGCCCTCATAGGTGACGAACCGATCGGTCCGCGGATTGTAGGAACGGTATTCGTTGCTGCACCAGGCGGCATGGCTGTTCATGTTGCGCGCCTTCGGCTGCACCCTTTGCACCGGCGGCGGATCATAGGTCAGCTGTGGCCGGCCGGCAGCACCCGGCTGGTAATAAGTCGGCCCGGTCGCGCCGCGTGGACGGTAGTTCGGCTGGACATAGGCGGGACGATGCCATTGCTGCGGCCCAAAACCGAAGCAGCCGCGAAAGTCGCAGAGGGTCGAGCCCGTGTTCAACGGCCCAACCCCCGGCTTGCCCAGCTTCAGCGAATCGGCCCCGGCGATTGCGGGCGCGAGAATGACGAGAAGGCCGGCGAGCAGAAGCGTGCGGGGAGCAAGCATGAGGCATTCCTTTCGATATTTCCTTTATATAGGGCGCACCAGCCGGAGCGCTATGCCCGCCTCGGGCCACTCCCGCCCATGTGATCGGCTGCTTTCTCGCCAACTGTCAGAAAAACTTCAAAAACCCAGTTGACAGTCAGGGGCCACCCCCTTACATCGCTCTCCGTCGCCCAGATGGCGGAATTGGTAGACGCGCCAGCTTCAGGTGCTGGTACCCGAAAGGGTGTGGAGGTTCGAGTCCTCTTCTGGGCACCATCCGTTTATGTCCCCCTTGAAATCGTTATTCATTTAGCATTTCAAGGGGTTGACTGCTCCTCAGTGTCACACAGGAGCGCCCCACAATGGTAATGCGGATCTCCCGACCAATGAAGCGCGCTGGCACGAAGAACGAGCAATTTAAGAAGCGCGTCCCTACCGCTCTTCTGCCCATTTTGCGGGGCAAAAAGCTCTCGATTTACCTTCCCGAAACGACCGCACCGGACAGCGTCACCTACATGGTCACGGTCACGCTAGGCGATATGATCACCTTTTCCCTTGGCGCTCCCGCCTCGCGACTGGCTAAAGTTCGTCATGCCGCAGCCTTAGGCCATGTCGAGGCATTCCTAGATGCAGCGCAGCGCGGGCCTGAAGATCTTTCCCATATGGATATCACCTCTTTGTTGGGCGAGATCCACAAAGCACTCCTTGCCCAGTATGAGGCCGATCCCCCGGCGCGCCATAAGATTGTCGTAGACGATGGGGTCGAGGAGTGGAGCGAGCTTTCCGAGTGGCAGGACATGATCACCGACGCCGAAGAGGGCATTCGAACGCTGACGCCCCAGGGCAGAGCCGCCGCCGTCGCACGTGTTAGGCGCATCGTCGACCTTGACGCTTTCCTGTCCGCCCGCGCCGTGCTGCTGTCAGAGAAGTCTTACCGCGATCTGGTTGAAGGGCTACCGGCGACCTTAAGGCGTGTCGTGGAAACGCTGGGGCAGCGCAGCCACGGAAACTACGCGGCCGACCCCTACGCGGCTCAATATCCCGCGTGGAAAGCTAAAACCGCTCCAGCCCGGCAAAGCGGCACCGAAGAGCATGTTAAGACCTTTGACGACCTCTTCGACCGTTGGAAGGCGGCGGACAAGCGCGCTGCTTCTACGATCTCGACATGGCGCGGCTACGTGGCGCGCTTTAAGCAGTTCGTGGGCCATGACGATCCGCACCGGGTTGAACGTGTCGACGCCCTGCGCTGGAAGGACTCGCTGATAGCCGAGGGACTTAAGAAGATCTCGACAACCTACCTCGCCGCGCTCAACACGCTATATCGCTTCGGTCTCAGAGACAGCGAGACGACCGGTATCAACCGCAATCCCTTCGAAGGCGTGAAGGCACCACAGAAGGCCGTGGCAGGGACAAGGCGTTTGCCTTTCAGTCGTACAGAAATCGCGATAATACTGAACGCCGCACGGAAGGAAAAGCTCGCGCACCTCCGTTGGATACCGTGGCTTCAGGCGCAGACAGGCTCTCGTGTCGCAGAGATAGCGCAGCTTTGGGCAACCATGGTCATCACCGATGATGCTGGTAACCCCTGTCTCAATATCACCACTGCACCAGACGGCGGGTCGCTTAAGAACGAGGGATCAGAGAGGGTCGTACCAATCCACCCGGACCTCATAACAGATGGCTTCCTTGAGTTTGTGAAGACCCGAGGCAAAGGGCCTTTGTTTTATGGAGGCAGTAAGGGAAAGGCGGCAATCCAGCTGCGAGACGACCAGAAGCACCCTTCGAAGGGTGTCAGTAATCGGGTTGGCACTTGGGTACGCGGATTGGGTATCACCGACAAGCGTAAAGGACCGACGCATTCGTTCAGGCATTGGTTTAAGTCGGAGCTTCCTGACCGCTCTGGGTGCAACATCCTATTGGTTAATGCAATTCAAGGCCACTCTGCCGAAGGCGATGCGGCCGGATACTATCACCCGGGAACACCCGAGATGCTTAAGGCTATCTCAAAGCTCGACCTCAAAGGGATGGCCGACAGCGTGCCTAAGGCCGAGCAGCTGACAGACGCATAAAGCGGCGGCAGCATCGCAGAACGCAGCGCGTCATATAGGGAAGGCGCGCTGCGGGTTCAGATCGGAGTAGGCTAAGACCGTTGGCCTTCCGGCGCGTCAGACAATTCTTATTATTATGTCGGACTAACAGCGCTGCAAGGGCGCGCTTGCGCACACTGCGTGAAGTTGTCAAACTATTCGGGAATCATCTGATGAGAGTGTTTCTTGCCCTACTTCCATTACTGCCCTACCGAGACGTTCAGAAGTATCCTGTCGACCAGAACAATTTGGCTCTCATCTTTAACATCCTCCAATGATGCCCTTGAAGGCAAATGGATGACATCTGTCATCGGCGAGGTTGCTTCAGAAGAGGACATCAATAAATCTGAGCGCGACGAACTCACAGGGATGGCTGGACTTATCGACAAGTTCACTGATTGCCTTGGCTTCTGCATGTCAGAAGACGGCGACACCTTAAGCCAATGGCGCGGATACGCTGATGATGGGAGGGGAGTCAGCATTGGCTTCTCCCATGAGTTTCTTACAGCGATCACGAAAAGTAATCGGCTCGTTCGGCTCCAGAAAGTTATTTACAACCTTGATGATCAGAAGCAGCGCGTTCGAGAGATATTCCCAAAGGTGAAGGAATTGATTTCCGAAGGTGCGGTGAGCATTCCAAGGCCCGGCAGTCTGCTGAGCCTTAAAACGGAGGAGCAGCTTCAGGCGGAGCGAGAGCAATATCGATCCAAGAATAGTGAGCTTTTCGGCACCCTTACAACGCTGCAGCCCATCTGGTTTTCGTTCAAGAATCCGGCATTTCGAGAAGAGAACGAGTGGCGGCTGGCGTTGAATATACTACCACCGCATGAAACCGACTATCGCACTGCGAATGGGCGGCTAGTGCCATATCAGACGATAGAATTTCCGGCCGTAGAAGATGGTACAAAAATAATCGAACAACTTATTCTCGGCCCGAAGAACACAACCCCTTTACGCGTTGTCGAAAACTTTCTGCATCGATACGGCTTCGACAATGCAAATCTTTCGGTATCAACAGGTTCCTATCGGTAGCGACCAACCGCCGCTTATCTTTCCAGCTTGCGAAGCACCCTGGCTATAGGAATGGACCAACTGGCAATGTCGCGCGATCCATCATCCCCCATTGCTCTTCTAGGTCTGACATGTCAGCTTCGGCGACAAGGGGTGGTTTTTCTAAACCCCCAAACTGATCGCCTATGAATGTGGCCAATCCCGCCCCACCTTCGTTCGCGAACATCAATCCTACGAAATCAGCAATCCGCTTCGCTTTCCTGATAGCAATGCGCGCGATCACCGATGCTTCAGAGCGGGATAGGCAGATGCTAGCGCTTCAAATTGCGCATCTGAGATACCTTGCTCGATCTCATTCAGCCAACCTTCAAACTCTTCGATGTTTACCGCGCTAAATAGTTTCGTTCCCCACCGCTTGCTTAGGTCAACGGTTCCAGATCTCAGCAATTCGTGCATACTCCGATCCACTACCATGCCGTCAAAATAAGGGGCATAGACGGAAATGTGGTCGACGTCGAAAAAGAAACCACTCAGCCGCGCGTTCGCCTTCTCCTTGTTGGTATATGCCCCTCTCCTCACCTGCTCTCGAAGTTCCGCATATATCCGGGCAGATATTGATTGCGCGGGCATCGCCGCAAAATGTGACGAGGCGAGAAAGCGAAGCGCGGCCTTGACGCGGTCATCAACATTTTCTCCGAGGGCTTTGCAGCTCACCAGACGCTTCACATAGTTCGCATTGATTGGGCCATCGAGCAGAACAGCGTAGTCTCCTTCAGCTATGCGCTGCACGTAGCTCTTGTACGCATCGAGATAACCCAGTGCTGCTTGTGCTAGCTCAAGTTCTATTTGCTCTTCAACTGTTTGAGTGCTAGTTCGCCAAGTGTCGAATGTATCCACCAAGCCAGATATCGAAGCAATTTTCGCTGATCGAAGTTTCTCGACATTGCCATAATAGCCGCCAACCTCGATCCGATAATAGCCCTCCCACTCGTCAATCTCGCGATCAAAAGCGTCTCGTTTGTTAACTGAAAAATCTGGCTCCTTCGCTGTTAGCCACAGTTCTAACGCCTGATCGAACTGGGCTTGAATAATCTCATATGTCGGCGCCACTTCATGGCCGCGAGCAGTCGCTTTAATGAAGTTTATGAGAGCTTCGTAATGCTTCCATTGATGGGTCTCATCCTCGTGGACGTTTGAATACGGGACGACCAGAGCTTGCTTGGCGCAAATTCCTTTAATGCTTTCAGCAATCCTGAGATACCTTTTGTCTTCCGCTTTGAAGACCATGCTGAGAAAGCTTTGATCTAAGTAGAGTTTTGACTTCCTTATGGGAGGAAGCGAGACCCTTTCTGTGTATCGGCATCGCTCACATCCCAGCAAGACGCTGGAACCATACACATCGATATTCCCGAATGTCATTGACCCATGGCATCCAGGACAATCTCTCAGGGGATAGGACACGATGGCCACGGCCAAAACTTTCCAGCACAGAGTTTCTCAACGACCCATTGTCTCGCTGATTTAGCGGCACAAACTGAGGTAATACAAGACAACGGCTTCCACGACTATGTGGAGGGCCGCCACGTGGCAGTCTCCTCTCCGGTGGCAGGGCTAAGTCTGATCAATTCCACTACTCTTGGTTAGGGCAGGGGCGCGAAACTGACGCTGTGTATATTAGCGAAGGGGATAAGAGCGACGCCCTTGATACGTAAGGATCGTTTCCGACAGGATCAATTCCGACACTTTGGAATGTAAGAACGAGACGCAGAGCCGGGACGAGCGCTCAAAACCCTTCCTCTAGAATAAGACCCCCCGCGCGCTTCGCCCATTCGACACCGTGACCCCCCGCGACTTCCGCGTGCCAGCACAACGCTGCTCCTTCGCTGGCCTACCCAGCACGTCACATAGACACCAGCGAGAGCGGCCCGTAGGGACTCACTGAGCCCATCCTATCTTCCGCCGAGCTAGCCCCACCGCCGACGCCACAAACGCGCATCAGCAGTGCACCACGAGTCAGCAAAGCACCATTGGCCAGGAACGGGGGCTGGAGCAAAGCGCGGACGAATAGATTTCCACGGCCTTCGTTCAAGAAGAACTCCGAGGCAGGTCGACCACCCTTAGCTCCTGCGGTTTTGGCCACCGTGGCCAGAACGCCATAACGTCCAAGGTCAGTGGCCGCTGGGGTTCAGGGACCGCGCTCTAGGGGAACAAAACTCGCGCTCTCGATGATAGGCTCCAAAGACAGCAATGATAGCAGTAAGGAATTAACCCTGTGCTCTTGAGCGTAAGGTTCAAACCTGTCTGGTAGAGCAGTAGGGAATAAGGCTAGCGCTCTCGGTGGTAAGCTCCGAAAACACCAGTGATAGAGCAGTAGGGAATAAGACTCCTCCTCTTGAGCGTGATGCCTAAAACACCATTGATAGAGCAGTAGGTAATGGCTCCTTCAATGGCTAGCTTAAAGCCAAGCATGACGCCTAGCCCAGCGCTCTAGCGACAGGGGCTTGTAAGGCAAAGGGGATGAAGGAAGAAACCCTATAGGTATCATCTCCTTCGTTCATAGCCGACAGCCCGAGCATACAGCAGCCGTGCAGATCGACCGACCATAGGGGCAGCTTCGTCGGCATCCGGCGTTAATCCGTGGTCTCCCGCAAGGCCACCAGCGCCCGCATCAAGCCCGCCACAACAATGCCCGAGGCCAAGCCTTCGGCGCAGAAGCTGCGCGCGCCGCGAGCTGACAAAGAGCGGGCCATAAACACCATTTACTCTGGATGCGTGCACGTGGGCGTCAGCTACGTGAGTGCCACAAGAAAGCCCCCGCCCACCATGCCCGACCTACAAGAAGGCTTCCGAGCAATCGAAGAAGCCCCGCATTACGCTATCAATATGCAAACCCGAGTGATCCGCATTGGCACGGGCCGACCGGTCAAGCCCGACGCCAACAGGGTGGTTCAGCTGGCTGTTGACGGCAAGGTGATCAAGCGCCGCGTTACCGCCCTGCGTGCTCGCACCTTCCCGGCCGAACTGCTGGAGGCTGTCACCCTCGAAGGCGAAGAGTGGAGAACACCCGCGCTCTTTCCCGACTATCGGGTGTCAAATCTTTCCCGCGTCTATGCGGTCAAGAAGGCCATCATACTCGCTCCAGGCATCAATTCCGCAGGTATTCCCGGCGTATGCCTCCCCGATCCTGCAGGGCTAGCCGACAGCTTCCCTTGGGTCTCAGTGCGCAACCTCGTGGCTCGTGCTTTCTCTTAAACCCCTACACCCCTACTTCACATAAGGACTAGCCATGTGCGAACCCGTTTCCATGGGCGTATTAACTGCGGGTCTCGGCGTGGCTCAAGCCTTCGGCGGCTACACCCAGCAGCAGCAAGAAGCCGACAACCAGAATAAAATGTACGCCAAAAACGTGGCGAACGCTCAGGCAGCATTTAGCTCCGAGCAGAACGTCTTGCAGCAGCAGGAGGTTCAGAAGAACCAAGCTCAGGCCCAGGACTCCTTCACCATGGACACGGAATATCAGCGCGTCCGGTCGGAGCAGGAGAACAAGTCCGCGTCTGAAGGACAAGCTGGCCTCTCCATAGAAAGCCTCATGGCTGACCTCGACCGGCAGGAAGCTGACCGTCAGGCCGCAAGCACGCAGAACCTCACATGGGACGCGCTGGATAACATGGCCAAGCGTCAGGCGTCAGGTTCAACTTACGTCGACACCGTCAACAAAGTCGCGAAAGCCAAGGGACCATCCTTCGGCAATCTAGCCACCGGGCTTATCGGCGCTGGAATGCAGGGCTTCTCGTCGTTCCAAAGCCTCAAGACCCAGCAGAGCAAGCTAGCCTCTGGTCAATAGCTCCTGAAGCTCACAGGAAGAACCCAAGAAATGACACTCCCTATCCAAGAGACCCACCGTCCCGCTATCGCGGAAGAAGCATGGGCAGTGGTCCCGAGTATCCCGACGCACGAGGCCAGCACCCACGGCCGCATAAGGGTCGCAGCCACAGGCGAGATTGTTGAGCCGTACCTTCACCGCACCGGCTACATCTACATTTTCCTCCGCACGCCCGAAGGTCGACAGCCTCCGAAGCAGGTCCACAGGCTCGTGCTTGAAGCCCACCGTGGGCCGTGCCCCAAAGGGTTCGAAGCTCTCCACCTGAACGACACGCCAACTTGTAACCTTCTCTCCAATCTCATCTGGAATACCAAGAAGATAAACGGCAGGGGCAAGCGCACGGAGGGCCGTATGAGCGCTTTGCGCCTTCGCAGGGCTGAACGCCGGAACATAGAGCGCGCAGACCTTTGCAAGGCCTACCGCAACGGGGCGACGCTGGCCTCCCTCGCTAAGACCTATCGCACCACACGCGAGACAGTGAAGCGCATCCTCATGGAGGAAGGCATCGAGCTACGGGCCTCAGTGCGCACATTCGACCACGACTATATCTTTGCCCTGCACCGCGCAGGTTACAACACCCCGGCGATTGCTGCCGAAGTGGGATGCACCGTGACATGCGCGCACACGGTCTTGCTTGCGGCTGGCGTCACGCTCGACCGCAACACCATCGCCCGCGACCGCTTGAAGGAGTTCCATCTTCAGGGTCTCCGACCGTATGAGATCGCCAAGCGCATGGACTGCGACCCCGATAGCGTTACGCGCATTCTTGAAGAACTCGCCAGAGATGGAGAGATCACCTTTCAGAAGCGCCACGCTCGACCGAAAACAGACCTGGACCGCATCCGCGCACTTTCAGCGGAAGGCAAGAGCAACGCCGAGATCGTCACCCTCACAGGCTATTCAAGCTCGACCGTATGGAAGGCTAACGGCAACGCCAAAACTCGGCAGGTGGCCGAGCGCACTGCCGACATTGTGCAGGAGTTCAGGGAAGGTCGGCACTCTGCCGCGATAGCTGAAGCCCATGGGGTCGATGTTGAGTATGTCTTGCGGGTGGTGCGTAAGGCAGGGCTGAAGGTGCAGCGCGGCGCAATCCGCACATCGTACGGTGCAGCATACGACCCTAAGCGCTAACTAGAGCCACCGTGAAGAAGTCCCGAGATAGAAGGACAAGCACGCGCGCTTAAACCGTGACCGGAAATTTTATTAGCAGTGCGCGGCGCGCGATGTTCGCCGAAGCAAAAATGTCCGGCCTCTTATGATATTAGAATTTCTGAAACTCCCCATCGGCCCTGAGCGACGTTTGATTGTGGGTTCATCGTCCTATTCTCCATCCCTCGTTCCATCCGCCTCCCGCACTGCATCGCCCTCTTCGCTCGCTCGTCGAGACGCTTGGCGCGGGACATGCAGCTTGCCCGTGGCTGGCCTTGTGCGGTCCTTTTGCTGTTACTGGACATTCCGGCCGACAGAGAGACCCGAGGCCAGCCATGGGCGCATTGTGGCTAGCGATAGGCCCGCGCTCTGCGCTCATCCTCGACAGGCCGAAGCGCGGATGCTCCCGCATTGAAGATGACACAGCCACGCCAGCCTCGGCCCTTCACGTTGCGGCCCATGGTCCCCGACCGCCAGCGCGCTGCTTATCCGACGCTCTCCATATAATCGCCGTGGGTCTCCGCATCGATCGCTAAGCACTACCTGTCACTAGGGCAGCATCGTGTGACAGAGCGCAGATGAGAAAGCTGCACCTGTCACATGGATATGGATTGACTTTTGACACCATCACTGTCACAACACTATAGATGCAAGTGACAGTCGCTTGCCAATGGGGGACACCTTCACTCATGACCGCCACCATCATCGGATACGCGCGCACCTCTACAGTTGACCAGAAGGCTGGCTTCGACGCCCAGCTTCGCGACCTCAAAGAGCACGGCTGCACTAAGACCTTCGCTGAGCAAGTCTCATCGGTTGCTGAGCGCGCCGAGCTTGAGCGCTGCCTTGACTACGTTCGCGAGGGCGACACGCTTGTTGTGACCAAGCTGGACCGTCTCGCTCGCTCTATGCACGACCTCATGTCAATCATTGATCGGCTCGACAAGAAGGGCGTATCTCTCCGCATCCTCGCCATGAACCTCGACACTGGCACGCCCACGGGCAAGCTCATGCTAAGCGTGCTGGGCGCGGTCGCTCAGTTCGAACGTGAGATGATGCTTGAACGCCAGCGCGAAGGCGTGGCAAAGGCCAAGGCTGAAGGCAAGTACACGGGACGCCAGCCGACCGCCCAGCGCCAGAGCGACAACGTGCTGAAGCTGAAGGCCTCAGGCAAGACCATGGCCGAGATCATGACCGCCCTTGGTATCAGCGAAAGCAGCTACTGGCGCATCCTTCGCGCTTCGAAGAAGGAGCAAGAGAGCGCATAGCCACTGCCTCTACGCCGTGCAGAGCCGACCACCGGCAGACGTCGGGCCGCTCACGTGGGAACGTTGGGCGGCTTTCGTATGGCCCGCGCCCGTGCTTTCCGCGCGCCTATGCCATTGCGACCCGAGACCGCTTGAAATTCCCTTGAAGTACGCACTCAGCGCATGGCTCAGGCATGAGCAATGCATATATGCGCGACCGTCTGTTTGCGTTTTGTGCTGCAGGGGTTGCGTCGATGGCTATAGCGCGTCTTTGCCCACGGCTGCGAGGGGGCGTCGACGACGCAAGGCCGCATAGCAAAACAGCAGCGCAGCCGCTAAATCGATCCACAGCCACAGTGAGCGCGTGAGGAAGACAGGCAGAAGCGGGTTGAACAGGAGAGCGAGACCCCCAAAGAAGCAAACCTTCCAGTCAACTTGGCTCTTCTCGCTATAGAATTTAAACGCTGCGAGGCACGCTGCTACGGCGACCACAAGGCGCAGCAACATGTAGTACCCGTACGGCAGTGGGAGTGTAGCAAGGCAAAGCATCGCGGCGGCCGCGAAGTAGAGTCGTGATTGCATATCGACCGTCCTAGTTCTGGAGCCTAGCTGCTGGGGATCGCCTGGGGGAATACCCAGTCAAGCCAGCCGGGCGGCTGGACCTAATGTCCAAACCAGTTGAATACCCAGTTTGGCACCCCAAAAGCCAGCGAGTACATCCCCACAATGCAGCTCACCGGCCACAAGGGCGGAATCATGCCGACAACGAACATCCAAAAGCTGCCGATTTGGATGGCAATCCACAGCCAATACAGACCGCCGAGTGGAAACATTAGGCCCACGACGGCCGCTCCCAGCCCAAAGACCAGCCCAAACGCACCCTTCAGAATATCCGCTACGCTTTGCATTGATTCCCGCCCCCGTGAAGTAGTCGATTAGTAGTTGCAAGTGCGGGCCTACGCAATTGCCCTGGCGGGAAGCGAACAGTTTTCTTAACGCCCTGCCATAGGTCAGCATCGGGCTTGCCGGAACATCTTTGCCTTTCGGCCGAAGACTTCGAATGTTTCCAGATAAAGAAAAACCCCAGGTCGACTATGCCGAACCTGAGGCTTGCCTATCGCAGTCCTTGAGAACTAAGTGCGCCCGGTTAGAACGCTCCCCACACCGCTATATTTCCCACTGCCAAGCCGATGCCTCTGGTCCAACAGAACTCAAACCCGAACACTTTCACGTAAACCACGTACCGCCGAACCTCAATTTCACACTGCCCCACGATCTTATGCACTTCACACCTCGCCCTAAGAGATTGCGTTACGCGCTTGTTCAGAAGCGCCACTTTGTGCTACACAAGACTGTCGCACAAAACAAGGACAAAGGCGTGGAAAACACAATAAAATCAATCTCACTATCGCAAATGAGACCCGTCCTCTTCTGGGCACCATTCCATTCTTGATCGCCACCAAGATCAAGGAGTTAAGCCTTTTCAGCTAAGTTGTGCATTGGTGCCTTGTAGCAAAGGCCAGTGACAATGCGCTTAAGGCTTGTTCGCTCAATAGCTCCCAAGAACTCTCCGAAATCCTCATTTCTGGACGCTTATTCCCACCGCTCTTGATAGCCGGCCTCCATTGACTCCCTTACCCCAAAATGTGAACATATAGCGAACACAATGGAGTCTTGCGATGATCCGATACGCCACGTCCGCAGCTAGCAACCCCCAGCCACCAAAGGCACGTGAGGTGTCAACTGCCGAACCACCCGTTGAAATGCCGCGCACCAAGGCGGTCATTGAGGTAGCTTCTGCCGGCGCGGCGCTTGCTGCTTACCCGCTGCTGTCCAGCGGCGAGTCAGATGAGCTCGGCTCCGACACTCTGCAGAAAACCACCAAACCACCACGCCGGGCGGCAACAAAACGTAAGCCTAAGGTCGCCGAGGCTGACGATGCCCCACTCCAGCTCAGTCTAGAGGCTTAGACGCAACGATCCGGCCAAGGATGGCGGCGCGTAGAAAACTCTCACCATTCGGAATCCCGAAATTGGTTGTGGGTCTGAAATCATTGGATGTTTCTCCACAACAACAGCCCGCGAAAGGCGTCGAATTTCGGGATACCGAAGCGGGGGAATTTCGGGATTCCGAAGTGGGATTTTTTCTTCGAGCCGACGCGCCGGGCCTTTGCCGGGGCAATCGGCCGGCGGTATCTGACGTTTTCCTATCAGGATCGGCCGCTTTCTCTTCGGATCAATTGCGCCGCTTGACGCCCTCGTAAAACTGGAAGGACGTGCTTTCGGCCAAACGGAATGTCCCGAACGACAAGCTGTTCCATTGCTCAACGCACGGCCTGCGAAACGCGCGGCCCGTTCCGACACCCCGCAAGCCTCACACAAGAACGAAATCGGATACCGGGGCAAGGATGAACATACGGCCGTTCCGCCGGTAAAGAGCCCGGGCGACTCTCAGGGTGGTCTGGAAACCTGACTAGACACTCTGGAGTTCGCTTGGGATGAAAGTCGTAATTCTCGCCGGTGGCCTTGGCTCTCGTCTTGCCGAGGAGACCAGTATCCGACCCAAGCCTCTGGTCGAAATAGGCGGCATGCCGATCCTCTGGCACATCATGAGCATCTATGCTCATCACGGACTCAATGATTTCATCATCTGCGCCGGCTACAAGGGCTATATGATCAAGGAATATTTCGTAAACCTTGTTCTGCACCACAACGACATCACCGTCGACCTCGCCTCCAACAGCATCAATTATCACGGCGGCACACGACCGAACTGGCGCGTGACCGTGGTCGATACCGGCATGTATTCGATGACCGGCGGCCGCATCGGGCGCGTTCGCGATCATCTGACACCCGGCGAACCGTTCTGCATGACCTATGGCGACGGCGTCGGCGACATCGATATCGCCGCCGAAGTCGCCTTTCATCGCAGCCATGGCCTCAAGGCGACGATGTGCGCGGTAACCCCGCCCGGACGTTACGGCGCCACGAATATCGAGGGGCAGTTCATCACCTCCTTCGTGGAGAAACCGAGGGGCGACGGCCAGCGCATCAACGGCGGCTTCTTCGTGCTCGACCCTTCGGTGGTCGATCTCATCCCGAGCGACGACACGATCTGGGAAGCCGGGCCGCTGGAATGGCTGGCCGCCAACAACCAGCTCGCCGCCTTCAAGCATGACGGTTTCTGGCAGCCGATGGACACGTTGCGCGAGCGCAACCAGCTCGAGGAGCTCTGGAGTTCCGGAAAGGCGCCGTGGAAGCTATGGGCCTGACGGACTTCTGGAATGGCAGGCACGTGTTCCTGACGGGACATACGGGGTTCAAGGGATCCTGGCTGTCGTTGTGGCTGGAAAAGCTCGGTGCGGAAGTGACGGCGGTCTCGCTCGAACCCGAGACCAATCCCTCACTCTATGGGCGGCTTGCGCCCTGGAACGGGCAGAGCCATCACATTGCCGACATCCGCGAAGCGGCGACGTTCAAGCAGCATTTCATCGATTTCGAGCCTGAAATCGTCATCCACATGGCAGCGCAGGCGCTGGTGCGGCGCTCCTATGAAAACCCGACCGAAACCTTCGCGACCAATGTGATGGGAACGGCGAACGTGCTGGACGCGGTGCGGGAAACGCCCTCGGCCAAGACGGTTCTCGTCGTCACCTCTGACAAGGTCTATGCCAACATCGGCAGCGGTGTTCCCTTCGTCGAGACGGATACACTCGGCGGCAAGGACCCCTATTCCAACTCCAAGGCCTGCACCGAACTCGTCGTCCAGAGCTACCGCGACAGCTTCTTCAAGGGGCGCGACATCAGCGTTGCGACGGTGCGCGCCGGCAATGTCATTGGCGGCGGCGACTGGTCGAAGGACCGGCTGATCCCGGACTTCATCCGCGCCTTCGAAAGCGGTCAGCCGATCCTGCTGCGTTATCCCGAAGCGATCCGCCCCTGGCAGCATGTGCTGGAGCCGCTCGGCGGCTATCTCGCCTTCGCCGAGGCCCTGGCGCTTGCCGGTGAAAAGGAACTGCCCGAAGCGCTCAATTTCGGCCCCGATCCGCAGAGCTTCGCGACGGTCTCCGAACTTGCGGAAGCGCTCGGACGCGCTCATCGCGTCGAAGACGTGTGGCGGCTTGCGCCGGGCGAACATCTGCCCGAAGCGCCGGCGCTGACGCTGAGCTCCGCTCTGGCGCTCGACACCATCGGCTGGCGTCCGCGCCTCAGCCTGCAACAGACTATCGACTGGACAGCCGCTTGGTACAAGGCCAATCGCGAGGGAGCCGACATGCGCGCCTTCTCGCTCGGGCAGATCGCGGCTTATGAGGAAACAGTATCATGACAACGCATAATTGCCGGTTTTGCGATGCTCCGCTGAAACATCGTTTCGTCGATCTGGGCTCGATGCCGCTCGCCAATGCCTATCTGACGGAGGAGCAGCTCAAACTACCCGAGCCATCCTATCCGCTGCGCGCCTTCGTCTGTACGGAATGCTGGCTGGTGCAGGCCGATGCCTTCGTTCCGCCGAAGGATATCTTCAGCCACTATGCCTATTTCTCCTCCTACAGCGACGGCTGGGTGGAGCATGCCCGCCAGTTTACCATCATGGCGCGCAAGCGCTTCGGCCTCAGCGAGACATCGCAGGTGATCGAGGTGGCGAGCAATGACGGCTACCTCCTCAAGCATTTCGTCGAAGCCGGCGTACCGGTGCTCGGCATCGAGCCGGCCGAGAACGTTGCGGAAGTGGCACGGCAGATCGGCGTTCCCACGGAAGCGCGCTTCTTCGGCGGGGAAACGGCCGCCGATCTCGTCTCCCGCGGCCTTGCCGCCGACATTGTCATCGGCAACAACGTGCTGGCGCACGTGCCTGACATCAATGACTTCGTCGGCGGGCTTTCGACCTTACTGAAGCCGGACGGCGTCGTCAGCGTCGAATTCCCGCACCTGCTGCGGCTGATGGAAAACATCCAGTTCGACACTGTCTACCACGAGCATTTCTGTTATCTGTCGCTACTCGCCGTCGAAAAGGTGTTCGCGGCGCACGGCCTCAAGGTGTTCGACGTGGAGGAACTGCCGACCCATGGCGGGAGTCTCCGCGTGCTTGCCTGCCGTGCAACGTCCACGGCTCACGCAACCGGCCACGGACTTGCCAAGGTGCGCGCCGATGAGGCGGCCGCCGGCTTCGACAAGGTCGAGATCTACGAGGCCTTCCAGAACCGCGTGGCGCCGATCAAGGATGGCCTGCTCGCCTTCCTCGAACTAGCCAAACGCAACGGCAAGAAGGTCGCCGCCTATGGCGCTGCCGCCAAGGGCAACACGCTGCTGAATTTCTGCGGCGTCGGCACCGACCTCATCGAATATGTCGTCGACCGCAATCCGCACAAGCAGGGGCATTTCCTGCCGGGCAGCAAGCTGCCGATCTACGCGCCGGAGAAGATGGACGAGACGCAGCCGGATTACGTGCTCATCCTGCCCTGGAACATCAAGAACGAGGTCGTTGCGGCCAACAACAGGATCGGCGCCTGGGGCGGACGCTTCGCCGTTGCCGTGCCGGAACTGACGGTGCTCGGATGAAATTCCTTCCGACTGCGGTTTCGGGTGCCTTTGTCGTGGAAGTCGACGCGCGCTCCGACGACCGGGGAATGTTCGCACGAACCTTCGACGCTCAGAGCTTTGCGGCGCAAGGTCTCATGCCCGTCTACCCGCAGTGCAATGTCTCGCAGAACCACAAGCGCGGCACGCTGCGCGGCATGCACTACCAAGCCCAACCGCGGCCGGAGGTGAAGCTGGTGCGCGCCACGCGCGGCAGGGTCTTCGACGTGGCGCTCGATCTGAGGCCGGATTCGCCGAGCTATCTCAAATGGGCCTCCGTCGAGCTCGATGCCATCAGTCACAACGCCTTCTACATACCTGCCGGATGCGCACACGGCTTCCTGACGCTCGAGGATGATTGCGAACTCTTTTACCAGATGTCGGAAGCATACGTACCGGAGCTTGCCCGTGGCGTCCGCTGGGACGATCCCGCCTTTTCCATCGCCTGGCCGTTCACGCCGAGCATCATCAGCGAGCGCGACGCCACGCTTGACAGCTACGACCAGGAGACAAGCCTTTGAGCGGTATCAAACTCAGCATCTGCATCCCGACCTATAACCGCGAAGCCCATCTCAGAAACGCGCTGACCTACTGCGAGAACGACTACAAGTTCGACTTTCCCTTCGAGATCGTCATCTGCGACAATGCCTCCACGGACGGCACGCAGCAGGTGGTCGAGGAATTCATCGCCCGCGGGCTGCCGATCCGCTACTGCAAGCGCGAAACCAATGCCGGCGCCCAGGCAAACGTCACGAGCGCTCTGCGCCTCGGCAAGGGCGAATACCTCATCTATCTCGCCGACGATGACATCCTGATTGCCGATGCGGTGGCCGACACCATCAGATATCTCGACAACAATCAGGAGGTGACCTGCGCCCATGCGCCGTGGTTCTTCTACGACGAAGTTGCCAAAACCGACATCAGGAAGTTCTACAATGTTGAAGAGGACCGAAAGTTTCCGCACGGAAGTTTCGGCGACGTCTTCCAGTATATCTGCGAAGGCCACATCTTTCCGGAAATCGCGATCTATCGCTCGTCAGCCCTGCGGTCGGCCTGGATTCCGAGAGAATTCTGCTTCTACCCGTTCCCGTTCCTTGCGCATTTCCTCGATCAGGGCGCGGTCACCTTCCTGCAGCGGCCGTTCTACCGCTCCATCGTCAATTCGGCGATCACCCGCGACCGCCCGCAAGAAGGCACCAACGACGTCATGACGAGCTGGGATCGCTATCGCGGCGGGCTTGAATATTTTCTCTATATGGCCGTCAGGCGCGGGGCGTTGTCCCTCACGCCCGAGACGCGTCTCAAATATGAGGAGATGTGCAAGATCTTCACGCTCAATCGCATGGCGGTCGCCTGCCGCTTGTGGGCGGAGAGCAAGAACTTCATCAAGGCCTATGAGCTCTATACCCGCATCATGTGGGGCGGGATGCTCGACCACCCGGAAATTCGCAGTTTCCGTGAAAGGCTGCCCCTGATGGTCGCCATCCAGACGCTGGTGAGCGAAGTGAATTCAGCAATCGGCATCGATACGCTGCTTCTCGGCGGTTTCCCGGAAATCACCGCGCTCGAAGGCCTGATGCGCGAACTCGGCCTCAGCGAAAAGGTGAAGGTGACGGTGAAACTCAACGACAGCCCGCTGGAAAGCACCGCCGTCTTCATCAGCGCCGACAGCGACCGGGAATATTTCGTAGCACTCGGCTACCTGCCCAATCTCGTGTTCCACCAGCACGATGTCGCCCGGCACATCATCATGTGAACCTCGCGGCAGTTTCAAAAACTAGCATCGTCGCAGGCGCCTGCGTCTTGATTTCAATTCAACAGAAATTAGCGGCATGACAAACAGGATCTTCTACACCAAGCCTTCGATCACCCAGCTCGAAACGGATTATGCGGCCGATGCCGCCGCCACCGGCTGGGGCGCGCGCTGCTACGACTATCTCAACCGCTTCGAACGCGAATTCAAAACCTATCTCGGCAGCGGCTTTGCGATCGCGACCTCGAGTTGCACCGGCGCCATGCACATGGGGCTTGCAGCGCTCGGCGTCGGCACCGGCGATGAAGTGATCCTCGCCGATACGAACTGGGTTGCGACCGTTTCCCCTATTGTCCACCTCGGGGCAATACCCGTTTTCGTCGATGTTCTCGCCGATACGTGGTGCATTGATCCCGAGGAGGTCGAGCGCCATATCACGCCGAAGACCAAGGCCATTATCGCCACGCATCTCTACGGCAATCTCTGCGACATGGACGCGCTGCTGGAAATCGGCAAGCGGACGGGCATTCCGGTGATCGAAGACGCGGCCGAAGCGGTCGGCTCCGTCTGGCACGGTCGCCGCGCCGGCTCGATGGGTGCCTTCGGCACCTTCTCCTTCCACGGCACCAAGACGATGACGACAGGCGAAGGCGGCATGTTCGTCACCAATGACGCGGCACTCTACGAAAAGGTGCTGACGCTCAGCAATCACGGCCGGGCTCGCGGACAGACAAAGCAGTTCTGGCCAGATGCGGTCGGCTTCAAATACAAGATGTCCAACATCCAGGCGGCCATCGGATGCGCCCAACTCGAGCGCATCGAGGAACTCGTCAACCGCAAGCGCGAAATTCTGGCCTCCTACATGACCCGGCTTTCGGCCCTGCCCGGCATCACGATGAACCCGGAATACACCGGCACGATCAACGGCGCTTGGATGCCGACCGCCGTCTTCCATCCGTCGACGGGCATTACCCGCGAGATGATGCAGCAGACCTTCGAGACCGCCAATATCGACGCGCGCGTCTTCTTCTATCCCCTCTCCAGCCTCTCCATGTTCGAAGATCGGCCCGAGAACGTGAACGCCTGGAGCATCCCGGGCCGCGCGATCAACCTGCCGAGCTATCACGACATGAGTGAAGCCGATATCGACCGGGTAGCGGCAACGCTGCTCGATATGGCGGCCGGGCGGATCTACCACAACAGCACGGCATTGCGGCAGTCGGTCTAAGACAGCCCTACAGCGAAGGACAAAGAACAGTCATGACCACGAAGGACGATCGTCTCGAATTCGAAGCCCACAAGCGGGAAATGTCGCTTGCACTCGGCAAGGACGACGCAAGTTTCCAACAATCGCTGAACACGCTGATCGGGCTCGACAAGTTCGACTATTTCTATCTCTGGTCATGGATGGGCGTGCCGATCATCCAGCTTCCGGTCGATATCCTGGCGACCCAGGAAGTCATCTGGGCGACCAAGCCCGATGTCATCATCGAAACCGGCATTGCGCGCGGCGGCTCGCTGATCTTCATGGCGTCGATCCTCGCCGCCATGGGCAACGACAAGGCCAAGGTTGTCGGCGTCGACATCGACATCCGCGCCCATAATCGCGAGTCGATCGAATCCCATCCGATGTCGAGCCGGATTAAGATGATCCAGGGCGGTTCCGTCGACGACGACGTGCTTGCCGCCGTGAAGGCCGAGATCCCGCCGGGCGCCCGCGTGATGGTGGTGCTCGACAGCGACCATTCCTACGAGCATGTTCTGGCGGAATGCCGCGCCTACGGTCCGCTGGTGACGGAAGGCTGCTACCTCGTCGTCGCCGACACGCTCATCGGCCACCTGACGGAGGAACAGGCCTTCACAAAGCGCTCCAAGGTCTGGCTGCGCGGCAACGAACCACTGAAGGCCGTCACCGATTATCTGGCGGAAACCGACCGCTTCGAAGTCGATCCGGTTCTGAACGGCAAGCTCGTGTTGTCTTCCTCGCCGGGCGGCTACTGCATCTGCCGCAAGGCGTGAGCGGAATCAGGGATAGTCGTTCATGGCGCAGGTCGATATCGTCAGCCTCAAGGACAATGCGGATCCGGCCAGACGGCTCCGACTTCCGATCAGGGACGATAGCGGCAGGCACGTCGGCGACCTGCAATGCATCGACAGGTCGATGCTTGCCGAACCCGGCCTGATCGACGACCTGACGACGTGGCGCAACCAGTCGATGCCGTTTTTCCTCACCCAGTTTAGCGCCACCGAGGAACGCACACGGCGGTGGCTCGAAACCATCTCACTGCCCGTCGCCGACCGAATCCTATTCGTCATTTGCGATCCAGGCGGAAACCGGTTCGGCAATTTCGGCATCTGTAACATCCGGCCCGGCTCGGCCGAATTCGACAACGTCATCCGCGGCCGGACGAGCGATACTCGCAACCTGATGTTCCATTGCGGCATGGCACTGCTGGAGTGGATGTTTTCCGGACTTGGGGTCGAAACCGCCGAGCTGCACGTCTTCTCCCACAATGAAAAAGCGATCGGCCTTTACAAGCGGCTGGGCTTTGCGGCGGCCGAAAGCCTGCCGCTGCGGCGCACGGAAGAAGAGGGCATGATCAAATATTCGATCGTCGATCGATCGGAAGCGAATGCCGGCTTCGACTATCTGAGGATGAAGCTTCCGATCGAACGTTTCCGGCGGGCGCATCCATCGGCTTTACTGACCGCCTGAAGCCCCTCACCGCACCGGCTGATAGTGGCCGCGGAGCGGCACCTTGTCGTCCATCGAGATGAAGCCGTCGCGTTCGCAGACATACATCAGCGTCGGCATGCCCCCCGAACGGAAGATCTCGTCATAACGACGGCGGACCTGGACGGTTTCGGTGCGGCAATTGTAGGATTCCTCCTCCTTCTTGTCCGGCTGCGCCTTGACGCCGGGAAGACCCCTATAGGGATAGAGGGGTTGAACGCCAGAATCGACCGATTTCGTCCAGTCGACGGCAAGGGCGGACGAGGGCGTAAGGCCGGACACGGCAACGAGCAATATGGGAAGCATCATCACAAGCCGCATGGCAACTCTCCTGCCGGCGTTGGTGGCCGCTCTGACGATGTAGGAAAGCTCAGCATCGTCATCAAGCTGCCGCAGCAGGCGACTTCCTGAAATAACTTCTGATGACGGGATGGCCGAAGAGGCCGGCAAGGATCGCAAAGCCAGCGCCGACGACAAAACCGGCCAGAAAACCGCCGATGATGCCGGCGACCAGCAGGATTTTCTTTCCCGGACCGTCGGCCTTGACCGGCGGCTCGGCCGGCGAGATGACGCGAATGTTACTCTGGTTGAGGTTCTGCTCCTCGCTCGTCTGGCTGGAGCGCTTCAGCACCGTCTCGTAAATATCGCGCGCCGCAGTCGCCTTGCGCTGCAATTCGTTCAATTCCACCTGCTTGTCCGACGAACTCGCGTGCAGCGCCTTCTGCACGGCAAGCTCCTTGGCGACGCTGTCCTCGGCGGCCTTGGCCTGCTCGTATTCGCCCCTTGCCGAGGTGGCGAGACGCTGCAATTCGCCCTTGATTTCGACTGATATGCTCTGCAGCGACGAGCGGGCCGCCTGCAGGCGCGGATGACGCGTGCCCATCTGGCTTTCGAGGCTGCCGACGGCGGCGGCCTGGGTGGCATATTGCTGACGCAGGCTGACGAGCGGCGAGGTGACGCCGCCCTCCGTCTGGTTGCCGGCGACGATGTCCTCGACGCGGAGATTGGCGACGGCATCGGCGCGCGCCTTTGCCTGGATGGTCTTTTCCTGAGCCGTCACCAGCAGCGTGTTCAGCGAGACGAGCCGCTGATCGGAGATCAGGTTGCCTTCGGTCGCGGCCATGTCGTTGTCGGCGCGGAAGGTTTCGACGGCCTGCTCGGCCTCCAGCACCTTCTGGCGCAGGTCGTTAAGGCGTCCATCGAGCGTCGACGAGGTGTTTTCGTAGATGCCGTTCGAGGCGCTGTTCTCTTCCTCGGTGAAGGAAGTGACGACCTGATTGGCAAGCCTTGCGGATTTTTCGGGATCGTTGGTCGTGGCAGCAAGCGAGACGACATAGGTACTGGCCTCGCGGGTGATGACCAGCGCCTTCTGCAGAGTGCCGATCACGGCAGCGCCATCCGTCCGGCCGCCGGTGAATTCGGGGTCCTGGTCGAGCTTCATGGCCTCGGCGACGCGCCGCAGCACATTGCCCGAGGTGAGGATCTGTACCTGGCTGTCGATCAGCGCCGAGATCATTTCCGGCGAGGGACCCGAAGATTGCGCGCCGGCATCGGCAAGGCCGATCTGGCGCGGATCGAAATAGAGGCTGCTGACGGCGGTGAACTTCTGGGCAATCAGCGGCGCCACCGCTCCGCCGGTGAGGGCTCCGAGAAGCGCCAGGCCAAACACGATCAGCCGCCGGCTCCAGATCGCGGCGATACTCGAGCGGAGGTCGAGAAGCGGTGCGGCAGGCGCGGGCTCTGCATTCGGCGGCGCGTCGACGACAGGCTGTCTTGGAGGAGGAGCCGCCGGACGCTCATATTGGCGGGTTTCCGCAATGTTTGCCGGCGGCACGAAGGGGGGCGGGGCGGGTTCGGGCGATGGCCGGACGAAATCATCCGGGCGGACGACGGGACTGCGCACGCGCACGCCTTCCGGTGCAGTCTGAGATGGCTCAAAACTGCGCCAGCCAGGGAGCCGGCTTACCCTGTTCCTGTCATACTGGTTCATACGCGCACTCGTGTCCCGCCCAGCGTGAAAGACTGAAGCCGAGGTGCCGATACTTTAGAAATTCTTAGCTAACGGACAGTTAAAATAACTCTCGCGACGCCGATGTTGCGATTTGACGCGATTGCGAGGATGCCATGAGGACGACACGACATTTGACAGCGCTGCTGCTTGCGGCCGCTCTCACCCCGTCGCCGGCCCTTGCGGCTGAGGCCCCCTGCTACCGCGGCGTCAATCTGTCCGGCGGCGAATACGGCGAGCGTGGCGGCATCTACGGCACCAACTACACCTATCCGAGCGAAGACACGATCAGCTATTTCGCCGAAAAAGGCATGACGATCATCCGGCTGCCCTTCCGCTGGGAACGGCTGCAGCCCGCACTTGGCGGGCGGCTCGACGAGGATGAACTCAAGCGGATCAAAGATACGATCGGCCTGATCCGCAAGCACGGCATGGCGGTTCTGCTCGACCCGCATAATTTCGGCTATTACGACAAGACCCAGATCGGCACGGCGCCGGCGACGGATGCCGCCTTCGGTGACTTCTGGGCAAGGCTCGCCGTCGAATTCGCCAATCAGGACGGCGTTCTCTTCGGCCTGATGAACGAACCGCACGACATCAAGGCGACGGACTGGCTGGATGCCGCCAATGCCGCGATCCGCAGCATCCGCGCCGTCGGCGCCCGTAACCTCATCCTGGTGCCGGGCACGGCATGGAGCGGCGCGGGCAGCTGGGAAAAGGATGTGATCGGCGGCGCCAACGGAACGGTGATGCTCGGCGTGCGGGACCCGCTCGACTTCTACGCCTATGAGGTCCATCAGTATCTCGACGCCGATTCCTCCGGGACCCATCCGACCTGCGAAGGTGCAGGCGCCGCGGTCGCGGCGATCAACGGCGTCACTGCCTGGCTGAAGCAGAACCACAAGCGCGGCTTTCTCGGCGAATTCGGGGCCTCCGCCGACAAGGACTGCATGAGCGGGCTGACCGAAATCTACGCCACCATGTCTGATAATAGTGACGTCTGGCTCGGCTGGTCCTATTGGGCGGCCGGCGATTGGTGGCCGGCGAACGAGCCGTTCAACGTCCAGCCGCGCAAGGGCCCTGAGCGGCCGCAGATGCAGCTTCTTGCCGAGGTGGCAAAAGCCGGTGCCGGCACTTGCTCCGCCGTCAAGCCTGCGGGGAAATGAGCATGGCGGTCGTCGATCAGAGGACAGCAACATTCACTGTAGCCGGCAACCGGCTCGATGCCGCCCGCGAGGCATCGCGCACCGATCATACAGTGCTCTGGCTCGGCCTGCTCTCCGTGCTCTATAACGGCATTCTCGCCTTCATCAACCACAACATCGTGCCGCTTTCGATGACGCATGTCGCCGCCAGCGAAGGCCTGATCATGGCGAGCGCCATCATCTATATCCTGCATAAGGGGATCTACGAGACCGATCTTCCGGCCTTCCTGTTCCTGCTGTTCACGCTCGTCGTGACCATCTATGTCAGCGTGCTAAACCGCATGCTGTTCATCGATCACTTCCGCAACGTGCTGATCATCTTCTGCTTCACCGGGCTCGGGGGCTGGAGCAATGAGAAAACGATGAAGCTCGCCTTTCGCTGGGCAAGCCTTGCCGTTATGATCTTCCTGATCTTCGAGATCGTCAGCGTGCCGTTCTACGTCAGCATCGTCCATCCGTCCGATTATTTCGCCAATACGCGCGGGCTGCTGCCGCTGAGCTATAATACGACGGGCCTCTTCCAGAACGCCCTCGGCTTTCCCGAGCGCTTCTCCTTCGGCATCATCGACCACCGTTCCTCGTCGATCTTCCTCGAGCAGGTGTCGCTCGCCAATTTCTGCGGCGTGATCGCGGTCTACCTGATTTCGATGTGGGAAAAGCTTGGGCGCTGGGACAGGCTGCTGATGATCGGCACGGCCGTGCTGATCCTGGTGACCAACGACACGCGCACGATGCTGATCTTCTGCTTTGCCTGCATCGTCGGCTATTTCGTCTTTCCGAAGATCCCGAAGAATTTCAATCTGGCGCTGATGCCACTGATCGTCGCCGCGGGCTTCCTCGTCTACGTCCTGAAACCCAACGCGACCGGCGACAACTTCACCGGCCGCATCAATCTGACGATGAAGAAGATCATGGAGCTCGATCCGCTCGCCGTCCTTGGGCTTTCGGTCGACCGGGTCGCCGAATTCGCCGACAGCGGCTATGTCTACCTTATCTACGCGGCGACGATCTTCGGCGTCATCGCCTTATGGCTGTTCGTCTGCCTCTTTCCCGCCGGGCGCACGGCGGCGCAGCGGCGCTGCGCCCATTCACTTTCTCTTTTCATTTTTCTGAATATGATGATCGGAGGAACCGCGGTCTTCTCGATGAAGATCGCCGGTCTCCTCTGGTTCGTCGTCGGATATATGCGTTTCCACGACAGCCCGCGCATCCGGCAGGGTCGTCCGGCAGATGTATTGAGTTGACCGCAGCGGGCGCCTGTCCGCGCGAGCCCTAGAACAGGATGATTTTAGGCCGGATCGGCCTAAAATCTGAATCCTGTTCTAAATCAAAGAAATAGAGCATAATGTCGTCCGGAAACCGCCCACGCTTTTCGGCATCATGCTCTGGGGAGCAAGACGCTCGATGCTTGTCCAGCTTCAATATCTGCGCGCCATCGCGGCGCTGATGGTCGTCTATTTCCACGCGGTATTGCAGCTTGCCAAGGTCAATCCCGCAGTCGACGCCACCGCCTTCGTCTATGGCGAAACCGGCGTCGACATCTTCTTCGTCTTGAGCGGCTTCGTGATGTGGCTGACGACGAGCGGACGCGCGATGAGCCCGATCGATTTCGCCCGCCGGCGCATCAAGAGGATCGTGCCGCTCTACTGGCTGGCAACGCTGTTTTCAGCGACAGTGGCGCTGGTCGCTCCATCATTGCTGAAATCGACGGTGTTCGACCTGCCGCATCTCATTGCCTCGCTGTTCTTCCTGCCATGGGCCAATCCCGCCGATCCCAGCACGATCACGCCGGTCGTCGTTCCCGGCTGGACGCTGAATTACGAAATGTTCTTCTATTTCGTCTTCGCGCTGCTATTGCCGCTACAGGAAGCTCGGCGCATCCCGGTGATGTTTGCCGTCTTTGCCGTCATCCTGATCGCCTGCCGACTGCTGCCGGAAACGACTGTGACCCGGTTCTACGGCGAACCGATCATGCTGGAGTTCCTCGCCGGTGTCGTGCTCGGCTGGCTCTATGGGCAGAAGGTGCTTCTGCCGAACCGCTGGGCTTGGGCGGCCCTTGCCATGGGCTTTGCGTTTCTCTTCATCAACGAGGCGCTGATGCCACCGGAAAGCCGGTTCTATGCCTGGGGAATCCCGGCGATCTTCATCGTCTACGGCGCGATCTCCATCGATTTTTCCAGGCTACCGCTGATCGGATGGCTGAACTATCTCGGCGACTGCTCCTACAGCATCTATATCACCCACGCCTTCACCCTGGCTTTTCTCAGGGTCGTCGCCGATCGCCTGCCGATCGGCATCCTGCAGCAGCCCGTGCTCTTCGTCATCCTCTCGCTGGTGCTCTCGTCGATCGGCGGTGCGATCATCCATGAGATTACCTCACCGCGCCGCCGGAAGGTTGCGGTGGCGAGCCGGCCGCCGGCCTAAAGCGCGTCGAAGGCGAGAATACGCATCCAAGCGGCGCTGACGGTACAGTTTTTCGCGCAACTTCTCCTAAGCTTCAGACTGAGCAATGACAGAACTTGCACAAACGTGATGGTTTATCTTGCAATTTGTCGCATGAATGAAAGTGCGCCGGCCTATTCGCGGTCCGGGCTTTGATCTAAGCACAGCGGCGGCCTTGGAGAGGGAAGAGGGAAAGACATGACAAGTTACGTATTGACGGTATCCTGCAAGTCGACGCGCGGCATCGTGGCGGCGATTTCGAGCTATCTGGCCGAAAAGGGCTGCAACATCATCGATAGTTCGCAGTTCGACGATCTCGATACCGGCAGGTTCTTCACGCGCGTCAGCTTCATCTCCGAGGAAGGCGTGCCGCTTGCCGAACTCAAGGAAGGCTTCGAGCCGATCTGCAAGCGGTTCGCCATGAATGCCGAGATCCATGACGGCAATGCCCGCATGAAGGTGCTCTTGATGGTGTCGCGCTTCGGCCATTGTCTGAACGACCTGCTTTACCGCTGGAAGATCGGCGCGCTGCCGATCGATATCGTCGGCGTCGTCTCCAACCATTTCGATTACCAGAAGGTCGTGGTCAACCATGACATTCCCTTCCACCACATCAAGGTGACGAAGGAGAACAAGCTGCAGGCCGAAGGCCAGATCATGGATATCGTCGAACAGACGGGCACCGAACTGATCGTGCTGGCGCGTTACATGCAGGTGCTTTCGGATGCGATGTGCCAGAAAATGTCCGGGAAGATCATCAACATCCACCATTCCTTCCTGCCGAGCTTCAAGGGCGCCAACCCTTACAAACAAGCCTATCAACGCGGCGTGAAGCTGATCGGGGCGACGGCGCATTACGTCACCGCCGATCTCGACGAAGGCCCGATCATCGAGCAGGATACGGCGCGCATCACCCATGCGCAGTCACCCGACGACTATGTCTCGATCGGCCGCGACGTCGAAAGCCAGGTGCTGGCGCGTGCCATCCACGCCCATATCCATCACCGCACCTTCCTAAACGGCAACCGCACCGTGGTCTTCCCGGCAAGCCCGGGCGGCTACGCCTCCGAACGCATGGGCTGAGCGCAGCCCTGCATCTCTTTTGCTGGCAAACGACAATCCCCGTTGCCTGCTAGCGGCAAGTACTTGATTATCTCGTTCAATAGGTAATCGAATCATGCTGCGGGAGGGGTGTCATGACCGACGAGGCGCTTGTTGATCGCATGGCGCTGCCGCGCCCCGACGTGACCGCCATCGACGCGGAAGAGATCCTCCTTGCTCATTACAGCCTCTCCGGCACGCTTGCCGAACTCGGCAGCCAGCAGGATCGAAACTATCGCGTCGATAGCGACAGGGGTCGTTACGTCCTGAAGATCTGCCATGCCGCCTACGAGATCCGCGAGCTCGAAGCACAGAATGCGGCGATCCATCACCTCAAAAGCAGGCAAGGTGCGCCGCGCGTTCCGAAGGTGATCGCCACCAATGACGGGCGGGAGATCGTCGTCCTTACCGTGCGCGGGCAGGGCTATCAGGCCCGGCTGCTGGAATATCTGGAAGGCCATGGGCTGACGGAGCTGACCTATCTGGCGCCGGCTTCCGTTGCAGCCCTCGGCGCGCTCTGCGCCAGGCTGGCGCAGGCGCTTGCCGATTTCGACCATCCCGGTCTCGACCGCAGCCTGCAATGGGATCTCAGACGGGCAGGTCCCGTTGCCGTGCAGCTGCTTTCGGCCATCACCGACGGTGCGGCGCGCGACCGGATCGCCAAGACCATGGTGATGGCCGTTCGCCGCATCCAGCCGTTGGCGCCGTCGCTTCGGCTGCAGGCCGTGCATCACGACGTCACCGGTGACAATGTCGTCGGCCACCGTGACGCCCGTGGCCATATCGTCCCCGACGGGGTGATCGATTTCGGCGACATCATCCGCGGCTGGCTGGTCGGCGACCTCGCCGTCACCTGTGCTTCGCTGCTGCATCAGGCAGATGGCGACCCCTTTCATATCCTGCCCGCCGTCACCGCCTATCAGGCGATCTATCCGCTGAGCGACGAGGAACTGAAGGCGCTCTGGCCGTTGATCGTCGCACGCGCGGTCATTCTCGTCGCCAGCGGCGAGCAGCAGATTTCGGTCGATCCCGACAATGACTATGTCCGCGACAATCTTGACCGCGAGCGGGCGATCTTCGATACGGCGATGTCGGTTCCCTTCGATCTCATGGAAGCAGCGATCCTCAAGGCAGCCGGCGCAGATGTGGCCGCGCCGGAACTATCGGGATGGCTGCCGTTGCTGCCCGACATCGATCCCGCCGGGATCGCCTATGTCGATCTCGGGGTACGGAGCCCGCATTTTTCCGCCGGCAATTGGCTGAATACGGACATGGACTGGCGGCTGCTTGCCCGCATGGCAACCGAAAACGGTACGGCAGCGACGCGCTACGGCGAATATCGGCTTTCCCGCGCGGGAACCGCGAAGGGACAGGCGACCTGCGCCCTGCACGTCGACATATGCCTTGCCGCAGGCAGCGCGATTGCCGCGCCCTTTGCCGGCCGCATCGGCTGGAAGGACCAGCATCTGACGCTCGCCAGCGACACCATGACCCTGCATCTCGATGGGCTCGACCTCTCGGTCGAGGATGGAGCCGAGATCGCCGCCGGCGATTCGCTCGGCACGGTTTTCGGAGAGGCGTCGTCGCTCGGTGGGCTGCGCGTCCAGCTTTGCAGCGTCGCCGGTCTCGAACCGCCGCTCTTTGCTTCACCGCGCGCGGCGGCGGCCTGGTCGGTGCTCTGCCCTTCGCCCTCACTGCTTCTCAGCCCGCAAGCGGATGCGCCGCAAGCTGAAACCGCGGAGCTCTTCGCCAGGCGGCGGGTGCATCTCGCAAGGTCGCAGAAGAATTATTATGCAGCGCCGCCGCAGATCGAGCGCGGCTGGAAGGAGCATTTGTTCGATGTCGAGGGCCGCGCCTATCTCGACATGGTCAACAACGTCACCATTCTCGGCCATGGCCATCCCAAGCTCGCGGCGGCGATCAGCGCGCAATGGCTGCGGCTCAACACGAATTCCCGCTTCCACTATGCGGCGATTACGGAATTTTCCGAACGCCTCGCCGCCCTGTCACCGGATGGGCTCGACGCGGTCTTCCTGGTCAACAGCGGCTCGGAGGCGAACGATCTGGCGCTTCGGCTGGCGCAAGCCCATAGCGGCGCGCGCAACATGCTCTGCCTGCTCGAAGCCTATCATGGGTGGTCGGCGGCAAGTGATGCCGTCTCCACCTCGATCGCCGACAATCCGCAGGCGCGGAGCACCCGGCCGGACTGGGTGCATGCCGTCATTTCACCGAATACCTATCGCGGCGCATTTCGTGGTCCCGATACCGCGGCAAACTATCTCAGCGCGGTAACGCCGGTACTGGAGGCGATCGACGCCGGCGGCAACGGCCTTGCGGGCTTCATCTGCGAATCGGTCTACGGCAATGCCGGCGGCATTCCGCTTCCGGACGGTTATCTCAGGGAAATCTATGCGCAGGTGCGCGCGCGCGGCGGCCTCTGCATCGCCGATGAGGTGCAGGTCGGCTATTCCAGGCTCGGACATTATTTCTGGGGCTTCGAACAGCAAGGGGTGGTGCCCGATATCATCACCATCGCCAAGGGCATGGGTAACGGCCATCCGCTCGGCGCCGTCATCACCACGCGGGAGATCGCGCAATCGCTGGAGACGGAGGGTACCTTCTTTTCCTCCACCGGCGGCAGCCCGGTCAGTTGCGTCGCCGGCATGACGGTGCTCGACATCATGGCCGAGGAAAAGCTGCAGGAAAATGCCCGGACGGTCGGCGATCATCTGAAGGCACGGCTCGCGGCGCTGATCGACCGCCATCCGATTGCAGGCGCCGTGCACGGCATGGGCCTCTATCTCGGCCTCGAATTCGTCCGCGACAGAACGACGCTGGAGCCGGCGACGGAAGAGACGGCTGCAATCTGCGACCGGCTTCTCGAACTCGGCGTCATCATGCAGCCGACCGGCGATCACCAAAATGTGCTGAAGATCAAACCACCGCTCTGCCTCAGCATCGAAAGTGCGGATTTCTTCGCGGACATGCTGGAGAAGGTGCTCGAAGAGGGCTGGTGATCCAGGGGTTTCGGGCATTAACCAAATCGGTCATTTCGAGGCATTTCGATTTTTAACGAAACGGGCCATTGCCTGATACAGCAAGGCTTCCTATGTCTGCCGCGGTGATCGATCGAAGTTCGATTCTGTCATGCGAATTTAACGAAGAGCTGATATGTTTCTTTCTGCAAGTTCGGGCTACGACGGAATGAATTTTTTCGGATCGTCGATATTTTGACACGTTTCGGAATATGTTTCTGACAGGCTATCGGGTAATCTCTACCAAGTTAATGGATTATAGAAGACAGCCTTCACCGGCCCCGGGCTCTACCGGGACCCCTCAAGTGCAACGCCAACACAAGGAACGAGCATGATAGACATCGATATTCTCGCCGATCTCCTTGGGCGATCTGTGCTTGGCAATGACCGTCCGGGCGCCCTCTCCCGCCCGAACTGTCGAATGTGACGTTCGTCCTCCTTTCAACGGTACCAGACAAGTCAATTCGCCATGGCTGCGCATGTCGCGCGGCAGGAGTTCTATCTATGAAGAAGCAAGTTATCGAATATGCAGGCGTTCCCGTCGGGATCGTCATTCCCGATGAAGACCGGCTGAAGTTCATCGCCGTGAAATTTCATGTCCACGACCTCGACGAGCAGCGTTTCGGCTCGCCGGACGAGGTGCGGCTGGCCATCCATGACCTGATGACCCGCCGTCATCCGAAGCCGCTTCATGCCTGAGGCATGAGGCCGCGATTAGCATTCACGGCTTTTCCCGATGTCCGACCGGTCCCGCCAAATGGGGCCGGTCTTGTTTTTTTAGGACATTACAGCGGCGCGCGTCTTTATCAGACGCGCAAAGGACGCTGTAACACTTTGAATTGCTGCATAATTTTATCCTTAAATCGATTCCGATTTAAGGAATTATGCAGTACAGTCCTACCGGCCGCCTTTCCGCATAAGGATCCGCCCTTGCCCGATCTTCTCAACCTCCTCACCGACATCGAAGGCGTTTCCGTCGGCCATGCGACCGACGTTGCGCTCGGTTCCGGCGTCACGGTCATCGTCTTCGACGAACCGGCCGTCGCATCCGGCACGGTGCTCGGCGGTGCGCCCGGCGGGCGCGACACCGGCCTGCTCGATCCGTCGATGACCATCAATGCCGTGGATGCCTTCGTGCTCTCCGGCGGCTCGGCCTTCGGGCTGGATGCCGCCGGCGGCGTGCAGGCGGGCCTGCGCGAACTCGGCCGCGGCTTTGCCGTCGGCTCGGTGCGCATTCCGATCGTGCCGCAGGCAATCCTGATGGACCTGCTGAATGGCGGCGACAAGGATTGGGGCCTTCACTCGCCCTATCGCGACATGGGGTATACGGCACTGCAGGCTGCGGCCAAGGGCACATTCGCGCTCGGTACGACAGGTGCCGGGACGGGAGCGACGACGGCCACCTTCAAGGGCGGGCTCGGCTCGGCCAGCGCCGTCAGCAGCGCCGGGCATCGCGTCGCGGCGATCGTCGCTGTCAACGCGCTGGGTTCGGCAACCATCGGCGACGGGCCGCATTTCTGGGCGGCACCTTTCGAGAAAAACGCAGAATTCGGCGGGCTCGGCATGCCTGATGTGGCCGACCATAGGATGCGGCTCAAGGGCATGAACACGCCGGCAACGACGATCGGCGCTGTCGTGACCGATGCGCAGCTGACGAAGGCCGAGGCGCACAGGCTTTCGCTCGCCGGCCATGACGGCCTTGCCCGAGCATTGCTGCCGGCGCACCTGCCGCTCGACGGCGATACCGTCTTTGCCGCTTCGACGGCCAGGCATCGAAGAGACGACATGGCAAGCCTGATGGAGCTTTGCCACCTTGCGACCATCGTCATGGCGCGGGCAATCGCCCGTGGCGTCTACGCGGCGACCGCCCTTCCGGTCGAGGGCGCGCAAAAGGCATGGCGCGACCGCTATCCGAGCAGCGGTTGATTGAATAGGGTCAGACTCTCTGAAGATCTAATATGCCGAATGGCGGAGAGACGTGAATGCAGATCCGGGCGCTGATGTATTTCGACGAGCTGGTCAGGACCAATTCGATGCGCCAGGCGGCCGAGAATCTGAATGTCGCGCCGACGGCGATCAGCCGGCAGATCGAGAACCTCGAATATCATTTCGGCGCGCCGCTCGTCGAACGCAGCGCCCGTGGCGTCAAGCTGACGGCGGCCGGCGAGCTGCTTGCCGCCCGCGCCGGCCGGACGCTGCGCGAGCTCGATCATGTGCAGCAGCTGATCGAAGACCTCAAGGGCTTGCAGCGCGGCCGCGTCAGCATCTATGCCAATGGCGCCACCGTCGCCAATCTGCTGGCGCCGGCGCTTGCCGAATTCAGCCTGAAATATCCGAAACTGCGTTTTACCGTGACGATCACCAGTGCGCGGCAGGCGATCGATGCCGTCAACAGCGCCGAGGCGGATATTGCGGTGACGCTCTTTGCGCCTCCCATGTCCGGCACCAAGGTGCGGCTGCGCTCCGAGATCGCCTATGATCTCATCGTCACGCCGCAGCATCCAGCCGCCGCGCATACCGAGATCGCGGTGCGGGAGCTCGCCGACCATGCGCTGGCGCTGCCCGACCAATCCTTCGGCTTTCGGCAGGCCTTCGACGCGTTGTTCGAGAAGGAAGGACTGAGCCTCGATCCCGTCTTCGTCACCAGCTCGCTCGAAATGCTGAAGGAACTCGTGCTCAGCGGGGCTGCGGTCACGCTGCTGCCGGCGCTCACCGTCCGCCGCGAGATCGAGGCGGGTCAGCTCCTTGCCATTCCACTGGCCGGCAAAACCGGCATCCGCACCCATGTCGATCTCTGCGTCGCGCCGGACCGGCAGCTGTCCTTCGCCGCGACGAAACTGCTCGACTTCATCGAAAGGTTCATGCGCGAGCGCACGAACCGCCGGGCCGAGACGAAAGACTGACGCTTCGAGCTTGCATTGCCCGCGGATATCAGGTGTAGCTTTTTTGGCTACACTGAGCACACAAAATCGTCATTGTGTGTGCACCGGCATAGTGTCACTCTCCTCGCAAAAGCTCGTCGTCATCGACGCACGGCCAGATAAGGGAACATGATGATCAAGCTTTCGTTTGCGCCTTCAGCGCGTTTCGCCAGGCGGCTTTCGCTCGGTGCCGCGCTTTCGGCCGGCCTGGTGATGACGGCGATGACGCCGGCCGAGGCGGCGAAGACCACGCTCAATCTCGGCATGAGCGTCGAGCCGACCGGTCTCGACCCAACGATCGCAGCACCGGTCGCAATCGGCCAGGTGACCTGGCAGAACGTGTTCGAGGGCTTGGTGACGATCGACCAGGCCGGTAAGATCCAGCCGCAGCTGGCAAAAAGCTGGGAGATCTCTCCCGATGGCCTGACCTATACGTTCAAGCTGCAGACCGGCGTCAAATTCCATGACGGCGAGGCCTTCGATGCCGCGAGCGCCAAGTTTTCGCTCGACCGCGCCCGCGGCGCCGATTCGGTCAATCCGCAGAAGCGCTTTTTCGCCTCGATCGCCTCGATCGATACGCCCGATGCCGAAACGCTGGTGCTGCATCTCTCGGCCCCGACCGGCAGCCTGATCTACTGGCTCGGCTGGCCAGCCTCGGTGATGGTCGCACCGAAGACGGCGGCCGGCGACAAGACGACGCCTGTAGGTACCGGTCCCTTCAAATTCGCCAGCTGGGCGAAGGGCGACAAGGTCGAACTGGAAAAGAATGCCGATTACTGGAACAAGGATGCGGCCGCCAAGCTCGACAAGGTGACCTTCCGCTTCATTGCCGATCCGCAGGCGCAGGCGGCAGCACTGAAATCCGGCGACCTCGATGCCTTTCCGGAATTTGCAGCACCCGAGCTGATGAGTTCGTTCGACGGCGATGCGAGGCTCGTCACCAAGATCGGCAATACCGAACTCAAGGTCGTTGCCGGCATGAACAATGCCAAGAAGCCGTTCGACGACAAGCGTGTCCGCCAGGCGCTGATGATGGCGATCGACCGCAAGACGGTGATCGACGGCGCGTGGTCCGGCCTCGGCACACCGATCGGCAGCCACTACACGCCGAACGATCCGGGTTACCAGGACATGACTGGCGTGCTGCCCTACGACGTCGAAAAGGCGAAGGCGTTGCTCACCGAAGCCGGCTACCCCAACGGCTTCACCTTCACGATCAAATCGCCACAGATGGCCTATGCGCCGCGCAGCGCCCAAGTGATACAGGCAATGTTTGCCGAGATCGGCGTGACGATGAATATCGAGCCGACTGAATTTCCGGCGAAATGGGTCCAGGACATCATGAAGGACCGCAACTTCGACATGACAATCGTCGCCCATGCCGAGCCGCTCGACATCGACATCTATGCCCGCGATCCGTATTATTTCAATTACAAGAACCCTGCTTTCAACGCGCTGATGAAGAAGGTCCAGGAGACGGCCGATCCTGCCGCGCAGAATGCGATCTATGGCGAAGCGCAGAAGATCCTCGCCGAGGACGTGCCGGCGCTCTACCTCTTCGTTATGCCGAAACTCGGCGTCTGGGACAAAAAGCTGAAGGGCCTGTGGGAGAACGAGCCGATCCCTTCCAACGTGCTGTCTGGTGTTTCCTGGGACGAGTGAGAGGGTTAGGTCAGGCGCGATGTGATGAGGTGATGGCCTTGGCGCCGGAAGCAGAACAGTCGGATATGGTCGACTCACGCGAACCTCTCGCTCCCTCATTCCTGTGCTTGTCACAGGAATCCAGTGCGCCCAAGTCTTTGGGCGCGGGAGAAGCACCTACTCATCGCATGAGAGTTATTCACGGCGCAGACGCGCCGTGGCTGGATTCCTGTGACGAGCACAGGAATGAGGGAGTGCGGGGAAGCCGCCGTTCCACATCGAAAGCGTGGCACGCATGATCCCACTCCTCGCCCGCCGCTTCGCCGGTCTCATCGTCACGCTCGTGGTCGTCTCGCTGCTGATCTTCGCCGTCATGGACCTTCTGCCCGGCGATCCCGCCTCGATCATGCTCGGCACCTCGGCAACACCGGAAACTCTTGCAGCGCTCCGTGACAGTCTCGGCCTCGACCAGCCGCTGTTGCTGCGCTACGGGCAATGGTTGGCCGGCGTGCTCTCCGGCGATCTCGGCAATTCCCTGACCTATGGCGTGCCGGTGGCAGGATTGATCGTCGAGCGGCTGGCGGTAACACTGCCGCTGGCGCTGATGGCGATCGTGCTTTCGGTGGCGATTGCCCTGCCGCTCGGCGTGCTGGCCGCCTCGCGCCGCGGCGGTATCTTCGACGTCATCGCGACGCTGTTTTCGCAGATCAGCATCGCCGTGCCCGCCTTCTGGGTGGCGCTGCTGTTGATCATCCTGTTTTCGACGATGCTCGGGCTGATGCCGGCCGGCGGCTTCCCGGGCTGGAGCTCCGGTCTGATGCCGGCATTGCAGGCGCTGGTTATGCCCGCCGTCGCGCTAGCGATGCCGCAGGCGGGCGTGTTGACGCGGGTGGCGCGCTCGGCTGTGCTTGACACGATGCACGAGGATTTTGCCCGCACCGCGGTCGCCAAAGGGCTGTCACGCAGTGCGGTGCTTTGGCGCCATATCGTGCCGAATGCGCTGATCCCGATCCTGACGATGATCGGGTTGCAATTCACCTTTCTCGTCGCCGGCGCGGTGCTGGTGGAAAACGTCTTCAACCTGCCCGGCCTCGGACGGCTCGCGCTTCAGGCGCTCTCCCAGCGCGACATCATCGTGATGCAGGATGTCGTGCTGTTCTTCGCAGGCCTGGTCATCGTGATGAATTTCATTGTCGATCTCTCTTATCTGGCGATCGATCCCAGGATGAGAAAGGCGGCCTGACGCATGGCACCGATCGCATCCACCGCAATTGCCAGCCGCCGTCGGGTCTTTATACTTAGCCGGCGAATGAATCTGATTTCAGGAGCTGTGATCATCGGCCTGCTCACCACCGTTGCGCTGCTGTCGCTCGTCTGGACGCCGCTGCCGCCGGCTAAAATGCAGATCATCCACAAATTGCAGCCGCCGCTTGCCTTCGGCCTGCTCGGCACGGACCAGTTCGGCCGCGATGTGCTTTCGATGCTGATGGCGGGCTGCTGGAATTCGCTGTCGATCGCCATCACAGCGGTTACGATCGGCGGGACGCTCGGCTCGATCGCCGGCATTTCGGCGGCGGCAATCCGCGGTCCCTTCGAAGCGCTGCTGATGCGCATTTGCGACGTCATCTTCGCGCTGCCGCCGATCCTGTCGGCCATGGTGCTCGGCGCCTTTCTCGGGCCAGGGCGGTTCACCGCGATCACCGCAATCGCCGTCTTCATGATCCCGGTCTTTGCCCGCGTCACACTCGCGACTTCGCTGCAGGCCTGGAGCCGCGACTATGTGACGGCGGCGCGCGCGATCGGCAATACGCGCCTGACCATTTCGCTGCGCCATGTGCTGCCGAATATCGCCAGCCAGATCATCGTGCATGGCGCGATTCAGCTGGGGCTGGCGATCCTGACCGAAGCGGGTCTCAGCTTCCTCGGACTCGGCATGGCGCCGCCGGCGCCGACCTGGGGCCGGATGCTTGCCGATGCGCAAACCTATCTGGCGCTCGCCCCCTGGCTGGCGATCCTGCCCGGCCTTGCCATCGCGCTCACCGTCTTCGGCTTCAACATGCTCGGCGACGGTCTGCGCGATCTGCTCGACCCGCGCGAGGCGAGCCGCTGATGTCCTCCCAAGACGAAAAGCCCGAAAGACCATGCCATGACCGAAACCGATCTTACCATCCGCGAACTCAGGCAGCGCTTCGCCGATAAAAGCCTCTCCCCTCTCGACTACTGGCTCGCCCTCGAAGACCATATCGCCGCCTGGGAGCCGTCGATTTCGGCGCTCTACCTCTACGATCCGGAATCGGCGCGCGCCCAGGCGAAAGCGTCGACGGAGCGCTGGGCGAAGGGAGAAACGTTCGGCGCCCTGGACGGCATCCCGGTGACGCTGAAGGAACTGATCGCCACGAAGGGCCAGCCGGTGCCATCAGGCACGAGGGCAGTGGAACTGAAGCCGGCAGAGGCCGACGCACCGGCCGCCGCGCGGCTGCGGGAAGACGGCGCGGTGATCTTCGCCAAGACCACCTGCCCCGATTACGGCATGCTTTCCTCCGGACTTTCGAGCTTTCATCCTCTCAGCCGCAATCCCTGGAACACCACACAGAATCCCGGCGGATCGAGTGCTGGGGCTTCCGCGGCGGCGGCGGCCGGCTACGGGCCGCTGCATATCGGCACCGATATCGGCGGCTCGGTGCGCCTTCCCGCCGGCTGGACCGGCATCTTCGGCTTCAAACCGAGCCATGGACGCATTCCGGCCGATCCCTATTATGTCGGGCGCTGCGTCGGGCCGATGGCGCGCACGGTCGAGGATGCGGCCTTTTCGATGGCGACGCTGTCACGGCCGGACTGGCGCGACGGCACCAGCCTGCCGCCGAACGATTTCAACTGGATGGATCTCGACATCGACCTGTCGGGCATGAAGATCGGGTTGATGCTCGATGCCGGCTGCGGGCTTGCGGTGGACGACGAGATCAGGGCCGCGGTCGAAACGGCGGCGAAACAATTCGAGGCGGCCGGCGCGACGATTCTATCGGTCCAGCCAGTGCTGACACGCGCGATGCTGGATGGGCTCGACAATTTCTGGCGATCCCGGCTCTGGGGCGATATCGCCGATCTCGACGACAACAGGCGCAACAGCATCCTGCCTTATATCAGGGATTGGGCGAAGGGCGGCGCCGACATCCGCGGCGTCGATGCGGTCAGAGGCTTCAACCAGACGATCGAGATGCGCAAGAGCTGCGGACGGCTGTTCACCGAGGTCGACGCCCTGCTTTCGCCGACCAATCCGATCATCTCCTATCCGGCCGAATGGGCATCTCCGACCAATGATCCGGCCCTGCCGTTCGAACATATCGGTTTCACGGTGCCGTGGAACATGTCGGAGCAGCCGGCCGCCTCGATCAATTGCGGTTTCTCCCGCTCGGGCATGCCGATCGGGTTGCAGATCGTCGGGCCGCGCTTCGACGACATGCGGGTGCTCAGACTGTCGAAGGCCTTCGAGGATTGGACGGGTGGAGTGAGATCGTGGCCGCAGCCTCCGATCGGCTGATCAGCTGATCGGGCGGCGATAGCCGGTGGGGTGCTCGTAGAGCCAACCGATGCGCTCGACCGCGGCCTCGAAATTCTCGCGCGCTACCGTCATGCTATGGCCGTTGGCGTGCAGAATGGTTTCCTGATCTTCGAAGACGGCGACATGACCCTTCCAGAATACCAGGTCGCCGCGGCGGACTTCGGAGCGAGCGATCGGCTGGCCGAGACCTGCCGCCTGCAGGTCGGCATCGCGCGGCGCGGCTCTGCCCGTCATCAGCATCGCCAGCTGGACGAGGCCGGAGCAATCGATACCGAGGCCGGAACGTCCGCCCCAGAGGTAGGGCGTTTCCAGGAAACGGGCGACGATCTCCACGTAATCGGCGCCATCGAGAGCGCCGATCGGCTGGACGTGCTTGGCAAAGATCGCCGTTCCGTCCTCGAGCACGACGTAGCGATTGCCGCGCGCTTCCGCCTCGCCGGCGACATGAACGCGGCTTCCCATCGACAGGATCGCCTGGTGGGGCTTGCGCAGTTCCGGTTCGGGATAGAGGAAGGTGCGCTGGACGGTGACGATATGGGTCGGCGCCGGGCTGCTTTCTAAGAGCGCGTCCGCCGCGACATAACCGACATAACCGTCCGAGGCCGCCTTCACCCAGCACCAGCCGTCGGCGCGATCGAAAACCGTCACATCCTCGCCGAGAAGCAGTTCCGTATCGATGCCGCGGGCAAGGTCCGGTTCAGGGCGCACGGCCAGGACAGGAACGGCGACACGCGCCGGCGCGCCTTTCACAAAGCGCAACGCCTCGACCTTGCCTTCGAGGCCGGCTTCCGCGAGATCGGGCCGGTAGGCATGTAGGCGGCGGTCGAGCATCGTCATTCGCATTCCTTTCAGATCGGCAGCAGGCGGGCCTGATCTCGGATGAGATCGCCGAGCTTTTCCAGGTAAAGCGCGCCGCCGACGGTGCGCTTGATGATCACGTTGCGCCGGTCGGCATCGTCGCGCACGCGATCGACCAGGCCCATCTCGCCCATCGTATCCAAGGCACGGGTAATGACCGGCTTGGTGACCTCAAGCGTGGCGGCAAGCCCGCGCACCGTGTGCGGCGGCGGCACCAGATAAATATGCAGCAGGATCGCCATCTGGCGCAACGTCAAATCGCGATCGTCGTGGCGGACCTGATCGAGCGCCGCGCCATGCCAGAGCCCCAGCGCCTGCGAGGCGGTCAGTTCGATCGGCACGGCCCCTCCGGAAGATCGTTACGCTAACGTTTCATTTTCCGGTAGTTGCCATGCACATGCAAGAGGCGCTGGAAATTGCCGCCCGGCAGGGTGAATAAAATTCTAACGATCGGCAGCGAGGCGCAGTGCGTGAACAGAGATCATGCGATGCGCCTCAACGCTTATTTCTGACAGGGCGTCAGCGCAAGCTTTCGCGGATATGGTGAAAGAGCGCGCGGATCGCCTGTGCCTCGCCGCCGCCCGGCGAATGTGGTCGTTCGGCTTGAGCCCAGCCGTAAATGTCGAAATGCGCCCAGCTCTTCGCCTTGCTGACGAAACGCTTAAGGAAGAGGGCTGCGGTAATCGCCCCCGCCATGCCGCCGGCGGGTGCATTGGTAAGGTCGGCGAATTTGGTGCGGATATCCTTTTCGTAGCCGGAATAGAGCGGCAGGCGCCAGATCGGATCGTCGGTTTCCAGGCTCGCTTCGGTCAGGTCATGCGCCAGATTGGCGTCATCGGTGAAGAAGGGCGGGAGATCCGGGCCAAGGGCAACGCGGGCAGCGCCGGTCAGCGTCGCCATGTCGATCAGCAGATCGGGCTCTTCCTCGTCGGCATAGGCAAGCGCATCGGCAAGGATCAAACGGCCTTCGGCGTCGGTATTGTCGATCTGGACGGTCAGGCCTTTGCGGCTCCGATAGATGTCGCCGGGCCGGAAGGCATTGGACGAGATCGCGTTTTCTACGACAGGGACGATGACGCGCAGGTCGACCTTCAGCTTGGCGTCCATGATCATCAGGGCAAGCCCCATGACATTCGCCGCCCCGCCCATGTCCTTCTTCATCAGCAGCATGGAGGCGGCAGGCTTGATGTCGAGACCGCCGGTGTCGAAGCAGACGCCCTTGCCGACGAGCGTCACCTTGCGATGGCCCTTCTTGCCCCAGCGCAACTCGAGAAGGCGCGGCGCATCGGCGCTGGCGCGGCCGACGGTATGGACCAGCGGGAAGTTCTGCTTGAGCAGATCGTCGCCCGATATAACCGATATCTCCGCCTTGTAATGTTCGGCCAGGCCACGGAAAACGGCCTCGAGCTGGTTCGGCCCCATGTCATTCGTCGGCGTATTAATCAGGTCGCGAGCGAGAAAGACGCCGGCAAGCTGGCGCTTGATGTCGGCGGCGTCGGCATCGCGGGGGATCATCAGCGTCGCCGCCGGCGATTTTTCGGATTTGTAACGGTCGAAACGGTAGCTGCCGAGCCCAAAGCCGAGGGCCAGGCGATTTGCCGTCAGCGGCGCGGTCTCAATGTGCCAGTCGCCGGCCGGCAGCGCACGGGCGAGCCTGCCGGTAATGTAAGGCTGCTCGGATGGATTGGTGCCGAGGCCGTAAAGCGCGCCGCCGAGATGCCCTTCGGCCGTCGGAATCAGCAGCAGCGACCCGCTTTCGGCCTTGTAGCCTGCCCTGCGCGCCCAATTGAGCGCGATCGGATCGATCGTGCCGGTCTCGATATGGGCAGGGGTAACGGCAAAGATCGGCAGCGTCGAACCGCCCTTCGTGTTGAAAGGAGTCGGTCTCTCGATAAACTGATAGGGGGCCATGATTGTCCTTCGGCGGTCGCAAGGAATCGTTCCTTAACGGTCTGTTAGGGTTAACAGACTATTGCTGGAGCGAAGATTACGCGTCAAACCTTTCCCTGTTCCGCTTCGAGGTCAGGCGCCGATTTCGGAATCCAGGAACGCGCCATGCCTGCCTCGCTCACCACCACAATCACGAATCGTATCCTGCAGGGCGCTGCGGCATCGCTGCTCGTCCTTGCCCTTGCCGGTTGCTCGACCACCAAGGACCGGATGACGACGGGCTCGGTGCCGAAACTCACCAAACCGGTCGAAGAAATGGACGCGACCGAGCTGCGCTCGGCGACGGACCGGCTCGGTCAGGCCTATGAAAAGAACCCGCGCGATCCCGTCACCGGCGTCAACTACGCTAATCTGCTGCGCATGAACGGCCGCGACACGCAGGCACTCGCCGTCATGCAGCAGGTGGCGATCGCCAATCCCGGCGACCGCAACGTGCTGGCCGCCTACGGCAAGGCACAGGCGGCGGCCGGCCAGTTTCAGCAGGCGCTCGACACGATCGGCCGCGCCCAGACGCCGGACCGTCCGGACTGGAAGCTGATCTCGGCCCAAGGCGCGATCCTCGACCAGATGGGCCGGGCAAGCGATGCCCGGCAGCGCTACCGCGACGCGCTCGACATCCAGCCGAACGAGCCCTCCATCCTTTCCAACCTCGGCATGTCCTACGTGCTGACCGGCGATCTGCGCACGGCCGAAACCTACCTGCGCTCCGCCGCCAGCCAACCCACAGCCGACAGCCGCGTCAGGCAGAACCTTGCCTTGGTCGTCGGTCTGCAGGGGCGTTTCCCGGAAGCCGAGCAGATCGCCCGGCGCGAACTTTCGCCGCAGCAGGCCGATGCCAATGTCGCCTATCTCAGAGGCATGCTCTCGCAGCAGAATTCCTGGCAGAAACTCGCCGCCAAGGACAAGACGCCGCAAGCAGCAGGCGACAGCAGCACCAACTGACCGAATCATGTCGTCGAAAGGCTACGCTTTCGGAGAGGTCCTGATCTTAGCGGGCGCTCAGGCCTGAAAGAATGAGACGCAAACCCAGGCCGCCCATGACTGCACCGGCGGCCCGGTCGATCCAGCCCTTGGCGGCAAGATAGAGACGCCGCGGATGGCGGGCCGAAAAGGCGAAGGCCACGATCGAATACCACCCGGCCTCCACGGCAAAGACGCCGAGCGGCAGCGCGACGATGAGATCGAGCGGCACCGTCCTCGGCAGGAGTGCCGCAAAGAGGCTGGCATAGACGATGATGGTTTTCGGGTTGCTGATCTGGGTCAGCAGCGCAGTCATGAAGCTCAATCTTAGCGCGCGGTTGCCGTTGACGGCGTCAGAGACTTCGAGCGGCTGACCGGCGCTCCTCCAGATATTGACCGCGATATAGACGAGATAGGCGCCGCCTGCGACCTTCAGCAGGACATAGAGCCATTCGAACTGAGACAGCAGCGCCGTCAGCCCGGCAAGCGCCAGCACGGCAAAAACGACACCGCCGGCGCCCATGCCGAGTGCGGCCGCAAGGCCATCCAGCCTTGAACGCGAGATAGCGATCCTGGAGACGACGACGAAGCTCGGGCCGGGGCTCATCGCGCCGACGGCCAAGGCTGCCATGATGCTGATGAAAATGCCGGCAGAAGACATCGGAAACCTCTCTCTTGGATTGAACGAGCGCCAGGGGCATTGCGGCTGCATCCGCGCGCTTGCCAATGGTCGTCCATCCCGTTTACCAGCTATGCCAGCGGCGGTCACGCGTGATTGAAGGCTGCAGATCGGATCAATGGTCTTTGAGGCAACATCGTCTTCTGCAGAAAGCGGCATCCGCTTTCCGGGGCCGGGGCAACCGTCAGAACTTGTCTGCCACCTGAATGCCGGCCGGACCGAGAATGACGGCGATCAGCACCGGCAGGAAGAACAGGATCATCGGCACCGTCAGTTTCGGCGGCAGCGCGGCCGCCTTCTTTTCCGCCTCGTTCATACGCTCGTCGCGTCCTTCCTGGGCGAGAACGCGCAACGCCTGCGCGACCGGCGTGCCGTAGCGATCGGCCTGGATCAGCGCCTGAGTTACCGAACGCACCAACTCGATCTGGGTGCGCGTGGCAAGATTTTCGAGCGCCGCGCGGCGATCCGGCAGGAAGGAGAGTTCGGCCGTGGTCAGCACCATCTCCTCGGCGAGCGCCGGCGACTGTTCGCCGAGTTCTTCCGACACACGGCGCATCGCGGCCTCGATCGAGATACCGGACTCGACGCAGATCAGCATCAGATCCAGCGCATCCGGCCAGGCACGCTTGATCGAGTGCTGGCGCTTGCCCATGCGGTTGGAGATATAGATGTTCGGTGCGTAGAAGCCGAGATAACCGACGCCGATGACGGCGAAGAGGCGGATCGGCGTGCCCTTTTCGACGAGATTGCCGAGACCGAAGACCCAGAAGGCAGCAAGCGCCAGGAAAAGGAAAGGCAGCAGAAAACGCGCCACCAGGAAGGTATTCAACGCATTCTCCGAACGGAAACCGGCGGCACGCAGCTTGTTGACCGTGTTTTCGTCGACCAGCGCCTTGCGCAGGTTGAAGCGCTCGACGATCTGACGGACCGAGCGGTTATTCTGGCTCCTGAGCGAGGCCTTGCCGGCGCCGGTTTCCGTGTTCATGCGGGCGCGTTCGCGGGCACGGATCTGCTCGCGCTCTGTGGAAACAGCCTTCATGCGCTTGTTCAGATCGCCGCGCTCGAAGAAGGGAACGGCAATCGTGTAAAAAGTGGCGAAGACGGCGATCGCGACGAGAAGGGCAATCAGCATGCTCGGATTGGTCAGCGTTGCGGCAAGATCCTGCGACATGGTGCTTCCTTCCTGCTAGATGTCAAAATTGACCATGTTGCGCATGACGAAGATGCCGATCGACATCCAGATTGCCGAGACACCCATAATGAAATGACCGCGCGGATCGGTGAAAAGGATCATCATGTAATTCGGCGACGTCATGTAGACGAGGGTCGCGACGATGAAGGGCAGAGCCCCGATGATGACGGCCGACGCCTTGGCTTCCATCGAGAGCGCCTGGACCTTGGCCTTCATCTTCCTGCGCTCGCGCAGCACCTTGGAGAGGTTGCCGATCGCTTCCGACAGATTGCCGCCGGCCTGCGACTGGATGGCGATGACGATGGCGAAGAAGTTGACTTCCTGGAGCGGCATGTGGATCGTCATGCGGGCGCAGGCGTCGGGAATGCTGAGGCCTACCTGCTGAGCCTCGATCACCCGCAGGAACTCGCTCTTGACAGGTTCGGTGCCTTCGGTCGCGATAAGGCGGATCGCATCGTTGAGCGGCAGGCCTGATTTGATCGAGCGCGTGATGACGTCAAGCGCATTGGGGAACTCGTTCAAAAATTTGGTCTGGCGGCGTTTGATCAGGAAGCCGACGACCCAACGCGGCAGACCGAGACCGGCAACGACAGCGATACCGACCATGACCATCAACGATGCGCCGACGACCAAAGCGACAAGCAGCAGCACGGAGGCGAAGACGGCGCTGATGAGATAGAATTTCGCCGCTGTGATCGTCAGGCCGGCCTGCACCAGCCGCGATTTCATCGACACGCTCTTCTTGGTCTTTTCGTGCTGGCGCTTTTCCAGATCCTTCAGATTGTCCTGCACGGATTTACGGCGCTTCGACAGCTCTTGCACCCGGTCACGGGCGGCCTTGACCTTGACCCGGTCGCTTTCGGCCGATTTGACGCGATTGATGCGGCTTGCCGATTTCTTGTCGGCCTCGATCTTCGAAAACAACAGGGCATAGGCGACCGCCGCCGCGGAGACGGCGGCGAGGACGACGATTGCCAGCACTATCGGATCGAACCCGAACATCTCGCCTATTCCTTCGTTTTCGCTTCCATCGCGTCGAGGGCGGCGGCAAGACGTTTTTCCTCGTTGAAGTAGCGGGCGCGATCCCAGAAATGCGGCTTGCCGACGCCGGTCGACATGTGCCTGCCGATCAGGCGGCCATTCGCATCCTCGCCATCGATCTCGTAGCGCATCAGATCCTGGGTGATGATGACGTCGCCTTCCATGCCGATCACCTCGGTGATCTGGGTGATGCGGCGCGAACCATCGCGAAGGCGTGCCGCCTGAATAACGACGTCGACCGAGCTGGAAATGATCTCACGCACCGTCTTTGCCGGCAGGGTAAAGCCGCCCATGGCAATCATCGATTCGATACGGCTCAGGCATTCGCGCGGCGTATTGGCGTGGATGGTGCCCATCGAGCCGTCGTGACCGGTGTTCATCGCCTGCAGCAGGTCGAAGACTTCCGGTCCGCGCACTTCGCCGACGATGATGCGCTCGGGACGCATACGCAGGCAATTCTTGACCAGATCGCGCATGGTGATCTCGCCCTCACCTTCGATATTCGGCGGGCGCGTTTCGAGACGGACGACATGCGGCTGCTGCAACTGCAGTTCGGCGGTATCCTCGCAGGTGATGACGCGTTCGTCCCTGTCGATATAGTTGGTGAGGCAGTTCAGAAGCGTCGTCTTGCCCGAGCCGGTGCCGCCTGAAATGACGACATTGCAGCGCACGCGCCCGATGATCTGCAGCACGGTTGCGCCTTCCGGCGTGATCGCGCCGAAACGGACGAGCTGATCGAGCGTCAGCTTGTCCTTCTTGAACTTGCGGATGGTGAGCGCCGGCCCGTCGATCGACAGCGGCGGCGCGATGACGTTGACGCGCGAACCGTCCGGCAGACGGGCGTCGCAGATCGGGCTCGATTCGTCGACGCGGCGGCCGACCTGGCTGACGATGCGCTGGCAGATCGAGAGAAGCTGTGCATTGTCGCGGAAGCGAATCTCGGATTCGATCGTCTTGCCGCCGACTTCGATGAAAGTCTGGCCGGCGCCGTTGACCATGATGTCGGCGATGTCGTCGCGCGCCAGCAACGGCTCCAGCGGGCCGTAGCCGAGGACGTCGTTGCAGATATCCTCGAGCAGCTCTTCCTGCTCGGAGATCGACATCGCAAAGTTCTTGATGGTGATGATGTCGTTGACGATGTCGCGGATTTCCTCGCGGGCGCTTTCGCCGTCGAGCTTGGAAAGCTGCGAGAGATCGATCGTGTCGATCAGCGCGGAAAAGACCTGCGCCTTGGTGTCGTAATATTCATCGGTGCGGGCCGGGCGCTTGCGCTGCGGCGTCTGCATCGGCGGTGGCGTCACCTGCTGGCGTGCGGATTCGCGCGAGGGTTCAACCAGAATGGAGGGGGAAGAGGCCGCAGGGGCGGCGGCCGGAGCCGGCGGCGGAGGAGCAATCGCCCCCCCGACCTTTCCGGAACCTTCGTTTCCGCGTTTTCCAAACATGCCACTCGATCCAATCTGCTCGTTCTAGAGCATTTCCCGATCTCTCCGAGTCAAGAAAATGCTCTATCTTTTTGTTTTCACGCAATTCCGGACGCAAAACCGCTGCACACTTTTGCTGGAATTGCTCATCGTCTACTTGCGCTTCAGGAGGCCCAGCAGGCCGCCTTTCTTCGCCTTCTTGATCGCGACCCGGCCGGTGACGATGTGCGATATCTGCGAAAAGGTTTCCGCCGTCGGTGACTTCGGGTCGACTTCGGAAATCATCCGGCCGCTATTGGCGGCGTTGCCGAAGAGATTGATGTCGAAGGGGATGATCGCGATCGGATCGATCTCCAGCGGCTCACAGAAATCCGACGGTGAAATCTCCGGCCGTTTCGGCATGCCGACCTGATTGAGGATGAGATGCGGCGGCCTGTCGTTCGGCCGCATCTTGCGCAGCGCGTCCAGCATGTTCTTGGCGTTGCGCAGATTGGCGAGATCGGGAACCGCTGCGATGACCACCTCGTCGACGCTCGACAGCACCGAGCGCGTCCATTCCGACCATGCATGCGGAACATCGAGCACGGTCACGGGCGCGCTGCGCTGCAGAACGTCGAGCACCGGCTGGAAGGCCTGGCCGTCGAAATCATAGGCACGGTCGAGCAGCGAGGGTGCGGCCAGCAGCGACAGATGCTCGGAGCATTTCGTCAGCAGGCGGTCGAGGAAGACTTCGTCGAGACGATCGGGTGCGAAGACCGCTTCGGCGATGCCCTGGGCCGGATCCTGATCGAAGTCGATGTTGGCCGTGCCAAAGGGCAGGTCGAGATCGGCGAGGATCGTCTCGGTGGAGAAGAGATTGGAAATGCCGAAGGCGCAATTATGCGCGATGGTCGAGGCACCGGTGCCGCCCTTCGAGCCGATGAAGGCGATGCTGCGGCCGAGCGGCTCGGCGTCCGGATCGACAAAGATCGAGGCCATCGCCGTAAGGATATCGGGCATGGCGACGGGCTGGACCATATATTCGGAAATGCCGTTGCGGATAAGCTCGCGATAAAGCCCGATATCGTTGTAATAGCCGATAATGACGACCTTGGTCGTCGGATCGCAGACGGCGGCGAGCGGCGCGAGTTCGCCGAGCAGATTCGCGGCATTCGCCTTGGTCTCAAGGATGATGAGGTTCGGCGTCGGGGCGCCGGAAAACATATTGGCGGCAGCGGCGATGCCGCCGCTGGTGATGCGCATGCTGACCTTCGCGACGCGCCGATCATTGGCGCAGCGTTCCATGACTTGTTGCAGGGCCTCGCTCTCGCAGAAAGCATGGACGGAGATGCGCGGCAGCGGCCGCATGCTTTCCAGATCCGCCATGCGCACCGCCTCCTCGGCGTTGCGAAGCTCGCTGGGATTCCTGATTTCGTATTCGATCGCGCTCATCGTTCCGTTCCGCCTCAGAATCCGCTGTCGCCAGCATCTTCGATCGTCGTCGTTGTTGTCCGGTATTCCTGGATCGCATTGTTGCGCCGCTGCGCATCGATCGGAGTCATACCGCGGGGCGCCACCAGATCTTCCGGATTGGCGATCTGGGCGGCAAGGTTGTTCTGCGAGGCGCAGCCGAAATTATAGTAGTTCTGGTTGGTCAAATCGTTCGATATGTCCTTTGGCCACTGACCGCATTGCGTGGTGACCGCGGTGGTGCCGGTAAAGCTCAGCCGGATGGGCGCCGCATCACCGGGACCGACGGCGGCATAGGAGGTGTTGACGATTTTCGAGCTTGCAATCCCCCTCGATGTCAGCTCGGCACGAACCTGATTGCGCAGCTGATAGGCGGCCGCCGAATTGGGCGAGCCTTGTGGCGACAGCACGTAAACCGGGCCCGAGGCGCGCGAGATATAGTTTGCGGCAAAGCCGCGGATGAGATCGCGCTGGGCGATGGTCAGGCGGCGATCGGTGGAGGCAACAGGTATATCCACCGTCTGCTCCGCTTCCGTCACGATGATCGGGTGGCGGGCACGGTAATCGTCCGGAATGCCGCCGGTCGTCAGTTGGTCATGCGGGCCGGCGCATCCGGAAAGTATCGCCACCGACATGGCGACCGTGGCAAAAAGCGCCTTCGAGTTTCCGAGGCGGGGTGTCGTCGCATTCATATGGGCCATCGCCTGATCTCTGTTTTCTGCCATCGCTGCCGCTCGCGCCCCGCTCATTTGTAAATGAACCCGATCGAGCCGTGGAACTGCGCATCGGCAACGGGCGCCTCGCGGCGGCCATAGACCTTGTTGACACGGTTGAGGAAGAAGGTTGCACCGTCGTTCTCAGGGCTGAAATTGTCGTCCGGCCGGTTGAGCTGGTTGCGCGCCACCGGGCGCACCAGATAGGGCGTTGCGATGATGACGAGTTCGGTTTCCTGACGCTCGAACCCCTTCTGGCGGAAGAGGGTCCCTAGCAGCGGGATCTTCGAAACGCCGGGCGTGCCGCCCATCGTCTGGGAAACATTGTCGCGGATAAGGCCGGCGAGCGCGATCGAACCGCCCGAAGGCAGCTCCACCGAGGTCTCCGCCGAGCGGCGCTGATAGGTGGCGTTGCCGCTGCCGGCCACCGGTTCGGAGACATTGGTTTTGATCTGCAGGCTGATGCGTCCCGATGACAGCACGACCGGTTTGAAGGCGAGGTTGATACCGTAGTTGAACGGGACGACGGTGACGTTGCCGTCGTTGTCGGTCGTCGAATAAAGCTGCTGGCCACCGGAATTGAAGGTCGCGGCCTGACCCGATATCGCCGTCAGCGTCGGTTCGGCGAGCGTCTTGACGACCTTGGCCTGTTCCAGCGCATTGAGGTAGGTCGAAATGTCGTATTTGCCGATCGAGCTCTTGAAGAGCGCCGCCAAGCCGCCGCCGACCGTCGATGCCGCGCTGTCGGCGTTCGGACTGCCGAGTTGGGCGACCGTCATGCCGGAGGAATTGGAAACCAGATTGTCGAAACCGAGCTGCTTCAGCACCTCGCGGCGAACCTCGGCGATCGTCACCTTGAGGGTGACCTGGTCCTCGCCCTCGATCTGGAGAAGGTTGACGACCTGCGAGCTCTGGCGACCTTCGGCAAAGAGCGCCACCGAGCTGTCGCCGCCGGTGCCGGATGCCGTTTCTGTTCTGGTCGTCGCTTCGCCGCCCTTGAGGAATACCTGCGCCAGATCGGCCGCCTGTGTGGCATCCTGCGGCGTGCGCACCGTGCCGGTCAGCACGATGTTGTCGGAGACGATTTCGACGTTGATGTTGGAGTCGCGAATGAAGCGGCGGAGATTGACTTCGAGGCCGGAGACGTCGCGCTCGATCTCGATGTCGAGATTGACGATCTCCTGTCCACCGGCGCCGAAGACGAAGATATTCGTCTGGCCGACCTTCTTGCCGAACAGGTAGATGCGCCGCGAGGTGCGGGTCACGGCATCGGCCATGGTCGGATCGGAGACGAGGATATCATGCGCATCCTCCGGCAGATCGACGACGACGGCCTTGTTGAGCCCGAGCTTCAGCCGACGATGGGCATTGGAGCCGGTCTGCGAGATCCGGACCAGGCTATCGGAATCGGCGCGCGCCTCGCCTGCCCCGAAAAGCGGGGCGAAAGATACCGGCACTATACCGGAGAGGCCGATTGCCAGAGAAAGACAGCCTATCAGGAGAGGTCCGGCGCGCCGCGTTGAATTGCCCATTTGCACGTCCCTTACTCCGCCTTCGGCGCGGCGCCGGCATCCGTGACGATGGCGCCCGATTTGATGACCTGGATGATCGCACTGCCGTTGTCGCCGCTCAGCAGATAGTCTGCGGCGCTGGTATCCTGCTCCTGCGCATCGGCGACCGAGCGCAGCGCGAGCGACAGCCGGTCCGCCATCTGCTGGGCGACGGCAAGAACCTTCGTTTGGTCGGGGGTGAGCTCTAGCGTCGCGGTCGTGCCGACCACCGACTTCGAGCCATCGTCCTTTTCCTGGATCTGTTGGTCGATGGCGAGGACGCGGACATTGCTCAGCACGGTTTCGGTGATGAGCTTGTCGGCCTCAGCGCCCTTGCGGACCATGATCACGTCGACGCGATCGTTCGGCAGGATGAAACCGCCCGCACCCGTTGCCACCGATATCTCGGTCGCGACGGCGCGCTTGCCGGCCGGCAACAGCGAGGAGAGGATGCGGCTGCTGGAATCGGCGATCTTTTCCGGCCGGATCGGTTCACCTTCGAAGATCGGCAGACGCACAACGGCGCCCTGCAGATCCTTGATCGCATCCGGCTTGTCGGCTTCCGTGATGAGGCCGGGAACGACGCCGCCCTGCGGCCAGGCCATCCAATGCACCGACTGGTCGTCCAGCCTTGCGCCGACCGACAGATTGCCACTCGAGACGAGAACGTTGACGGTCGGTTCCTTCTCGACAACCGAGCGGACCTGGGTAACGACACCGCCACTGCCCGCCATGCGCATTGCCAGGAGGCCGGCAAGGCCGGCTGCCACCACGGCGACAGCTAGGATTATAAGGCGGGCCGGTTTCATCGATCATTCCTCGGGGCACGATATGTTCGCCCTGTAGAATGCTCAGCAATTGGTATAATTATGGTTAATGGAATGCTTAGATTTTAAGTTAACGGGCATTTAAAATGCCGTTATTTCAGGCTTTCCAGCGCGGCGAGGAACAGCGGCGAAGAAGGAAAAGCCATGAAGCCGCCGATCGCAATCGCGATGCCGTAGGGGATCTTCTTGGCAAGCAGAACCGAGTTCGGTACTGGCAAGCCGATGGCGAGGATGGTATTGGACTGCGTTCTCACCAGCAGGATGAGCAAGGTGATGAGACCGCCGATCGCGGCGACATCGGTCATCAGGAAAAGCAAGGATTCATTCAGACCGAACCAGAGCGCGGTGGCGCTCAACAGCTTGGCATCGCCGCCGCCCATCACATTGAAGGCGAAAAGTGCAAAGCAGGCGGTGAAGACGATGGCGGCGCCGGCAAGATGCATGCCGATCATTTCCAGCCCCAAGCCGGAGAACGGCGCGAGGACGAGGAAAGAGGCGATCAGGATCACGGGAATGCGGTTCGGGATCGTCATGGTGAACAGATCCGAGAACGCCGCCATGGCGAGGCAGAGTGGCAGTATCACGAAGACTGCGGCTGCGATCATGCCTATACCCGATCGTAACGAGATGCGAAAAGGCTCACAGCCGTTTAGCCTGTGAGCCCGCTCAATAGCTCGGCCGGAGCAAATCCAGCCGGCATTATCCAGACGCCGTTTGGCGGTGTCTGACTCAGTTGCCGGCCGTGCTTTCGGCCGAGGTGACAGACGTATTCATCTTGTTGCTCAAGCCGTTGAATGTGTCGCCGATCTTGCCGCCGAGGGTCGTGGCGCCGGTGATGAGCGCTACGGAAATGAGAGCAGCGATCAGGCCGTATTCGATTGCGGTCGCGCCGGATTCGTCCTTCAGAAAACGGCTAAAAAGCTTGGTCATGGTAACTCCTAACTCCAGTTGATGTTCAGCACGTCCGCCAACTGTTTGCCGTTGATCGGATGACTGCAACCTAGCGAATGGCCGTTTCCATCGGCTTAAGGAAAAGAGTTAACGACATGTGAACGAGACAACATGCCCCTATAGAGTCAGTATCTTCTTACGCGCTTCGCTCAATATTTAACGATATTCCTGGAATAACCGCTGCATTCATCCGGAAATAGCACATATTCTGCTTCCAACCGGGGGGTGCGCCGTCCTAGAGCCGTACCAAATCGGATCATTACGCTTCATCCCGGAACAGAGTGGTGAGCTTAAGGCTTCGTTCACCATTTTTTTCCATTCTATGCGGATATTGCGCTGTGATCGTGAAAGAGGACCCAATGTCATCGAGCGGCAAAACCATTTTCTTTGCCGGCATGATCGCCGTTTTCGGTATTTCGGGAGTGGCCGCGGCCGCAGACGATGACATGCTGCGCGTCTATATGGATCACGCGCGCGTCTTGAAGCTCGACCGCCCCGTCAGCAAGGTGATTGTCGGCAATGCCGCAGTCGCCGATGCGACGGTCGCCGACGCCAAGACCATCGTGCTCACGGGACGCAGCTTCGGCACCACCAATCTGGTCCTCCTCGATGCCGACGGCAACGCGATCCTCGACGAACGCATCCTGGTGTCGATCGACGAGGGCAATACGGTGCGCGTCTACCGGCAGACCCAGCGCTCCGTGCTATCCTGCACGCCGAACTGCGAGCAGCATGCGCAGCAAGCGACCGCCGGCTCACCCTGAAGCTCTCTTTTCAACTTCCTCGACCATTCGTTAAAATCGTCGTGTCAGGTTGAAACGGAAAATCAACGAACGGACCTTAGTCTGACGACTGGAAAATGTCGCTCGGATCCAGGCAATGACGGTAATTGATCAGAAGACGGATAAGGGGCGCGCTTTTGCGCCGTTCCGTTTCTTACGGTTTCGCGCTCTCGCCCGCTCACGCGAGGGTGCTGCGGCGATCGAATTCGCGCTGCTCGCCATTCCCTATTTCCTGGTGATTTTCGCAATCCTCGAAACTTTCGTCGCCTTCGCCGCCGAGGAACTCGTCTCCAATGCCGTCGATACGATGAGCCGCCGGATGCGAACCGGGCAGATTACCTATAATCTCGGCCGCACGACCGATATGAACCAGGCGCAATTCCGCCAGGCTTTCTGCAATGAGATCTCGATCCTGATCCGCTGCTCGGCGAGCGAAGTCGCCACGCCGAGCAAGCTCTACCTGGATGTGCAGACGTTCAGCACCTTCTCGGCCATTCCGACGACGATCCCTAAGCTCTCCACCGATAAATATGCCGACATCAACCCGGCTGCCTTCAAATATGCGCCGGGCGGCGCCGGCACGATCAACATGCTGCGCGCTTACTATCGCTGGGAAATCACCGCGGATCTGGTCCGACCTTACATCACCACGATACGTCCCTCCGACGCTTCGATGCCGCGGCAATACCTGATCGTCGGGACCGCGGCCTTCCAGAACGAGCAGTATCCATAATGGCGTTGCGCAACCCGTTCACCAGATTGGTCCTGACGGTGCGGCGGCTGGCCCGCGACCGCAAGGGCGCCGGAGCGATCGAATTCGCGATCCTCTTTCCCGTGCTCGTCATGCTCTATATCGGCGCTTTCGAGATCACGGTCGGCCTCAGCGTCAGCAAGCGCGTGACACGCGCCGCAGGAACGGTGGCCGACCTCGTCACGCAGCAGCAATCCGTCACGAAGAGCGCGCTCGCGCAGATGCCGTCGGTCGCAACGGCGATCTTCGTGCCCTACAACTCCACGTCGCTGACGCTGAAGATCACCGGGATCACCATCGATGCCGGTGCCAATGCGAAGGTGCTCTGGTCCTGGGCGAAGGACGGTACGGTGCCCTATGCCAAGAACACCACGGTGAGCAACGTGCCAGCGGATATGAAGACGGCGAACAGTTTCCTGGTCCGTACCGAGCTCAGCATCCCCTATACGATGTTCCTGTTCGCCCCGAACTTCATGCCTGACGGCATGCGCACGATCACCATCAGCCGCAGTTATTTCTACCGCCAGCGGCAAGGCGACTCGATCCCCTGCGGCGACTGCTGACGGCCGCCTCCTACTCTTCTCGAATTTGCCAAGCCGGCCGCAGCATTATATGGCTGGATCTCAGCCGCCTCCGATATTGCAGAGGCCGGCGATCGGCTCTCTCGGGTGTAAAATGGCGCGTGCCTTTCTTTTTGTTCTGGATTCCTTCGGCGTCGGCGGAGCACCTGATGCGGCGGCCTATGGCGACGAGGGCGCCGATACGCTTGGCCATATCGCCGAATTCTGCGCGGCCGGAGCCGCAGACCGCGCCGGATTGCGCGAAGGGCCGCTTTCCCTGCCCAACATGTCGGAACTCGGGCTGATGCAGATCGCACGGTCCGCCTCCGGCCGGTTTCCGTCCGGTATGCCCGTCCCGGAGAAGGTCTACGGGATTTATGGCGCTGCCACCGAAATTTCCCGTGGCAAGGATACGCCGTCGGGCCATTGGGAGATCGCGGGAACACCTGTCAGTTTCGATTGGGGTTACTTCCCGATAGAGGGCGACGCCTTTCCCCAGGAATTCATCGAGGCGCTATGCAGGCAGGCTGACGTGCCTGGCATTCTCGGCAACTGCCATGCCTCGGGAACGGAGATCATCGCCCGGCTCGGCGAGGACCATATCCGCACCGGCAAGCCGATCTGCTACACCTCTTCGGATTCGGTCTTCCAGGTCGCCGCGCATGAGGGGCATTTCGGCCTCGATCGTCTGCTCGCCTTCTGCCGTTTGGCCCGGGGGCTGCTCGATCCCTACAATATCGGCCGTGTCATCGCCCGGCCCTTTATTGGCCAGTCCGCCTCCACTTTCCAACGCACCGGAAACCGGCGCGACTTCTCCGTGCTGCCGCCGGAGCCGACGCTGCTCGACCGGCTTATCGAGCATAGCCGGCATGTGCATGCTGTGGGAAAGATCGGCGACATCTTCGCGCATCAGGGCATTTCCAGGGTCATCAAGGCGAACGGCAACGAGGCGCTGATGGATGCGTCGCTCTCGGCGATCGATGAGGCTGAGGACGGCGATCTCGTTTTCACCAATTTCGTCGATTTCGACATGATCTACGGTCATCGCCGCGACGTGCCGGGTTATGCCGCGTCACTCGAAGCCTTCGATGCGCGCTTGCCCGAAGTCCACAAGAAACTGAAGCCCGGCGATCTCGTCGTGCTCACCGCCGATCACGGCTGCGATCCGACCTGGCGCGGCACCGACCATACGCGCGAGCGCGTGCCCGTCATCGCCTATGGCCCCGGCATCCGGTCGCGTTCGATCGGCGTGCGTCGCAGCTATGCCGATATCGGCGAGAGCATCGCCAGACATCTCGGCATCCCGGCCGGGCCGCACGGAAGGAGTTTTCTGTGACATCGCATTTGAAGAAGGTCGAACTGCACTGCCATCTGGAGGGTGCGGCACCGCCGGCTCTGACCGCGGCGCAGGCTCAGAAATATGGCGTCGACATCAGCGCTGAGCTTCGCGACGGAGCCTATGTCTGGCATGATTTCGCAAGCTTCCTCGAATGTTACGACAAGGTTTCCGAGGTCTACAAGACCGAGGAGGACTATGCGCTTCTGACCGAAACCTATCTCGAGGAACTCGCCGGCATCAATACGATCTACAGCGAGCTCATCGTTTCGCCCGACCACGGCAAGCGGATCGGGCTGGGCGCCGATGCCTATATATCAGGTATCTGCGAAGGCATCCGGCGGGCTAGGGAAACGAGCGGCATCGAGGCCCGGCTGATCGTCACCGGCGAGCGGCATTTCGGTCCGGAGAGCGTGATTGGTGCTGCCGAATATGCGGCAAAGGCCGGCAATCCTCTGATTACCGGCTTCAACCTTGCCGGCGAGGAGCGCATGGGCCGGGTCGCCGACTATGCCCGCGCCTTCGATATCGCCCGCGACGCCGGCCTCGGGCTCACCATCCATGCCGGCGAGGTCTGCGGCGCCTTCAGCGTCGCCGACGCGCTTGATGCGGTGCGCCCCTCGCGCATCGGCCACGGGGTGCGCGCCATCGAGGATGTCGATCTGGTGACGCGGCTTGCCGATCTCGGCACCGTGCTCGAGATCTGCCCGGGCTCCAATATCGCGCTCGGGGTCTTTCCCGATTTCGCCTCCCATCCGCTGCGCCGGCTGAAGGACGCAGGTGTCAGGGTGACGATCAGCTCGGACGATCCGCCTTTCTTTCAGACTTCGCTCAAGCGAGAATACGAACTTGCGGCCGGGACCTTCGGCTTCAGCGACGCCGAGATCGATGCCATGACGCGCACGGCGATCGAAGCCGCCTTCGTCGACGATGAGACACGCAAGGCCCTGCTCGCTCGAATATGAGGGTTAGAGGCTGGGGATGATCGGCACAAATTGACCGCCACTCTTGCGGTCGGGCCGATTTCCGTGAAAGAAACATTCGATAGAAAGAATGAAAGGCTTCCCCATGGACGGCGTCACGGTCATCGATCATCCGCTTGTGCAGCACAAGCTCACCATCATGCGGCGCAAGGAGACATCGACGGGAAGTTTCCGGCGCTTGCTGCGCGAAATCTCGACGCTGCTCTGCTACGAGGTGACCCGCGATCTCGAACTGACGATGGAAACGATCGAGACGCCGCTGCAGACCATGGAATCGCCGATCCTCGAGGGCAAGAAGCTGGTCTTCGCCTCGATCCTGCGCGCCGGCAACGGGCTGCTCGAAGGCATGCTCGATCTCGTGCCGTCCGCCCGCGTCTCGCATATCGGCGTCTACCGCGACCACGAGACGCTGCAGCCGGTCGAATATTATTTCAAGGCGCCGGAAGACGTGGCCGAGCGGCTGATCATCGTCGTCGACCCGATGCTTGCGACCGGCAACTCCTCGATCGCGGCGATCGACAAGCTCAAGGAACGCGGCGCCCACAATATCCGCTTCCTCTGCCTGCTTGCCGCCCCGGAAGGCATCCGCAACTTTCGCGCCGCGCATCCCGATGTTCCGGTCTTCACCGCATCGATCGACAGTCATCTCAACGAGAAGGGCTACATCATGCCCGGCCTCGGTGATGCTGGCGACCGCATGTACGGCACCAAGTAATTTCAACCTTCCTTTACCAAATCGAAAGACTTTGAGGCCCGGTGGTTCGCTCCGGGCCTTTCGTCGTCGAAATTAGCAACTTATCAGCACTTGAGGTTTAGGAAGCCTGAAGCATGAGGCCTCGCATGAAGCGGGGTTTATACAGGAAGGATTTCTGTTTCATGCTCGTGCGTACCGTCCTATTCGCCAGCATCGCCGCGGTGCTCGCCACACAGGTGCCTTCCTTCTTCGGAAACACCAGCCAGCAGCCTGCTGACACTCTCTCCGCCAATTACGTATCGGCCGAAAGCAACGAGCCCGCAGTACCCGCGCCCGTCTCTGGCAGCAATGCGATCCGGCTGCAGGCCGATGCGCAAGGCCACTATACCGGCAGCTTCAAGATCAACGGCAAGCCGGTGCAGGGCCTGATCGATACCGGCGCCACCTATGTGGCGCTCAACGAGACGCTCGCCCGCCGGCTGGGCTTTACCGCCAACCAACTCGATTTCCGCTATGGGGTGAACACGGCGAACGGCCAGACGAAGGCCGCGCATGTGACGCTCGACCGCGTCGAGATCGGCGGTATTCGCGTGCGTGAGGTCGAAGCCCTCGTCCTGAAGGACAATGCGCTGACGACGACGCTGGTCGGCATGAGCTTCCTGCAGAAGCTCGCCTCCTATTCCGTCGCCGACGGCTCGCTCAGCCTCAAGCAGTAAACCGCGTCAGATCAGGCCCGCAATCACCGGTGTCAGCTCCGGCTTCTCCTCTGTGATGCGGTAGTGCGCGGCAAGTGCCGCAACTGCCCTTTCCGCCGCGACTTCGTCGGCGGCGTGAACCAGCGCAATCGGTTCGCCGGCATTCACGCGGGTGCCGAGCGGCAGGAGTCCGGAAAAGCCGACGCGATGATCGATGCGGTCGGCCGGATGGCGTCTTCCGCCGCCGAGATCGATGACGCTGACACCGATACCGCGCGCATCGCAGGCGGCAAGCCAGCCGGACCGGGCGGCCAGAACAGGCTTTGCGACCGGCGCCCTGGCCAGGTATCGGTCGGGGTTTTCGATGAGATCGGCCGGGCCGCCGAGCATGGATACCATGCGCGCGAAGACCTCGGCCGCCTTTCCCGATGACAGGGCCTGACGCGCCATCCTCTCGGCTTCATCAGAGGAAGCGGCAACGCCGGATATCACCAGCATCTCGGCGGCGAAGGCGAGAACGACAGTCTCGAGCCGCGTGTCCTTTTTCCGGCCTGCCAGGAAATCCAGACAGTTGCGCATCTCGACAGCGTTGCCGGCACTATCGGCGAGCGGCTGGTTCATGTCGGTGATCAGGGCCGAGGTCTTCACGCCTGCGCCATTGGCCACCTCGACCAGCGACTGCGCCAGGATCTCCGCCTGGCCGCGATCGGCCATGAAGGCGCCGTTGCCGACCTTGACGTCGAGCACCAGCGTCTCGAGCCCCGCCGCAAGTTTCTTCGAGAGGATCGAGGCGGTGATCAGGGGAATGGAATCGACGGTGGCGGTCACGTCGCGCACGGCATAGAGCCTGCCGTCGGCGGGCGCCAAGGTCCCAGTCTGGCCGATGATAGCGCATCCCGCCTCCTTCACGACCTTGTGGAACAAGTTCGCATCCGGGGTGATCATATAGCCGGGAATGGATTCGAGCTTATCCAGCGTGCCGCCGGTGTGGCCAAGGCCGCGCCCGGAGATCATCGGAACGGCGAGGCCGCAGGCGGCGGCGATCGGCGCCAGCATCAGAGAAACATTGTCGCCGACGCCGCCGGTCGAATGTTTGTCGGCGATCGGGCGGTCGATATCGGCCCATTGCAGCCTGTCGCCGGAATCGGCCATCGCCAGCGTCAAGGCCACGGTTTCGGTCCGCGACATGCCCTTGAACCAGACGGCCATGGCGAATGCGCCGATCTGGCCTTCCGACAATTGGCCGTCAGCCAACGAAGCGATGAAGGAGCTGATATCGGCGGCGTCGAGTTCGTCGCCATCGCGCTTACGCCGGATGATCTCCTGCGGAATCATTTCAGTAGCCCGACGCCGCAGCCGGTGCCGACTGTGTTCCGCTCAGAACCGCCAGGATATCGTCGAGCAGGTCGGAAGCGCCGAAGCGGAACGTCGACGGCATCGCCCAGTCCGGTGTCATGATGGTTTCGGCAAGGCTCAGATAGAGTGCGGCATCGGCCACCGAGCCGATGCCGCCGGCCGGCTTGAAGCCGACCTTGCGGCCGCTCTCGCGGATAGCGCGGATCATGATGTCGGCGGCTTCGAGCGTCGCGTTGACGGCGACCTTGCCGGTCGAGGTCTTGATGAAATCGGCGCCGGCTTCGATGGCGAGTTCGGAGGCATGGCGGATCAATGCGGCATCCTTCAACTCGCCAGTCTCGATGATGACCTTCAGAAGAACGGGGCCGGCGCATTCTGCGCGCACGGCCTTGACCATGTCGGTCACCGCCTTCTCGTTGCCGGCGAGCAGCTTGCGGTAGGGGATGACCAGATCGATCTCATCGGCGCCATCGGCAATCGCCTCGCGTGCTTCGGCAGCGACATCGGCCACTTCCATATCGCCGGAAGGGAGGTTGACGACGGTCGCGATACGCACGGCATGCCCGGTGCCAAGGATATTGCGGGCCTGAGCGACGAACCGCGGCCAGATGCAAATCGCAGCGCTGGTGCCATAGGGCGTCTGCGCCCGGGCGCAGAGCGCTTCGATCTGCGCCTCGGTGCAATCATCCTTCAAATTGGTGAGATCGAGAAGAGAAAGGGCGACAGCCGCCGTCTCCCGGTTGGAATGGCTATTCATCTTCGCTTCCTCTAGAGCATGATGCCGAAAAGTGTGCGCGGTTTCGGACGACATCATGCTCTAACTATAGAATGTAGAACAGGATTCAGATTTTAGGCCGACCCGGCCTAAAATCATCCTGTTCCAGCCGCAATCATGTCTTTCAATATGGCGGCGAGACGGGCGCCGCCGATGGGCGCCATGTCCTTGGTTTCTTCATGGCTGAGCTCATTGCCGGTCATGCCTGCCCCATAGTTGGTGATAACGGAGGCGGCTGCAACCCTCAGGCCCAGCATTCTTGCGATGATGACCTCAGGCACCGTCGACATGCCGACGGCATCGGCGCCAAGGATGCGCGCCATGCGGATTTCCGCCGGCGTTTCGAAGCTTGGACCGGAGAACCACATATAGACACCCTGCGCCAGCTCGATTTCAAGCTTCGCCGCTGCCCTCTGCATCGCCGCGGCAAGTTCGGCGTCATAGGCGTTGGTCATGCCGACGAAACGATGATCGCTTTCCTCGCCGATCAGCGGGTTCATGCCGGAATAGTTGATGTGATCGGTGATCTGCATCAACGAACCGGGCGGCATGTCGTCGCGCAGCGATCCGGCCGAATTGGTCAGGATCAGCGCTTCGACGCCGAGCGCCTTCAGCACCTCGATCGGCAGGCGCATGGCATTGGCATTGCCCTTCTCGTAATAATGCACGCGGCCGGAGAGCATGACGACAGGCACGCCGCCGAGACGGCCGGCGACAACTTCGCCTGCATGGCCGGAGACGGCACTGACGGGAAAGCCCGGCAGGTCGCGATAGGGAACACGCACGGCGCCGTCCAGCTCACCGACGAGAGAGCCGAGACCGGAGCCGAGCACGATGCCGTGGCGCGGCTTGATGCCGCCGAGCAGTGCGGCGAGCAGGTTGACTGTCGCCTTCATCCGAGTTCGGTCTCGAAGCTGAAGGGGAGAAGCTCTTCCATCGTCATGGTCTTCTTCACGCCTGCCTCATCGCAAAGGTAGATCTTCGTCTCCTTGGAGGCGAATTCGGAGATCTTCTGGCGGCAGCCGCCGCAGGGCGGGCAGAGCGGCAGCTTCTCGGCAATGACCGCCATTTCGACGATCTTCTTTGCGCCGCCCATGATCATGGCGCCGATCGCCGTCGGCTCGGCACACCATCCTTGCGGAAAGGAGAGGTTTTCGATGTTGGCTCCGGTATAGACCTTACCGTCCTCGGCGCGGATCGCCGCACCGACCGGGAATTTCGAATAGGGCGCATGGGCAAAGGCCATGGCGCCGCGGGCGGCTTCGAACAGATCGTGAGACATATCAACGCTCCTTGGTATAGGGCACGCCACCGGCTTTCGGCGGGGTCGCGACGCCGATGAAGCCGGCAAGCAGGACGCAGGTCAGGACATAGGGCAGCGCCTGGAAGACCTGAACCGGCACTTCGCCAATCAGCGGCACCTGCTTTCCCTGCATGAAATTTGCCAGCGCATCGAGGAAGCCGAAGAGCAGGCAGGCAAACATGACGGGCACCGGCTTCCACTTGGCAAAGACGAGAGCGGCGAGCGCGATGTAGCCCTTGCCGGCCGACATGTCCTTGATGAAGGCGGCGGACTGGGCGATTGCCAGATAGGTGCCGGCAAAGCCGCAGAGAATGCCGGCACACATGACGGCGCGGTAACGCAGCCAGGCGACCGAGATACCGGCCGTATCGACCGCGCCCGGGTTTTCGCCGACGGCGCGCAGCCGCAGGCCGAAGCGTGTGCGGTAAAGCACCCACCAGGAAAACGGCACGGCAAGAAAGGCCAGGTAGGTGAGGATATTGTTGCCGGATATGACATTGGCATAAAGCGGGCCGATGATCGGTATGTCGCGGGCGGCGTCGGCGCCCGGCAGGATGATCGGCGCAAAACGCGAATCCGGCGCCAACTGCGGCGTGCGCCCGCCCTGACCGAACCAGGCCTGACCGAGCACGATGGTGATGCCGGCAATGAAGAAGTTGATCGCCACACCTGACACAATCTGGTTGCCGCGGTTGGTGATCGAGGCAAAGCCGTGCACCAGGCTCAGCGCCACCGAGCAGAGGATGCCGGCACCGAGCCCGAGCCAGGCCGAATCGGTGAGATAGGCAACGCAGGCGGCGGCAAAGGCCGAGCCCAGCATCTTACCCTCGAGGCCGATATCGAAGATGCCGGCGCGTTCCGAAAACAGACCGGCAAGGGCGGTGAAAATCAGCGGGATCGACAGGCGAATCGTGGAGGCTAGAACGCTGATGAAGATGTCATAATAATCCATCGTCCGCTCCTCAGGCTCGCTTTAACTGTTGATAGAGGCGGACCATCGCCGGCCGGAACATGTATTCCAGCGCGCCGGCAAAGAGGATCACCAGACCCTGGATGACCAGGATCATCTCGCGGGTGATATTCGGCATTTCGAAGGAAACCCAGTCGCCGCCTTGGTAGAGAATACCGAAGAGGATCGCCGCCATGATGATGCCGAGCGGATGGTTGCGGCCCATCAGCGAGACGGCGATGCCGACGAAGCCGGCACCACCGACGAATTCGACCTGCAGACGGGCCGACGAGCCCATGACGGGGTTCAGCGCCATCATGCCGGCGAGCGCGCCGGAGAGCAGCATGGCGATGATCACTGTGCGGGCATAGGGGATGCCGGCATAGGTGGCCGCCGTGGGGCTGACGCCCAAGGTGCGCATCTCGAAGCCGAGCTTGGTGCGCCAGACGAGCAGCCAGACGAGGTAGCTGACGACGAGCGCAATGATGAAGGAGACGTTGAACGGGGCAGCCCCCAGCTTGGCGCCGAACAGCTGCATCACCCAGCCGAGCTTCGGCAATTGGCCGCCTTCGAGGAAGGTGCGGGTTTCCGGCGCCATTTTGCCGGGCACGATCAGCACATGCACCAGGAGATACACCATCAGTGCTGCGCCGATATAATTGAACATGATCGTCGTGATCACGATGTGGCTGCCGCGTTTTGCCTGCAGGAAGGCCGGGATGAAGGCCCAGGCCGCGCCGAACAACCCGGCGCCGACGACGGCGATCGGCATCGTCACATACCACGGCACGTAGCGATCGAGCGCCAGCGCCACCAGCGCGCAGCCGAGGCCACCGAGATAGGCCTGGCCTTCGGAACCGATGTTGAAAAGGCCCGCATGGATCGCCACCGCGACGGAAAGGCCGGTGAAGATGAAGCTCGTCGCGTAATAGAGCGTAAAGCCGATGCCTTCGCCGTTGCCGAGCGCGCCCTGGATGAGCAGCGACAGCGCATCGAGCGGGCTCTCGCCGATCAGCCAGACGACGAAGCCGGAGATCAGGAAGGCGACGGTGAGGTTCAAAAGCGGGATGAGGCCGTAGTTGATCCAGTTTGGTAGCGGAACGGAAGCAGTGCTCATAAAGGCCTCACGCGGCAATGCCGGCCATCATCAGGCCGAGGGTCTGTTCACCGGCATCGGGCGTCTTCTCGCCGACGACATGGCCGGCAAACATGACAAGGATACGGTCCGAAAGGGAGCGGATTTCATCGAGTTCGACGGAGACGAGCAGGATCGCCTTGCCCGCGTCGCGCATTTCGATGATCCGTCGGTGGATGAATTCAATGGCGCCGATATCGACGCCGCGTGTCGGCTGGCCGATGATCAGCATCTTCGGATCGCGTTCGATCTCACGGGCGACGACGATCTTCTGCTGGTTGCCGCCGGAGAAATTCGCCGTCTTCAGCCGCGGGTTCGGCGGGCGGATATCGTATTTCTCGATCTTCTCCATCGCATCCTTGCGGATCGCTTCGAGATCGAGCAGCGGGCCTTTGCTGTAGGCCGGGTGGCGATGATAACCGAGCACGGAATTTTCATATTCCTCGAATTTCAGCACCAGGCCCATATGGTGGCGGTCCTCAGGAATATGCGCGAGGCCGAGATCGCGCAGGCGGGCCGGATCGGCCTTGTCGATCGTCTGGCCGTCGAGAAGAATTTCACCGGAGGTCGGCTTGCGGATGCCGGCAATCGCCTCCAGCAATTCGGACTGGCCATTGCCGGCGACACCGGCGATGCCGACGATCTCACCGCCGCGCACGTCGAAGGAGACGTTGTCGACCATGGTGACGCCGCGATTGTCCTTGACCGTCAGGTTGCGGACGGACAGCACGGCAGATCCGGGGTTGGCCTCGCCCTTCTGCACGCGCAGCAGCACGCGGCGGCCAACCATCAGCTCGGCGAGTTCCTCCACCGTTGTTTCCGCCGTCTTGCGGGTCGCGACCATCTCGCCGCGGCGCATGACCGAGACCGTATCGGTGATCGCCATGATCTCGCGCAGCTTGTGGGTGATGAGGATGATCGTCTTGCCCTGGTCGCGCAGTACCTTGAGGATACGGAAGAGATGATCGGCCTCTGCCGGCGTCAACACGCCGGTGGGCTCGTCGAGGATCAGGATCTCGGCGCCGCGATACATGGCTTTCAGGATCTCGACACGCTGCTGCAGGCCGACCGGCAGCTCCTCGATCAGCGCGTCCGGATCGACCTCCAGGCCATATTCCATTTCCAGCCGCTTGAGCTCGGCACGGGCCGATGCGACGCCCCTCGCCAGCAGCATGCCGCCTTCGGCGCCAAGCATGATGTTCTCGAGCACCGTGAAATTATCGACCAGCATGAAGTGCTGGTGCACCATGCCGATCCCGGTGGCGATCGCCGCCTGGCTGTCGCGGATGGTGACGGGATTGCCGTTGACCCGGATCTCGCCGCTATCGGCATGGTAGAAACCATAAATGATCGACATCAGGGTCGATTTGCCGGCGCCGTTTTCGCCGATGATGCCGTGGATCGTCCCCTTGGCAACGGTGAGGTTGATGTCCTTGTTGGCATGGACGGCACCGAATTTCTTGTCGATGCCGACAAGCTCGATAGCGGGCTTATCTGTCACTGCAGACTCCAAATAAGAAAAGGGCGTATGGCGAAAATCCCCTCCGCCATACGCCCGATCTCAATCGTCGATCACATTCGGGCGCGGATCACTTCGGGCAAGCGTTGTCCGAGGTGTAATCGTGAACCTTGACGGTTCCCGCGATGATGTCGGCCTTGGCCTTGTCGACGGCAGCCTGCATTTCCGGTGTGATCAGCGACTTGTTGTTGTCGTCGATCGCGGCGCCAACACCGTCTTCCTTGACGCCGAGCGCCTGGACGCCAGCGGTGAACTTGTCGTTCTTGGTGTCGTTGTAGGCATTGTAGACAGCGAGGTCGACGCGCTTGACCATCGAGGTCAGGACCGAGCCCGGATGCAGATGGTTCTGGTTGGAGTCGACGCCGATCGACAGCTTCTTGTTGTCGGCGGCCGTCTGCAGAACGCCGAGACCGGTGGCACCGGCTGCCGCATAAACGACGTCAGCGCCTTGGTCGATCTGGTTCTTGGCCAGCTCGCCGCCGCGGACCGGGTCGTTCCAGGCAGCGCCCGTCGTGCCGGTCATATTCTGGAACACTTCGATATCGGCCTTGACGGAGCGGGCGCCCTGCTCGTAGCCGCATTCGAACTTGCGGATCAGCGGAATGTCCATGCCACCGACGAAGCCGACCTTGCCGGTCTTGGAGGCCATGCCAGCGAGAACGCCGACGAGGTAGGAGCCTTCTTCTTCCTTATAGACAACCGAGCGGACGTTCGGCTTGTCGACGACGGAGTCAACGATGATGAATTTGGTATCCGGGAATTCGGCTGCAACCTTCTCGATGGCCGAGGTCCAGGCGAAGGAAACGGCAACCACTGGATTGAAACCGCGACTTGCAAAGTTGCGGATGGCCTGTTCGCCCTGAGTGTCGCCCGTCGGCTCGAAGTCGCGATAGGCAATGCCGGTCTCGGCCTTGAACTTCTCGGCACCGTTATAGGCCGCCTCGTTGAAGGACTTATCGAACTTCCCGCCGGTGCCGTAAACCAGCGCCGGCTTGACATCGGCGGCAAGCGCCGTCGTCGACATGGCAGCCACGGCAAAGAGAGTGAGAAGGGATTTTTTCATTGTGCAGCCCTGTTGTTGCTATTCGTTAGGGGTCCTCCCGCAAGCCCTTTCCGGGCATGTCTGCGGAACCACCGACCTCCCCCCGGAGGCCTGGCTGCGTGCATCCTTGCATGGCTCACGGAAAAATTCACCAGAAATTTTTCAGGCGGTAAAGATTTGCAGCGATTGCCAAAAATCAGCTCTTCGGGACTGATTTTTGGACATTCTCTCCCTCAGAATGCGGATTTTCTAGCCAGTCCGGCGGTAAATACCGAGGTCGAAGAGCGGGCGACGCCACAGCGATTTCTCGCCGGATCGCGCCGGCAAAACCACCTTGCTATGCAGTAAAGCGACCGGCTACCGGCGGCTTCTTGTAGCCGATCATCCACAGAAGCAGCGCGATCACCAGGAAAACGGCAAAGGCCGGCTGGAGCATCAGCCACTGGAAGATGAGAGTGTAGAAACGCGGGTGGATATAATAGGAAAGGGAGGATTGCAGCGACGTCAGCGTTGTCGGGCTGACATCCTGCCAGGCATCGGAGATCGGCGTCATCACCACGGAGGACGCCGCAACCGATTGGATCGAATCGATGGTCCCGGCAATAACGGCCGCCGCAAGCGCGACAAGACTCGCCAGACGCAACAGGAAACGCATCAATTCCTCCGACGCTCGATATGCCGGACAATTCCGGCCGGCCGCGCCATTCTCCACCTTAGAGAATTACATAGTCATCGATGAGGTGAAGCACAATGGAGTGGCCGAGGCGAGTTTTATCGCAAGAAGTCAAAAAACTGTTAGATTTCGGTTGATCGGCAAAAATTCATCGGTATATATCGCGCCGTTCCGACGATTTGCTCCTATCCGGGCGCGAACGCCAAAAAAGGACAGGTGGCCGAGTGGTTTAAGGCGCACGCCTGGAACGCGTGTGTACGTGAAAGCGTACCGTGGGTTCGAATCCCACCCTGTCCGCCATATCCCTCGTTTTTCAATATTGATTCAAACCGTATCGAGAGCGGGACGCGGAAGCGTTTTTGGCGGCACGCTTCGATAGAACACGCTGGTCGTCCGCATATTCTCAAACTCGCTGAAGCAGGGCGCGTCCAATCGGCTTCGGGTTCTCGCTGCGCAACACCAGAGATGTCGTCACGGCCCCGAAACGCGCGATCGTGTCCACGATCGTTTCCAGCTCTCCCGGCGACGGAACCAGCACCTTCAAAAGAAAACAGTCCTCTCCGGTGAGGCGGAATACTTCCATGACCTGCGGCATCTCCGCGAACTGTTTTAGACAGGATTTGATATGCTCATGCGTCGTGCGCAAGCGAAGCACAGCCGTCATTCCAATTCCCAAAGCGGTGGGGTCGATGCGGGCGGCGTAACCGACAATGATGCCGCGGTCTTCCAGCCGCTTGACCCGTTCCGATGCTGTCGGCTGAGAGAGCCCGACCCGCCGACCGAGTTCGGAAATTGCAATGCGTCCATTTTCCTGCATCGCTTCGATAATGGCGATATCGGTTGGATCGAGCAGTACCCGATTGTTTTCCTGAAAAGCCATGGGATCACCTTGAAATCATCGGAAAGAGACGCGGTTTTCCGATGATCATTCATTCCGAAGCAAATGAAAATGCATCATTTTCATCTGCGCGGATGATCAGAGGAAAAGACATGAAGGACATCATCATATTGCCGGGGATTGGCGGTTCCGGCGAGGCTCATTGGCAAACACGCTGGGAAAGGTCGAGCCCAGACATGCGGCGTTTCCAACCGGCCAATTGGGAAAAGCCCGATCTGGCGGACTGGATTTCAGCCCTGGAGCGCGCCGTCGGCGCATCGGCAACCCCTCCCCTGCTGGTCGCCCACAGCCTTGCCTGTCTGCTGGTCGCTCATTGGCAGCAGGTTTCTTCGCTTGCCGTTGCCGGAGCGTTTCTAGTCGCGGTCCCGGATCCGCAGTCCGCGTCATTCCCTGAGGAGGCGGCCGGATTCGCCGATCCGCCGTCGCAAAAGATGCGCTTCCCCACTCTGATCATCGCAAGCGCCGATGATCCTTTCGGCACGCTCGACCATGCCCATGCGCGAGCAGATCTGTGGGGCAGCGGCCTTGTCGCTATCGGTCCTTTCGGCCATATCAACGGGCAAAGCGGCCTTGAAGACTGGGGCCAGGGAAAGGCCTTGCTGACGGCGTTTTCCGCCGGATTGGCAAAATCTGATTGGACTTAATCTTGTTTTCGAGTTCACGATCAAATGGCTCAAACGGGCCTTTGCCTGTGCTGGATGCGTCGAGACGGAGCAACGAAATGCTCCGCTCGCAAGCGTGCGTTCGAGGCTCATCGAGCCTGTCTTTTCCGACCGCGCGGCGAGATTTAAAGCGCCCAAAGATTCCTGAATTTTTACCATGCGGCTTCACCGCGTCTTTGCACGTTTGGGTTTACCGTCTGCAAAATTAAAAAACAGAGGTAAAACAGGTGCAAGAACTTTCGGTAAAGTCGAAGATCATCAAATCCGTCTATTTCAGCCAGGACGACGGACGGCTACGGATTTGTTTCAAGAATGGCGAGGAACGTCTATTTGCAGGCGTTCCCTCCTCGGAAGTGCACGCAATGACGGTGGCGCCGTCTCCCGGCCATTATTATCTCGACCGGATCAGAACCCGGTTTCGCAGATTGGCAGCCTGAAAAACCCGAAGGATAGCTTGTGCGAAATCGGAACGAGGCCGGTGGATATTAACCGGCTGTTAGCCCTCGATATCATCTGGGTTGGATCGCCCCTGCCGGAAAGCGCCAACGTGTCGGCGCTGCCGGCCTGTTCAAGGTCGGCCAGCCGGGAGGCTCGGCGGCGGACCCCAGCCAGGAAGTCGAGCCTCCCCGTCACGGGTGCTCGTTGAGCTTAGTGGCGAAACACATGAGCGGCTTTCGGACGCCGCTACGCCCCTGCTGCCTGATTGAGATGACCCCGGGCCGTTACGACCAATCATCCCCTAGGCTAGCGAATAGGGGCTAATCCTGTGAAAAACTCAAATTATCGCATCCGGACTCGACAATGCTTTATTAGAATGATTGCATAAATCGGGATAAAGACGGGGGGTAACGATGTTCGAGAATCTGCTTGAGATGCAGGAGCGTGGCGCACGGGACCGTGCGCGTGGCCGCAGTCTGGCCGACAATCCGATGTCGAAGCCGGATATCCTGCCGATCGCCGACTTCCAGGAGTGGTACTCGATGTTCGACGCCTGGCGCTTCGGTTGGTCGATCGAGGATGCGATGGCGGGGCACATCAATATGCCCCGGGACAGCGGCACATTGGCCCAGACCTACACCAGAACGGTCTGATCGATCCTGTCCTCGGCGCCGAAGAATTTCAGGTAGCGTTCGACCTCGGCCGGGTCGCCGGTCGCCTTCTGCGGGTTGTCGGAGAGCTTCACCGCCGGACGACCGTTGGCGTCGCTGACCTTGCAGACGACGGAGATCGGGTTGAGGCCGGAGATCTCGATCGGCGCGCAGCCGGAAAAATCGTTCGTCAGGTTCGTGCCCCAGCCGAAGCTCATGCGCACGCGGCCTTCGAAATGCCGGTAGGTATCGATGATGGCGTCGACATCGAGACCATCGGAGAAGATCAGCAGCTTCTGGCGCGGATCGCGGCCCATCTTCTTCCACCAGTCGATAATCTTCTCGCCGCCTTCGATTGGCGGGGCACTGTCCGGGCGGAAGCCGGTCCAGTCGGCGACCCATTCCGGTGCGTCGCGCAGGAAGGCGGCGGTGCCGAAGGCATCCGGCAGGACGATCAGCAGGTTGCCGCCATAGAGCTTGTTCCAGTCGCGCAGGATCTTGTAGGGCGCGTTGCGCAGTTGCTCGTCGGTTTCGGCAAGGGCGGCGGCCACCATCGGCAGCTCGTGAGCATTGGTGCCGACGGCCTCGAGATCGGAATCCATCGCCAGCAATACGTTGCTGGTACCGGCAAAGGCCGGGCCGATGCCTTCCTTCAGCGCCTCGACGCACCAGCGCTGCCAGAGGAAACTGTGGCGGCGGCGGGTGCCGAAATCGGAGATACGTAGGCCCGGCAATTCCTTCAGCCGTTCGACCTTCGACCACATCTTCGCCTTGGCCCGGGCATAGAGTACATCGAGGGTGAAGGGACCGAGCGCCTTCATCGCCGAGCGCGACCGCAGCTCGTTGACGATGGCAAGCGCCGGGATCTCCCACATGGTGGTTTCTTTCCACGATCCGTGGAAATCCAGCACATATTGCCCGTCCTTCTTCGACAGCTCGTATTCGGGCAGCTGGAAATTGGAAAGCCAGGCAAGGAATTCCGGCTCGAAGATCTGGGCGCGGCCGTAGAAGCTGTTACCCGCAAGCCAGATCATCTCCTTCTTGGAGAGTCTCAGCGTGCGGGCATGGTCGAGCTGCTCGCGCAATTCGCCTTCGTCGAGCTCATCGGCGAGACGCACCCGTTTGGTGCGGTTAATCAGGGTGAAGGACGCGTTCACGTCAGGATAGAGCTTCCAGATCATCTGCAGCATCAAAAGCTTGTAGAAGTCGGTATCGATCAGACTGCGGATGATCGGATCGAGTTTCCAGGCGTGATTGTAGACGCGTCTTGCGATATCGGTCCTGGCCATCAAACTCCCGCCCCTGTCCACTCCGGTCAGGTGCTGCCAAATTCCCGGGTACTGCCAAGTTCCCAGCCGGCGCACAAATCCGGCTCGTGCGCCTTCTTATCGAAAAATCAGCAGACAAAGTCCAGACAAAACAATAAATGTCCCGCAGCAGTGGCGCGGCGGGACGTGAACATGATTTCGCTCACGTTTACTGGGCTGGCGTTGCGGGCGCCACATTCGGAGCAGCCGGCGTGGTGTTCGGCGTTTCGGTTGGAACGGCAGTGCCGTTCTGTAGCGCCGGCGCGGGGGCCAGAGCAGGCTGCTGCGACTGAAGCTGCTGGCCTGGCTGCTGCGGTGCCACCTCATTTGCCTCGCGATTTCCCCAGATCTCGACCGGTATCCAAACCACGAAGGCAAGCACCAGCGCGACGATCAGCACCGTCAGGATGCGATAACCCGTGCGTCCCTGCCTTGCCTTCACGGGCGGGATCAGCTCTTCCTTGTGAAGCTTGCCATCCGACTTTTCCCAGCGTGTTTCGGTCTGATGGGCCATCATCGTCTCCTTCCGCTGTCTTAACCGGCCGATCCGGCCGCGAAGAATTTCCGCGGAGGAAACGGGTGGCAGTCTGGAAGGTTCCGAAAGCTCAATAGCCGGCGGCGCGGTCGACCACGAATTGCAGCGGCTCGCCGCGCTCGAAACGGCCGATCTGCGTCTCGACATGACGGAACAGCGCGTTTTCTTCGGAGACGGCCGCGTCGTGCGGCGTGAGGAAGACGTTCCGCAATTCCCACAGCGGGTGGTCTGATGCAAGCGGCTCCGCCTCGAAGACATCGAGGGAAGCCCCGCCGAGAGTGCCGTCACGAATGGCGGAGACGATATCGGCCTCGACCTGGCTCTTGCCGCGGCCGGCATTGATGAAGACCGGTTGCCCGAGCGCACCGTCGCGGCGCAGCTTCGCAAACAGCCCGGCGTCATAGAATCCTGATGTTTCAGGCGTCAGCGGCAGCAGGCCGACGAGGATGTCGGTCCTTGCGAGGAAATTATCCAACTCGCTGGCATCGAAGGTTTCGACGCCATCGATCTGCTTGCGGCTGCGTGACCAGCCGATGACGTTGAACCCCATCACTCTCAGCTTGGCGACCGCATCCTGCCCGAGAATGCCAAGACCCATGACGCCGACCGTGACTTCCGCCGCCTCCGGCGCGATCAGCTTGGCCCACTCACGCTGCCGCTGATGGCTGTCATGGGTGTATTGGCCGCGCAGATGCATCAGGCATTGCATGACCACCCATTCGCTCATGCGGGTCGTCAGGCTGCGGTCGACGAAGCGGACGATCGGGATCTCGGGCAGATCGGCCATGCCGATGATGTGGTCGACGCCGGCGCCACCCGAAAAGATCACTTTCAGGTTCGGCGCCCGTTTGAAGAGATCGGCATCCGGTTTCCAGAGAAGCGCGTATTCGACCGCTTGGAGATCGCGTGCCCGATTGCCCGGATCGGCGAGATTGATGCTGCCGCGGTCGGCAAAGGCGGCCTTCAGCACGCGAGCGATGCCTTCGGGATTGAACTTGATGTCGACGAGAATGGGAGGACGGGCGGACATGATCTTCTTTATTGCTGTACGGCGGGCGTCGGCACCGCCTCGATGTTGAAAGCGGCGGCCATCAGCGCCCGGGTATAATCGTTCTTCGGCGCGCGGAAGATTTCCGCCGACGGGCCCTGCTCCACCACCTTGCCGAAACGCATGACGATGACATCGTTGGCGAGCGCCTTCACCACCTTCAGGTCGTGGCTGATGAAGAGATAGGCGAGGTCGTGCTTCTTCTGCAGATCGCGCAGGAGATCGACCACCTGCGCCTGCACGCTCATGTCGAGGGCGGAGGTCGGCTCGTCGAGCATGACGAAGCGCGGCTTGAGCACCATGGCCCGGGCGATGGCGATGCGCTGGCGCTGGCCGCCGGAGAATTCGTGCGGATAACGCCAGCGGGTCAGGGGATCGAGACCCACCTCCTCCAGCGCCCAGCAGACGCGCTGGTCGCGTTCTTCAGCGGTCAGGGAGCGCTCATGCACCTTCAGCCCCTCGGCGACGATATCGCCGACGGACATGCGGGGGCTGAGCGAGCCATAGGGATCCTGGAAGACGACCTGCAGCTGGTTGCGCAACGGCCGCATCTCATTAAACGAATAGCCGGCTATGTCCTTTCCGACGAAGGCGATCCGCCCTTCCGAGGAAATCAGCCGGGTGAGCGCCAGGCCGAGCGTGGTCTTGCCCGAGCCCGACTCGCCGACGACGCCGAGCGTCTGGCCGGCGCGCAGCGAAAGATCGATGCCGTCGACCGCCTTCACATGGTCGACGACACGGCGCATCAGCCCAGCCTTGATCGGGAACCAGACGCGGATATCCGAACCTTCCATCACCATGGGTTTCGACGGATCGGCCAGCGGTGGTTCGCCGCGCGGCTCGGAGGCGAGAAGGTGCCGGGTATAGTCATGCTTCGGATTGGCGAAGACGTCCTCGACGGTTCCGGTTTCGACAATCCTGCCCTTGGTCATGACGCAGACGCGATCGGCGAATTTGCGGACGATGCCGAGATCATGGGTGATGAACAGCAGCGACATGCCGTGGACGGCCTTCAACTGCCGGAGCAATTCGAGGATCTGCGCCTGCACGGTGACATCGAGGGCGGTGGTCGGCTCGTCGGCAATCAGCAGCTCCGGCCGGTTGGCGAGCGCCATGGCTATCATGACGCGCTGTCGCTGGCCGCCTGACAGCTCGTGCGGATAGGCCTTCAACCGCTTTTCCGGTTCGCGGATGCCGACCTGGTTCAGCAATTCCAGGACGCGCTCACGCGCCGGCTGGCCGGTGAGGCCCTGGTGCAGAGCGAGGATCTCGGCGATCTGCTTCTCGATCGTATGAAGCGGATTGAGCGAGGTCATCGGCTCTTGGAAGATCATGGTGATGTCGTTGCCGCGCACTTCCCGCAGTTCCCGCTCCGACGCCTTCAAGAGGTCCTTGCCCTTGAACAGGATTTCGCCGGAGGGGTGACTTGCGGAGGGATAAGGCAAAAGCCGCAGGATCGAATTGGCCGAGACCGATTTGCCGGAGCCGGATTCGCCGACGAGTGCCACGACCTCGCCTTTGGCGATATCGAAAGAAATATGGTCGACGGCGAGCGAGGTTTCGCCGCCCTGATGAAAGGCAACCGAGAGATCGCGGACGGAAAGCAGCGGTTCTGTCATGTCACTCATTGAAACGTCTTCCTCGGATCGAAGGCATCGCGCACGGCTTCGCCGATGAAGATCAGCAGGGAAAGCATGATCGACATGGCAAAGAAGGCCGTCAGCCCGAGCCACGGCGCCTGCAGATTGGTTTTGCCCTGGGCGATCATCTCGCCGAGCGAGGGGGAGCCCGGCGGCATGCCGAAGCCGAGGAAATCGAGCGAGGTCAGCGTCGTGATCGAGCCGGAGAGGATGAAGGGCAGGAAGGTCAGCGTCGCGACCATGGCGTTCGGCAGCAGGTGGCGCCACATGATGGTGCGATTGTTGACGCCGAGCGCGCGGGCGGCGCGGACATATTCGAAATTGCGGGCGCGCAAGAATTCGGCGCGCACAATGCCGACGAAACCGACCCAGGAAAAGAGCAGCATGATGCCGAGCAGGACGAAGAAGCCGGGCGGCAGGAGTGCGGCGATGATCAGCAGAATGTAGAGCACCGGCATCGACGACCAGATCTCGATGAAGCGCTGCAGCAGCAGATCGGTCCAACCGCCGAAATAACCCTGCACCGCACCCGCCGTCACGCCGATGATTGCAGAGCAGATGGTCAGCACCAGGCCGAAGAGCACCGATATGCGAAAGCCGTAGATGACGCGCGCCAGCACGTCGCGCGCCTGATCGTCAGTGCCGAGCCAGTTGAGATTGCCGAGGGTGCAATCCGGATCGTTCACCCCTTGCGGGTAGCCGGCGCAGCGCTCCTCCTTCGTCATCAGCCAGAAGGGGGCGGTGGGGGCCGAATGCGGAATGTTGGAATTGACCGAGCGGTAGGAATAGCGGATCGGCGGCCAGATCATCCAGCCATTGGCATTGATTTCGTCCGTTATGACCGAGGAACGGTAGTCGGTTTCGGCCAGGAAGCCGCCGAACTTCTCCTCGGGATAATCGACGAGGACAGGGAACAGGATCTCGCCCTTGTAGGAAGCGATGATCGGCCGGTCGTTGGCGAGGAACTCGGCAAACAGGCTGAGGATAAACAAGACCATGAACAGCCACAGCGCCCAGTAACCGCGGCCGTTCGCGCGGAAATTCTGCCAGCGGCGAATGTTGGTCGGCGAGAGCAGGCCTTTGCGCGGCGGCTTGACGGGTGTTGCGACAGCGGGATTTGCGGCGGCGTCCATCAGACATCCCTCCGCTCGAAATCGATGCGCGGATCGATCCAGGTGTAGATCAGGTCGGAAACCAGACTGACGACGAGGCCGAGCAGCGAGAAGATGTAGAGCGTGGCGAAGACGATCGGGTAATCCCGGTTGATGACCGAGAGATAGCCGAGGCGACCGAGGCCATCGAGTGAGAAGATGTTCTCGATCAGCAGCGAGCCGGTGAAGAAAGCGGAAATGAAGGCGCCGGGAAAACCGGCAATGATGATCAGCATGGCGTTACGGAAGACATGGCCATAGAGCACCTGCCGCTGGTTCAGGCCCTTGGCGCGGGCGGTGACGACATATTGCTTCTTGATCTCCTCGATGAAGGAATTCTTGGTCAAAAGCGTCGTCGTCGCGAAGGCGGACAGGGAAAGCGAGATCAGCGGCAAGGTCAGGTGCCAGAAATAGTCGAGCGGCTTCTGCCACCAGGCAAGCTCGTCGAAATTGTCGGAGACCAGGCCGCGCAACGGAAACCAGTCGTAGAAGGAACCGCCGGCGAAAAGCACGATCAGGAGAATGCCGAAGAGGAAGCTCGGGACGGCGTAGCCGACGACGATGACGCCCGACGTCCAGACATCGAAGGTCGATCCATCCTTGACTGCCTTGCGGATGCCGAGCGGGATGGAAATGGCATAGGAGAAGATCAGGATCCAGATGCCGAGCGAGATCGACACCGGCAGCTTCTCCTTGATGAGTTCGAGCACGGAGGTGTTGCGGAAGAAGCTCTCGCCGAAATCGAAGCGGATGTAATTCCACATCATCTCGCCAAAACGGGTCAGCGGCGGCTTGTCGAAGCCGAATTGCTTTTCGAGCTTGGCGATCAGTTCCGGATCGAGCCCCTGGGCACCGCGATATTTCGAGCCTTCATCGCTGCCGCCGCCGCTGAGAAGATCGCCACCGCCGGACAGGCGCTGGTCGGCACTGTCGGCCTGACCGGTCAATTGGGCGATCACCTGCTCGACGGGACCGCCGGGCGCGAACTGAATGACGATGAAAGAGATGGCCATGATGCCGACGATGGTCGGGATCATCAGAAGCAGGCGGCGAAGGATATAGGCGCCCATCAGCCTTCAGCCTCCGGGAATGTTTTTCCTGTCTGCCTGCCGTCCAGTCTCATGCCGCTCAATCCGTCAGCCTTCCCTTGCCGGCCCTGCCGGCTTGTCGTGATTCGCTCGTGCCATTTGGAGCCGAGGGCCCCTGCATTGCAAGCCCGCTCATTTTGCCGAGGTCGACCACCAGGCATCGGGGAAGCCAAGGCTGTAGGCCGGAAACTCGGCCGGATGCGTGACCGTGTTCCAATAGGCGATGTTATAAGTGTCGCGGTAGAACAGCGGGATGACGTAGTGATTTGCAAGCAAGACCCGATCCATGGCCTTGATTGCTGCGATCTGCTCGTCGCGGTTCGGCGCGAAGATAATCATGCGAATGAGCTCATCAACGGCTTGGTTGGCAATGCCGGCATAATTGCGGGAACCCTGCTGATTGACCGAACCGGATCCCCAATAGTCGGCTTGTTCGTTGCCCGGATTCATGGTCTCCGCCCAGACATTCCAGATCATATCGTAGTCGAAGCTGCGTTCACGGTTGACAGATTGCGACGCGTCGACTGTCCGGATCCGCGCATCTATGCCGATTTTCCTGAGATTGTTGGCATAAGGCACCGCCCAGCGCTCCAACATGGGGCTCGACAACAGGATCTCGAAACTCATCGGCTGGCCGGTCTTGGTATTGACCATGCGATTGCCCTTGAGCTCCCAGCCGGCTTCTTTGAAAAGCGCAATTGCCTTGCGGAGGTTATCGCGGCTCTTCTGCGGATCGCCGCCGACGGGATTGGTGTAGGGCGTTGTGAAGATTTCTGCCGGCACCTTATCTTTCATGCCCTGCAGAATTTCCAGTTCTCTACCCTGGGGCAGGCCGGAGGAGGCGAGTTCGGTATTCCAGAAATAACTGTCGATGCGTTTGTAACTGTTAAAGGCAACGGTGCGGTTCAGCTCCTCAAAATCCAGACCGTAGTTCAGAGCCTCGCGGACCCTGATGTCCTTGAAGAGGTCGCGTCGCATGTTGGGCACGAGAGCTTGCATGATGCCGGTGGCGCGCAGCGGGTTTGCAACCTCCTCTTTCTTGACACGTCCTTCCTTCACTGCGGGAAAATCATATCCCGTCGCCCAGCGGGCAGCCGTGGTTTCCTGCCAGTAGTCGCTGTTGCCGGCGCGAAAGGCCTCGAACTCGACATCCCGATCACCGAAATAGGTGTAGTTGACGTTGCGGAAATTGTTCTGACCGACATTCACATTGAGGTCCTTGCCCCAATAGTCGTCACGCAATTCATAACGGATCGTTGCGCCGGGCGAGAAGGAAGCGATCTTGTACGGCCCCGAACCCATCACGGGCTCCAGCGTCGTTTTAGAAATGTCGCGCGGCTTGCCATCCGGTCCGGGCGCTTCCCACCAATGCTTCGGCACGACCATCAACTGGCCGAGAATATTCGGCAGTTCGCGGTTGTTCTTCTCATCGAAGGTGAAGGTGACGTCACGCTCGCCGGTCTTTTCCGCTTTGACAACGTGGTGGTAATAGTTCGAGGCGAGGGGATTTAATTCCTTGGTCTTGTCCAGACTGAAGATGACGTCTTCCGGCGTGACCGGCTGACCATCCGCCCATTTCGCTTCCTTGCGCAGGCGGAAGGTCGCGCTCGAGACGTCAGCGGGAAAAGACAATCCCTCGGCAAGCAGACCGTAGGAGACGAGAAGCTCGTCGTCGGCGGGCTTCATCAACGTGTCGTAAACGAGCGTCAGGCCCACTGCCGCCTGGCCTTTGGCGAGCAGCGGGTTGAAGGTGTCGAAGGCGCCGCTTGCGGAGAGGCGCAGATCTCCGCCTTTCGGTGCATCGGGATTGACGTAGTCGAAATGCGCAAAGCCCGGCTTGTACTTCATCTCGCTGATGACCGAGCTTCCGATCTGAAAGGGCTGGTCCTGACCCGTTGCCGGCATTGGCGCCAGAGCACCCGCAAGCGATAGAAACAATCCGATCTTCGACCACAGAGCCGCCATTCACGCTTTCCCCTGATATTGATGGGTTCGACAATACGAAAAATACGGGCGAAAAACAGGAGAGAGTTTGGTTTTTGCCGGGCGCGCGAAATTTTGAGCATCGGCGGCGCAACGCCGCGACGAGGGATCGTAGGCTGCGGCAACGACGATGCGGCGATCCGTCACCGCCGCTTCCCATCGCCAGCCAAAACATCGATTCACCAAAATCGCTTTTCACGATAGATTCGATCGCAAATCACTTCGGCAGCGGTTCAAGGGAACAGTATGGCTTTCGGCTTCTCTCAGGCTTTCAGGACATTCGGCAAACTGACGCTTGCCGGCGCAATCGGCGCAAGCCTTGCCGCCGGTGACGTCGGCGCCCAGCAGAAGACGCCGAGCCCGGGCAGCGCCAAGGGGCAGTTCGGCGCCGTCGGTCTGCCGACGCAGGGACCAGCGCAGCCGATCGGCTTTTACGCAAAGGGCTGCATGACGGGTGCGGTGGCGTTGCCGACCGACGGGCCGACCTGGCAGGCGATGCGGCTTTCGCGCAATCGCCGCTGGGGCAATCCGGCGATGATCGCGCTGCTCGAACGTCTTTCGCAGGACGGGGCCAAATATGCCGGCTGGCCGGGAATTCTGGTCGGCGACATTGCGCAGCCGCGTGGTGGGCCGATGCTGAACGGCCATGCCTCACACCAGATCGGTCTTGATGCCGACATCTGGTTTACGCCGATGCCCACGCGCCGCATGACGGCCGAGGAGCGCCAGGATATGCCCTTCACCACCATGCTGCAGAAGGGTAAGTTCCTGACCGTCGACCCCAAGGTGTGGACGCAATCGCACGCGCGGTTGCTGATGCTGGCGGCAAGCTATCCCGAGGTGGAGCGTATCTTCGTCAATCCGGCGATCAAGAAGAAGATGTGCGATACCTGGACCGGCGACCGCACCAATCTTGGCAAGCTCCGGCCGGAATACGGCCATGACTCGCATTTCCACATCCGCATCAAGTGCCCGCCCGGTGCCAAGGGATGCACGCCGCAGGCCCCAGTCGTTGCCGGTGACGGCTGCGACAAGTCGCTCGCCTGGTGGTTCACGCCGGCGCCCTGGGCACCGCCGAAACCGCCGAAGCCCGGCGCCAAGCCGCCGAAGCCGCCGCGCGAGATGATGGTCTCCGACCTGCCCAAGGCCTGCGCCGCCGTGCTCGATGCTGCTTCCGTCGCCTCGATGCAGGCCGCCACCTATGGCGGATCTTCCGCCGCAAGCGCACTCACCGCCGCTCCAGCCGCAGCGCCTGCCGCCGCCGACGACGGCGCTTTGCCCGATGTCGGTCCGGTTCCGAACGACAAGCCGGCGATACAATGATCGAGGTCCTGGGACCGAACCCTGAGACCAAACCCGAGGACGTGACCCGGTATAACGCTGTCTTTCAAATCGCAAATTCTTGGTATAAAGCGGTCAAATCGATTGAATTTCTCGGGCGGAGGGGTTGATGGCCGGCGGCAAATGCCTTGCATTGATTGCGCATGACCAGAAGAAAGACGACATGGCGGATTTCGCCCGCACCAACCGGGACGTTCTCTCTCATTGGAAGATCGTCGCCACCGGCACCACCGGCGGGCGCGTGCTCGACGCTGCCCCCGACCTCCACGTTACGAGGCTGAAAAGCGGACCGCTCGGCGGCGACCAGCAGATCGGCGCGCTGATTTCGACCGGCGAGGTCGACGCCCTGATCTTCTTCGTCGACCCCTTGACGCCGATGCCGCACGATGTCGACGTGAAGGCGCTGATGCGACTGGCGATCGTCTACGATATTCCGATGGCGCTCAACCACGCGACCGCTATAAAACTTCTTCCCACACTCGAAGCCTGATCAGCACGGAACCGGCCATGCCAAAACCGAACAACAGCACCGCTCCGCAGCCTTTCCCGATCCTGATCGGCGATATCGGCGGCACGAATGCCCGCTTCTCCATCCTGACCGATGCCTATGCCGAGCCGAAGCAGTTTCCGAACGTGCGCACGGCGGATTTCGCAACGATCGACGAGGCGATCCAGCAAGGCGTGCTCGACAAGACCACCGTGCAGCCGCGCTCGGCGATCCTCGCCGTCGCCGGCCCGATCAACGACGACGAGATCCCGCTGACCAATTGCGACTGGGTGGTGCGACCGAAGACGATGATCGAGGGCCTCGGCATGGAGGATGTGCTCGTCGTCAACGATTTCGAGGCGCAGGCGCTGGCAATCGCCGCGCTTTCGGATGAAAATCGCGAACGGATCGGCGACGCTACCGGCGACATGATCGCGTCGCGCGTCGTGCTCGGACCAGGCACCGGCCTCGGCGTCGGCGGGCTCGTGCATGCCCAGCACAGCTGGATCCCGGTTCCCGGCGAAGGCGGCCATGTCGATCTGGGGCCGCGCAGCAAGCGCGATTATGACATCTTCCCGCATATCGAGACGATCGAAGGCCGCGTTTCGGCCGAGCAGATCCTCTGCGGGCGCGGCCTCGTCAACCTCTATCACGCCATCTGCGTGGTCGACGGCATCGAGCCGACGATGAAGGATCCCGCCGACATCACCTCGCACGCGCTTGCCGGCAGCGACAAGGCGGCCGTAGAGACCGTCTCGCTGTTTGCCACCTATCTCGGCCGCGTGGCGGGCGACATGGCGATGGTGTTCATGGCGCGCGGCGGCGTCTATCTCTCCGGCGGCATCTCGCAGAAGATCATCCCGGCGCTGAAGAAGCCGGAATTCCGCATCGCCTTCGAGGACAAGGCGCCGCATACGGCGCTGCTTCGCACCATCCCGACCTATGTGGTGACACATCCGCTGGCAGCGCTTGCCGGGCTTTCCTCCTATGCGCGCATGCCGGCGAATTTCGGTGTCTCGACGGAAGGCCGCCGCTGGCGGCGCTAGGCCCGCACGCAAAGCAAATAGAGCGTCCTTGGCGCGTCCTATCCGGGCGCGCGGCGCTCTAGCCAAACCGGTCCCAACTCTTTATAGACCCCGGCAAATGTGCGCGTCGCCTTCGCGGGGCGCTTGGTCCGAGACAGGAAACCTCATTTTTGGAAGCGGCGGAAAGCAGAACGCAGAGCGTCAGCAGCGATACCGTAACCGGCATCCTGAAGCGCATCATCGCTGAAAACGGCCGGGACCATCTCTGGGGCTATGTCTTTGCGATTGCCTGCCTCATCGTGGTGGCGCTTTCGACGGCGTTCACCGCCTGGATCATGCGGGCGATCATCGACGAGGCCTTCGCCAACCGGCGCGCCGACGTCGTCTGGATCATCTGTCTTTCTATCTTCATCGCCTTCGTGCTGCGCGGCTTTGCGAGCTATGGCCAGGCGGTGGCGCTGTCCAGGGTCGGCAACGATATCGTCGCGCGCTACCAGCGCCGACTCTATGCGCATCTGATGACGCTTTCGGTCGGCTTCTTCAGCGAGGCGCGCTCGGCCCATATCGCCGCGCAGGTGAGCCAGAATGTCAGCGGCATCCGCGACGTGCTCAACCTGACGATCACCTCGACGGTGCGCGACCTGCTGACCTTCGTTTCGCTGCTCGCCGTGATGATCATCCAGGATCCGCTGCTCAGCCTTGCAGTGTTCATCATGGCGCCGCCGCTGCTTTATGCACTGCGCTATGTTTCCAAGCGGCTGCGCTCGGCGACCCGCGAGGCCGTGCATCTGAACAGCCATGTTCTCGGCGCCATGCAGGAGACGATCCAGGGCATCGCCATCGTGAAAGCCTTCACGATGGAAGAAGAGCTGGAGCGCAAGGTCAACAAACTCATCAAGGGCGCCGAAAGCCGGGCGAACCGGATTGCCCGGCTGTCCGAACGCACCTCTCCTCTGACGGAAAGTTTCGCGGGCTTTGCCGTCGCCAGCGTACTTGCCTATGCCGCCTACCGCTCGATCTACTTCAATGTGCCGCCGGGCGCCTTCTTCTCCTTCGTCACGGCGCTGCTGCTTGCCTATGACCCGGCCCGCCGGCTCGCCCGCCTGCAGGTGCAGATGGAGCGCGCCGTCGTCAATGCGCGGATGATCTACGAGTTGCTCGACATGGAGCCGCGCCAGCGCGACCTGCCGGATGCCCGGCCGCTGACGGTGACGCAGGCGAGGATCGAATTCCGCAATGTGTCCTTCGCCTACGGCAATGAGAGCGTGCTCAGTGGCGTCAGTTTCATCGCCGAGGGCGGCGCGACCACAGCGCTGGTCGGCCCCTCCGGCGCCGGCAAGTCCACCGTCATCAGCCTCATTCCGCGCTTCTACGATCCGCGCGAGGGCGAGATCCTGATCGACGGGCAGGACATCGCCCACATCACCAAGAAGTCACTGCGCCAGCAGCTCGCCTATGTCTCGCAGCAGCCCTATCTGTTCGAGGGCACGATCCGCGACAATATCCGCTATGGCCGGCCGGAAGCGACCGATGCCGAGGTGGAAGAGGCAGCACGCCTTGCCTATGCGCATGACTTCATCTCGGCACAGCCGCAGGGTTACGAGACACCGGTCGGCGAAAACGGTGTGACGCTTTCGGGCGGCCAGCGCCAGCGGCTGTCGATCGCACGCGCCCTGGTGCGCAATGCGCCGATCCTGCTTCTCGATGAGGCGACCTCGGCTCTCGACACCGAATCCGAAGCAGCCGTCCAGAAGGCGCTCGACGAAGCGATGAGCGGACGTACCGTCGTCGTCATCGCCCATCGGCTTTCGACCGTGGTGCGCGCCGACAAGATCGTCGTCATGCAGCAGGGCCGCGTCGTCGAGGAAGGCAATCACGAGACGCTTGCGAAGGTCAGCGACGGTCTTTACGCTCGCCTCAACAACCTGCAGAGGCCTTCGGCCTCCGATTCAAACTGACCTGGTGAGACTGACATGAGCGATGCTGCGATGAAACTGGTGGTGGTTGGCGCAGCAGGACGCATGGGGCAGACGCTGATCCGGCTCATCCATTCGATCGAGGGCGTGAACCTGCATGCCGCGGTCGAGCGCGCCGGCTCGCCCTTCGTCGGCAAGGATGCCGGCGAAATCGCCGGTCTCGGCCCGATCGGTGTCGTCATCGGCGACGATCCGCTCAACGCCTTTCTCGATGCCGAAGGCGTGCTCGACTTCACCTCGCCTGCTGCAACAGTGGAATTCTCAGGCCTCGCCGCGCAGGCCCGCATCGTCCATGTCGTCGGCACGACGGGCTGTTTACCCGACGACAATACCAAGATCGCTGCGGCGGCCCGCCATGCCCGCATTGTCAAGTCAGGCAATATGAGCCTCGGGGTCAATCTGCTCAGCGTGCTTGCAGAGCAGGCGGCGCGTGCGCTCGATCCTGATGACTGGGATATCGAGATCCTGGAAATGCACCATAAGCACAAGGTGGATGCGCCTTCCGGCACCGCCCTTCTCTTCGGCGAGGCCGCGGCAAAGGGGCGCGGCATCGATCTTGCCTCGCAATCGGTCCGGGTGCGCGACGGCCATACCGGCGCCCGCGAAGCGGGCACGATCGGCTTCGCGACGCTGCGCGGCGGCTCGGTCATCGGCGAACATTCCGTGCTTTTTGCCGGAGAAGGCGAAATCGTCACCTTGTCGCACAGTGCCGCCGACCGCTCGATCTTCGCGCGCGGCGCCATCAAGGCGGCCCTTTGGGCGCGCGACAAGAAGCCGGGTCTCTATTCCATGCTCGACGTGCTCGGGCTTTCTTCCTCATAACGATACTACGGAGGCATATTCATGAGCGGTACCCTCGTCCTCGTTCGCCACGGCCAGAGTGACTGGAACCTGAAGAATCTCTTCACCGGCTGGAAGGATCCCGATCTGACCGAGCTCGGCGTCCAGGAGGCTAATGCCGGCGGGGCGGCGCTCGCCGAATACGGAATCAAATTCGACGTCGCCTACACCTCGGTGCTGGTGCGTGCACAGCACACGCTGAAGCTCATCCTCGACAAGGTCGGCCAGCCCGATCTCCAGACGATCCGCGACCAGGCGCTGAACGAGCGCGACTACGGCGACCTCTCCGGCCTCAACAAGGACGACGCGCGCGCCAAATGGGGCGAGGAACAGGTGCATATCTGGCGCCGCTCCTATGACGTGCCGCCTCCCGGCGGTGAAAGCCTGCGCGACACCGGTGCCCGCGTCTGGCCCTACTACCTCACCGAGATCCTGCCGCGTGTGCTCAGGGGCGAGAAGGTGCTGGTTGCCGCACACGGCAATTCGCTGCGCTCGCTGGTGATGGTGCTCGACAAGCTGAGCAAAGAAGGCGTGCTCGCCCTCAACCTCGCGACCGGCGTGCCGATGGTCTACACGCTGAAGGCGGATTCCACCGTCGCTTCCAAGGAAGTACTCGGCGACATGTCGGGCGCACATTGATCTCACTGAACTTTCCCCGCTTCGGCGGGGAAAGGCGCTCAGTTCTCGATAGTGAACTGGACCCGGTCGGCCGCGAAGCGGCTGATCGAATATTGCACCGGCACACCCTCAAGATCGGTATTCATCGCCTTGGCGATCAGAAGGATGGCACCGGGAGTGAGTTCGAGGTCGGCCATATCGGCTGCACTCGCATGGGCGGCCGTTACCTCGGTCGTCGCCCGGACATAATCCGGCAGGCCGAGTTCGGCGAAAGCCTTCGTGATCGATTCCGCGGTCCGGTAAGCCTCACCGATACCGGCAAAGCGCTTGGCGGGAAACCAGCTCGTCGCCCTTGAAACCGGGCGCTTGTCTGCCTGGCGCAATGTTTCCAGGCGAATCACCTGTTCTCCCGGCTTCAGGCCCAGCCAGCGGGCGATCTCGGCACTCGCCTCCTCCTTCGCCTCATTGAGCAGCAAGCCGCGCATTTCACGCGCTTGATCGCCAATGCCGGCGGTGAAGCGCGTGCGCCTGGTGATCGGGAAATTCAGCCGCTCCTTGCGCTCGATCAGCGTGCCGCGACCTTGTACCGCACGGACGATCCCCTCCTGCGCCAATGCCGCCAGCGCACTGCGCACCGTATGCCGGTTGACGCCGAATTGCTGCGCCAGCACGGTTTCCGGCGGCACCATTCCCGTTTCGTCATAGGTTCCGCTGCTGATCGCCTCGCGAATCCGATCGGCGATCTGGCGCCAGAGCGCCACGCCGGTTTGCCTTTGCACCTGCTTCAATCCTGCCATTCCACCCCCTGCCCTGCCATTCCACCCCGACGATGTCACACGCTTGTCACGACATCGATTTAGAGCTAATTATAGCTTGTATGGTTGTCTATATCAATAGACATTTAAAGGGAAGCGGCGATGATATCAGCGGACAGCAAAGACGCTGCGTCACAGACGGCATCCGGGCGCAAACGCGCCGCCGATCTGCTGGCGCGTGCGGAGCGCAGCGAACTCTCAGCGGCCTTCGATGCGCTGCCGGAAAAGCCTGTGGCCCATCAGGTGCGCGGACCGGAAACCGGGCTGGTGATGGTGCGCGGACGCATCGGCGGCGGCGGCGCTCCCTTCAATCTCGGCGAAGTGACCGTGACGCGGGCGACGGTCCGGCTCGACACCGGCTCGATTGGTCATGCACAGGCGCTCGGCACCGACCGCGAAAAGGCCAGGCTTGCGGCGATCTTCGACGCACTCTGGCAGGAGGATGCGACGAAGGACTTCGTCGAACAGGCCCTGCTTTTACCGATCACTGAGCGGATCGCCGATGCCCAGCGCCGCAAGGCGGACGAGACGGCGGCAACCCGCGTCGATTTCTTCACCATGGTGCGGGGAGACAACTGATGGGCCTCAAGACAGAAGCTCTGACCGGCGGCTTTGCCGAGCCGGTCTTCCATTCCCAAAGCGTGTTCAAGATGCTGATGGACGGTATGGCCCGCCCCGGCACGATCCAGACGGTTCAGCCCGACGTCGCTCCGCCGGCACCGCTCGGCATCGCCGCCGGCACGATCGCGCTGACGCTTTGCGACCACGACACACCCGTCTGGCTTTCCCAGGGACTGGCGAGATCCGCCGTGCCGGAGTGGTTCGGCTTCCATACCGGCGCGCCGTTGACCACCGAAAAGGCCGAAGCGCGCTTTGCCTTCACCGAAGCCGGCACCGCACTTTCCTCCTTCGGCCTCTTTGCATCAGGTACGCAGGAATATCCCGACCGCTCGACGACCCTCATCATCGAACTCGCCGAACTCGAAGGCGGCCGCAGGCTGGCGCTGATGGGTCCCGGCATCCAGAGCGTGGCGGAGATCGCGCCTATCGGCCTGCCGGAGACCTTCCTGCGGCTCTGGACCGAGAACCGCGCGCTCTTTCCGCGCGGCGTCGACATCGTGCTGACGGCGGGCAAGCGTTTCCTCTGCCTGCCGCGCACCACCAAGATCACAGCAACGGAGATCTGAGCTCATGTATGTTGCCGTCAAGGGTGGCGAGGCCGCCATTGCCAATGCCCACCGCCTGCTGGCCGACCGCCGCCGCGGCGACCGTTCGCTGCCGGCGATCGGTATCGAACAGATCGTGGCGCAGCTGGCGCTCGCCGTCGACCGCGTCATGGCCGAGGCCTCGCTTTTCGACCGCACGCTCGCAGCCCTCGCCATCCGCCAATCGCGGGGCGACATGATCGAGGCGATCTTCCTGCTGCGCGCCTACCGCACGACGCTGCCGCGTTTCGGCTATTCGAAGCCGCTCGACACGGCTGATATGACGATCGAACGCCGCATCTCGGCGACCTACAAGGATCTGCCGGGCGGCCAGCTTCTTGGGCCCACCTTCGACTATACCCACCGCCTGCTCGATCCCTCGCTGCTTTCGGACGAGGCGGTCGAGACGCCCGCTCAGCGCGCCGCCGAGACCGGCCGCGTCATGCGCGTCTCCGAGATCCTCGGTGAAGAGGGCCTGATCGAGGCCGACGGCGACATGCCGGAAGATCACGAGATTGGCGACCTGACCCGCGAGCCGATGGAATTCCCGATGACCCGGGATCTCCGCCTGCAGGCGCTTGCCCGCGGCGACGAGGGCTTCCTGCTGGCGCTCGGTTATTCCACCCAGCGCGGCTATGGCCGCAACCACCCCTTCACCGGTGAAATCCGCATCGGCGAGGTCGAGGTGGAATTCGACGTGCCGGAACTTGGTTTCGCCGTCTCGCTCGGCACGATCCAGATCACCGAGTGCCAGATGGTCAACCAGTTCAAGGGTTCGGCCAAGGCGCCGCCGCAATTCACGCGCGGTTACGGCCTGGTCTTCGGCCAGAGTGAGCGCAAGGCGATGGCGATGTCGCTGGTCGACCGGGCGCTTCGCGCCGAAGAGCTCGGCGAGGATATTACCGCGCCGGCACAGGACGAGGAATTCGTCATCTCGCACTCCGACAACGTCCAGGCGACGGGCTTCGTCGAGCACCTGAAGCTTCCGCATTATGTGGACTTCCAGGCGGAACTCGACCTCGTTCGCCGCATGCGCCGTGAATTCGAAGCCGCCCGCAATGGTGGCGAAGACATGAAGGAAGCCGCCGAATGAGCGATCTGGCCAGCTACAACTTCGCCTATCTCGACGAACAGACCAAGCGGATGATCCGCCGCGCCATCCTGAAGGCGATCGCCATTCCCGGCTACCAGGTGCCCTTCGCCTCGCGCGAAATGCCGATGCCCTACGGCTGGGGCACCGGCGGCGTGCAGGTGACGGCCTCGATCATCGGACCGGACGACGTGCTGAAGGTCATCGACCAGGGCGCCGACGACACGACCAACGCCGTTTCCATCCGCGCCTTCTTCCAGAAGGTCGCCAATGTCGCGGTGACGACGCATACCAAGGATGCGACGATCATCCAGACGCGCCACCGCATTCCCGAGGAAAAGCTCGGACCCGGCCAGGTGCTCGTCTACCAGGTGCCGATCCCCGAGCCGCTGCGCTTCCTCGAGCCGCGTGAGACCGAGACCCGCAAGATGCACGCGCTCGAAGAATACGGCCTCATGCATGTAAAGCTCTATGAGGACATCGCCCATAACGGCCGCATCTCGCGGACTTACGCCTATCCGGTGAAGGTCCATGGCCGCTATGTCATGGACCCGTCGCCGACGCCGAAATTCGACAATCCGAAGATGCACATGTCGGACGCGCTGCAGCTCTTCGGCGCCGGGCGCGAGAAGCGCATTTATGCGGTTCCACCCTATACCGACGTCGTCAGCCTGGATTTCGAGGATTACCCCTTCGATATTCAGCGCTTCGATAAACCCTGCGCCCTTTGCGGCGCCGAGGAAGTCTATCTCGACGAAGTGGTTCTCGACGACAAGGGCGGGCGCATGTTCGTCTGCTCCGACACAGATCATTGCGAAGACCGCCGCGCGCACGGCCATGCCGGCGAGATGCTGGCCCGGGAGGCTGCAGAATGAGCGATACTCCGCTTCTCAAAGTCCACGACGTTTCGAAATTCTACGGCAACCGCATCGGCTGCCGCGACGTCTCCTTCGAACTCTGGCCCGGCGAAGTGCTCGCCATCGTCGGTGAATCCGGCTCCGGCAAGACGACGCTGCTCAACTGCCTTTCCACCCGGCTGCTGCCGAGCACCGGCAGCGTCGAATATCATATGCGCGACGGCAGCTACCGCGACCTCTATCGGATGAACGAGGCCGAGCGGCGTTTCCTGATGCGCACCGACTGGGGCTTCGTGCATCAGAACCCTGCCGACGGCCTGCGCATGACCGTCTCTGCCGGCGCCAATGTCGGCGAACGGCTGATGGCGATCGGCGACCGGCACTATGGCAAGATCCGCGCCTCGGCGATCGACTGGCTCGAACGCGTCGAGATCGACGCCGACCGCATCGACGACCAGCCGCGCGCCTTTTCCGGCGGCATGCGCCAGCGACTGCAGATCGCCCGCAACCTCGTCACCGGCCCGCGCCTCGTCTTCATGGACGAGCCGACCGGCGGCCTCGACGTCTCGGTGCAGGCGCGCCTGCTCGATCTCGTGCGCGGTCTCGTCAACGATCTCGGTCTTTCGGCCATCATCGTCACCCACGATCTCGCCGTCGCCCGCCTGCTCTCGCATCGGATGATGGTGATGAAGGACGGCTACGTCATCGAACACGGGCTCACCGACCGCGTGCTCGACGACCCGCGCGAACCCTATACGCAGCTGCTCGTCTCCTCGATCCTGCAGGTCTGAGTCGGAAACCAAGGAAGAAAAAATCATGGCAACGCCCCTCGTCGTTTCCGAAGTCTCGAAGAGCTTCACCATGCATCTGCGCGACGGCATCAAGCTGCCCGTCGTCTCCGATGTCGCCTTCTCGGTCGCATCGGGCGAATGCGTCGTGCTCGGTGGCCCATCGGGCATCGGCAAGAGTTCGCTGCTCAAGATGATTTACGGCAATTATGCCGTCGACACCGGCCAGATCCTCATTCGCCACGACGGACGCATCGTCGATCTCGCCTCCACCGATCCGCGCACAGTGCTCAACGTCCGCCGCAATACACTCGGTTATGTCAGCCAGTTCCTGCGCACCGTGCCGCGCGTCGCGGCGATCGACGTGGTTGCCGAACCGCTGGTGGCACGCGGCGAGGACGCCGTCACGGCACGGGAAAAGGCGGGCGCCCTGCTTGCCAGGCTCAATCTGCCGGAAACGCTCTGGCAGCTTCCGCCCGCCACCTTCTCTGGCGGCGAGCAGCAACGCGTCAATATCGCGCGCGGCTTCATCACCGAGCACACGATCCTGCTTCTCGACGAGCCCACGGCCTCGCTCGATGCCAGGAACCGTGCCGTCGTCGTCGGCATGATCGCGGAAATGAAGAAGGCGGGTGTGGCCCTTCTCGGCATCTTCCACGACGAGGAAGTGCGCGAAGCCGTCGCCGACCGCATCCTCGACGTCCAGCAGTTCTCACCCAGAAAGATCGCTGCATGAACCGCAAGCTGGGTATCGAGCCCTACTTTCATGAAACGGCATCCGTCAGCGAATCCACCTTCGGGCGCTATACGGAGGTCTCGGAACGCTGCCGCATCAGCGAGGCCAGCTTCGGGGACTATTCCTACATCATGCAGGATGGCTCCGTCTGGTGTGCGACGATCGGCAAGTTCGTCAATATCGCCGCCGCCGTGCGCATCAACGCCACCAACCATCCGACCTGGCGCGCGACACTGCATCATTTCACCTATCGCGCCGCCGACTACTGGCCGGATGGCGACTTGGAAACGGACTTCTTCGCCTGGCGGCGCGCAAACCGCGTGACGATCGGCAACGACGTCTGGATCGGCCACGGGGCGACCATTCTGCCGGGCGTCAACATTGGCAACGGCGCGGTGATCGGAGCCGGTGCCGTCGTCTCGAAGGACGTCGCGCCCTATACGATCGTTGGCGGCGTACCGGCCAAACTCATTCGCGAGCGCTTTCCAAGAGAGGTCGGCGAACGGATGGACAGGCTTTCGTGGTGGGACTGGGAGCATGACCGGCTGCGCCAGGCGCTCGAGGATTTTCGCAACCTGGACGCGGAAGATTTCCTGTCCCGCTACGGCGGTTAAAACCCCCGATATAGGGGCGAAGAATTGTGACAGGACTTACACAAATATGACATGCGAGGTTCATCAAGCGAGACTAATGCGATGCTGATCAAGGCCTGGATCGCAAGGGAAGAGCATGATGTTCGAGCTGAAGAATGTCACACGTCGTTTCGGAAAAAAGCTCGCTGTCGATTCCGTCACGCTTGCCATTCCCCAGGGCCAGATGGTCGGCATCATCGGCCGCTCCGGCGCCGGCAAGTCGACGCTGCTGCGCATGATCAACCGTCTTCAGGAGCCGAGCTCCGGCTCCGTTCATTTCGCCGGCGTCGAGGTCTCCGGGCTTCGCGGCCAGGCATTGCGCAACTGGCAGCGCGACTGCGCGATGATCTTCCAGCAGTTCAACCTGGTTCCGCGGCTCGACGTTCTCACCAATGTCATGCTCGGCCGCCTCAACCACCGCTCGACGCTTCTGAGCCTGCTCAACATCTTCACCCGCGAGGAACGCGTACATGCCATCGCAGCACTCGAACGTCTCGGCATCGAGCAGACGGCGCTGCAGGCAGCCGGCACGCTTTCCGGTGGCCAGCAGCAGCGCGTGGCGATCGCCCGGGCGCTGATGCAGAACCCGAAAATGGTTCTCGCCGACGAGCCGATCGCCTCGCTCGATCCGCTGAACGCCAAGATCGTCATGGATGCGCTGCGCGATATCAACGAGCGCGAGGGCATCACCGTCATCACCAACCTTCACACGCTCGACACCGCCCGCAACTATTGTGAGCGCATCGTCGGCATGGCCGGCGGCCGCGTCGTCTTCGACGGCCAGCCCTCGGAGCTGACCGCCGAAGCGGTGAAGGAAATCTACGGGACCGACAAGGACGGCGCCGGCATCGACGAAACGCTCACCTCGACCAGCCTCGAATCCAAGCGCCGCGCCGAGGATGTCTCATCCGGCAGGGTGGCCAAAGCAGCCGCCGTGCACTGACCCGTTTCCGGCCGACGGGACAACGGTCGGAAAAATAACTGACAAACAAACCATGTCACAAAAGGAGACTTCCATGTCTGCATTCCGCAAGATCCTGATGGCAACCATCGCCGTCGCCGCCCTCGCCGGCAATGCTGCTGCCCAGGACGTCAAGGTCCTCCGCATCGGTCTCGATGGCGGTGAAAACGAAGCCGACCAGGTTCGCCGCACCGAGTGCGTCAAGCCGGGCCTGATCGCTGCCACCGGCGTTTCCGAAGTTCAGCTCTTCCCATCGCCGAATTACAACGGCGTCATCCAGGGCCTCCTTGGCGGCACGATCGACCTCGCCGTCATGGGCGCCGCCTCTTACGCCGCGATCTATATCAAGGATCCAAACGCCGTCACCCCGGTTCTGACCACCAAGCAGGCCGACGGTTCGACCGGCTACTACTCGATCATGGTTGCCCGCAAGGATTCCGGCATCAAGACGCTCGCCGACGCCAAGGGCAAGAAGCTCGGCTTCGCCGATCCGGACTCTACCTCCGGCTACCTTGTTCCTAACGTTGCCCTTCCGAAGGACACCGGCGCTCCAGTCAAGCAGTACTTCTCTGAAACCGGCTTCGGCGGCGGCCACGAGAACCTCGTTCTCGGCGTTCTCGACAAAAAGTTCGACGTCGGTACCACCTTCGGTTCCGGTCAGGGCGACTGGGCGCAGGGCTACTCCTCCGGCAACCTGCACCAGATGGTCACCAAGGGCTTGCTCGACATGGACGATATCGTCGAAGTCTGGAAGTCGCCGCTCATCCCGAACGGTCCGCTGATGGTTTCCCAGAAGCTGCCGGCCGACCTCCAGAAGAAGGTTACCACCTACTTCGCCGAACTGCCGAAGACAGACAAGAGCTGCTTCGAATCGTTCACGGGCGGCGGCTACGTTGACTGGGCGCCGGTCGACCAGAGCTTCTACCAGACGATCATCGACGCCCGTAAGGCCGTTATCGGCGGCTGATCCTCAGTCTGAACAGTCTTGCGGCGGCATCATGATGATGCCGCCG
>NZ_JACCEY010000031.1:363930-414519 GCF_013591995.1 Rhizobium sp. WYCCWR 11146
CTCGGCCGGCGCGGACTCTCTGAGTGGATTGCAGGAGGGCTCCCGCACCATCCTCGATCATTATCAGAGCCAGGTTCGAACGCGGCGGATCTATACCGTCGTTTCAATCGTGGTCTTCCTGATCATCCTCGGCGCCTCGCTCGACTTCGCCAACAGCGCCAATTCGGGCAAGTTCTTCGAGCGCCTTCCCTATTTCTTCGACTTCATGAAGAGCTTCGTGCCGGACAGTCCGCTGGAGATCTTCCGCGCCATGTTCGACCTGCCGTCGCCCTTCTCCGACGGTTCGATCAAATACGACTATACAAGCGACCGCGTCTGGATCACCGATAGTTTCTACATCCCGAATTTCTTCTACCAGCTCGCGATCACGCTCAACATCGCCATCGTCTCCACCATTCTCGGTGCGAGCGGCGCGTTCTTGCTCTGCTTTTTCGCTTCCACCAATCTGGTCGGTGCTGGCGTGACGCGCTGGGTCGTGCGGCGCATCATGGAAATCATGCGCGCCTTCCCGGAAATCGTCGTCGCCGGTCTTCTCGCCGCGATCCTGTCGATCGGTCCGATTTCGGCGATCATCGCGGTATGGGTCCATACTGTCGGCGCACTTGGGAAGCTGTTCTTCGAAGTCGTCGAGAATGCCGACATGAAGCCGGATGAAGGCCTGCGCGCCGCCGGCGCCGGCTGGCTGGAGCGCGTGCGCTTCGCGATCCTGCCGCAGGTGTTGCCGAACTTCGTCTCCTACACGCTGCTGCGGACTGAGATCAACGTGCGCGCCTCGACTATTATCGGCGCCGTCGGCGGCGGCGGCATAGGCGAGGTCTTCAGCCTGTCGATCGGACGCGACCATGCTGCCAAGACCTATGCGATCATCATCCTGCTGCTGATCACCGTCATTTGCGTCGACCAATTCTCTGCCTGGCTGCGCCGCCGGCTGATCGGCAAGCAGTCCTTCGAATTCGGACAGGGAGCAGCCTGATGTCCTCTGTTCCGACCATCAACGCCGCCGAGCGCGAACGACTGCTTTCCGCCTATCCGGACGTCTTCCATCGCAGCTTCATGCAGCGCTGGGGTCTGCTCCTCATTTCAGCAGCGGTCTTCGTTTACCTTGCCTTCTGCTTCGCCTTCTTCAACGTCATCCCCACCTTCGTGAACGGCAACTGGGACCGCGCGGCGATCTATGTCCAGGACTGGTATTCCTGGCGCGCGCAGCCGCGCCTGCGTTTCCAGAACGATCAGGTCGTCCCCCAATGGACGAGCCGCCGCCAGTATCCCGAGGGCGCCGATATCAACTGGCTGAAGCCCAATGCCGATAGCAGCAGATACACCGTCACCTTCGGCAGCGACGGCAACCGCATGGAAGTGACGCCGAGCCGCGTCGACGTCTATATCGACGGCAAACTCTATCCCGTGACCATCACCCGCGATCGTGCCTCCCGGCCGTCCGATGCGCCTACCCAGATGGAGCAGGACGACAACAAGGTGAACGTCTATTACGGCTTCGCGGGACAGGCGGAAATCCGTACCAACCAGGTCTATGTCCAGCGCCGCTTTCTCGGCTGGGCAAACTTCTTCTTCGATACGCATTCGCCCTTCTGGGGCCGCAGTCTGCCTGAGGTCGTCGGCCTGATGTTCTCCGGTGAACGGCTCGAGCCGAACCAGTCCAATGCCTCGCTGGCGTTGGACAACTTCCTGAACAATGCAAGCTGGCAGCATGGCGACATCCTGTCGAAGTTGATGCAGACGCTGGTCATGGCCTTTGTCGGTACGCTGTTCGGCACGCTGGTCGCTTTCCCGCTTGCCTTCATCGCCGCGCGCAACATCACGCGCAGCCGCGCTGCGAACTGGGGCACAAAGCGGCTCTTTGATTTCCTGCGCTCGATCGACATGCTGATCTGGGCGTTGTTCTTCACCCGTGCCTTCGGCCCAGGGCCGCTTCCAGGCATCGCGGCGATCTTCTTCACCGATACGGGCGCGCTCGGAAAGGTCTATGCCGAAGCGCTTGAGAACATCGACGACAAGCAGCGTGAGGGCGTGAGATCGGTCGGCGCGGCACCGGTGGCCGTCCAACGTTATGGCGTCATCCCTCAGGTCCTGCCGGTGTTCATCTCGCAATCGCTCTATTTCTGGGAATCGAATACCCGCTCGGCAACCGTAATCGGCGCCGTCGGTGCGGGCGGCATTGGCCTCAAGCTGCTCGAATCCATGAAGACCAATTCGGACTGGGACAAAGTCGCCTATATGGTCCTGCTAATCCTCCTCGTGGTCTTCGCCTTCGACAACCTCTCGAATGCGCTGCGTTCGCGCGTGATGGGAAAAAAGGGCCACTGACGAACTGACGCCATCATCATTCTGTCACGGAAATCTTTTAGCCGGGAGCCTGCTTGCGGTTCGCCGCCAAATCACTGCACAGTGCGCTCCCCCCGTTTGGACGATCCCCAGGATAAAAGCCTTGCGCTACGCTCTCTATTTCTCGCCGCCGAAGGATGATCCCCTGACCGGCGCGGCCTCGCTCTGGCTCGGCCGCAATGCTTTCACCGGCGAGACTTATCCTGCACCGGAATATGAGCAGCTGGGTGCTGCAGAACAGTTCGAGCTCACCGCCGACCCCCGCCGCTACGGCTTTCACGCCACGATCAAGGCACCGTTTTCGCTCGCCTCCTCCGTCACCGAGAAAGATCTCATGACCGTTGCCGAGGATTTTGCCCAGCGCACGCAAGCCTTCGAGATTCCTGAACTCGTGCTTGGGCAACTCGGCCGTTTTTTTGCCCTCGTTCCCGGTTCTCTTCATCAACCTCTTCAGGATTTCGCCGCGAAGGTGGTAAGGTCGTTCGAACCGTTCCGCGTAGCGCTTTCCGAAGCCGACATGGCGCGGCGCAACCCGGAGAAGCTCAGCGACAGCCAGCGCGCTCATCTGCAGCGCTGGGGTTATCCTTACGTCATGGAGGATTTCGGCTTTCACATGACGCTGAGCGGCCAGGTGCCCGAGACACGCGCCGAGGTGATGAAAGCGATCCTGACCGAGCGTTTTGCCGATTTCACCGGCCGGCCGCTTTTGATTTCCGGCCTTGCCGTCTTCATCGAGGAGACGCGCGGCGCCCCGTTCAAAGTTCATTCCTGGCTGCCGCTTGCCGGTGCCAAAAGCTGAAAGACCTGACGACATGAGCAAAGAGACCGTGTTTTCCAACGCCCGCATCGTTCTCGAGGACGACATCCTCTCGGGCTCGATCCTCATCCGCGATGGAAAGATCGCCGACATCTCCGAGGGTAACTCGGTAGCCGGCGAAGATTTTGAAGGCGACTACATCATTCCAGGCCTTGTCGAGCTGCACACCGATCATCTCGAAGGCCATTATCAGCCGCGTCCCGGCATCCGCTGGAACAAGACCGCCGCCATCCAGGCGCATGACGCCCAGATCGTCACATCAGGCATCACCACGGTGTTCGACTGCCTGCGCATGGGGGCGGACGAGGATGGCGGCTTCGAACATGGCGAGATGCGCGAGATGGCCGATGCCATTCAGTCGGCAGAGACGGAAGGCAGGCTGCGCGCCGAGCACCTCATCCACCTGCGCTGCGAGGTCTCGGCCGACAATGTGCTCGAACATTTCGCCGATTTCGAAAGCGACCGGCATGTGCGGCTCGTCTCGCTGATGGATCATGCACCCGGCCAACGGCAATTCCAGACGATGGATCAATATATCTTCTACTACCAGAAGAAGCGGGGCCTGAGCGACGAGGCTTTCGCGCGTTTCGTCGCCAAGCGTCAGGCAGAATCGGCGCGCAATTCGACGCCGCACCGCAACGCCATCGCCAAGGTTTGCGCCGAGCGCGGCATCACCGTGGCAAGCCATGACGACGCGACGCTCTCCCATGTCGACGAGGCGATCGACAACGGCGTGCGCCTGGCCGAGTTCCCGACCAGCTTCGACGCCGCCCGGGCCTCGCACGGACATGGCATGAGCGTGCTGATGGGGGCGCCGAACATCGTGCGCGGCAAGTCACATTCCGGCAATATCGCCGCCCGCGACCTTGCCGAGATGGGCGTGCTCGACGTGCTTTCCTCCGACTACGTACCGCTCAGCCTGCTGCATGCGCCCTTCATCCTCGCCGACGAGGTGGAGAGCATCAGCCTGCCGAAGGCGATCGCCATGGTGACGTCGACGCCCGCCCGTACCGTCAGCCTCGATGACCGCGGCCGGATCGCAACGGGGCTGCGCGCCGATCTTGTCCGCGTCCATCGTTCGCACGGCGTGCCGGTGACGCGCTCCGTCTGGCGCCAGGGACGCCGTGTCGCATGATGCCGCACGAACCCCACCCCGGAGCCGGAGCCGAGCGCGGCATCATGGTCGTCGTCGTCGGACCGAGCGGTGCCGGCAAGGACACGCTGATGAACCTCGCGGCCCGGCGTTTCAAGGGCCGCGACAATGTGCATTTCGTCCGCCGGGTCATCACCCGTCACCGTGACGCCGGCGGTGAAGACCATCTTTCCGTCTCCCTCGAAGGTTTTGCCTCCATGGAGCAGTCAGGCTCCTTCGCCGTCTGGTGGGAAGCGCACGGCCTGAAATACGGCATTCCGGCCGAGGTCTCGGTAGCGCTGTCGAGAGGCCATGTCGTCGTCGCCAACGGCTCGCGCTCCGCGCTTCACCGCTTCCAGGCCGCCTTCCCGCGGCTGAAAGTCATCAACGTCACCGCCCGCCCCGAAGTGCTCGCCGGTCGGCTGGAGGCGCGCGGACGCGAGACGCATGAAGATATCATGGCCCGGCTTGCCCGCGGACCGCTGACGGTGCGTGGCGAATACGACGTGGTGGAGCTCGACAATAGCGGCTCGCTCGAAGAGGCCGAGCAGAAGATGATCGAGATCCTCGACGGATTGCTGACCAAGGCGCCCTGACGAGCGGCTGCAGACATTCACGAGGTGTCAGGAGCCCCCTCACCCTGCCCTCTCCCCGAGGGGAGAGGGGATGTTGGAGCAAGAGGCATCCCTTCCGCGCATTCGCTAGAATTACTCGCCGTCGCCCCGTCCCGATACGATCTCGCGCTTGCCGACATGATTGGCCGGGCCGACGAGGCCTTCCTTTTCCATGCGTTCCACCAATGAGGCGGCGCGGTTGTAGCCGATGCCGAGACGGCGCTGGATGTAGGAGGTCGAGCATTTTTTGTCGCGCATGACGACCTTGACCGCCTGCTCGTAGAGCTCGTTGCCATCCTCGGAGGCCATGGCGCTCTTGTCGAAGACGGCGCCGGCTTCTTCCTCTTCCGTCTCTTCCTCCTCGTCGGCGGTGACGGTGTCAAGATATTCGGGGCGGCCCTGGGTCTTCAGATGGGCAACAACCTTTTCCACTTCGACATCCGAGACGAAGGGACCGTGGACGCGGGAAATCCGCCCGCCGCCCTGCATGTGCAGCATATCTCCCTGACCGAGCAGCTGCTCGGCGCCCTGTTCGCCGAGAATGGTGCGGCTGTCGATCTTCGAGGTCACCTGGAAGGAGATGCGGGTCGGGAAGTTCGCCTTGATCGTGCCGGTGATGACGTCGACCGACGGACGCTGTGTCGCCATGATCAGATGGATGCCGGCGGCGCGGGCCATCTGGGCGAGGCGTTGGATCGCCCCTTCGATGTCCTTGCCGGCGACCATCATCAGGTCGGCCATCTCGTCGACGATGACGACGATATAAGGCATCGGCGTCAGGTCCAGCGCCTGGCTTTCCTCGATCGGAGTGCCGGTGCCCTTGTCGAAGCCGACCTGGACCATGACATGGATGGTCTCGCCCTTTTCGCGGGCCTGGGCGACGCGGTCGTTGTAACCGTCGATGTTGCGGACACCGAGGCGCGACATCTTGCGATAGCGCTCCTCCATTTCGCGCACGGCCCATTTCAGCGCCATGACCGCCTTCTTCGGATCGGTGACGACGGGCGTCAGCAGATGCGGGATGCCGTCATAGACGGAAAGCTCAAGCATCTTCGGATCGACCATGATCAGGCGGCATTGTTCCGGCGTCATGCGGTAGAGCAGCGACAGGATCATCGTGTTGATGGCGACCGACTTGCCGGAACCGGTGGTGCCGGCGACGAGCAGATGCGGCATCTTGGCGAGCTCGGCAATGACAGGCTCGCCGCCGATGGTCTTGCCGAGGCCGAGCGCCAGCTTGTAGCCGCTCTTCTCGAAATCCTGGCTCTCGATCATCTCACGGAAATAAACGGTTTCACGCGTGACATTCGGCAATTCGATGCCGATGACGTTGCGGCCGGGGACGACGGCAACACGGGCCGAAAGCGCCGACATCGAGCGGGCGATATCATCGGCAAGGCCGATGACGCGCGACGATTTCACGCCCGGCGCCGGCTCGAATTCGTAGAGGGTGACGACAGGGCCGGGACGGACATGGATAATCTCGCCCTTGATGCCGAAATCCTCCAGCACGCTCTCCAGAAGCCCGGCATTCTGCTCCAGCGTCTCCTGCGACATGATCTCGCCGAGGCGTTCCGGCGGTTCCTGCAGCAGGGCGCGCGGCGGGAATTCATAGCCGGATGCGTCGATCCTTTCGGGCCTCGCGGCCAGGCGCGGCGACGGCAGAACCGCGGCGACGGGCGGCGTGCGCTGCGGCGCTGGTGCTGTCTGAGGGGCTGATGCAATTTGAGGGGTTGGCGTGACCTGAGTGGCTGGCGCAGGCTGAGGTGCCAGCATGACCGGTGCCTCGACAATAATGCGCCTGGGCTTTTCCAGGGACGGGGCGGCCGCAGGGCGCACGGCAACCTTCGTGGAGACCGCGGCGGGCTGCGGGGCCGGGCGGGAGACGACGGGAGCGGTTGCCGGCCGGCCGGGGCGCCATTCCATGATCCGGAACAGCGACGTGATCGATTCGGGCGAGGTCTCGGTCTTCGGGAACGATATCAACGGCGGCGCGCGAACCGGCTCGGCCTCTTCGAAGGCCATGACTTCCCAGAAGGCGAAATCCGAAATCGAGGAAAGCTCGGCGCTGGCGCGGAAAGCCGGCGCGCCGGGCTCGTCAAGCAAAGGTGACTGCTGCAGTTCGACCCTGTGCGGTGCTGCGGAAATTTCGTCCGGCTCCGGCAGATAGATATCGAACGGCACATCGACGGCAACCGGCTCTATCCGTATCGCCTGCTGTCCAATCTGCGAATCATCGCGAACCGACTCATTCGGCGCGCGCCGCCTGCTGATCAGCGTTTCCGGCGTGCGGGTGAAACGGACATTCGGGGCGAGGGAAAAGTTGCTCTGCCAGATGGGTGCCGCCGGCTTCTCCCCTGGGTTCTCCTCCGGAAGGTCCGTTTCAATCTCGCTGGCAAAATCTCCGGCATCCGTCAAATTGGTTCTGGGAAAACGCATGCGTCCGCTACTCACTCATGCTTTGTAAATTACGACCCTACCGGGATAGAAAAGGAAGGTTAATAAGTTCCTTCCTGCCGTATCGTTCCGATACGACCCCTTTGGGTAAATCGCTGCACTTTCAATGAGTTCTGGTGGCGAGAAAAATCTTTGCGATTTTTGGGGAGGCGCTCTAAAGCGCGTCGCAATCTTTCAGATTCGCTGCTGCCGCTTTAGGCTTTATTTCCACGCATGTCGTTGTCGCAAAACCGCTGCACACTTTTGCGCGACATGCTTTAGTGCGCCTCGTCCCAATTGGTGGCGGCGCGGGCATCGACCCTTAGCGGCACGCGCATTTCCAACGCCGGCATGGTGGCGTTTTCCATGACCGAGACGATTGTTGGCATCGCCTTTTCGACATCCTCGTCCTCGACCTCGAAGATGAGTTCGTCATGCACCTGCAGCAGCATGCGGACGCGATCGGCAAGGCCGACGTCAACAAGCGCCGGCTCTATCTTGATCATTGCCCGGCGGATGACGTCGGCAGCCGAGCCCTGGATCGGCGCGTTAATCGCCGCACGCTCGTTAAAGGAGCGCACGGAGGGATTGGACGAGCGGATTTCGGGATAGTTGATGCGGCGACCGAAGATCGTCTCGACATAACCCTTGTCGCGCGCCATGGCCTTTCGGCTTTCCATATAGTCGCGGATGCCGGGGAAACGCTCGAAATACTTCTTGATGTAGTCGCCGGCTTCCGAACGCTCGATCGAAAGCTGATTGGCGAGCCCGAAGGCCGAGATGCCGTAGATGATGCCGAAATTGATTGCCTTGGCGCGGCGGCGCACCTCGCCCGGCATGCCTTCTACCGGCACGCCGAACATTTCCGACGCCGTCATGGCGTGGATGTCGACGCCATCTTCGAAAGCCTTGGTCAGCTGCGGGATCTCGGCGACATGGGCAAGCACGCGCAGTTCGATCTGGCTGTAGTCGGCGGAGATCAGCTTGTGGCCAGGCGTCGAGATGAAGGCGGTGCGGATCTTTCGGCCTTCTGCGGTGCGAACCGGAATATTCTGCAGGTTCGGCTCGGAGGAGGACAGGCGCCCCGTGGTCGTCGATGCCAGCGAATAGGAGGTGTGGACCCGCTTGGTCTCCGGATGGACATAGCCGGGGAGCGCGTCGGTATAGGTGGATTTCAGCTTGGTGAGCTGGCGCCAGTCAACGATCTTGCGCGGCAGCTCCAAACCGGCGGCGGCCAGATCCTCGAGCACCTGCGCGGAGGTGGACCATTGCCCCGTTTTCGTCTTGTTGCCGCCGGCAAGGCCCATCTTGCCGAACAGGATATCGCCCAGCTGCTTCGGCGAGCCGATGTTGAACCGCTCGCCGGCCAGTACGTAGATCTCGTCCTCGAGCCTTGCTGCACCCTGGGCCAGTTCGCCGGAGAGGCGCGACAGGATCTGCCGGTCGACGGTGATGCCGCGCGCTTCCATGCGTGCCAGTACCGGCAACAGCGGCCGCTCCAGCCGTTCATAGACGCTGGTCAATCCCGCCGCCGCCAGCCGGGGCTTCAGCACCAGCCAGAGGCGCAGCGTCACGTCGGCATCTTCGGCGGCATAGTGGGTGGCGCGGTCGATATCGACCAGATCGAAGGTGACGTTCGCCTTGCCGCTGCCCGCCACGTCCTTGTAAGGAATCGGGGTATGGCCGAGGAATTTTTCCGAGAGCGGGTCCATGCCATGCGCGCCGCTGCCGGCGTCCAGCACGTAGGAGATCAGCATCGTGTCGTCGAAACTCCTGGTCTCGATGCCATAGCGCTTCAACAGCAGGTAGTCGTATTTCAGATTCTGGGCGACCTTGAGAACCGCTTCGTCCTCCAGCAATGCCTTCAACCGCGGCAGGGCATCGCCCATCGGGATCTGGTTTTCGGCAAGGCCGCCGCCGAGCAGATCGCCGACGCCGTTCTTATGGACAAGCGGCACATAGGCGGCGCGGATCTTCGTGCCGGTGGGATCGGCCGTATTGTCGGCGATCGCCAGCGAAAAGCCGACGAGTTCGGCCTGCATCGCATCCAGCGACGTGGTCTCGGTATCGAAAGCAACGAGGCCGGTCGCGCGCGCATCGGCGATCCAGCGGTCGAGCGTTGCCAGGTCGCGGATCGTGACATAGGCCGAATGATCGAAGGGCAGCGTCGCAAAGGCCTCGGCCCGAGCGTTGGCAAGATCGGCGGGCGAAAAGGCGCCTTCGACGGCGGTCTTCGCCTTCGCGCGCGGCGGCAGCGGCACGGATTCACCCGAAACGTCGGGGATGCCGCCGGCAACGGGCTCGGGCTCGGCCGCATCCAGATCCGGGCCGCGGGCCGTCTCACCCCATTCGATGCGGACGATCGCCGGTTCGATGGCGCCGGCATCGCAAGCGCAGGCTTCGGCGACGCGGCGCGTCAGCGTGGTGAATTCCATCGTCTTCAGGAAGCCTATCAGCTTCGGGCCGTTCTGCGGCTCCAGCACCAGCGCGTCGAGATCGAGATCGAGTGGCACATCGGTGCGCAGCCGCACGAGGTCGCGCGAGAGCCTGGCCATGTCGATATTGGCGAGGATCGTCTCGCGGCGCTTGACCTGCTTGATCTCGGCGGCGCGTTCGAGCAGCGTATCAAGATCGCCGTATTCCTCGAGAAGCTGGGCGGCGGTTTTCGGGCCAATGCCGGGAATGCCGGGAACATTGTCGACCGAATCGCCGGTCATCGCCTGCAGATCGATCATCTTTTCCGGCGGCACGCCCCATTTCTCGATGACATCGGGAATGCCGATCTGCTTGTCCTTCATGCTGTCATACATGTGGACATTGGGGCTGACGAGCTGCATCAGATCTTTGTCGGAGGAGACGATGGTGACATCGGCGCCAGTCGCTTCGGCCTGGCGGGCATAGGTGGCGATGATGTCGTCGGCCTCGAAGCCTTCGGTCTCGATGCAGGGCAGATTGAAGGCGCGGGTCGCCTCGCGGATGAGGCCGAATTGCGGGATGAGCTCTTCCGGCGGCGCAGATCGGTTCGCCTTATAGGCGTCGTAGAGATCCTTGCGAAACGTCCTGGCGGAATAGTCGAAGATGACGGCAAGATGGGTCGGCGTCACGCCGACATCGGTATTGCGCGCATCCCTCAGCAGCTTCCACAGCATGTTGCAGAAACCGGACACAGCGCCGATCGGCAGGCCGTCGGTCTTGCGGGTCAGCGGCGGCAATGCATGAAACGCCCGGAAGATGAATCCGGAACCATCGACTAGGAAGAGGTGATCGCCTTTTTTCATGCGTGCATGGATAGCGCGGGCATGGGACGAGGTCCATATAGAGTTCGGCATAAAATTCGGCGCGCGGAAAGGATTATGGCGTTCGGAGCGTCACACAGCGCCGCACGTCTTTTCGGACGCGCAAAGGACGCTGAGCACTTGGCGTTGCTGCATAATTTTATCCTTCCATCGATTCCGATCTCAGGAATTGTACGGCACGGATTCCGGCTCACCAAACTGTTACCGATTTGTAACCACGGCCCTCCCTTGAAAAACCACATTCTGAGCCACAAATCGATGTCACCGGCGCTTGATTGCGTCGCGGGTCTGATCACCGGCTTGTCCCCCGCCGCGTCAGGCTTGGACAAAGGCCTTATCCCCCTCTCCGGGCCTTTGTCCCCACTTTAAAGTCGCCATGGCCAACCTCCAGGCCATGGCGACTTTTGTTTTACCAGGCACTCGAAATTCTGATCGCCGCTTGCATGTTTAGGAGCATCGTATGCGATTTGCTGCATTGTCTCCGGCATGGTTTTGAGCCTAACTTGCAATCATGGGATTTAACCGTATGGATTCGGGAGCCTACCTTGCCAGCCAGCTGGCGAAAGGGTTTGCCCGCTCGCTGCACCAGCGCGCGGTTGGGCTCGGTTTTTCTCCGGGCCAGTTCCCCATTCTGCTGGAACTCTGGGCCGAGGACGGGCTGACTCAGAAACAGCTTCTCGAGCGGGTCGATATCGAACAGGCGACCATGGCCAATACGCTTTCGCGCATGGTCCGAGACGGGTTGATCGAACGCCGGCCGCATCCATCCGACAAGCGGGCGCAACTGCTCTTCCTGACGCCGAAGGCCCGCGCCATGGAGGCCGAGGCAATCGAGACCGCGCGCGAGGCCGACCTTGCGCTGTTTAAAGGGTTTCGAGTTTTCGAGCGCGAGCTGACACTCGAATATATCCGCCGGCTTCTGGAAAACGCCAAGGCGCTCTGACCACTGCATAATTCCTTAAATCGGAATCGACAGCGTCCTTTGCGCGTCTGAAAAGACGCGCGGCGCTGTAAGATCACTCGCCAGCACACTGTGCGCGTCGCAGCGACGGCGCGCCGGTTTCGATCTGTGCGGTCAGGACGTTTTCGTGGGCGGCAAGCTTGATGCTCGGCTCGATATCCGGCTTGCCGAGTAAAAGGCCCTGTACTTGCGTGCAGCCTTCCTCGACGACGATCCGGCGCTGCATCTCGGTTTCCACGCCCTCCGTCACGACAGGCATGCCGAGGCTATGACCTAGGCCGATGATGGCGCGCACGATCGAGCGCGCCGCCGCATCATGTTCCAGCACTCCGGTGAAACTGCGGTCGACCTTGATCTTGTCGAAAGGGAATGAACGCAGGTTGGAAAGCGAAGAAAAACCGGTGCCGAAATCATCCATGACGATGTGAACGCCGAGCTTGTGCAGCCGCAATAGTGTCGTCATCACCCGGTCGCGATCGCGAATGAGGGCCGCCTCGGTGATCTCGAGCTCCAGCCGGCCGGGCGCAAGCCCGGTTTCGGCGAGGATCGCCTCGATCCGCTCGCAGAGGTTCGGCAGCATGAATTGCACCGGCGAGAGATTGACGGCGATCATCAACGGCAGCGGCCAGCGCACAGCCTCCCTGCAGGCCTGCTGCAACACCCATTCGCCGAGTTGGACGATCGAGCCGCTTTCCTCGGCGATCGGGATGAAGATATCGGGCTCGGTCAAGCCGTGACCTGGCCGGTTCCAGCGCATCAGGGCCTCGTAGCCGCCGATCTCGCCGCTCAGCGCATCGAGGATCGGCTGATAGTCGACATGGATCTGATTACGGATGATCGCATGGCGCAGTTCGCTTTCGATCTGGCGGCGGTTCCGTGCCGCCTTATCCATGTCCGCGTCGAAGAAACAGACCTTGCCGCGACCGTCATGCTTGACGCGGTAGAGTGCAGTATCGGCATTGTTGCAGAGTTCTTCAGCAGCAGCGCCATCCGCGGGATAGATTGCGATGCCGACGCTGACGCCGACGGCGGTCGGGTCGCGCGCCGTGTCCATCTCGGCGGCGAATTCGTCGAGGATCGCCGCCGCAAGCTTTTGCGCCGCCGCCGGCTGCTGCCCGGCGGGCTGAATGATGGCGAATTCATCGCCGCCGAGGCGGGCGATCGTATCGCTCTCATCGGCCACGCGGCGCAGGATCGAGGCGACCTTGCGGAGAATACGGTCGCCTTCGGCATGACCGAAGATATCGTTGACGGCCTTGAAGCGATCGAGGTCGAGATAGAAGAGGGCAACCTCGCTGTTCTTTCGTTCGGCCATCTGCAGCGCCTGCCGGATGCGGGTATCGAACAGCGACCTGTTCGGCAGATCGGTGAGCACGTCGTGGTGGGCGAGATGCTCGATCATCTCCTCGGCCTGCCTGCGCTCGGTGAGATCACGCACCGCCAGCACCTCGCAGTTGTGCCCGCGATAGACGATCCTGCTCGCGGTCACTTCGACGGCGATCTCCCTGCCGTCCCTGGTGTTGAGCAGCGTCTCGCTGGGTCTGTTCTGCCCAGTTCCCTGAATAGCAGTCAAAACAGCCGAGGGCGCCTTGCCGGCAAGACCGGCAAGCTTCCAGCCGGAGAGCCCCTGGAAGCGTTCATTGGCATCGATGATCCGGCCTTCCCGCAGGATCAGCAGCCCTTCCTGTGAGGCATTCGCGAGCCCCCTCAGATCCGTCAGGTGGCTTTCGATAAAGACCACCGCCAGCGCGATCAGAATGAGCGCCGTCGCCGCCACAACGACGATCGCAGCAAGCAGGCTGGCGTCGAGCACCGTTGCCGGAACTTGCTTGCCGGGATCCGGCACGAGCGTGATGCTAGCCATCGAGATGAAATGGAGCGCGCAGATCGCGAGGACGAAACTGATTGACGAGGCGAGGAGCCGCCTCAGTCCCTTCAATTGGAAAAATGCGTGGAAGGCGGCGCTCGACAACAGCGCTCCTGCGAGAACCGCACTCAGCGTCATGGAGGGATCATAAAGAATTGCCGCCTGCGTTTCGATCGCCTGCATGCCGGTCAGGTGCATGGAGGCGATGCCGAGCGCCATCAGGACGCCGCCGCGGATGCGAGAAAACCTGCCGCGGCTTTCCGAAGCGACGAGGATCGCCGCCCACGAACCGGCAACCGACAGGAGGAAAGAAAGCGCCGTCAGGCCCAGTTGGTAGCCGATCGGCATGCCGCCGTCATAGGCCAGCATTGCGATGAAGTGCGTTGCCCATACGCCGGTGCCGAAAGCGAAAGCCGAGGCGCCGATCCAGAGCTTGCGCCGCCCGGCATCGCATTCCTGAGCGCGGGAAAGCAGCAGCATAGCCGCTATAGCGCCGACCAGGCAGACGGCGGCCGCCGCAAGCACCAGCCGCCAATCGTGGTTGTCCCGAATACATGTAATGACCGAAAACATCTGCCCCTCCCACAGCTGAATTCGGTCAGGCTATTTAGGTTGTGCTAAATAACTGTAAATTGAATTAGAAATCTCTTCTATATTATCCAGCAAATCTTCCTGATATTGATCTTTGACCGACGGGCCTTTCGCGCCGCCGATTTTTGTTTTTCCGCCTCGCCTGCTTTTCTGGTTTGGTCTATCGTCCGGCCGAATTTCAAAAAAAGGAGTCGAAAATGACCGATATCAATCAGGTGCTTGAGCGCGCGGATCAGAACCTTCCATCGAGCCTCGAAAAGCTGTTCGAGCTTCTGCGCATCCAATCGATTTCCACCGATCCCGCCTATAAAGCCGAATGCCGGAAGGCCGCCGAATGGCTCGTCGCCTATCTCGGGACGCTCGGCTTTACGGCCTCGCTGCGCGATACGCCTGGCCATCCGATGGTGGTCGCCCACCATGCCGGCGCTTCCGCCGATGCGCCGCATGTTCTCTTCTACGGCCATTACGATGTTCAGCCGGTCGATCCGATCGAGCTCTGGGAAAACGACCCGTTCGAGCCATCGATCAAGGATGTCGGCGAGGGCCGCAAGATCCTGACCGGCCGCGGCACCTCCGACGACAAGGGCCAGTTGATGACCTTCGTCGAGGCTTGCCGCGCCTATAAGGAGATCAACGGCGCGCTTCCCTGCCGCATCACCATCCTCTTCGAGGGCGAGGAGGAATCCGGCTCGCCGTCCCTGAAGCCCTTCCTCGAAGCCAATACCGCCGAGCTCAAGGCCGATTATGCGCTGGTCTGCGATACCGGCATGTGGGACCGCGACACGCCGGCGATCGCCGCGGCGCTGCGCGGCCTCGTCGGCGAGGAAGTGATCGTGACGGCCGCCGACCGTGACCTGCATTCCGGTCTCTTCGGCGGCGCGGCCGCCAATCCGATCCACATTCTCGTCGAGGCTCTTGCCGGCCTGCATGACGAGACGGGCCGCATTACGCTTGACGGCTTCTATGACGGCGTTGAGGAAACGCCTGACAACATCAAGGCCTCATGGGAGACGCTCGGCAAGACCGCGGAGAGCTTCCTCGGCGAAGTCGGCCTTTCCATTCCATCCGGTGAAAAAGGCCGCTCGGTGCTGGAACTCACCTGGGCGCGGCCGACCGCCGAAATCAACGGCATCTGGGGCGGATATACCGGCGAAGGCTTCAAGACGGTGATCGCCGCCAAGGCTTCGGCCAAGGTTTCGTTCCGGCTTGTCGGCACGCAGGATCCGGCGGCCATCCGCGAGGCTTTCCGCAGCTATATCAGTGCGAAGATTCCCGCCGATTGCTCGGTCGAGTTCCATCCGCATGGCGGCTCGCCGGCGATTCATCTTTCCTATGATTCGCCTGTTCTCACCAAGGCGAAGAACGCGCTTTCCGACGAGTGGCCGAAGCCCGCCATCGTCATCGGCATGGGTGGGTCGATCCCGATCGTCGGAGATTTCCAGAAGATGCTCGGCATGGAATCGCTGCTCGTCGGCTTCGGCCTCAGCGACGATCGCATCCACTCGCCGAACGAGAAATACGAGCTCGTCTCCTACCACAAGGGCATTCGCTCCTGGGTGCGGATACTTCGAGCGCTCGCCACCTGAAGGAAAAGGCGCGGCTTCCATCAAGCTGCGCCACGCAAAGTCGCGACAAACAAAAAGGCCGGTTCGACCCGGCCTTTCGTCATCCGCTTACCTCAGTGCCAGTTCATCCGTGGTCAAGGAGCAAGCAGGTATTGCAGTGAGACTGCCGCCGAAAGGTTAACGAACCGTTAACAGTACCGGCCTTGCCGGAAGCACCATCGCGGCTCCAAGGCGCGGACAGACATTTCGCCGTTCAAGCTGCGTTCATCGCGAGCGACATATAAGCCATTGAAAGATAAGACGAATGATGACGCCTGACAGCTGCGGGCGATCGCTCTGTCTTTTGTTTCAATGGCATATGCCAAGGAAACGCGGCCAAGCGCTGCCTGAAAAACGTGCCAACAAGGACTGAGAAGCGTGAAAAATCTCTTTGTTAAAATCGCAGCCGCCGGCATGCTTATGCTGGCTCCCGCCATAGCGCAGGCTGCCGAGGGCTACTCGACGGCGAACGTCAACATGCGTGCGGGTCCGAGCACTCGATATCCTGCCGTTGCCGTCATCCCCGCCGGTTCCTCCGTCGAGATCCGCGGATGCCTTTCCGAGGTCAACTGGTGCGACGTCGAATTCTACGGCGGCCGGGGCTGGGTTTCCGGCCAGTATGTGCAGGCCCTCTACCAGCAGCGCCGCGTCTATGTCGGCCCGCAATATTACCGTCCGCTCGGCATTCCGATGATTCGCTTCAGCGTCGACAATTATTGGGACCGCTATTACCGCAACCGTGATTTCTATCGCGACCGTGACCGCTGGAGCCGCGGCCCGGACTATTACTACCGCGACCGCGACAATCGGGATCGCGACCGCGATCGGGATAACCGGGATCGCGACCGTAACTGGCGCGAGCGGGATGGCGACCGAGATGGGCGCGACCGCGATCGCGACTGGCGCGACAACAATCAAAGGAACGATCGGCAAAGGGACGATCGGCAAAGAGGTGAACGGCAGAGGGACGACCGGAGAGGCGATGATCGCAGGCCGGACCGCAGGAATTTTGATTGCCGCCCCGGCGATCTCTCTTGCGACCAATGAGACAGAAAGGGGACGCAGCGCCGTCCTCTTCCGAGGCTTGAAGCCAAGGGAAAACACCCAAGAAAAAGCCCGGCGCTCCCTTGGGAGGGATGCACCGGGCCTGATGTCGATCGGCACGCGTTGAGGGGAGACGGCCGATCATTCGCGGGACGTGAGGGGCTGTCCCGCTTCTTCATAAACAATCGCGAAGCCTATTGGTTCCGCCTGCCGCATAATTCCTTGAAGCAGAACCGATTTGAGGAAACACTATGCGGCAATTCAATGTGTTACAGCTTCTTTTATGTCTCTCGAAAAGACGCGCGGCGCGGTAATCTACGTCGTATAGTACGTAACTCACGCCACCTTTGTTTTCACGACGCATGCCGCTTTGCCGGCGAGCGCAAGACAGGAGCCGCGGGGGGAAGCATCGAACCTCGAATGCGATCACCGACAATTTGACGTGAAGCCATCGCGAGGCACTTGTTTTGCGAGATTCTTTATTGCAGTTTTGTGAAGTTGCGGATTGATTTTGATCCGTTCGAGGCTGGACCCTGATGACACAAGACTACCTGGCTTTCTTCGGGCTTTTCGGCCCTCGGGCAGCCGCCACAGATGTTACCGTTTGGCATAAACACAACCCCATCCTGCCTGTGCGCCTCACCGATGGGGCGAGCCTCAACCCTTCCGGCCAGATCTGGCGCCGCTTTCATCTTGGCGAGTGGGAATATAAGCAGGACCCGGAATCGCTCGACGATTACGAGGCCCGACAGTTCTGAAGGCCAATGCTGTCGCCCGGCGCGATCTGCTTTACTTTCCATTATTAATACCCCGTTAAATCGCCGCATTTACAGTTCAGTCGGATGATCACGGCGGCACTCAAAGCGCTCCAGCGTCCTTTGCGCGTCTGAAAAGACGCGCGGCGCTGGAGAAGGGCACCGTTATGCGAAGTTGGCTTCGCGATCGAACATGGGGTGTGACCGGTCCGCGATGGCAGGCAGAGGCAGATCAGGCGACAGAATAGAACCCTCCTTCAGCGGCCGGCCGGCACGCGACGATGACGAATTCTCGCTCGATGCCGACGATCGCATCGCCGGAGGCCGATCTCAGCGCCGCGGCGGCTCGAAACCCCCGCCGCAGCGCGCCGCCCCCCGGCGGCAGCGCGAGCCGCGGGAGCGTGAAGGCGGCGGGTTTTTCGGCTTCATGCGCCGCATGGTCTACTGGTGCGTCGTGCTTTTCATCTGGGCCGGCATCGGCGTTGCCGGGCTCGTGGTCTATTATGGGTCGCGCATGCCGAGCGCCAGCACATGGGCAATCCCGGAGCGGCCGCCGAACGTCAAGATCACCGCCGTCGACGGCAGCGTCATCGCCAATCGCGGCGCCACCGGCGGCGAGGCGCTGTCGCTCGAAAACATGTCGCCCTATATTCCGGAAGCCGTCATCGCCATCGAGGATCGGCGTTTCTATTCACATTTCGGCGTCGATCCGCTCGGCCTCGGCCGGGCGATCGTGACCAATCTCACGGCTGGCCACATGGTCCAGGGTGGCTCGACGCTGACGCAGCAGCTTGCCAAGAACCTCTTCCTCTCCCCGGAAAGGACGCTGGAACGTAAGGTCCAGGAAGTGCTGCTCTCGCTCTGGCTGGAGCAGAAATACACCAAGGACCAGATCCTTGCCATGTATCTCAACCGGGTGTTCTTCGGATCGAACGCCTATGGCGTCGAGGCCGCCTCACGGCGCTACTTCAACAAATCGGCGCGTGACGTCAACCTCGGCGAGGCCGCGGTGCTGGCCGGCCTGCTCAAGGCGCCGTCGCGGCTTTCACCGGCCCGCGATGCGGACGCGGCGAATGCACGCGCCCAGCTCGTGCTCGCGGCGATGCGCGAACAGGGCTTCATCACCGATTCCGAGGTCAAAACGGCGATGTCGCAGACCCCGGCTTCGGCCAAGAGCTACTGGTCCGGTGCCGGGCACTATGTCGCCGACATGGTAATGGACCAGCTGCCAAGCCTGATCGGCGACGTCAAGGAAGACGTCATCGTCGATACGACCATCGACAAGTCGCTGGAAAAGAAGGCCGAGCAATCGCTGGTCGACGTGCTCGACAAGGAGGGCGGCAAGCTCGACGCCTCGCAGGCGGCCCTCGTCTCGATCGACGGCACCGGCGCGATCCGGGCGCTCGTCGGCGGCAGGGACTATGCGACGAGCCAGTTCAACCGCGCCGTCAAGGCCAAACGCCAGCCGGGTTCCTCGTTCAAGCCTTTCGTCTATGCTGCAGCACTCGAGAAGGGGCTGACGCCCTATTCGGTGTTCAACGACGCGCCGATCCGGATCGGCGACTGGACGCCCGAAAATTACGAGAAAAAATACAATGGCGAAGTGACGCTGGCGACCGCGCTTGCCAAGTCGCTGAACACGGTGGCCGCCCAGCTGGTGATGTATGACGGGCCGGATCAGGTGATCAAGCTTGCCCACCGGCTCGGCATCGAAAGCGAGCTGCAGCCGAATGCCTCGATCGCGCTCGGCACGTCCGAGGTGTCGCTGATGGAACTCACCGCCTCCTATGCCGCCTTCATGAATGGCGGCTACAAGGCGACGCCGCACGTCATCCGCCGGGTGACGACGGCCGAGGGCAAGGTTCTCTACGAAAATACCTATGACAGCCCGCCGCGCGTGCTGTCCGAGCAGATCGTCGCCCAGATGGATGCGATGATGATGGGCGTCATCGACAACGGCACCGGCAAGAGCGCCAAGATCCCCGGCTGGCAGGCGGCGGGAAAGACCGGCACCACGCAGAATTCGCGCGACGCGCTCTTCGTCGGCTTCACCAGCAACCTGACCACCGGGGTCTGGTTCGGCAATGACGACGGCAAGCCGATGAAGAAGGTGACCGGCGGCGGCTTGCCCGCCAAGGCCTGGAAGGAATTCATGATTGCCGCCCACAAGGGTCTTTCGCCGGCACCGCTCTTCGGCAACGGCCAGTTGACCGCCGATCCGAACAATGGTCAGCCGATGGCTGAGGCACCGGGTAATGGGCAGTCGGGCAGCGGACAACCGATGACGGCCGAGGCGCCGCCATCGACGATCGGCGGCATTATTTCCGGCGTCTTCGGCGGCAACGACAATGCAAACCGTTATCCGCAAGCGCCTGTCCGGCAGCAGGGGGCGACCTCCGGCAACGGCCCGGTTCCGCCCGCAGACATTGCCGAAGGCGGCGGTTCTGGCTATGAGGGCATGGTGCCGCCCGGCGATGTCGGGGGTGCGCAGACCACCTCTTCCGTCCAGCCGCGGCGCACGACGCTGCTCGATCTGATCATGGGCCAGTGAGACCTTTGCTGCATGTCCTACACACGCCCGATGCTCTAAAGCGCGTCGCGATCTTTCAGAGTCGCGCCTCGCGCTTCAGGTCTTTGTTTTACGCATGTCGTTGTCGCAAAACGGCTGCGCAGTTTTGCGCGACATGCCCGAAAAAACGGCCGCTTTCCGGACATGCGGCGACCTCTTTCCCGGCTACTGTAAAAATTGAACGCAACACATTCGTTTTGCTGGATTCCGGGGCATTTCTCGCCTTGCAGTCCAGAAAACCGCTCCTTATATACGCCGCATCACCGCAATCACGATTGCGTAATCTCAAGTAGACCCATCCCGTAAGGGGCTGTCAGGGAAATGCCTTCTCGGGGTTCCGACAGCTTGCTTCAAGGAGAGAATGACATGGCAAAAGTAATTGGTATCGACCTTGGAACGACGAATTCCTGCGTCGCAGTCATGGACGGCAAGGACGCGAAGGTTATCGAGAATGCGGAAGGTGCGCGTACGACCCCTTCCATGGTGGCATTTTCCGATGATGGCGAACGCCTCGTCGGCCAGCCGGCCAAGCGCCAGGCAGTCACCAACCCGACGAATACACTCTTTGCAGTCAAGCGCCTGATCGGCCGCCGCTACGAAGATCCGACCGTCGAGAAGGACAAGCACCTCGTTCCCTTCACCATCGTCAAGGGCGACAATGGCGACGCCTGGGTCGAAGCCAATGGCAAGGGCTACTCGCCCGCACAGATTTCCGCGATGATCCTTCAGAAGATGAAGGAAACCGCCGAATCCTATCTCGGCGAAAAGGTCGAAAAGGCCGTCATCACCGTTCCTGCCTACTTCAACGACGCGCAGCGCCAGGCAACCAAGGATGCCGGCCGCATAGCCGGTCTTGAAGTCCTGCGCATCATCAACGAGCCGACTGCGGCAGCCCTCGCTTACGGTCTCGACAAGAAAGAAGGCAAGACGATTGCCGTCTACGACCTTGGTGGTGGTACCTTCGATATTTCGATCCTCGAGATCGGCGACGGCGTCTTCGAAGTGAAGTCCACCAACGGCGATACCTTCCTCGGCGGTGAAGACTTCGACATGCGCCTCGTCGAATATCTCGTCGGCGAGTTCAAGAGAGACAACGGCATCGACCTGAAGAACGACAAGCTTGCCCTGCAGCGCCTCAAGGAAGCTGCGGAAAAGGCAAAGATCGAGCTTTCCTCCTCGCAGCAGACCGAAATCAACCTGCCGTTCATCACGGCCGACGCCTCCGGCCCGAAGCATCTGACGCTGAAGCTGACCCGCGCCAAGCTCGAAAGCCTGGTCGACGATCTCGTCCAGCGCACGATCGCGCCATGCAAGGCAGCGCTCAAGGATGCTGGCGTCACTGCTGCCGAAATCGACGAAGTGGTTCTCGTCGGCGGCATGAGCCGCATGCCGAAGGTACAGGAAGTCGTCAAGCAGCTGTTCGGCAAGGAGCCGCACAAGGGCGTCAACCCCGATGAAGTGGTGGCGCTTGGCGCCGCCATCCAGGCCGGCGTTCTGCAGGGCGACGTCAAGGACGTCCTGCTGCTCGACGTGACGCCGCTGTCGCTCGGCATCGAGACGCTGGGTGGTGTCTTCACCCGCCTGATCGAACGCAACACGACGATCCCGACGAAGAAGAGCCAGACGTTTTCGACCGCCGAAGACAACCAGCAGGCTGTGACCATCCGCGTTTCGCAGGGCGAGCGTGAAATGGCTGCCGACAACAAGCTGCTCGGCCAGTTCGACCTCGTCGGTCTGCCGCCGTCGCCGCGCGGCATGCCGCAGATCGAAGTCACCTTCGACATTGACGCCAACGGCATCGTCCAGGTTTCGGCCAAGGACAAAGGCACCGGCAAGGAACAGCAGATCCGTATCCAGGCTTCCGGCGGTCTTTCCGACGCCGACATCGAGAAGATGGTGAAGGATGCCGAAGCCCATGCCAGCGAGGACAAGAAGCGCCGCGAGGCGGTCGAAGCCCGGAACCAGGCCGAAAGCCTGATCCATTCCTCGGAAAAGTCGCTGAAGGATTATGGCGACAAGGTTTCCGAGGCCGACCGCACCGCGATCTCGGATGCGATCGCCGCGCTGAAGACGGCGTCGGAAGCATCCGAGCCCGATGCCGACGACATCAAGGCCAAGACCCAGACGCTGATGGAAGTGTCGATGAAGCTCGGCCAGGCGATCTATGAAGCACAGCAGGCCGAAGGCGGCGCTGCTGGTGATGCCTCCGCGGAAGGCGGCGACAATGTCGTCGATGCCGACTACGAGGAAATCAAGGACGACGACCGCAAGAAGTCCGCGTAATCCGCGACGGCGTGGTTATGCTTCAACACCTGATCCGGCTGCTCACCATGGCAGCCGGAAAATCCATTTCCGGGGTTTAATCCTTAATGGCAAAAGCGGACTTTTACGAAACTCTGGGTGTAGCCAAGACGGCGGACGAGAAAGAGCTGAAAAGCGCCTTTCGCAAATTGGCGATGAAATTCCATCCGGACAAGAACCCGGATGACAAGGACGCCGAGCGGAAGTTCAAGGAAATCAACGAAGCCTACGAGATGCTCAAGGACCCGCAGAAGCGGGCGGCCTATGATCGGTATGGTCATGCGGCCTTCGAGCATGGCGGCATGGGCGGCGGTGGCGGCGGATTTGCCGGCGGCGGTTTCTCCGACATTTTCGAGGATATCTTCGGCGAGATGATGGGTGGAGGGCGCGCGCGCCAGCGCTCGTCGGGCGGCCGCGAACGTGGCGCCGATCTTCGCTACAACATGGAAATAACGCTGGAAGAGTCTTTCTCCGGCAAGACGGCGCAAATCCGCGTTCCGACGTCGATCACCTGCGACGTCTGTTCGGGTTCAGGCGCCAAGCCCGGCACGCAGCCGAAGAACTGCGGCACCTGCCAAGGAACGGGGCGCGTGCGCGCGGCACAGGGCTTCTTCTCGATCGAACGGACCTGCCCCACCTGCCACGGCCGCGGCCAGATCATTCCCGATCCGTGCCCGAAGTGCCACGGCCAGGGCCGGGTGACGGAAGAGCGTTCACTCTCGGTCAATATTCCCGCCGGCATCGAGGACGGCACCCGCATCCGCCTGCAGGGCGAAGGCGAGGCCGGCGCCCGCGGCGGACCGGCAGGCGACCTCTATATCTTCCTGTCCGTCAAACCGCATGAATTCTACCAGCGCGACGGAGCCGATCTCTATTGCGCCGTTCCGATCTCGATGACGACGGCCGCGCTCGGCGGCACCTTCGACGTGGCGACGCTCGACGGCACCAAATCGCGCGTTACCGTGCCCGAGGGCACCCAGGTCGGCAAACAGTTCCGCCTCAAGGGCAAGGGCATGCCAGTGCTGCGTTCGGTGCAGACGGGCGACCTCTACATCCAGATCCAGATCGAGACGCCGCAAAAGCTCACCAAGCGCCAGCGTGAACTGCTTCAGGAATTCGAGCAGCTTTCCTCCAAGGAGAACAATCCGGAATCGACGGGCTTCTTTGCCCGCATGAAGGAATTCTTCGAAGGCTGAGCCGCGATCGACATGCCCATTACGAAAGCCGGGACGGAAACGTCTCCGGCTTTTTTGTTTTAAGAATCCTGATTTGCGACATTCGCCGTCCATGCCGGCGAATCTGTCCCGGATCGATACGGCAGCGGGCGGGACGACGACTTGCGTTAACGCAGCCAGATGATGCCGCTTGCAAGTTTTCCAAATGAATTCAGTCTCTGCCGTCAGTGCATGACCCCGGGAGCCGGAATCGATTTCGGGGTCATGCACCAAATCAAAGTGATAGAGCGTCCTTAGCGCTAGCGGGAACAAACAAACCAAGGGTATCAGCCATGGCGCCAGCCTTTTCATCTCAGTCCGAAGACGTCGACGTTCTCGCCGGCGCCATCTACACATGGTGCGCTGAGCGCAACATCAAGCTTCGCAGCCAGCAAGGCCTTTCCATTGCCAGCATCGCGATCGACCTCTATCATGCCGGCCACCAGACGCAGGACGATCTGCTGATGGCGCTGCACGAATGCGAGATTCACTGAAGCGCGCGGCATCGAACCTCAATCAGGCGGTCTGCTTCCGGTCTTTGTCCTGATGCAGGTCATCCCCCCAATATTGCTGCACACCCGCAGGTGTCCGGAAATCATCCAGACCTTGAATAGGTCGTGCTTTCCGTGGGAACCGTGATTGCTGCGCTGGAATCAGGCGGTGGTTTCGGCCGCTTCGCCCGTCATGAGGGTGACGATGGTCTTGACCGCTTCCTTGCCTGCCGGTGAGTTCAGCTTGTCGTAGCTCAGCGCAAGCGCATAGGCGTCGGGGCTGAGTTCGACACGGCTGCCGAATGGCGACATGCCGGCACCCTCGAAGAGAGCGGAGATCTCGACGTCGAGAAAAACCGCGATCTGATGCAGCTTGCTGGCGGAAACGCGGTTCGCCCCCTTTTCGTATTTCTGGATTTGCTGGAAAGTCAGTCCGAGTGCTTCGCCAAGCTCGAGCTGAGAAACACGGCGAAGGGCGCGAAACTGTCTGACGTTGCGACCGACGATAATATCAACCGGATCTGGCACTTCATCACTCTCTTATACATAAACGGTCCGTTTACCATATCGCCTGCACCGGATAACTCAACCCTGCAGTTGCAAAATTCAACCAACTTTTTTTGGGCTTTACGTTACGTCAGTAGCCTTAGAGGATGGCGGCAAACCTTGAATATCCGGCGCTGGAAGACATTGGCAATGACTGTCTACGGGATCGGTTTGGCGATGTCAGGCCATCTCGGATGGTTGTATTTTTAACCGAATTTCGAAGCCCCGTGGCTGCCATTCCATCGGGAGGATGTCGGACACAAGGACTTCGGTCACGGGATCATCTGGAATATATGTCCTGCGTGGCGCCAGCCGCCGCGTCCTGACGTCCGGCTGCAGCGGCGGTACGCGATCCACGGCCCAAAAGCTGCCAGCCTTGCCATCGGCGCTGCTTCGGCTTAGCTGTCACGCTTTACGATTCCGGACATTCGATGCCGCACAAGGTTTCTCTTTCCCGTCTGAAGCTGACAGACTTCCGCAACTATGTGGCGGCGGCCCTTGCACTTGATGGTCGGCATGCCGTGCTGACGGGAGACAACGGCGCCGGCAAGACCAATCTCATGGAGGCCGTCTCGCTGCTTTCGCCTGGCCGCGGTTTGCGCCGCGCGGCTTATGGCGACATTACCCGCGTCGGCGCGGCCGGCGGCTTTTCGATCTTCGCCGCGCTCGACGGCATGGAGGGCGACGTCGAGATCGGCACCGGCATCGAAACGGGCGAGGAGACCACCGCCCGCAGGCTGCGCATCAATGGCACGACGGCAAAGACTGTCGACGAACTGACCGACCATCTGCGCCTTCTCTGGCTGACACCGGCGATGGACGGCCTCTTTACCAGCGCCTCTTCCGACCGGCGCCGCTTTCTCGACCGGCTGGTGCTGTCGCTCGATCCCGCCCATGGCCGCCGCGCCAGCGATTTCGAGCGCGCCATGCGCAGCCGCAACAAACTGCTGGACGAAGGCCGCTTCGATCCTTCCTGGCTTGCCGGCATCGAGGAGCAGATGGCAAGCCTCGGCATCGCCATGGCGCTTGCCCGGCAGGAGATGCTCGGCCTGCTGACCCGGCTGATCGAGGAAACACGAGAAAGCTCGCCCTTCCCTTCGGCATCGCTGCAGCTCTCCGGCTTCATGGACGGCCAGTTCTCGCGCCCCTCGGTCGACCTTGAGGACGACTACGCGGCGATGCTGGCGGAGAACCGCTACCGCGATGCCGGCGCAGGGCGCACGCTCGAGGGACCGCACCGGGCCGATCTTATCGTGCATCACCGCGAAAAGGCGATGGAGGCGGAGCGTTGCTCCACCGGCGAGCAGAAAGCGCTGCTTGTCGGCCTGGTGCTTGCGCATGCGCGGCTCGTCGGCAATCTCACCGGCCATGCTCCGGTCCTGCTGCTCGACGAGATCGCAGCGCATCTCGACGAGGGCCGCCGCGCTGCGCTATTCGACCTTATCGACGGGCTCGGCGGCCAGGCCTTCATGACCGGAACAGATCGCGCGATGTTTTCAGCACTCGGCGACAGGGCGCAGTTTTTCACGGTTTCCGACGGAAGGGTGTTCGAATGACGGAGGCGGCTTTTCCCGGCGTCGGGCGTCATGATAACATCGGCGCCATGGAACCGCTCAGCCCGGAAGAAATCGCGCGGTATCACCGCCACATCCTGCTGCCCGAGATCGGCGGCGCCGGCCAGCAGAAACTGAAAGCCGCCCGCGTGCTGGTGATCGGCGCCGGTGGTCTCGGTGCGCCGGTTCTGCAATATCTGGCCGCAGCCGGCGTCGGCACGCTTGGGATCGTCGACGACGACCGGGTGTCGCTGTCGAACCTGCAGCGCCAGGTGATCCATGATTCCGGCACGATCGGCGAATTGAAGACCGAGAGCGCTGCTTTCGCCATCGCCAGGCTCAATCCGCATGTCCGACTGATCCGCTTCGAAGAACGCTTCTCCCAGGAGGCCGCCCGCCGTCAGCTCTCAGGCTTCGATCTGCTGATCGATGGCTCCGACAATTTCGACACCCGTTATGCCGCCGCCGATGCGGCTGATGAAGCGCGCATTCCGCTCGTCACCGGCGCCGTCGGGCGGTTCGACGGCTCGCTGACGGTTCTCAAGCCCTATGAAACGGCTGAGGACGGGACGCCCAACCCTAGATATCGTGACCTGTTTCCGGAAGCGCCGCCGGCCGGGTTGATTCCCGCATGCGCCGAGGCCGGCATCATCGGCGCGCTGACCGGCGTCATCGGCACGATGATGGCGATGGAGGCGATCAAGCTCGTCACCGGCACCGGCGAACCGCTGGTCGGACGGTTGCTGCTCTATGACGCGCTCTCGGCTCGGTTTGATACCATCCGCTACAAACGACGCCGTACAACACAGAGACAGGCGGGATGAGGATTGTTCCGCTTGATCAAACTTTCACGCGCTGGGATGAACTGCTGGCGCTGATCCTTTCCGCCTTCGCCTCCATGAATGGCAGGATCGACCCGCCATCTTCGGCGCTCAAGCTGACGACGGCATCACTGGCCGAAAAGGCCGGAACCGAGATCGGCCATGTCGCCATCGACGGCGAAAAACTGATCGGCTGCCTCTTCCTGCGGCCGGAGGCCGATTGTCTCTATGTCGGCAAGCTCGCCGTTCTGCCTGAGGTGCAGGGCAAGGGCCTCGGCAAACGGCTGCTGACAATTGCCGAGGAGACCGCTGCGGCGCTCGGTCTTCCCGCCTTGCGGCTGGAAACGCGGATCGAACTCACCGACAACCACGCCGTCTTTGCCGCCTGGGGATTTTCCAGAACCGCCGAAAAAGCCCATCCCGGCTTTGCCAGGACGACGTTCATCGAGATGCGCAAGGTCCTTGCGTCTTGATGCGCCTCGCGTGATTCGATCCTGAGATGCGCTTAGAGCGGTTCAGCTTTTAACGGAAGCGCAGGACCGCTCTAGCCTTTTGTTTTTACGCAATTCCGGACGGAAAACCGCTTCGCACTTTTCCTGGAATTGCTCTAGCGGCCGGGCAGTACCCGATTCGGCGGCCTGTGACCGTCGATGAAGGTGCGGATATTGATGATGACCTTGTCGCCCATGTCGATGCGGCCTTCGATCGTCGCCGAACTCATATGCGGCAGCAGCACGACCTTGCCCTCATTGGCGAGCTTGATGAGCCTCGGGTTGACGGCAGGCTCGTTCTCGAAGACGTCGAGGCCGGCGCCGGCAATCCGGCCCTCCCTCAGGCATTTGATCAGCGCAGCTTCATCGACCACGTCGCCGCGCGCGGTGTTGACGAGATAGGCCGTCGGCTGCAGCAGCGCCAGACGGCGGGCCGAGATCAGGTGGAAGGTCGCCGGCGTCGACGGGCAATTGACCGAAACGATGTCGACGCGGGCGAGCATCTGGTCGAGACTTTCCCAATAGGTCGCCTCCAACTCGTCCTCGACGGCCGGATTGACGCGCTTGCGGTTGTGATAGTGGATCGACAGGCCGAAAGCCTTGGCGCGGCGGGCCACCGCCGTGCCGATGCGGCCCATGCCGACGATGCCGATCCGCTTGCCGTGAATGCGCCGGCCGAGCATCCAGGTCGGAGACCAGCCTGCCCATTCGCCCGGCTTATCGGTCAGCACGCGCGCACCTTCGCCGAGCCTTCTCGGAACAGCGAGAATCAGCGCCATGGTCATATCGGCGGTGTCCTCGGTCAGGACGTTCGGCGTGTTGGTGACGGTGATGCCCTTGCGCGCCGCCGCCTCGACGTCGATGTGATCGGTGCCGTTGGAGAAGCTCGCAATCAGCTTCATCTGCGGTCCCGCCTGTTCGATCAGCGCCGCGTCGATGCGATCGGTGACGGTCGGCACCAGCACATCGGCGGTCTTGACCGCAGCGATCAGCTCGGGAACCGAGCGCGGCGCGTCGTCGATGTTCAGCTCGGCGTCGAAGAGTTCGCGCATGCGGGTTTCGACGGCATCCGGCAGCTTGCGGGTGATGTAGACCTTCGGTTTTTTCTTCGCTGTCATGGCTGCCTGTGGTGCCTTGTTCAGAGGTCTTTAACCAAGAGGGGTGATAATTTTCCCATTCCGGGCATTTTCTACCAGACCCGCACGCGAAGACAAACAAAACTCGTGGTGCAGCCGGGGAATGTCAGAGCCCGGAGCGCGAGCAGGCCGGGCCTGCCCGCGAATTCGAGCAAACGGAAACTTCCATGCGCAGCAAAGTCCTGAAGTCCTGCCTCGCCCTTGCCATCGCTCTGGCTGCATCCATGGGAAGCGTCGAGTTCGCCCATGCGCAGGCGGCCAAGGGGCCAAGCGGACTGCCATTGCCGCGTTTCGTCACGCTGAAATCCAAGCGCGTCAACCTGCGCATCGGTCCGGGAACGGATTACGCCGTGTCGTGGATGTACCTGAAATCCGGCCTGCCGGTAGAGATCATCCAGGAATACGACAATTGGCGCCGCATCCGCGATGCCGACGGCACCGAAGGCTGGGTCAACCAGTCGCTGCTGTCAGGTCAGCGCGCGGCGATCGCCGCCCCGTGGATGAAGACCAAGGGCAAGGGCATCTATGTCAATCTGCGCCGCGAGGCGCAGCCCTCCGCCTCGATCGTCGCCAAGCTCGAACCCGGCGTAATGCTGACGATCGGCGAATGCAATGGTGACTGGTGCCGCGCCGAATCTGACGGCGCCTCGGGCTGGGTGGCTCAGTCGGAGATCTGGGGCGCCTATCCCGGCGAAGCCTTCAAATAAGCCCTGCCCGTTTGGCGGCCTCGGAAAGCGAGGTCATCGGGCGCGGGCCGATCTGCTGGATGACGATGCCGGCGGCCAGGCAACCGAGCTTGCCGCAATCCTCCAGAGAACGTCCCTGCGTGTAGCCATAAAGGAAGCCGGAGGCGAAAAGATCGCCGGCGCCCGTCGTGTCCACAACTTCCTTGATCCGGATCGCATCGACGTAAAAACGCTCACGGCCCTTCAGGATGACGGCGCCATCCTCGCTCATCGTCACGGCGGCGATCTTGCAATCGGCGGCGATCCTGTTCAGCGCCTCCTCGAAATCATCGGTCTCGTAGAGCGACAGTGCTTCCTGGCGATTGGCGAAGACGATATCGACCTTGCCGGAGCGCATCAGATCGAGGAATTCGCCGCGATAGCGGTCGACGCAGAAGCTGTCGGACAGCGTCATCGACATTTCGCGGCCGTTTTCATGGGCGATGCGGGCACAATCAAGGATCGCTTCCTTGGCGCGCGGCGGATCCCAGAGATAACCTTCGAAATAGGTAACCTTGGCGTCGGCCACGACGTCGGTCTCGACGTCTTCCGGGCCGAGCTCGACGCAAGCGCCGAGATAGGTGTTCATCGAACGCTCGCCGTCCTCGGTGACGAAGATCATCGAACGCGCCGTCGGCGGCAAGGTTCCCTTCGGCCGGGTCTGGTAGTGGACGCCCTGGGCGCGGATGTCGTGCGCGAAGATGTCACCGAGCTGATCTTGGGCGACATTGCCGAAATAGGCAGCCTTGCCGCCGAGGCTCGCCACGCCCGCCGCCGTGTTACCGGCGCTGCCGCCAGAAGCTTCGAGCGCCGGTCCCATGCGCGAATACAAGAGTTCGGCGCGTTCGGCATCGATGAGGTTCATCGCCGCCTTGGTGATCTGGTTGTCAATGAGGAACTGGTCGTCGCAACGGGCAATGATATCCACGATTGCGTTGCCGACTGTCAGAACATCGAATCTTGTCATGAAATGGGGGGTCCCGGAGTTTGTGATAGCCGGGGTTTGGTCTTAGCGAAATTTCCGCGGTTTGGAAGGATAAATGGTGGATGGCCTGTCTATTTCTTCGCAAAAGTGCCGCCTATTCGTCATGTCCCTGTCATTTTCAGTATCTAGAAATACTCGCAAGAAGACCGGCATGAGCAGCTTTCAGTTGCAGCCGAGCTTACGAGGGATGATCCCTTCGATCTTACCGGCGCGATGCTGACCACGGATGAACTGGCAGCTTCGTGATCCGGATATCCGGCAAGGCCGGAGCGGAAAAGCGGGCTGTGCCCGCTTTTTTTGCTTTCGGACGCCCAGGCTGCCGGATCGGGCGGCGATTGGCTTTTCAATCCAAGCCGTTTGCTGCTAGACGTCGAATACTCCCCCGCGCAGAGCAGCCTCCCCTATGTCAGCCATCATTTTCGACGTCCTTCCCGTCTTCATTCTGATTCTCATCGGCTGGGTGATCGTTCGCAGCGGATTGATGGCGTCGAATGTCGGCGAAGCGCTCAGCGAATTCGTCTTCAAGATCGCCGTGCCGCTTCTGCTCTTCCGCACCATCGCCGAGGCGGATTTTCATGGCGCCTCACCCTTCCGGCTCTGGATCGTCTATTTTTCCGGCGTTGCCATCACCTGGACGGCCGGCCATATCGCCGCCACACGCCTCTTTAACCGCGACGAACGGATCGGCGTGCTGGCCGGCGTTTCCTCGGCCTTCGCCAACAATATCTTCATCGGCTTGCCGCTCGTCGAGCGGACCGTCGGCGACGAAGGGCTGGTGGCGCTGTCGATCCTGCTTGCCGTGCATCTGCCCGTGATGATGGTGGCCGGCACGGTGCTGATGGAGCATGCCGAGCGCAAGATCGCCGGCAAAAGCGATCGCAGCATGGTGCTCGTGCTTCGCCAGATCGCAGTCAACCTCGTGCGCAACCCGCTGGTGATAGGCCTTGCGGCCGGCATGGCCATGCACCTTTCCGGTCTCACCATGCCGACGACGCTGGCAACGGTCGTCGGGCAGATCGCCGGCATTGCCGGCCCGGCGGCGCTGATATCGCTCGGCATGGCGCTGGAGAGATACGGCGTCTCCGGCAATCTCGGCATCGCCAGCGTCACCTCGAGCCTGAAGCTGCTGCTGCTGCCCGGCTGCGTGTGGGCAGCGAGCCGACTCCTCGGCCTCAGCCCCGAATGGACGGCAGCGATCGTACTGACCTCCTCCGTCCCGACAGGCGTCAACGCCTGGCTGATCGCCAATCGCTTCGGCGTCGGTCACAGCCTCGCCGCCTCGACGATCACCGTGACGACGGCGCTCGGCGCCATCACGGTCTCGCTCTGGGCCTATTTCCTCGGCGCCTGAGCTGATATCCGCACAAAGAAAAGCCCGGCTCGCGGGCCGGGCTTCGATGTCATGCGATTGTCTGCCGCGTCACTGCGTCGCAGCGTTCGGATCCGGCAGCGGCACCGGCGAATCGGCGAGCGTGTGGAGGTAGAGGATGACGTTGGCGCGCTCCTGATCCTTCGCCAGACCGGCGAAGCCCATCGCGGTGCCCGGAACGTCCTTTTTCGGCGCCAGCAGGAACTTGTTGAGATATTCGAAGGTCCACTTCTCGCTGCCACCCTTGGAGAAATCCTTCATGGGAGCGGAATAGGCGAAGCCTGCATGCGAGGCGACCGGGCGATCTACGACACCAAAGAGGTTGGGACCGACCTTGTTCGGCCCCCCTTTGGTGGCGTCATGACAGGCCTGACACTTCTTGAAGACCGTCTCGCCGGCCTTGGCATCTGCAGAAGCGAGCAATTGCGCAATTGGAACGGCAACGGCAGGCGCAGCCTCGCCGCCAGCAGCGGGCGCCTCTTCGGCAACGATCGCGAAACCTTCCTTTTCCGGTGCTTCGGAATGGAAGATTCCTTCGGACGCGATGGAGACCGACATCAGAACGAAAATCGTTCCGAGCAGCGCCCCCACGGCCGTATTGACGTATGAATTCATCTGCAATGCTCCCCTTGCAGCCGGCAGATCATAAACCGGACCATCTTGAAATCGCGCGGAACCTATGTCTTTTGGCTGTTCGTTGCAACTGTCTAAATGGTCTTGCGCATGAGACTTTTTGACACTTTTCAGCCCGGAATAGAAGGCCCGAACAATGAGTGATTCAAATTTAGGCGGCGTGCTCGTATTGATCCCGGCGCGCATGGCCTCCACCCGGCTTCCGGGCAAGCCGCTTGCCGATATTTGCGGTCTGCCGATGATCGTCCAGGTGGCGCTACGCGCCAGGGAGGCAGCCATCGGCCGCGTCGTCGTCGCCGTCGACGACACCCGAGTGTTCGATGCCGTGGCGGCGGCCGGCTTCGAAGTCGTCATGACCCGCGTGGACCACCAATCGGGTTCCGATCGAATCTTTGAGGCGCTGACGAAAGTCGATCCGGAGGGCAAGGCGAAAATCATCGTCAACATCCAGGGCGATCTGCCGACGATCGATCCCGAAACGGTGCGTGCAGCCTTGCGCCCGCTCGAGAACGAGGCGGTCGATATCGGCACGCTGACAACCGAAATCGACAATGAGGAGGACAAGACCGCGCCGCACATCGTCAAGATCGTCGGCTCACCGATTTCCGTCGCCCGACTGCACGCGCTCTACTTCACGCGCGCAACCGCCCCTTACGGCCAGGGGCCGCTCTACCATCATATCGGCCTCTATGCCTATCGGCGCGCGGCGCTCGAACGGTTCGTCTCGCTCGGTCCCTCGACGCTCGAAAAACGCGAATCACTGGAGCAACTGCGGGCGCTCGAAGCCGGCATGCGCATCGACGCCGAGATCGTTGACACGGTTCCGCTCGGTGTCGATACTCCCGCCGACCTCGAAAAAGCGCGGCGCATCCTCTCCGCAAAGTCGAACTGACGGAACCATCATGAACATCAAGACCAACAGGATCGCCTTCCAGGGCGAATTCGGCGCCAATTCCGACATGGCCAGCCGCGACATGTTTCCGACCATGGAACCGCTGCCCTGCCAGACCTTCGAGGATGCGTTCACGGCGGTCGACAACGGCGATGCCGATATCGGGATGATCCCGATCGAGAACACGATCGCCGGGCGCGTCGCCGATATCCACCATCTGCTGCCTGAGTCGCGGCTGCACATCATCGGTGAATATTTCATGCCGATCCGCTTCCAGCTGATGGTGCTGCCCGGTGTTACCAAGGACGAGATCCGCACGGTGCACAGCCATATCCACGCGCTCGGCCAGTGCCGCAAGATCGTTCGCGCCAATGGCTGGAAGCCGGTGATCGCCGGCGATACCGCAGGGGCGGCGAAACTCGTGCAGGAAACCGGCGACCGCTCGATGGCCGCCTTGGCGCCCCGCCTTGCCGCCGATCTCTACGGGCTCGAGATCATCGCCGAAAATGTCGAGGATACGGAAAACAACGTCACCCGTTTCGTCGTCCTGTCCCGCGACGAGGAATGGGCGCAGCGGAATTCGGCGGAAGAAAAGGTCGTCACCACCTTCGTCTTCAACGTCCGCAACATTCCGGCCGCGCTCTACAAGGCGCTCGGCGGTTTTGCCACCAACAACATCAACATGACCAAGCTGGAAAGCTACCAACTCGGCGGAAAATTCGTGGCGACGCAGTTTTACGCCGATATCGAAGGCCATCCGAACGATCCGAACGTGCGTCGGGCGTTGGAGGAACTGCGGTTCTTTTCCGAGAAAGTCCGCATCCTCGGCGTCTACAAGGGGCATGCGATGCGAGGCCTGCTGTAAGGCAAGCCCCGCAAGTCGCCTGAATTATTTATCCGGCTCACAGACACGCAGCCGATGCCCATCCGGATCGAGCACGACGAAGGTCGGGCCGAAATCCAGTTCGGTCAATTCCTGGGCGATCGGCAGACCGCGCTGGCGCCAGTCTTCATAATGTCTGGCGACGGCATTTTCTCCTTCGACCATGAAGGCCACTTCGCCTCGATTGCCGATGGCGGAGGGCTGCGGCTCGACCTTGCTGCGCCGCCAGAGACCGAGCGTGAAACCGCCCTCAAGCGGAAAAGCGACGAAATTCGGCGCTTCCACAGCCGGTTCGCGGTTCAGCAGATTCCGGTAGAAGCTGGCGCTTTCACCCGGGTCCTTGACGTAGAGAATTATGAGATTGGGGCTGGTCATTTCGGTTCTCCCGTTGTTTAAGAATGGCGCCGCCAGAGATCTCGTCTGCTGACAAATTATGGCAGCAGACTACCGAGGGCGTTGCTATCGCAACGCCCCGTTCTCGTCGGGCAGGATGTTGATAGGGATGGGCGGCCTAAAGCGGTCGCGCATGTCGTTGTCGCAAAACCGCTGCACACTTTTGCGCGATATGCTTTAGAGCGGAAAACGCTCCTCGCAGCGCGGGTCGCGTCCGTCGATGAAGCCGAGGTCGCGCTTCAGGTAATCCGGTGTCGCTTCAAGGTCGAGGCCGGTGCGGTCTCCTCTGCGAAATCGGAAAATGTTCATGACCAGGTGCAGCAGGCCTGACGGTGCTGACTGGCGGACATCGGCAAAAGTCTCGGCCGAAATGACATCGGCAAAGGACTCGGCCGCAAAACGGTCGTTGGTGAAATGAATGGCTGGAGGCGTTACCATGATCAGTACTCCTTCCTGGTGGATTGGCACTGATAATAACTCCATCTGCTGACAGTTTATGGCAGCAGCGTTCAGTTCTCCATCGGCACGTCCTGCGTCTCGCGCCATTCCTTGAGGAGCACCGTGCGGCGGCGTGGGTAGCGCGCCTCGTGCAAGGCCATGTCGATGATGCGGTCGGTGCGGAAGTGTCGAAAATCCTGGCGCAGTTCGCACCAGGCCATGAGGACGCGCACATGCTCGTAATAGCCGAGCCCGAAAGGCCAGACGCGGCGGCGCGAAATACGGCCCTGCTCGTCGCCATAATGCAGTTCGAGGATACGCTCCAGGCGGATCGCCCTGCGGATGGCCGAAACGTCAGCCTTGTCCTCGTCCCTGCGTTTGGGACCGACGAAAAGTGCTGCCGAATCGATCATCTCGCGCATATCGGCCGGCAGCACGGCGGCAATCTTGGCCAGGGCGTCGGCACCGGCACCGGCAAGGCGCGGCTCGGCGGCGCGGGCCACCCAGCGCGAGCCGAGCACCAATGCCTCCAGCTCTTCTTCGGAAAACATCATCGGCGGCAGCATGAAGCCGGGCTTCAGCACATAACCGATGCCGGCTTCGCCTTCGATCATCGCGCCCTGGGCCTGCAGGCTGGCAATATCGCGATAGAGCGTGCGCAGGCTGACGCCGGTCTCCTGGGCAAGCACTGTGCCGGTCACCGGCCGCCGGTAACGCCGGAGCGTCTGGAGCAGCGTCAGCAGCCGTTCCGAGCGGGCAACCGGCATGGCGCTACCGCTTCCACTCCACCCAGTCGCGCATCAGGCGGTGGGCGATCGCCCCTTTCGGCGGCGAGGCCCTGCCTGTCGCGCTCGGGCGTTCCAGCATCTCGATCGTTTCCTCGCGGGTGAACCAGCGGCAATCTTCCAGCTCGGTCTCATCGCGGCTGATTTCGGTGGATTTCGCCTCGGCGTAACAGCCGATCATCAGTGAATGCGGCATCGGCCAGGGCTGCGAGGCGTGATAGCGGATGCGGCCGGTGCGGATGCCCGATTCCTCCAGCGTTTCCCGGCGCACGGCGTTCTCGATGGTCTCGCCGGGTTCGAGGAAGCCGGCAAGACAGGAATACATGCCGGGCGCGAAATGCGGACTGCGGCCGAGCAGGCAGAGGTCGCGCTGCTCGTCGACCGTCAGCATGATGACGACGGGGTCGGTGCGCGGGAAGATCATGTGCTCGCAGGCGGCGCAGACACGTTTGTAGCCGCCGATGTGGATCTCCATCGCCGAGCCGCAGCGGCCACAAAAGCGGTTGTCGCCATTCCAGCGGATGAGGCTCGCGGCCTGGGCGAATTCGCCGAGCAACACTTCGTCGATCAGCATTTCGCGAAACAGCGTGCGACCGTCGGCAGGCTTGTACTGGCTGGTGAGGTCGTCGACGTCGATGCCAACGGGAACGGCAAGGCGCGGCTCGCCGCTCTTGCGGTAACCGAGAAGCACGGTCTCGTCCCAATCCGGCTGCAATTCCTGCAGCTCGTAGCGGGCAAAGAGCGGGTCGAGCACCTGGCCGTCATGCTTCAGCACCAGCTTATCTCTCGCGAAGGCGAAGATATGGGTGCCTTCCTTGGCCAGCGCCTTTTCGACGGATTGTTCGTCGCGATGCTCGGAATCGCGGTTGAGGTCGTTGGCGGCAAAGGCCGTGAGATTGCTGGGTTCCGGATGCGGCACATCCGAATCGAAAAGCGAATGACTCATGATGAAAGGGCTTCCCGCAGCTTCGCTATAAATTCGTCTCTCTTTCCGTCTTCGTAGGGTTCAGCGCGCCCGAAGCCCCAGACGGGACCCGGCCAATTGGCATCGCCTTCGAAGCGGGCAATGACATGAACATGAAGCTGGCGGACGATATTGCCAAGAGCCCCGACATTGATTTTTGTCGCGCCGGTGATCTCCTTCAGCGCCTTGGCGACCAGCTCCGTCTCGAAGGCAAGCAGCACCTGGTCGAGCGGCGTCAGCTCGAAGATTTCGGTGATGTCAGCCCGGCGCGGCACGAGAATGAGCCAGGGCCAGCGGGCGTCCCTCGACAATCTCAGATCGCAGAGACCGGTGACCATGATGCTGACGCTGTCGTTTTCCAGCCGGGGATCGAGCGCGAAACCTTTCAAAGGGCATTCCTCCTGTCTTTTCCTACGACTAGCAGTTTTTTCGCATGTTGGCTTGCTTTTGATGACGATATTGCCGATATGTGCATCCGGGAGGTTGGTGGTGGACGAGCCACTCGCCAACCGGGTCAGGTCCGGAAGGAAGCAGCCCTAACGAGCCCGGCACGGGTCATCGTGCCAGCCTCCCACCTTCTCTCCACGAAGTGCCCGACAGTCCGGGCGACAAGCAGGGCGATGAGCGACACCGAGCGACAATCAAAAGATGCCGCCTCGACGGGCACCGGATACCGAGTGCTGGCTCGCAAATACCGCCCCAAGGATTTCACGGACCTGATGGTCGGCCAGGAGCCGATGGTCCGCACTCTCACCAATGCCTTCGAGACCGGCCGCATCGCCCAAGCCTACATGCTGACCGGCGTGCGCGGCGTCGGCAAGACGACGACGGCGCGCATCCTGGCGCGGGCACTGAACTACAAAACATCGGAGATCGACAAGCCGACGATCGACCTTCGCACGCCGGGCGAACACTGCCAGGCGATCATGGAAGGCCGCCATGTCGACGTGATCGAGATGGATGCCGCTTCGCACACCGGTATCGACGACATTCGCGAGATCATCGAGCAGGTGCGCTACCGGCCGGTTTCGGCGCGCTACAAGGTCTATATCATCGACGAAGTGCACATGCTGTCGACGCAGGCCTTCAACGGCCTGTTGAAGACGCTGGAAGAGCCGCCGGAGCATGTGAAGTTCATCTTCGCTACCACCGAGATCCGCAAGGTGCCGATCACCGTGCTGTCGCGCTGCCAGCGCTTCGACCTGCGCCGCATCAGCGCCTCCGATCTCGTCGGGCTGTTCACGACAATCGCGGCCAAGGAAGGCATCGAGGCGGAAGCCGACGCGCTGGCGATGATCGCGCGTGCTGCCGAAGGCTCGGCGCGCGACGGCCTGTCGCTGCTCGATCAGGCGATCGCTCATGGCGCAGGCGTCGTGCAGGCGGAAGCCGTGCGCGGCATGCTCGGCCTTGCCGACCGTGCCCGGATCGTCGATCTCTTCCAGCACATCGTCAAAGGCGATGTGGCCGCCGCCCTCGGCGAGTTCCAGAACCAGTACGAAGCCGGCGCCAATCCGGTGGTGGTGCTGACCGATCTCGCCGATTTCACCCATCTGGTGACGCGGCTGAAATATGTGCCGGATGCGGCAAACGATCCTTCGCTCAGCGAGGTCGAGCGCACCAAGGCGGCGGAATTTGCCAAGGGCGTTGCAGTGACGACGCTATCGCGCATCTGGCAGATGCTGCTGAAGGGTATTCCCGAAACGGAAGGCTCCTCGCGAACGGCGGGCGCTGCCGAAATGGTGCTGATCCGGCTGGCGCATGCAGCGCATCTGCCGGCGCCCGAGGATGCGGCGCGGCGGCTTGCCGAATTTTCCGGCGACAATGCCGGCCCGCGGCCCTCTTCCCCACCTTCCGGCAATGGCGGCAACAACGGAACACGGGTTTCCTATCAGGGCAGTGTCGCCGCACGCGCGCCGGAAACAGCACCGAGCAAGCCACAGCCTTCAGCGCCGGTGGCGATGCTGCGCGCCGTGCCGAGCAGCCAGCCGGAAACGACGCCTGTCGGGCGGATCGAAACCAAGCCCACTGAAGCGCCGAAGCCGCTCGTCCCGATCAATTCGGTCAACGATATCGTCAACCTCGCCACCGAGAAACGCGATCCGAAGCTGAAGGCGATGGTGCGCACCTTCCTGCGCCCGGTCCGGATCGAAGCCGGCCGGCTCGACGTCAGCCTGGCTCCCGGTGCGCCGACGACGCTGCTCAACGAGCTTGCCGTCAAGCTGAAGGAATGGACCGGCATCCATTGGATTGTCAGCCTCAGCCGCGACGAAGGCCAGCCGACGCTTGTCGAAGCGGAGGCCAGGACCCGGGAACAGCATGTGATCGACGCACGCCAGGACCCTGACGTGGCGGCAATCCTTGCGCATTTTCCCGGTGCTAAGATCATCGACGTGCGCGTGCGGGCGCCCGAAGCGGAGGAGGAGGGCGAGGCGACGCCGCCGGCCGCCGCCGAATCCGAGGAAGGTGACATCCTGCCGGGCGACGACATAGAATTCTAAAGTTTCAACAAGGAGCGAGACGATGCGCGACATCATGGGCATGATGGGCAAAGTCAAGGAAATGCAGGCCAAGATGGAGCAGATGCAGGCGGAGATCGCCGAGCTCACGGCCGAAGGCAAGGCGGGCGGCGGTCTCGTCGCCGTCGTCATCTCGGGCAAGGGCGAGCTGAAGAGCCTGAAGATCGACCCGTCGCTGTTCAAGGAAGACGATGTCGAGATCCTCGAAGACCTGATCGTCGCCGCCCACAAGGACGCCAAGGACAAGGCCGAGGCGCTCGCAGCTGAAAAGACCAAGGCGCTGACGGCCGGCCTGCCGATCCCGCCCGGCTTCAAGCTGCCATTTTGAGGCGGCCCTCATATCAAGGTGTCAAGTGATCTAGTGCGCTTCGTCGGCTTGGGATTCCAGCATGGCCCGAAGCTTGTAGTGAATTGGGGCCGCGAGATATCGCGCCCGATCTGCGCCCGGAAGCCTTCGGCCGAAGGTCTCCATTAGCTCGGGCATCGTAATCTTGTCTCCCGAAAAAGACGTGTATTCCATCGGCATCCCGGGCTCGGCCACGCCGCCCCGGATGACGCGGCAATAGATGCCGGGACGGGCGGCGGCAGTGTAACGCTTGACGAATTTCGGATCGGCCATCCTGGCGGCGAAGGTGGCGCAGGGCATACGGCATGCCGTGACTTCGAGGATGAGATCGCCAGCGGCGAAGCGGTCGCCGACGGCGACGTCGCGATTGTCCAGATCTGATATCACCATGTTCTCGCCGAAAGTACCGGCCTCGTAGGGTCGGCCCAGCTCCTGCGCCCACCAGTCGAGTGTCAGCGATCCCTCGATATAAACAGCCTGGTCGACGCCGCCATGGTGTTTGCGGTTGCAGATCGCATCGCCGACCAGACCTTCGGCATCGATCATCACCGCGCCGTTGACGGCGTGTTTGAAGATGCCGGTCTTGTAGCTCTTGCCCGGCAGTCTTTCCGGATTGCCGGTGCACAAGGCCAGGATTTTCATGGGATGGCCGATCCTTCCGCGATTCCGTTTTCGTTCCATATCAGTTAAGAACGGCGCATGGCAAAACGAGTCACCGGACCCGAAATCGAAAAACTCATCCAGCTTCTGGCGAAGGTGCCGGGCCTCGGGCCGCGCTCGGCGCGCCGGGCGGCACTGCATCTGATCAAGAAGAAGGACCAGCTGCTCGGCCCGCTGTCGAATGCAATGGGCGAGGCCTATGACAAAGTGAAGATCTGCTCGCGCTGCGGCAATGTCGATACGGTCGATCCCTGCATTGTCTGCACCGACACGCAACGCGATCAATCCGTCATCATCGTCGTCGAGGACGTATCGGATCTCTGGGCGCTGGAGCGGGCAGGCGCGATGAACGCCGCCTATCACGTGCTCGGCGGCACGCTGTCACCGCTCGACGGGGTCGGTCCTGATGATCTCAACATTCGCGGCCTGATCGACCGGGTCGGCGAAGGCGGCATCCGGGAACTGATCATCGCGGTCAATGCCACCGTCGAGGGACAGACGACGGCGCATTACATCACCGACCAGTTGCAGGGGCTCGACGTGAAGATCACGCGGCTGGCGCATGGCGTGCCCGTCGGCGGCGAACTCGACTATCTCGACGAGGGCACGCTTGCGGCGGCACTTCGGGCGCGGACGGTGATATGAGAGGCTTGCGTATGTTGCACCACACCCCCCTCTGCCCTGCCGGGCATCTCCTCCGCAAGGGGGGGGATCACAAGTGGCTTTGGTTTCCCGCTTCATTGTCAGTTTGCCGCGCAGAAACGTCGATTATCGGCGGAAACCTCCGCGCCCAGCCGATCTCCCCACCTGTGGGGGAGATGCCCGGCAGGGCAGAGGGGGGTGTTCCACGGCGGCTGCGGATATTCGCACTCACATTGGCGGCAGCTCTCCTGCCCCTCTCCTGTTACGCGGCCCCTTCAAAAGCCGATGTCGAGGTGCAGTTCGAAAAATGGGTGCAGGCCGACCTCTGGCCGGAGGCGAAGGCGAACGGCATTTCGGAGAAGGTCTTTCAAGCCGCTTTCTCCGGCATCACGCTGAACTGGAACCTGCCCGATCTCGCTCCGCCCGGTTTCCCGCCGCCAAAGGAGCAGAAGCAGACGCAGGCCGAATTTTCCTCGCCCGCTCCCTATTTCAACGAGGACCAGCTGAAGAAGCTTGCCGCAACGGGACGCGGCTTTGCCGCCCAATATGGCTCGACGCTGAAGCGGATCGAAAAGACCTATGGCGTGCCGGGCTCGATCGTGCTTGCCATCTGGGGCCGGGAGACGGGCTTCGGCGCCGCGAAGATCCCGAATTCGGCGATCGAGGTGCTGGCGACCAAGGCCTTCATGTCGACGCGCAAGGAGATGTTCCGCACCGAGCTGGTGGCCGCACTCCATATTCTCGACGGCGGCGACGTCACACCAGCCAACTTCAAGGGTTCGTGGGCGGGCGCACTCGGCCAGCCGCAATTCATGCCGACGAGCTATCTAAAATATGCCGTGGATTTCGATGGCGACGGTCACCGCAATATCTGGACCTCGGTGCCCGATACGCTCGCCTCGATCGCCAATTACCTGGTCAAGAAAGGCTGGCAGCGCAACCGCGACTGGGGCTTCGAGGTGTCGATACCGGAGGTGGTCTCCTGCGCGCAGGAGGGACCCGATCTGGCAAAGCCGCTGTCGCACTGGGCCTCGCTCGGCATTGACCGTATCTCCGGCAAGGGCTTTCCCTCCGGCGAGATGAAGGCTGAGGGCATGATGCTGGTTCCGGCTGGCCGCGACGGGCCGGAATTCATCGTCACGCCGAATTTCTACATCATCAAGGAATACAATAATTCCGATCTCTATGCGCTCTATATCGGCAATCTTGCCGACCGGATCGCCTATAATGACGGCGCCTTCCAGGGCAGATGGGGCGATGTCGGCAAGATGCTGCGCTCGGACGTCGCCGCCATGCAGAAGGCGCTGGAACGGCAGGGCTATGATGTCGGCGGTTCCGACGGTCTGCCGGGCTACAAGACCCGGCGTTCGATCGGCCAGTGGCAGGCAAAGAACGGCATGAAGCCGACATGCTTTCCGGAGGCGACAATGAAGGGCAAGCTGAAGTAACCGGCTTCAGAGCGGTTCAGTTTTCATGCAAGCACAGAACCGCTCTTACTTTTTGTTTTTACGCAATTCCGGACGGAAAACCGCTTCACACTTTTCCTGGAATTGCTTCAGAGATTGCGTTTCAAACCTTCATGGCTGGCGACGAAACCGAGCTTCTCGTAGAAGCGGATCGCATCCCCTCGCGTCTTGTCCGATGTCAACTGCACGAGGCCGCAGCCGCGCTCGGCGCATTGGGCGATCGCCCATTCGATGAATTGTGCGCCGAGGCCAGATCCGCGAAGATCGCTTGCGACACGCACGCTTTCGATCTGGCCCCGCCACATGCCAGTCCTCGAAAGACCGGGAACAAAACTCAGCTGCAGGCAGCCGACGACCCGATCGGTCGCGTCATTGGCGACGGCCAGAAGCTGATTGGCGTCCGCCTCGATCGCGGCGAAGGCCGAGAGATAACGCGCGTCTACAGGATCCGAAACGATCTCCCTTCTGCCGCCAAGATCGTCATCGGCCAGAAGCCGGACGATGGCAGAAAGATCGGATTGGCGGGCGAGCCTGAATCTGTACATGTTTGATCTCTGCACACCTGGTCTCAATGATGCAGATCGATCGGCGCCTTGTGGAAGACGTCGTCACCCGGCGGAATGGCCTGGCGTTCGATCATGCGGTGGACATGCAGCGGACCTTCGCCGCGGTGAAGCGCACGCAGCCTGTCGGTGTTTTCGGCATCGGCCTGCGTGCGCCGCTGGTTGTGCCTTATGTATTCGACCCAGGTCGGCGTATGGTAGGTTTCCGTCCAAAGGCTGGGATTTTCGAGATCACGCATCAGCGCCCAGTTGCGGGCGCCGTCGCGGATGCGGATACGGCGGCGCTCGCCCATCAATTCCATGAACTCGGCAAGGTCCTCATCGGCGATCTCGTAATCGACCTGGATGACGATCGGGCCGCTGCGCGGCGTGATGTCGAGACTGAGGGCCGGTTCGGTGAAGCGGTTCAGCGGATCGAGGTTGAGCGAGGCAAAGGCCGGCATCGAAAAGCGCAGGCCGATGGCGATGCCGAGCAGCATGACGACAGATGACATCAGCAGCGCGTCGGCGACACCGTAGCGATCCGCTGCGACGCCCCAAAGCCAGCTGCCGCCGGCGATGCCGCCAAAGGTGACGGTCTGATAAAGCGACAGCGCCCGGCCGACCACCCAGCGCGGCGTCGAAAGCTGGACGATGGTGTTGAACAGCGAAAGTGCGGAGACCCAGCAGGCGCCGGAAACGAGCAGCCCGGCGGAGGTGAGGACGGCACTCGGGCTCACGGCTGCGATGACAGCACTCAGCGCGAAGCCGGCAAAGGAGAGGCGGACGATCATCTCGCTGGAAAGCACCTGGCGAAGCCTCGCATTCAGCACCGCACCGCCAATCGCGCCGATGCCGAAGGCGCCGAGCATGAAACCATAGGTCAGCGGCCCGCCGGCAACGAGATCGAGGGCGACGACAGGCAGCAGCGCCAGGATCGAGCTGGCGCCGATGCCGAAGAGCAGTCCCCTGACGAGGACCTTTTCGAGATTGGGCGACATCGAGACATAACGCAGGCCGGCGAAGATGGCGCTGCCGAGCGCCTCCCGCGGCAGGGTCGAGACGGGCGCGGCTGGCCGCCAGCGCAGCAGGGCATAGATCAAGGCGAGGTAACTCAGCGTATTCACCGCGAAGGCCGCGGCCGCGCCGGCAGCGGCGACGATGACGCCGCCGATCGCCGGGCCGACGCTGCGGGTGATGTTGAAACCCATGCTGTTCAGCGTGACCGCTGCCGGCAGATCGGCGCGCGGCACCATATCGCCGACCGATGCCTGCCAGGAGGGATTGTTGAGCGCGGTGCCGCAGCCGATCAGGAAGGTGAAGAAGAGCAGCAGCCAGGGCGTGATCCAGCCGAGCAGGGCTGAGGCCGTCAGCAGCGCCGAGACCGTGAGCATCATGCACTGCGCCGTCAGCATGACCCGGCGGCGGTCATAATTGTCGGCCAGCGCACCCGATATCAGCGAAAACAGCATGATCGGCAGCGCCGTCGAGGTCTGCACCAGCGCGACCATGTCCTCCGAGGCGGTGATCGTCGTCATCATCCAGGCGGCGCCGACCGCCTGGATCAGGCCGCCGAAATTCGAGGAAAGGCTCGCGAACCAGATGGTGCGGTAGGTATCGTGCCGCAAAGGCGCCAATGTCGACGAAGTGTAGGCCACGATTTCTCCCGCTTTTGTTATTGCGCGCCAACGGCAATATATGCGCAAGACCGGCGCTGGCCATAGGCCTGTTCACGCGCGGCAAGCGAATTGGCCGAATCGGTCGCGGACCTTGCAATTTCGGAAAAACCCGACTATATGCCTCTCAAATTCTTGATCGCTTGATGAAGAGTGGGCCGCAAGGACCCGCTCTTTTTTATTAGCGCGATCGCCGAAAAAGCATGAAATTGCGAGGAGCGCACCGCTTGTCGGATCTGACAAACGCAGACAATGAACGTGAGCCGCGGCTGATAACCGAAACCGGGCTCGACCAGCGTCTTGCCGATATCATCGAACCCGTTCTCGTCGACCTGGGCTTCCGCCTCATTCGCGTCCGCATGATGAACCAGAACGGTGCGACGATGCAGGTCATGGCCGAACGCAACGACGGCACGATGACGGTTCAGGATTGCGAAGAAGTCTCGATGGCGATTTCTCCCGTCCTCGATGTGGAAGATCCGGTCGATAAAGAGTATCATCTGGAAGTGTCTTCGCCCGGCATCGACCGTCCGATGGTGCGGAAATCCGATTTCGTCCGCTGGCAGGGCCACCTTGTGAAATGCGAGACGTCGATCTTGATCGACAATCGCAAGCGCTTCCGCGGCAAGATCGTCGAAGCAGGCACAGATGGTTTCACGCTCGAGCGTGACCAGATCGCCTATGGGGAAGAGCAGAAGGTCACCATTCCCTTCACGGCGCTTAGCGATGCGAAGCTCATTCTGACCGACGACCTGATCCGCGACGCGTTGCGCGCCGACAAGCTGGCGAAAGCCCAGGCCGCCAACCAGAACGAAGCGGACGACGAAGAATAACCGATCAACAGACCGCTCCAGGGACGGGACCCCTGGAGTAAAGACGGAGAAACAAGACAATGGCAGTCAGTGCGAACCGGCTCGAACTTCTGCAGATCGCAGATGCAGTGGCGCGCGAAAAAGTCATCGACCGCGAGATCGTGCTGGCCGCAATGGCCGATGCCATCCAGAAGGCGGCACGCTCCCGTTACGGCACCGAGTCCAACATCCGGGCCGACATCAATCCGAAGACCGGCGAAATCCGCCTGCAGCGCCTGCTCGAAGTCGTCGAGAAGGCCGAGGATTATTCGACCCAGATCCCGCTGGAGCTGGCCCGCGACCGCAACCCGGACGCCGCACTCGGCGATTTCATCGCCGATCCGCTGCCGCCGATGGATTTCGGCCGCATCGCCGCACAGTCGGCCAAGCAGGTGATCGTGCAGAAGGTGCGTGAAGCCGAGCGCGACCGCCAGTTCGACGAATTCAAGGATCGCACCGGCGAAATCGTCAACGGCACCGTCAAGCGCGTCGAATACGGCAACGTCATCGTCGATCTCGGCCGTGGCGAAGGCATCATCCGCCGCGACGAAATGATCCCGCGCGAAAACGTCCGCTATGGCGATCGCGTCCGTGCCTACGTCTATGATGTCCGTCGCGAGCAGCGCGGCCCGCAGATCTTCCTGTCGCGCACGCATCCGCAATTCATGGTGAAGCTTTTCACCATGGAAGTGCCGGAGATCTACGACGGCATCATCCAGGTGAAGTCGGTCGCCCGCGACCCGGGTTCACGTGCCAAGATCGCGGTGATCTCGAACGACAGTTCGATCGATCCGGTCGGCGCCTGCGTCGGTATGCGCGGCTCACGCGTTCAGGCCGTCGTCGGCGAGCTTCAGGGCGAGAAGATCGACATCATTCCGTGGAGCCAAGACCCGGCGACCTTCGTCGTCAACGCCCTGCAGCCGGCTGAGGTCGCCAAGGTCGTTCTCGACGAGGATGCTGAGCGTATCGAAGTCGTCGTTCCCGACGAGCAGCTGTCGCTTGCCATCGGCCGTCGCGGCCAGAACGTCCGCCTCGCTTCGCAGTTGACCGGCTGGGATATCGACATCATGACGGAGGCCGAGGAATCGGAACGCCGCCAGAAGGAATTCAACGAGCGTACCAACCTGTTCATGGATTCGCTCGATGTCGACGAGATGGTCGGCCAGGTTCTGGCTTCGGAAGGTTTTGCCGCGGTCGAAGAACTGGCTTATGTCGATCTCGACGAAATCTCTTCGATCGACGGTTTCGACGAGGAGACGGCACAGGAAATCCAGCAGCGCGCCCGCGAATTCCTCGAGCGTCTCGAAGCCGAGATGGACGAGAAGCGCAAGGCGCTCGGTGTTCAGGACGAACTGCGTGAAATCAACGGCATGACCGCCCAGATGATGGTGGCGCTCGGCGAAGACGGCATCAAGTCGATCGAGGACTTTGCCGGCTGCGCTGCCGACGATCTCGTCGGCTGGTCGGAACGCAAGAACGGCGAAACGAAGAAGTTCGAGGGCCTGTTCTCGAAGTTCGACGTCTCGCGCGTCGAGGCAGAACAGATGATCGTCCAGGCCCGCCTTTCGGCTGGCTGGATCACGCAAGAGGACCTGGCGAAGGGGACCGAAGAAGAGGTCACCGAAGCCGAACAAGAAGCATGATGACCGCGCATGAACCGGACGCTCCTCTCGAGGACGACGATCTTGCAGGTTATGACGTGAACGGACGCATGTGCATCGTGACGCGCGAAAGCGGATCGCCGGAAGAGCTGATCCGCTTCGTCGCCGCTCCCGATGGAACAGTTGTCGCCGACCTGAAGCGCGAGCTTCCGGGACGCGGATGCTGGGTGAAGATCGACCGGTCGCTGGTCGACAGGGCAGTGGCGAAGAAGCTCTTCGCCCGCGCGCTGAAGACGGATGTAAAGGCGGCGGCCGATCTCGGCGCGAGTGTCGATCGGCTGCTCGCGGCGCAATTGATGCAGATGATGAACATGGCGCGGAAAGCCGGCCAGTTCGTCAGCGGCTCCTCGAAAGTGGATGCCGCGGTCAGAAGCGGAGCAGCCCTTGCGGTGTTCCACGCGACTGGCGCAGCGGACGACGGCGTCCGGAAAATCGACCAGGCCCGCAAGGCCTGGCACCTCGGAATGGAGACCGAGGAGGAGATACCTTCCTTCCGTCTCTTCTCGGAGAGCGAAATGGAAGGCCTGATGGGCCAGAATGCTTTTATCCATGCCGCAGTGCTTGCAGGGCAGGCGGGTGAAGGTGTAGTGAAGCGCGCAAAGATGCTCGAACAGTACCGTATTGGCGGTCAGTCCCGGGCAGCGGGCGGCGCTGGCCGGCAAAAACAATGAGGCGGTCACCGGCATCGGCCGGTCCCATCCTCATTGATCGACAGTATTGAACGACAGGGTCTGATCTAGTCATCGCTCCCTGTCCGAAGGAACGGGAACGAATGACCGATAGTAACGACGACAAGACAATCAGCGTAGCGGGCAAAAAGACACTCACCCTGAAACCATCTGGGATGAGCCAGGGCACCGTTCGCCAGGATATGGGTCGAGGTCGCACCAAGGCGGTCGTCGTCGAGACCCGTAAGCGGCGCCCGATGCGCCCGGAAGACGAAAAGCCGATCACACCCGTCGCTCCGCCGGCCCCCGTGCGCGCAGCCGAACCGGCGCCCGCACCCGTGCAGGCGCGTCCGCAGCAGCCGACGCCGGCACCGCGGGTTCAGCAGGGCAACAACAACCAGACGAACCAGCGTCCGCCGCAGCAGTCTCACCAGCCGCCGCGCCAGAACGATCGTCCGCGCCCGGTGGTGTTGAACCATCTGTCGCCGGAAGAGATGGACGCCCGCCGCCGCGCGCTTGCCGACTCCCAGGCGCGTGACGCCCAGGATGCGATCCGCCGTGCCGAGGAAGAAAAGCTCCGTGCCGCCGAAGAGGTTATCCGCAAGGCAGCCGAAGCGGAAGAAGCTGCCCGCCGGGCCGCTGAAGAGGCCGTCCGGCAGGCTGAGGCACCCGCTGTTGCTGAACCGGCAGCCGCAGAACCGGCTCCGGCCGAAGCACGCACCGACGCCGCACGGCCGCAGCAGCCCGCATCGTCGGCACCGGCCGCACGCCGGCCCGATGCGGCTGGAGCACCTGCTGCCCGTCCGGCAGCCGGCGCTGCCGTCCCTGGGGCCGTTCGCGGCCGCCGCGACGAAAAGGAAGAAGACGATCGTGGCGCAGCGCGCGGCGGTCCGGTCCGTGGCCGCGTCGTTCGCCCGGAACCCGCAAAGCCGGTCACGACTCGTCCGAAGACGGATGAAGAGCGCCGTCGCGGCAAGTTGACGATCACCACTGCCAACGTGGACGGCGAGGACAATGCCCGCGGTCGTTCGCTCTCGGCGATGCGTCGCCGGCAGGAGAAGTTCCGCCGCGGTCAGATGCAGGAAACCCGCGAGAAGATCTCCCGCGAGGTGGTTCTGCCCGAGACCATCACCATTCAGGAACTGTCGCAGCGCATGTCCGAACGCGCCGTCGACGTTATCAAATACCTGATGAAGGAAGGCCAGATGATGAAGCCGGGCGACGTCATCGACGCCGACCTTGCCGAAATCATCGCCGGCGAATTCGGCCATACGGTCAGGCGCGTGTCGGAATCCGACGTCGAACTCGGCATCTTCAACGTGTCCGACGACGATGGCGAACTGGTTTCGCGCCCGCCCGTCGTTACCATCATGGGCCATGTCGACCACGGCAAGACCTCGCTGCTCGACGCCATCCGTCATGCCAACGTGGTCTCCGGCGAAGCCGGTGGCATCACCCAGCATATCGGCGCCTATCAGGTGGAGCAGAACGGTCAGAAGATCACCTTCATCGATACGCCCGGCCACGCCGCCTTCACGGCAATGCGTGCCCGCGGTGCGCAGGCGACCGACATCGCGATCCTGGTCGTCGCAGCCGACGACAGCGTGATGCCGCAGACGATCGAATCGATCAACCACGCCAAGGCGGCTGGTGTTCCGATCATCGTGGCGATCAACAAGGTCGACAAGCACGAGGCTGATCCGCAGAAGGTCCGCAACCAGCTGCTGCAGCACGAAGTCTTCGTGGAATCCATGGGCGGCGAAGTACTTGACGTCGAGGTTTCGGCCAAGACCGGCAAGAACCTCGACAAGCTGCTTGAGGCGATCCTGCTGCAGGCGGAAATTCTCGATCTCAAGGCCAATGCGAACCGGACCGCCGAAGGCACTGTCATCGAAGCCCAGCTCGATCGTGGCCGTGGTTCGGTCGCGACCGTGCTCGTCCAGAAGGGCACGCTGCGTCCCGGCCAGATCATCGTCGCCGGCGACGTCTGGGGCCGCGTGCGCGCTCTCGTCACCGACAAGGGCGACCATGTGAAGGAAGCAGGCCCGGCAACGCCGGTCGAGGTTCTCGGTCTTTCCGGCACGCCGCAGGCCGGCGACAAGTTCGCCGTCGTCGAAAGCGAAAGCCGCGCCCGCGAAATCTCGGAGTATCGTCAGCGTCTGGCCCGCGACAAGGCGGCTGCCCGCCAGTCGGGACAGCGCGGTTCGCTGGAACAGATGATGATGCAGCGCCAGAGCGTCGGCATCAAGGAGTTCCCGCTGGTCATCAAGGGTGACGTGCAGGGCTCGATCGAAGCGATTGCCGGTGCGCTGGAGAAGCTGGGCACCGACGAAGTCCGCGCCCGCATCGTCCATTCGGGCGCCGGCGGTATCACCGAGTCGGATATCTCGCTCGCCGAAGCCTCGAACGCGGCCATCATCGGCTTCAACGTCCGTGCGAATACGCAGGCACGCCAGTTCGCCGAGCGCGAAGGCATCGAAATCCGATACTACAACATCATCTACGACCTCGTGGATGATGTGAAGGCAGCGATGTCGGGCCTCTTGTCTCCAGAGCGGCGTGAAACCTTCATCGGCAATGCCGAGATCCTCGAGGTGTTCAACATCACCAAGGTCGGCAAGGTCGCAGGCTGCCGTGTCGTCGAAGGCAAGGTCGAACGTGGTGCCGGCGTCCGCCTCATCCGCAACGACGTCGTCGTTCACGAAGGCAAGCTCAAGACGCTCAAGCGCTTCAAGGACGAAGTGTCCGAAGTGCCGATGGGTCAGGAATGCGGCATGGCCTTCGAAAACTACGAGGACATGCGCGCCGGCGACGTCATCGAGTGCTTCCGCGTCGAACATATCACGCGCACGCTCTAAGCTGCTGCGCCTGAACTTTTCCGAAAGCCATCCGCCAGCCGGCGGATGGCTTTC
>NZ_JACCEY010000031.1:414586-449110 GCF_013591995.1 Rhizobium sp. WYCCWR 11146
ACCTTTTCGACCAAAAGAGTCATGGACGCTCTCCTTTGACGGGTTCGATTCCCAGCCGCATCGGCAAATAGAGATAACAATGACCAGAGTAACTTCTTCCGCGCCTTCGCAGCGCATGCTGCGCATTGGCGAACAGGTTCGCGCCGCTCTCACCCAGGTGCTGCAGCGCGGCGAAGTGCGTGACGAAATCATCGAGGCGACCGTGATCTCGATCTCGGAAGTGCGTATGTCGCCGGACCTCAAGATCGCCACCGCCTATGTGACGCCGCTCGGCGTTTCCGACCACAGCATCGTCATCCAGGCGTTGAACCGTCATGCAAGGTTCATCCGTGGCCGGCTCGGGCCGCAGCTTCGGCAGATGAAATACATGCCGGAGGTACGCTTCCGCGACGATACCAGCTTCGACAACTACAAGAAAATCGACGAGCTGCTGCGTTCGCCCGAGGTGAGCCGCGACCTCGACGGCGATAATGACGAACAATAAACAGAAGAGACGCATGTCCAAACCACGCAAACCCAAAGGCCGGCCGATTTCCGGCTGGCTGATCCTCGACAAGCCGGTGGATTTCGGCTCGACGGAAGCCGTCTCCAAGATCAAGTGGCTCTACAAGGCCGAGAAGGCCGGTCATGCCGGCACGCTCGATCCGCTCGCCTCCGGCATGCTGCCGATCGCGCTCGGCGACGCGACGAAGACCGTCCCCTACGTGATGGACGGCCGCAAGATCTATGAATTCACGGTGAGCTGGGGCGAGGAACGTGCGACCGACGATCTCGAGGGCGAGGTGACCAAGAGTTCGGACAAACGCCCGAGCGAACAGCAGATTCGCGATATTCTGCCTGGATATATCGGTACCATCAGCCAGGTGCCGCCGCAGTTTTCCGCTATCAAGATCGCAGGTGAGCGCGCCTATGATCTGGCGCGAGAAGGCGAAACCGTCGAAATCCCCTCGCGTGAGGTCGATATCTTCCGGCTGACCTTGCTCGCCTGCCCGGACGCCGATAGCGCGCATTTCGAAGTGGAATGCGGCAAGGGTACCTATGTCAGGGCGCTGGCGCGCGATTTCGGCCGCGAGCTCGGCTGCTACGGCCATGTGTCCGGGCTGCGGCGCACCTTCGTCGCGCCTTTCGCGGAAGAGGCCATGGTGCCGCTTGCGGATCTCGTGGCACTGGAGGCGATCGAGGATATGGACGAGCGCCTGGCGGCCCTCGACGCGCTGCTGATCAACACCTGCGAAGCGCTATCCTCCCTGCCCCATCTGGTCATCAATGACGACCAGGCGCACCGACTGAAGATGGGCAACCCGATCCTGGTGCGTGGCCGCGATGCGCCGGTTGCCGAAAGCGAAGCCTATGCGACGGCCCGCGGCAAGCTGATCGCGATCGGCGAGATCGGCCAGGGGGAGTTCCGCCCGAAGCGGGTTTTCGCCTGAGCCTATCTGGCTTTCTGACAACGACAGCGATTGTCAGCCGGTAGCGATGCGATATCTTCCCTGTCGGGCCATAGCGGCCCGAGGGGCCATGGGGGCCTGACAGAGGGAAAGACTATGCGTGGAACTGCTATCGGAATCCTGACGTTCTTTTCGATGTTGCTTGCCGTCACCGGCGCTCAATCCGCCGAGCGCTGGGCCGAGCTTCCGGCCTTTCCTTCGATGCCGGTGGCAAAGACGAGCGGCATGGCCGAGGTGAACGACATCAAGATGTATTACGCCGAATACGGCGAAGGCGACCCGATCCTCTTCATCCATGGCGGTCTTGGAAATGCCGAGGTCTGGGGTCACCAGGTCGCCGATTTTGCCAAGGATCATCTGGTCATCGTTGCCGACAGCCGCGGCCATGGGCGCTCGACGCGCAGCCAGCAGCCCTTCGGTTATGATCTGATGACATCGGATTATGTGGCACTTCTCGACTATCTGAAGATCGACAAGGTGACGCTTGTCGGATGGTCGGACGGTGGCATCATCGGCATCGACATGGCGATGAAACACCCAGAAAAATTGACCCGCGTCATTGCCCAGGCAGCCAACGTCACAACAGACGGCGTCAAGGCTGACGTCATGGACAATAAGACCTTCAACGACTACATCAACGTCGCCGGGGAGCAGTACCGGAAGCTTTCGCCGACGCCGAACGAATATGACGCCTTCGTCAAGCAGATCTCCGAAATGTGGGCAACCCAGCCGGCCTGGACGGCCGCCGATCTTGGCAAGATCTCGGTGCCGGTCACACTTGCCATCGGCGATCATGATGAAGCCGTAAAGCTCGACCATACGGAAATGATGGCAAAACAGATTCCGGACGCCAAACTCGTCATCCTGAAAGATGTGAGCCATTTCGCCATGCTGCAGGATCCTGCAGCCTATGACGGGATGATCCGGGGCGCCATGGCGGGCCGTTGAAGCCGCCAAGGACGACCCCTCTTTCCATTGATCCATATTTGGTTTATAGGCAGCGCCAGCATCGGGTACGCCCGTTTGCATTCACGGCCAAAGCTGGACGACATCCCGGCTTTTGGCGACTTTAATCTCCTCCTCTTAGAAAGGATCACCCGATGTCGATCACTGCTGAGCGCAAGTCTGCGCTGATCAAGGAATATGCGACCGTTGAAGGCGATACCGGTTCTCCGGAAGTCCAGGTCGCGATCTTGACCGAACGCATCAACAACCTGACCGAACACTTCAAGGACCACAAGAAGGATAACCATTCCCGCCGTGGCCTGCTGACGATGGTTTCGAGCCGCCGCTCGCTTCTTGATTATCTCAAGAAGAAGGATGAAGGCCGCTATTCCAAGCTGATCACCAGCCTGGGTATCCGCCGCTAAGATTGTCCGGCGGGCGCTTTCCGAGCGCCCGCCGGATCCTGTTTCGGGACACGGCTCCCGATGAAATGTTCCAACCGCGCCCTATCTTTTAGCGGTGGAAAGACCGGCAGACCCGGATGGGCCGGTTCTGCCAAACCAACCGTTGACCTGTCATGGGGCAGGATTGCCGGATGCTTTCGGCCAAGGCTTGTCAGTGAGCTTTGGCCCGGTTTCTCAGGAACGCCTGAGGAAACCGAGGATGAAAAGCCTCCCGTTGTCTTGCCCGTGATACGTCACATTGATTGCGGTCGACTGTGCGCTGCGCCTTGATATCGGCGATGGCGCGTGCTCCCGCATTGAAGGACAAGACATGTTTGATACACACACAGTGGAAATCGAGTGGGCTGGCCGCCCGCTGAAACTCGAAACCGGCAAGATCGCCCGTCAGGCCGACGGCGCCGTTCTCGCCACCTACGGCGAAACCGTCGTTCTCGCCACCGTCGTCTCGGCCAAGGCGCCGAAGGCCGGCCAGGACTTCTTTCCGCTCACCGTCAACTACCAGGAAAAGACCTATGCGGCCGGCAAGATCCCCGGCGGCTACTTCAAGCGCGAAGGCCGTCCGAGCGAAAAGGAAACCCTGGTTTCCCGCCTGATCGACCGCCCGATCCGCCCGCTTTTCCCTGAGGGCTACAAGAACGACACGCAGGTTGTCGTTACCGTTATCCAGCATGACCTCGAAAACGATCCCGACGTGCTGTCGATGGTTGCCACCTCGGCTGCGCTGACGCTGTCCGGCATTCCCTTCATGGGCCCGGTCGGCGGTGCGCGCGTCGGCTACATCAACGGCGAATACGTTCTCAACCCGCATCTCGACGAGATGGACGAATCGAGCCTCGACCTCGTCGTCGCCGGCACCTATGACGCCGTCCTGATGGTGGAATCCGAAGCCAAGGAACTTAACGAAGACGTCATGCTCGGCGCCGTCATGTTCGGCCACAAGGGTTTCCAGCCGGTTCTCGACGCGATCATCAAACTCGCCGAAGTGGCCGCCAAGGAGCCGCGCGACTTCCAGCCGGCAGACTACTCCGCTCTCGAAACCGAAATGCTCGGCCTTGCCGAAGGTGAACTTCGCGAAGCCTACAAGATCACCCAGAAGGCCGACCGCTACGCCGCCGTCGACGCCGTCAAGGCGAAGGTGAAGGCGCACTTCCTCCCCGAGGAAGGCGAAGCCCGGTACACACCCGAAGAAGTCGGCGCGATCTTCAAGCATCTGCAGGCGAAGATCGTCCGCTGGAACATCCTCGACACCAAGAGCCGCATCGACGGCCGCAACCTCGAAACCGTCCGTCCGATCGTTTCGGAAGTCGGTCTTCTGCCGCGCACCCACGGTTCGGCGCTGTTCACCCGCGGTGAAACCCAGGCGATCGTGGTTGCCACCCTCGGCACCGGCGAAGACGAGCAGTATGTCGACAGCCTGACGGGCATGTACAAGGAGCGCTTCCTGCTCCATTACAACTTCCCTCCCTACTCGGTTGGCGAGACCGGCCGCATGGGCTCCCCGGGTCGCCGCGAAATCGGCCACGGCAAGCTCGCATGGCGCGCGATCCGTCCGATGCTGCCGACGCCTGAGCAGTTCCCCTACACGCTGCGCGTCGTCTCCGAGATCACCGAGTCGAATGGCTCGTCCTCGATGGCGACCGTCTGCGGTACCTCACTCGCTCTGATGGACGCCGGCGTTCCGCTGGCAAAGCCGGTTGCCGGTATCGCCATGGGTCTGATCCTGGAAGGCGATCGCTTCGCTGTCCTCTCCGATATTCTCGGTGATGAAGACCACCTCGGCGATATGGACTTCAAGGTCGCCGGTACCGCCGACGGCATTACCTCGCTGCAGATGGACATCAAGATCACCGGTATCACCGAAGAGATCATGAAGGTCGCCCTTGGCCAAGCCCAAGGCGGTCGCGTCCACATCCTCGGCGAAATGTCCAAGGCCATCACCGAAAGCCGTGGCCAGCTCGGCGAATTCGCTCCGCGCATCGAAGTCATGAACATCCCGGTCGACAAGATCCGTGAAGTCATCGGCTCCGGCGGCAAGGTCATTCGCGAAATCGTCGAAAAGACCGGCGCGAAGATCAACATCGAGGACGACGGCACCGTCAAGATCGCTTCGTCCTCCGGCAAGGAGATCGAAGCGGCCCGCAAGTGGATCCACTCGATCGTTGCCGAACCTGAAATCGGCCAGGTCTACGAAGGCACGGTCGTCAAGACCGCCGACTTCGGCGCCTTCGTCAACTTCTTCGGCGCCCGCGACGGCCTCGTCCACATCTCGCAGCTTGCTTCCGAGCGTGTTGCCAAGACCCAGGACGTCGTCAAGGAAGGCGACAAGGTCTGGGTCAAGCTGCTCGGCTTCGACGAACGCGGCAAGGTTCGCCTGTCGATGAAGGTCGTCGACCAGGCCACCGGCCAGGAAATCCCGAACGAGAAGAAGAAGGAAGAAGCGGCCGAATAAGCCGCCTTCCAGATTCAATACCGGGCGCGGGAATGCTTCCGCGCCCTTTTTTGTATCCTAAAGCGCGGCGCGATCCTTCAGATCGCTTACCGCACTTCAGGTCTTCGGTCTTGCGTGTGTCGTGCTCGCAAAACCGCCGAACACTTTTGCGCGACATGCTTTAAGACGAGACGAGACCATGAGCAGCGAGACGCTGAAGACCCTGTTCCATCCCTTTGCCAGCGGCACAGTCGCGGCGCCCGGCGAGGGCGAGCGCGTGCTCTTCCTCGGCGCCGAGGCAGGCTTTGCGCTGCCGGAAGGCTTTGCCGCCTCGCTCAGCGCCGTCCAGGGCTTCCGGCCGCTCTATCGCCAGCTGCTGGCGCAGCGGATCGAAGCGAAGCCGGAGATCGACGGCGAGGACTACGATGCGGCTCTGGTGCTCTGCACCAAGCACAAGGGCGAGAACGAGGCCAATCTCGCCGCTGCGATCGCCCGCACGCGGCTCGGCGGCCTGATCGTCATTGCCGGCGCCAAGGAAGACGGCATCCAGCCGCTGCGCAAGCGGATGGAAGGTTTCAATCTCGCCGTCGACCATATGCCGAAATATCATGGCGTCGCCTTCTGGTTTGGCCGGCCGGCGGATGCCGACGAGATTATCTCCAAGCTGGCAAAGGCGCCGGTGCGCGTCGACGGTCGTTTCCAAGCGACTCCAGGCATGTTCTCGCATGACCGCATCGATGCCGGATCGGAGCTGCTCGCCTCGCGCCTGCCTGAGGATTTCACCGGCGACGTTGCGGATTTCGGCGCCGGATGGGGCTATCTCTCCGTCGAGCAGGCGCAGAAGTCGCGTGGACTGACGCGCCTCGACCTCTACGAGGCCGACCACGCGGCTCTGGAGGCTGCCAGGGATAATCTGGCTAAGAACTGCCCGAACGCGCCTGCACGCTTCTTCTGGCACGATCTGGCGGGTGAGCCGGTCAAAGACAAATACGATCTCGTCATTATGAACCCGCCCTTCCATGAGGGACACGCGGCCGATCCGGCGCTCGGCCAGGCAATGATCAAGACGGCCGCATCCGCCCTTCGCGGCGGCGGCCGCTTGATGCTCGTCGCCAATCGCGGCCTGCCTTACGAGCCCGTTCTGGCGGCAAATTTCAGGGAAAGCGGCGAAACCTGCCGCAACGCCCGGTTCAAGGTTCTCTGGGCGAAGAAATAAGCCTACGGGGCTTCGACGCTGATCCTATCATCGAACAACAAAAAGGCCGGGCGCATCATCTGCGCACGGCCTTTGAGTTTCAAATGGGGTAGCCGTTTACTCGACGTCCGCCCTGCGCAGCGCTTCCAGCGTTGGCATGGAGGTGACGTTGAAGCCGGCGTCGACGAAGTGGATTTCGCCGGTGACGCCGGACGAAAGGTCGGAGAGCAGGTAGAGAGCCGAGCTGCCGACCTGATCGATGGTCACGGTCTTGCGCAGCGGCGCATTACGCTGGTTCCAGGAGAGGATCGCGCGCGCATCGGAGATACCAGCGCCGGCAAGCGTGCGGATCGGGCCGGCGGAAATGGCATTGACGCGGATGCCGCGCGGGCCGTAATCGGCGGCGAGATAACGCACCGAAGCCTCGAGCGCTGCCTTGGCAACCCCCATGACGTTGTAGTTCGGGATGACGCGCGTCGAGCCATTATAGGTCAGCGTCAGCATCGCACCACCATCTTCCATCAACGGAGCGCAGCGCTTGGCGATCTCGGTGAAGGAGAAACAGGAAATGACCATGGTGCGGCTGAAATTCTCACGCGTCGTATCGGCGTAGAGACCCTTCAGCTCGTTCTTGTCGGAAAAGCCGATGGCATGGACGATGAAATCGAGCTTGCCCCAGCGCTCGCTTATCGCGTCGACCACGGCATCGACCGAGGCGATGTCCTCGACGTCGCAGGGCAGGACGAAATCCGAGTTGACCTCGGCAGCAAGCGGCCTGACGCGCTTGCCGAGCGCATCGCCTTGATAGGTGAAAGCGAGTTCCGCACCCTGTGCGGCGAGAGCTTTTGAAATCCCCCAGGCGATCGAGTGGTTGTTGGCGACGCCCATGACGAGCCCGCGCTTACCCTGCATGATTCCCGTCATATTATTATCCGTTATAGCGCTGGAAGACGAGCGTGGCGTTGGTGCCGCCGAAGCCGAAGGAATTGGAGAGGGCAATGTCGATCTTGGCGTCGTCGATGCGCTTGCGCACAATCGGGACACCTTCGAATTCGGGATCGAGATCGGTGATATGAGCGCTTTCGCCGATGAAGCCTTGCTGCATCATCAGCAGGGAATAGATCGATTCCTGCACGCCGGCAGCGCCAAGCGAATGGCCGGTCAGCGACTTGGTCGACTGGATATGCGGGATCTTCGAGCCGAACACTTCGCGGATGGCGCCGATTTCCTTGCTGTCGCCGACCGGCGTCGATGTGCCGTGGGTGTTGACGTAGTCGACGTCGCCTTTGACGGTGGCGAGCGCCTGGCGCATGCAGCGGATAGCGCCTTCGCCCGAGGGGGCGACCATGTCGTATCCGTCCGAGGTTGCGCCGTAGCCGACGATTTCGGCATAGATCTTGGCACCGCGGGCCTTGGCGCGCTCCAGCTCCTCGAGCACCAGCACGCCGGCGCCGCCGGCGATGACGAAGCCGTCGCGGTTGACGTCATAGGCGCGCGAGGCGCTGTCCGGCGTGTCGTTGTACTTAGAGGACATGGCGCCCATGGCGTCGAAAAGGTTGGACATCGTCCAGTCGAGATCCTCATGGCCACCGGCGAACATCACGTCCTGCTTGCCCCACTGGATCATCTCGGCGGCGTTGCCGATGCAATGCGCCGACGTCGAGCAAGCCGACGAGATCGAATAATTGACGCCGTGGATCTTGAACCAGGTGGCGAGCGTGGCCGATGCGGTCGAGGACATCGCCTTCGGCACGGCGAAGGGGCCGATGCGCTTCGGGCTGTTGTTCTTGATGGTGATTTCGGCAGCTTCGATCAGGGTGCGGGTGGACGGACCGCCGGAGCCCATGATGATGCCGGTACGCTCGTTCTGAGCGTAGTCTTTCTCTTCCAGGCCGGAATCGGCAAGTGCCTGCTTCATGGCCACATGGTTCCAGGCGCCGCCCTGCGACAGGAAACGCATGGCGCGGCGGTCGACCAGTTCGGCAAGTTCCGCCGAACCGAGCTTTGGACTGCCCCAGACCTGGCACTTGAACCCATGCTCGGCGAAATCGCTCGAAAAGGAGATACCCGACTTTGCCTGCCGCAAGGATTCGGTGACTTCGGCCGCGTCGTTTCCGATCGAGGACACGACACCCAGACCTGTGACAACTACCCGTCTCATCTGATCAAACCTTTGTTGTTTTCGTCAGCCGCTCGAAATGCGGTTTCAGGCCGTCTTGTCTTTCGATAGACCGACGCGAAGGTCGGCCGCCTGATATATGGTCTCGCCGTCCGCCTTTAGCCAGCCGTCGGCGGTGCCGAGGACCAGACGGCCACGCATGACACGCTTGAAGTCGATGCCATATTCGATCAGCTTCGTCTGTGGCCGGACCATGCCCTTGAATTTCACTTCGCCGGTCGAAAGCGCCATGCCGCGGCCTTCCTCGCCGAGCCAACCCAGAAAGAAACCGGTCAGCTGCCACATGCCGTCGAGACCGAGGCAGCCCGGCATGATCGGATTGCCTTCGAAATGGCAGGGAAAATACCAGTCGTCGGGGCGAACGTTGTATTCCGCCCTGAGGTAGCCCTTATCGAAGGTACCGCCCGTTTCGGAAATGTCCGTGATGCGGTGAACCATCAGCATGGGCGGCAGCGGCAACTGCGCATTGCCGGGGCCGAACAGCTCGCCATGTGCGCAAGCGATGAGTTCTTCATACGAGAAGCTGGACTGTCTGGTCGTCATAAAGTTTCTTTTTCCCCCCGCGTCAAGCCGATGGATGTGAACGTGTAGTCCAAGTTCTTCAGAAAATGAAGCACAAGCAAGGCAGCTTCATTCATCGCCCCGGACCAGGCTTGCGCCATTATTTGGTGGTCGCATACAGGAAGGCTAGGGCTGGGACCAGACCTATTTGCGTCAAAAGCCCGTTTTTGCCGCGTTTATCAGGCTCCCGTCCCCATTGAACTATTGAAAGGCTCCGATGCAAAAGTTATACCGCTTAAAGAAACATGATTGCTTTATGCCAGAATAACCGGAGTTGGTTTTGATGACGGGTGCATTCCCGATCGCAATAGAGGTGAGGCTGCGCGGTGCAGGCCTGCGCCCCACCCGCCAGCGCGTCGCGCTCGGCGACCTCCTGTTTGCCAAGGGCGACCGGCATTTGACCGTCGAGGAACTGCATGAAGAGGCGGTTGCCGCCGGCGTGCCGGTGTCCTTGGCAACCGTCTACAACACGCTGCACCAGTTCACGGAAGCCGGTCTCATCCGCGTTCTCGCCGTTGAGAGCGCCAAGACCTATTTCGACACCAATGTTTCCGACCATCACCATTTCTTCGTCGAAGGCGAAAACGAGGTGCTCGACATTCCCGTCAGCAACCTGACGATCGCCAATCTGCCGGAACCGCCTGAGGGCATGGAGATCGCCCATGTCGACGTGGTGATCCGCCTGCGGGCGAAGCAGGGCTGACGGCGCCTCTAAAGCGCGTCGCGCCGAATCGGCCTCATGCGACGCCCTTTAGATCTTTTATTTTTAGGCATGTCGTTGTCCCAAAACCGCTGCGCACTTTTGGGCGACATGCATTAGGCTTCACATGACATCGTCGGGATGCCGGCCAGGCTTGTGCCTGTAGGTCGGGAAGGTCCAGCCGAACCACAGGGCTCCACCGCGCACCGCAAAGGCCGCCACGACGCCGCAGGCAGACGCCAGATAGAGCTGCATTCCAAGCGCATTCGCGGCCGTGAACACGCCGGCGCCGATAAGGGCTGCGGTCACGTAAATTTCCGGCCTCAACAGCACCGAAGGCTCGTTTGCCATCAGATCGCGCAGGATGCCGCCGAAGGTCGCCGTCAGCGTGCCGGTGACGATCGCAATCGTGGGCGAACCGGTGGCGGCGAGGCCCTTGGCGGCGCCGATCACGCAATAGGCGGCAAGGCCGATCGCATCCAGCCAGATCAGCAGGCGATAGCGCGATTCCAGCAGGTGGGCGGTAAAGAAAACGATGACGCCCACGATGCAGCAGACGAGGATATAGGCGGGGTTCAACACCCAGAAGACCGGCACGCGACCGAGTACGATATCGCGCACGGTGCCGCCGCCCGTTCCCGTCACCATGGCGAAAAACAAAAAACCGATCAGGTCCAGTTGCTTGCGCGAGGCGGCGAGCGCGCCTGTCGCGGCAAACAGCGCAATGCCGGCGTAATCGAGATAGACGAGCAAGGACATGCGGCCCCCGGAACCGGCGAACAATTTCCGGAAAGGAAACACGGCGGCAAGGGCGGCGCAAGGCGGCGCGGCCATAAAGGTGAAGTCTTTGTTTGCTGCATGTCGTTGTCCCAAAGCCGCTGCACAGTTCGGGCGACATGCATTGGGAGCCTTTATCCGAAAGAGGAAAGCCGTGAAAACGCTGGTGCTCGCCGTTCTGAATATCGTCCTGCTGCTTGCCATGCCGGCTGCCGCCTTCGGTCAGCAATCGCTGATCTCCGACCCTGAGATCTACGAGAAGAAACATTTCCAGGAGCAGTGCAAGACGGCCGAATTTGCCGACGGCTTCATCATCCGGCAGGACATCAACAATGACGGCCTGATCGACGCCGTGGTCAACGAGGGCCAGTTGACCTGCGACGGGCAGAAGGGGCCGCAATGCAACGACGACGGCTGCACCTATAATTTCTACCTGCAAGTTGCCGAAGGCGGTTATTTCATGATCGCGACGGCGCAAATCTATGGCTACGATTTCGTCCAGCGCTTCGGCAACATGGTGCTGGCGATGAAGATGCATCCGCGCTTCTGCGACCGCACCGAAGGCGATCCCTGCATCGTGACGGCGCGCGTGCGCGGCACGAAATTCGTCACCATCTCGAAGAAATAACTCACCACGCATAACCCCGAAAGATTTTCGGGATTATGCGGTGGATTCAAAGTGATAGAGCGTCCTTTGCGCGTCCTGGCGGACACGCGGCGCTCTAACCTCTTGTTCTTACGCAATTCCGGACGGAAAAACCGCTTCGCACTTTTCCTGGAATTGCTTCATTGCGGATAAAGTGCCGATGTGCGGCCGGCGAGATAATAGCCGACCAGGCCGTACCATTCGCGGATTGCCGTCGCCAAGTTCTGCGCATTGAGGTTCGGCTGGGTGAAATCGAGCCCGAGCTTCACCTGGCCATCGGTGCGATAATCGGTCGGCCAGGGCACGGTATCGATGCCGAGCTTGCGGAAGATGCCGACGGAACGCGGCATGTGGAAACCCGAGGTGATCAGCAGGCAATTGGAAAGCCCCTGGCTTGCCAGCAATTCCTTGGTGTTGACGGCGTTTTCGAAGGTCGTGCGCGATTGTCTCTCTTCGATCAGGCGATCCCTGCCAACGCCGAAGAGCGGGAAGAAGCGCTCGGATGCCGCCGCATCACCTTCGTAGATGCCCGAAATGGAGCCGTCGCCGCCCGATACCAGAACGCGCGACTGCGGAAATTTCTGCGCAAGCCGCAGGGCTTCGATGAAGCGATCGGCTCCAGCATTGAATTCTATGCCGTGGCGCGCCGTGTTCACCTCGTTTTCGAAACCGCCGCCGAGCACGATCATGCATTGCAGGCTATCGGGATCTGCGGCAGGCTTTGCGAACCGCTGCTCGAGACCCTGCATCAAGAGGTTGCCGGCCGTGGTGTAGAGCGTGACGAAGAGGATGATGGCTGAACCAGCTGCGCCGAGGATACTTAAGATACGCCAGCGCAGAAGGCCGGCAAGCAGGGCAAAGAAGACGAGGAAGAATGCCAGCGACAGCGGCTGAGCGAAAATCCAGACAAGCTTCGAAATCAGGAACAAGATCCACTCCTTGAGGATTGGCGGCGATCCTTCCTATCCGATTCGACGGTGACAGGAATGCGACGGTTTTATTTCGCGCGCGTGATGGCCGATCCGCTCGGTGCAACCTTCTGATTGAAGCGGTGCTGAAGCGGCCGAGGGATGAGCATGGCGGCAAGCGCAAGCACCATGGCGAAGAGGGAGACCAGCCACAGCGCATGTGCGCCCGTTAGCCGTGTCAGGACGGCCCCGGCGATCGCGCCGAGCACCATGCCGCCCCAGGGCACGATCTGGATCGTCCATTCGACACGACGATCGCCGATGATCCAGCGGCCGATGCCGCGGCCGAAACGCGAGAGGGCGCCGGTCACGTAGGTCAGCCCGATCGGCAGGCCTTCGATATGCTCGACGGCAGCGTTCACCATGCCCATGGAAAAAACGATCATGTAGAACCGCACGAACAGCATGTTCTGCACTGTCATCATCGAGGCGAGCGCCAGAACCAGCCCGACGCAGCCGAGCACCACGAAAATGCGGCGTTGCGAGACATGGGAGATGACGACGCCAGCCGCATTGCCGAGCACGAAAACGACGATGGCCGAGATCAGGACCGCGGCGTGATAAAGATTGCCCTCGCTCAAGGCCAGTGCGGCCCGCGTCGTGTTTCCCGTCATGAAGGAGACGAAATCGCCGGTCAGCAGAAGACCGGTCGCATCGGTCATGCCGGCCAGAAACGAAATCGAGCCGACGAGGGCGAGCCCGGTCAGGGTTCGTCGGGTCCGGATGATGCGGCGTCGTCTTGCTCTGGTCATAGGCTGAGGGTCCTGGAGCCGAATCGCTGAGGTTGCGGCAACAAAGATAATTCCTTTCGTTGAGGAATTAGCAAAGGCGATCGGAAGGGGATGGGGGGCGGACTTGAACGGCAAGACATTTTCGGCCATAGAGACGGCGTTGCTTCAGATCGAAGCTCCGTAAGCGTTTACGTCAATCAACGCGCAACCCGCCGGTCGGCGCTGCGCAATTGTCTGATCGGCACCTTACGGAGATCAAAATGCCCAAAGGCAAACTCCCCAAACGTTACAATACGATCGTCATGCCGCTCATCCTCTCACTGTTGATGACATCAGTCGTCTCGGCGATCAGCATCGTGAGAGCGCAAGGCCTGACCGCGCCTGCACTTGCCATGTGGCCCTCCGCATGGGCGCTATCCTGGGCGATCGCCTTTCCCGTCCTGCTATTGATGCTGCCGGTGGTAAAGCGGGTGACGGCTGTTATCGTCGAGATGTGAGGTGAGAGGCGCCGGCGGGCTGTGAGAGCGGCCTGCCGGAGTTGATGTAGGGCGGCGCGATTTCAAAGTCACTCGCCACGCCAACCTCGCCCAGACAAGCCCACCCCAGGCCTTAGATCGTATACTCCGGTTCAGACAAGGTCTGGTCCATCGTGATGCCCGGGAGGTTGAAGTGGCGCTTGCCCACCTGCCTCGCCGGAATGCCGGCGACCGAAGTGTAGGCTGCAACAGCATTTATGACCACGCTGCCTGCACCCACCTTGGCGCCGACGCCAATTTCGATATTGCCGAGAATCTTGGCCCCCGCTCCGATAAGAGCGCCGCGCCGTACCTTGGGGTGCCGGTCGCCGGTTTCCTTGCCCGTCCCTCCCAATGTAACATTCTGGAGTATGGAGACGTCGTCTTCGACGACCGCAGTCTCGCCGATGACCAAGCCGCTTCCATGATCAAGCATGATGCTCCTGCCCATCTTTGCGGCGGGATGAATGTCGACGCCGAAAACTTCAGAAATTCGGCTCTGGATGTGGCGCGCCAAATGGAGGCGGTCATGATGCCAAAGCCAGTGGGCGACCCGTTGTCCCTGCAACGCCACAAAGCCTTTGAAATACAGGAATGGCGTCAGGATTTCCGTGTTCGATGGATCGCGTTCCTTGATCGCGGTCAGGTCGGCGGCGGCATCGGCGACAATATTGCGATTACCGACGAACGCCTGGGCAATCACCGCGAGCAGCTCTTCATTGTCGAGGTCGTGATTGGCCAGTTTGATCGCGACCCTCTGAGCGAGCGCCTGAGCGAAACTCGCATGATAAAGCACTGCGGAATTCATGGCGCGCGTGAGTGCTGCATCTTTGGCCGAAGCATTGACGGCCTCCGCGCAAAGAGCTTCCCATATCGCGGCAACCTGAGGCGAAGGGGATGGCTCCGTCGACAGATTGCTCAAGCTGACCAGTGGAACCGTCATGCTAGCTTCCTTCTGCAGGCGGACGTCGTGACGTCCGGCATGCAGACGTTAGGTTAACCTGGCCCGCGATAGATGGTCTAAAATTACGGGGATCTTTGCCTCCGCTCTAAATACCGTGTCCGGCGAGATAGAAAAATCCGAGTGTCCGGCTGACGTCACGAAGCTCCGCCAGCGCATGTTCTCGTTCCAGATGAGCGGATGCAAAACGCCCGAGATCGAGTATCGGAAGCGTCCTTGCTGCAGCAGTCACGGCATTATCCTTTTTGCTGAAACCACGTCGAGCATAGGTGGGAAGATGAGCACTATGCCTTGCCCTTGCGGACAACGTCCGCAATCGTCACCTCCTTGGGAATGAGCTTGAGTTTGAAAAAGGTGTCGGCGATGCTCTGCTGCTGTGCGACGACGGTGTCGTCCAGGCTCTTGATCCCATAGGACTGGCGCTCGAGCGCCTTGACGAGGACAGGTTCAGGGATGCCGACCGATGGTGATAGCTCCGCAGCCGCAGCCGCGGTGTCGGACTTGGTCCATTCATCGATCTCGGAAATGGCGTCGATCAAAACATCGATGGAGTCGGCGTGGCCATCGACCAGCGCCTTGGTGCCGAGATAGAACTGATGATTGGGAACGATGCCTTCACCGTTTCTGAGTTCTCGCGCTTCGACCGCGACTTCCGCAGCTGCCTGGAAGGGATCCCAGATAACCCACGCATCGACCGCGCCCTTTTCGAAGGCCGCGCGGCCGTCGGCCGGGGCGAGGAAGGATGATTCGACGTCTTCATAGGTCAAGCCGGCTTCTTCGAGCGCCTTGACGAGCAGGTAATGGACGTTCGAGCCCTTGTTGAAGGCGACCTTCTTGCCCTTCAGCTCCGCGACGGACTTTATGGGGCTGTCCTTCGGGACAAGTATGGCTTCGCCGCGCGGGGCGGGCGGCTCGTGTGCGATGTAGACGAGCGGAGCGTTTGCGGCCTGGGCGAAGATCGGCGGCGTTTCGCCAGTCGATCCGAAATCGACAGCGCCGGCGTTCAGGGCCTCGAGCAGCTGGGGACCGCCCGGAAACTCGGTCCATTCAACGGTGTAGCCGATGGGTTCCAGTTTCTTCTCCAGCGTGCCTTTGCCCTTGAGAAGCACCAGCGTTCCATATTTCTGGTAGCCGATACGCACGACCTTGTCAGCGGCGCCGGCCAGCCGAACATGGGTCAAAGGTGTCGCGATGGCACCTGCCACCACTGCAGTAAAAGCTCGCCTTGTGATCTTCATCATACCCTCCGGAATAAGACGAGACCAAATTAAAGCGTCTCTATATTTTTGATAGAATATACGTGCTCCGATGTCCGCTTCTTCGGGATTCGCTTTTTTGTTCTGTTCCGACCGTGAGCAAAAAGAACTGCGCCGCGAAATAGAGAACACCGGGGCGACGGGTCAGGGCGCGACGCGTACGATCAGCTTTCCGAAATTCTTCCCTTCCAGAAGGCCAAGAAAAGCCTCCGGAGCGTTTTCAAGTCCGTCAACGATATCTTCCTTGTACTTGAGCCGTCCTTCGGAGATCCACGCTCCGGCCTGACGGGAGAAGTCAGGACGCTGGTCGGCAAATTCGCGCTGTATGAAGCCTCGTATGGTGAGGCTTTTCCGCAGGATGGCACGCATCACAGCAGGAAGCTGATCACGTCCGCTCGAGACAGAGGATGTTTCGTTGTAATGCGCGATGAGCCCGCAGACCGGTATGCGTGCGAAGTCGTTCAGCAATGGAAACACCGCGCTCCAGACGTGGCCACCAACATTCTCGAAATAGACATCGATTCCGTTCGGACAAGCGGCTGCGAGTTGTGCCGGAAAATCGCTCGAATGATGGTCTATCGCGACATCGAAGCCGAGCTCCTGGCGTAAGTGGTCACATTTCTTGGACCCGCCTGCGATTCCGACAACACGCGCACCGTAAATCTTTGCCATCTGCCCAACTGCCGAGCCAACCGCGCCGCTCGCTGCAGCGACCACAAGTGTTTCGCCGGCTTTGGGTTTGCCGATATTGCGAAGTCCGGCATAGGCCGTGAAGCCGGGCATTCCCAGAATGCCGAGTGCTGTCGTGATCGGTGCGGTTTCCGGATCGAGCTTCTGCAAGCCCGTACCATCTGAAATCGCATAGCTCTGCCAGCCGGAATGCGAGAGCACGATATCCCCCGCCGTGAACGCCGTGTTGCGGCTGCGCGCGACCTGCGTAACCGTGCCCCCTTCCATCACACCACCGATTTCGACCGGCTTGGCATAGGACTTGGCATCGTCCATGCGGCCCCGCATGTAGGGGTCAAGGGAAAGATAAAGCGTCTTGAGAAGAACCTCGCCCTCGGCGAGATCCCGAACCGTCTCCCGCTCGAGCCGGAAATTCGCAGCCACCGGCTTTCCGGATGGGCGCGATGCAAGGACGATGCGGGTGGTAACGGGTTGACTAACCATGGGTGTTCTCCTCTTCGAATTTCTCCTTGGTGTATCAGGAATTTGCTTCAAGCAAACCGAGCGCTCGCCATCTGGGGCCTACCGGCGCACCCTTTGTCGTCGGCGTCCGCTCACAACCGGCATGCCTGGAAATCCCAGCGCGATGGCTGCAATTATCTCGGATGCCTATGTGACAAGCTCGAACCCCTGTGGCTCAGCATGCAACGATTCCAGCGGCACGCCCTGATCGGAAGCGTGGATGAGAAGGTATGCGCGCGCGCCGAGCAGCAGTTCCGGGGCCTTCAATAGGACCGCGCTCAGTTCGCCCTCTCTGACGCGCGTTCGCCGATCGAGTAGCGCGGCGAACGCCGCGCGATATGAAGCTTCATGGTCCTTCCCTTGTCCGGCCGCGCTCACGCGGCCTTTGCTTTCGGCTTGGCGGCCTTGACGTGGGTTACGCTGCGGCGGCCGTCGACGCTGACGGGGACGTCGCCGTCAACCGTGGCGCGGCGCACGACCCGGTGCTGGTCGCCATAGTCGTTGACAGCGTAGTGCTGGGTCGCGCGATTATCCCAGATCGCGACGTCGCCGGCTCTCCAGTGCCAGCGCACGGTATTTTCCGGGGCGGTAACGTAGGACTGGAACACCTCGTAGAGTTTCGTGGAGTCGCTCTTCGACAAGCCGATGAGGCGCTGAACGAAATTGCCGAGCAGCAGCGATCTTTCGCCGGTTTCGGGATGGACCCGCACGACTGGGTGCTCGGTCTCGTAGATGGTCGACGTGAAAACTTCCTCGAAGTGCTTCTTCTCGTCAGCGGTGGCGCGAGGGCGCACCGCTGCGTAGTCATAGGCATTGCTGTGAATGGCCCACAAATTGTCCGCCAGCAATTTGAGCGATGCTGGCAGACTTTCGTATGCGGCATGGGTGTTGGACCAGATCGTATCCCCTCCAGCCGCCGGAATGACGACGCCGCGAAGGACCGAGAATTTAGGATAGGCATCCACGAAGGTGACGTCGGTGTGCCACTGGTCCGCCCTGCCGCCACCGCGGCTGGAATCGAGATTGAGGATGGAGGCCGTGCCGGCCACTGGGCCTTGGGTTGGATGAGGCACAAGGTCGCCCAGGCGGCGAGCGAAAGATTCCTGTTCTGGATCGCCAAGATGGTCCTGATCGCGGAAAAAGATGACTTTGTGTTTCAAGAGAAGCTGGTTGATGGCTGCGACCGTCGCGTCCGAAAGGTCACCGCCGAGGCGAACACCCCTGATTTCGGCTCCGACGCGGCCGGTCAGCGGCACGACATCGGACTCGAGAATGATCTGATTGACGAGAACTGGATTGCTCATGGATATCTCCTGGCTGATCTTGGAAGAAGACGGCAAGTCACATGCGCCCAACGACGCATCCGCCGGACGTTCGAAAATCTCATTGTTAAAATCGACAGGGCTATGGAACGCCATAATCCATCAAATCAATAGACAAAATATTCTAATTTTGGCTCTTTGCCCGGAACGGCCGCCCTCGATACTTTCTTATTGCCGATGAATTCTCACTTGTGGCCTCCAGCGATGCATCTTCCATCGCCAAGCGGCTTGTGCGTGGATGCCTCGTACGGGCTCTCATTCATCGCGGTTCCAGCCCTTGCTTTCGGCTGTTTTTGCGACGCGCACCAAAGGATGCGGCAGCGCGTTTTAGTCCGCCTTGGAAGGTTGCGTCATCAAGGCCGCTATAAGGCTCTCCTTCGGAATTCGTCACAGTGAGGAAGATCTGTTCGTCTCAGAACCGCCGCCCAAGCGCTTTTCGTTGCGTCTGCTGCCTCGAAGAATTTCTGCGCGACGGTGGCGGAGATCAGGACCGCCGCGTGATAGAGATTGCCCTCACTCAAGGCCAGTGCGGCCGCGTCGTGTTGCCTGTCATGAAGGAGATGAAATCGCCGGACAGCTGAAGGCCGGTCGCATCGGTCATGCCCGCCAGAAACGAGATCGAGCCGACGAGGGCGAGCCCGGTTAAGGTTCGTCGGGTCCGAATGATGCGGCGGCGTCTTGCTCAGGTCATTGGCTGAGGCGTAGGTCACCAGATGGAAAGATTGCTGAGTGGTACCAGGGCTCGCCAATGCCGCTGATAGAAGACAAGGACCATCTTACATCTGGAACGAAGAATCCGCCGTCCTTGGGGCTCTCATTAAAGTTGCTGAGGAGTCGGGCGTCGAGCTTCAACAGTTCCGGCCCGAGGGGCTTAAGGACCGACCGGAAAACTGAAAGTCAGCTCTCAGACGATAGCGTCGCGCAACACTTTCAGACGGCAGAGACGGCACTTAATCGGAATCGATCTTCTAGTTGGCGAGGCGACCCGGATCCAGTTTCGGCTGGACCAGTCTCTTGTTGGCAAAAGCCCTGCCAGAATGCGATTTCAGATATTTTTCGAATTCAAGAGCTTTGAGCTTGTCGGGAAAGGCGCAATACCAGAGCAAATTCCACGGTGCGAATTTGGCAGTGTGGGCAGACTTTCCGGCATTGTGAGCCGCAAACCGCTGTTTCAGATCTGCGGTAGACCCGGTATATTCCTGATCGGGAAAATCGACGCTGCGGAGAATATAGACATACCACATCAGCGTTTCAGCCCGTCGTCGCCCTTCGGGCTATGCCGGGCACTGCTTCGGCCTAACGGTTTCTCGCGGCTGTGCCACGCGAAGCCCGTAAGGGCGAAGCGTGGTGGAGCTAAGCGGGATCGAACCGCTGACCTCTTGCATGCCATGCAAGCGCTCTCCCAGCTGAGCTATAGCCCCATCAAGGTGGTCCGGCTCAGGGCCGGTCCTGGGATGCTCCTCAAGGCGTGCCCTTCGGAGTGGCGGCTTATTACTTCCGGATTCCGGAGATAGCAAGCCTAAAAAATCTGGCCCGGAGAATTTTTTCCTCGCCGGGCCGAAATGCGGTCTCAGACTTCGTCTTCGTCGCCGGTCACGCCGATGATGTCGCTCATGTCGTCATCATCGTCATCTTCGTCGGGTGTGAGGAAGGTATCGTCGTCGTCATCGCCTTCGATTTCGACATCGTCGTCGCCGATATCGGGGATGTCGTCGCCAGAGGCAGCGTCATCGGCATCCTCAAGCGAAACCAGTTCGACTTCGGTGTTTTCAGTATCGACTTCCGCAACCTCGTCTTCCTCGGCAACTTCGGCGATCGCCGAGGTTTCTTCGAAGAAGGACAGGGGGTAGGACTTGCCGGTATAAGGAGAGACGATCGGATCCCGGTTCAGATCATAAAACTTCTTGCCGGTTTCCGGATCGGTACGCTTGGTTCCAAGTTCCGCTTTCGCCACTATGAGCCTCGTGTGAATGACCGAATGCGAGATTCGGCAAATGCCGACCAAGCCGGCGTTCCATCGGAATTTATAAGCCGGTCCCCTTAATCGCTGTGGCTTCCCATGTCAAAGCCAAACTTTATGATAGCGGTGCGGGGTTTTTCCCGCGCCGACGGATGACCGCCCGGCGCGTTTATGTTAACGAGCCGCGGCAGCTGCAGAAGCGGACGGGAATTGCGACCGGCCAAGCCTGTCTTGCGGCAAAAATAGACTGCGTTTGCAAAGGATTACGCATGCTGCACGGCTCTGCGCCCAGGCCCGCCACCGCCCGCAAATCCGCCGGTCTTACCGGCAGCGTCCGTATTCCGGGCGACAAATCGATCTCGCATCGTTCCTTCATGTTCGGCGGGCTTGCTTCCGGCGAAACCCGGATCACCGGCCTGCTCGAAGGCGAGGATGTGATCAATACCAGCCGGGCGATGCAGGCGATGGGCGCCAGGATTCGCAAGGATGGCGCGCAATGGGTGATCGACGGCACCGGCAACGGTGCGCTGCTTGCGCCTGATGCGCCGCTCGACTTCGGCAATGCCGGCACCGGCGTGCGGCTGACCATGGGCCTCGTCGGCACCTACGACTTTCGCTCCACCTTCATCGGCGACGCCTCGCTTTCGAAACGGCCGATGGGCCGCGTGCTCAATCCACTGCGCGAAATGGGCGTGCAGGTCAGCGCCTCCGAGGGCGACAGGCTGCCGGTGACGCTCAAAGGCCCGGGAACGCCGAGCCCGATCCGCTATCGGGTGCCGATGGCATCCGCCCAGGTGAAATCGGCCGTGCTGCTTGCCGGCCTCAATACGCCGGGTGTCACCACCGTCATCGAGCCGGTGATGACGCGCGACCATACCGAAAAGATGCTGCAGGGTTTTGGCGCTGCCCTTTCCGTCGAGACCGATAGCGAGGGTGCGCGCACAATCCGGCTCGAAGGGCGTGGCAGGCTGACGGGCCAGGTGATCGACATTCCCGGCGATCCCTCCTCCACCGCCTTCCCGCTGGTTGCGGCATTGCTCGTCCCCGGCTCCGACATCACCATCGTCAACGTGCTGATGAACCCGACCCGCACCGGGCTGATCCTGACGCTGCAGGAGATGGGGGCCGATATCGAGGTGGCGAATGCGCGTCTTGCCGGCGGCGAGGACGTGGCGGATCTGCGCGTGCGCCATTCCGAACTCAAGGGCGTCACCGTTCCCGAAGACCGCGCGCCGTCGATGATCGATGAATATCCTATCCTCGCCGTCGCCGCCTGTTTCGCCGAAGGCGCGACGATCATGAAGGGGCTGGAGGAACTGCGCGTCAAGGAGTCCGACCGCCTTTCCGCCGTCGCCGATGGTCTGAAACTCAATGGCGTCGACTGCGACGAAGGCGAGGATTTTCTCATCGTGCGCGGACGGCCAGACGGCAAGGGCCTCGGTAACGCCGCCGGCGACAGGGTCAGCACGCATCTCGACCATCGCATCGCCATGAGCTTCCTTGTCATGGGGCTTGCCTCGGAGCATCCTGTCACGATCGACGACGCGGCGATGATCGCGACCAGCTTTCCCGAATTCATGGCGTTGATGAAGGGTCTCGGGGCAAGGATCGAAGAGGTGCCGGAATAATGGTACCAGCCTCCGCATTTCCGCGAACACGATCGCCGCGATCGGGCGCTGTCGCAGGATTGATCATATGACGAACGAGACCTTCACCATCGCCATCGATGGCCCGGCGGCAGCGGGCAAGGGCACGCTCTCGCGCCTCATCGCAGAGCGCTACGGATATCACCATCTTGATACCGGCCTGACCTATCGCGCCACGGCCAAGGCGCTGCTCGATGCCGGCCTGCCGCTCGACGACGAGGCGGTGGCAGAAAAGATCGCAAGAGAGGTTGAACTCGCTGGATTGGATCGCGATATACTTTCCAAACATGAGATCGGCGAAGCTGCCTCGAAGATTGCCGTCATGCCGGCGGTGCGCCGGGCTCTGGTCGAAGCGCAACGGCGGTTTTCGGTGAAAGCGCCGGGAACCGTACTCGACGGGCGCGATATCGGCACGGTCGTCTGCCCGGATGCGCCGGTGAAGCTCTATGTAACGGCGTCGCCGGAGGTCCGCGCAAGACGCCGTTATGACGAGATCCTCGGCAAAGGCCTGACGGCGGATTTCGATGCGATTTTCGAGGACGTCAAGCGGCGCGACGAACGCGACATGGGACGGGCCGACAGCCCTTTGAAACCAGCTGATGATGCGCACTTGCTTGATACGTCGGAAATGAGTATAGAGGCCGCGTTTCAAGCTGCTCAATCGATCATCGATGCGGTCTTGAGCCGAAATGCCTAAATTCAAGCGATTTTGCGTGCTCTGAGCATGGATCGCTTCTAATACAGCAAGCCTGAAATTCCGTCCAAGCGCCGGATTGCCTTCGTCAGAGAGGGCGGACTGGGTTCAGGCCCGTTCAACGCAAACCAACCGGCGCATACGTGTCCGCTTCCGTTTCAGGACACGCAGGAGATTTTATGTCAGTAGCTACCCCCTCCCGCGAGGATTTCGCGGCTCTTCTCGAAGAGTCCTTTGCCAAGAACGACCTGGCCGAAGGCTATGTCACCAAAGGCATCGTCACGGGCATCGAGAAAGACGTCGCCGTTGTCGACGTCGGCCTGAAGGTTGAAGGCCGCATCGCGCTCAAGGAATTCGGCGCGCGCGCCAAGGACGGCCTGTTGAAGGTCGGCGACGAAGTCGAAGTTTATGTCGAGCGCATCGAAAACGCGCTTGGCGAAGCCGTTCTGTCGCGCGAGAAGGCTCGCCGCGAAGAAAGCTGGGTCAAGCTCGAAGCCAAGTTCGAAGCTGGCGAGCGCGTCGAAGGCGTGATCTTCAACCAGGTCAAGGGCGGCTTCACGGTCGACCTCGACGGTGCGATCGCCTTCCTGCCGCGTTCTCAGGTCGACATTCGTCCGATCCGCGACGTGACCCCGCTGATGCATAACCCGCAGCCCTTCGAAATCCTCAAGATGGACAAGCGCCGCGGCAACATCGTGGTTTCGCGCCGTACGGTTCTGGAAGAATCCCGTGCCGAGCAGCGTTCTGAAATTGTTCAGAACCTCGAAGAAGGCCAGGTTGTTGACGGCGTCGTCAAGAACATCACCGATTACGGTGCGTTCGTTGACCTCGGCGGCATCGACGGCCTGCTGCACGTCACCGACATGGCATGGCGCCGTGTGAACCATCCGTCGGAAATCCTGAACATCGGCCAGCAGGTCAAGGTTCAGATCATCCGCATCAACCAGGAAACCCACCGTATCTCGCTCGGCATGAAGCAGCTCGAGAGCGATCCGTGGGATGGCATCCAGGCCAAGTATCCGGAAGGCAAGAAGATTTCCGGTACCGTCACGAACATCACCGACTACGGTGCATTCGTCGAGCTGGAGCCGGGCATCGAAGGCCTGATCCACATCTCGGAAATGTCCTGGACCAAGAAGAACGTTCACCCCGGCAAGATCCTGTCCACGAGCCAGGAAGTCGAAGTCGTCGTTCTCGAAGTCGATCCGTCCAAGCGCCGTATCTCGCTCGGGCTCAAGCAGACGCTGGAAAACCCGTGGGCAGCATTCGCCCGCAGCCATCCGGCCGGCACTGAAGTCGAAGGCGAAGTCAAGAACAAGACCGAATTCGGCCTGTTCATCGGCCTCGACGGCGATGTCGACGGCATGGTGCACCTCTCCGACCTCGACTGGAACCGTCCAGGCGAACAGGTCATCGAGGAGTTCAACAAGGGTGACGTCGTCAAGGCCGTCGTTCTCGACGTCGATGTTGAGAAGGAACGCATCTCGCTCGGCATCAAGCAGCTCGGCAAGGATGCAGTCGGCGACGCCGCTGCTTCTGGCGACCTGCGCAAGAATGCAGTCGTTTCCTGCGAAGTCATCGCGGTCAACGACGGCGGTGTCGAAGTGAAGCTCGTCAACCACGAAGACATCACTTCCTTCATCCGTCGCGCCGACCTCGCCCGCGACCGCGACGAACAGCGCCCTGAGCGCTTCTCGGTCGGCCAGGTCTTCGACGCCCGCGTCACCAACTTCTCCAAGAAGGACCGCAAGATCATGCTGTCCATCAAGGCTCTGGAGATTGCGGAAGAGAAGGAAGCCGTTGCCCAGTTCGGTTCGTCCGACAGCGGCGCTTCGCTCGGCGACATCCTGGGCGCAGCCCTGAAGAACCGCGGCGGCGAATAAGCCTCGCATCCGCCTTTGAATTGAAGAACCCGCCGGAGCGATCCGGCGGGTTCTTCATTTTCAGGCGATGAAAAAGTGCTAGAGCGGTTCAGCTTTTAACGGAGCGCAGAACCGCCCTATCCTCTTGTTTTTACGCAATCCCCGGCAAAAGCGCTTCGCGCTTTACCTGGGAAACCCGCTTCGCACTTTTCCTGGAATTGCTCTATTCCCAGCCGACCATGCGCTGATAGAGCGCGTAGACCGGGTCATCGTCCGGGCGGCCTGGCTGATAAGCCGACGGTTCGGTATCGATCATCCTTGGCGTCCTCCGCTTGGGTGCGGCGTCGGTTTCTTCGGCGTCGGGCTCGGCATCCTCGCCGCCGGACTGCGCCTGCTGCTGATCCTCGGACGCGTCGTCGCGGTGGTGCTGATGCTGGTGATGCGTTTCGCCTGCCTTGTCGTTCGACGGCGTGTCCTTGGCGAACTGGTAAGGCAGCTGGGTATAGGCAAATCCCTCCGGCATCCTTGCCACCAACGGCACATAGGAAGCCGCGGCCGTCTCGGGAACCGGCATCATCTGCGGTTGCGCGGAGATTTCTTTCGGCTGACGGGCGGCCACGGTCTCGATATCCATCTGCGACGGACGGAGCGCCGCGGACTGGCGAGGATCGGGTGCTGTGAATTCGGCTGGCTGCCTGGTCAAGGTCTCGGTCGCATCGCTGATGACGGCGTCATCGAGGATCGCATCGATCTCCACGGCCGCCTCGACGGGAACATCCTCCAGCACGGTTTCGATGTCCTGCTCGCGGATGATGGTGGCGATCATCTCGGAGACTTCTTCGGTCATGGAGGCAACAATTCCTGCCCAGTTCCTGGGAATGACAGGATCGACCTTTTCCGACATCGCACCGGTTTCGATGGCAGGCGGCTCCGGCGTTGCCTGCGTATCATCGGCTGCTGCGGCTTCCGTCGACGAGGGTTGCCGGGTTTCAATCTCCTGCGACGCAGATTTTTCCGGGGCGACCTCCCTTGTGGTCGCCGGGGCGGACTGAGCCTGGTTTTCAGCCTTCGGCGCTTCCGGATCGGCAGCTTCCACGGCTTCGGCGATGACCGCTTCCTCGATGGTCGCCGGAGCTGCGGCCTCGACCATTGAATCGGCTGACGCCGTGTCTGCCGGCTGACGCATGGCGGCAGGCAGCCTGTCCTCATGCAGTCTTATCTCGGGCAGCCGGATCTCGGGGCGAGCTTCGGCGCGCATCGGCGATGCATCGTTCTGGCCATAGGAGCGGACGACCGCGCGGGCGGCGAGATCGCGATCCTTATAGCGGACGATTTCCAGATAGGCGACGATGCGAGCGGCTTCAGGGCCTGTCGGGTTCTTCAGGGCCTCGGCGATCGTCCGGAGCGGCACGCTATGCCCATTCTCGGCGAGCTGGCGCTCGACCTCGTCGATCCTTGCGGTTGGCAGCCGCCGGATGGCATCGGCGAGCCGAGAGGCGAAGGCAAGATTGCTCTCGTCCTCGCCACGATCCAGCGAGATCGAGCGGCCTGCCGCATCGATGACGTCGAAAAGGGCTTCGACCATGCGCTCGCGCGCCGCAAGGAGCAGAATATTGAGCTTGCCGGCAATGGCGGAATTGAGGTCTGAGGCTTCGACGGCGTTGACAGGCGCAGGGGCAATCACCGAGTGGCCGAGACCACTGGCGACGATCGCCGCTGTCTGACCCTGGGACGAAAAGCTTGCATTGGACGCTGCACGAACGGGAGTCAACATGGCATGCTCCTTTCGTAAAGTGACGATGAAAGCAGGCTCTAGAAAAGGACCGCGCTCATCCGGTCCCCTTGCATCCCAGCAGATCCTCCTGTCCGCATGACGCAGTTCCGGCGTCATCGAATGCATAAAAATTAACAGGAATGTTAATAAGCAGGCGTTAATGAATCGCTAACGGCCGCGGACAAGTCTGCCGCCTGGTTACTAGCAAACGCAGAATGAAGGCAATTCGCTCAGCTGTGGGCGAAGATATCGGCCTCTTCCCAGCCGAGCAGGTCGAGCTTGGCGCGGGTCGGCAGGAATTCGAAACAGGCCGTCGCATGATCGTAGCGGCCGTCGCGGATCAGCCGTTCCGTCAGCTTATCGCGCAACGCATGCAGATAAAGCACGTCGGAGGCGGCATATTCGAGCTGGGCCGGAGACAGCCTCTCGGCCGCCCAATCGGAAGATTGCTGCGCCTTGGAGACGTCGACGTCGAGCATCTCCTTGAGATTGTCCTTGAGGCCGTGGCGATCCGTATAGGTCCGGATCAGGCGCGAGGCGATCTTGGTACAGAAAACCGGGGTCGCGGTGACGCCGAAGGTATGGAAGAGCACGGCAATATCGAAGCGGCCGTAATGAAAGATCTTCTGATGGGTGGGGTCTTCGAGCAGGGCGACGAGATTGGGCGCCTCTTTTTGACCGGCGGCGATGCGGATGATATCGGCGGTGCCGTCACCCGGCGAAAGCTGGACGACGCAGAGCCGATCGCGGCGCGGCACCAGGCCGAGCGTTTCGGTGTCGATCGCAATCGCGCCGGTGTAGCGGGCGGCATCGGCCGCGGAAATATCGCCTTCGTGATAACGTATGGTCGCTGCCATGAGACTGTCTTTCGTTCGATGCATCCCCTACAGCGCCGCACGTCTTTTCGAGAGTCGCAAAGGACGCTGTAGCACTTTGATGGCTGCATAATTTTATCCTTAAATCGATTCCGATTTAAGGAATTATGCAGCAGCGCTATAGCGCAAAGGCGCAGAGTGCGAAACCGCTTTCCTGCTGCTGGAGCGCCTTGCGTCCTTAGCCGTTCAGAATGTCGGCGGCGTGTTGATCCAGAGAAGCACGGTTTCACCATCGTGGCGGTTGCGCCAGGAATGGTCGCGGCGGCTTTCGAAATAGAGTGAATCGCCGGGGCCGAGATCGAAGAACTGATCGCCGTCGAGCACCAGTTCGAGCCGGCCGGACAGAACATGCATGAATTCCTCGCCCTCGTGGCGATAGGCGCCCTCGCTGGCAGCACCCGGCGCCAGCACGAAACGATGGCAGTCCATCATCCGGCGGCCTTCGGCAAGGAGCTGCACCGTGACACCCGGCGTCGTTTCCGGCCACCTGCGCCATTCGCCGGCGCGCACCAGCGCCGGCACCTCCCCGCTTTCCTCACCTGAAAGGCGCGAGACAGTGGTGCCGTAATACTCTGCCAGATCGTGCAGCGTCTTGAAGCTGACGCCCTGCGAGGTGCGCTCCAGCGTCGAGAGTGTCGACGAGGTGACGCCGATGTCGCCGGCCACCTGATCGAGCGTCTTGCCGCTCGCATGGCGCAGGCTGCGCAGCTTGCGGCCGAGGCCGGTATCCTGGCTTGCCTCGGCGCCATCGGCGGAAGGCTCCTCGCTCTCCAGCGCCTCGCGAATTGCCGCGGGATTAAGGCCCCGCTCGACACGATACCAGGAAATGCGCTTCAGCCGCGCCACATCGTCGGCGCTGTATTGCCGATGGCCGGTTTCCGAACGGCCGGGAACCACCAGGCCCTGGCTTTCCCAGAGGCGCAGCGTCGAGGCCGAAACGCCCGCCAGCCGCGCGGCTTCCGCCACCTTGTAGCGCACAGGCCCGTTATCGTTCATCCGAAACTATCCCCGATTCCAATCGCCCCAGAACCTCCATCAAAAAGCGTGATGTTTGAAGCAAAAAATGCCGCTTGTTTTCTTGCAGGAAAAATGTAGGAGTTTTATATACATCTTACAGAAATTATACAAGATAGCTTTCCACCCCCTCTCAACGCAGGAGCCATCGATGACCGCGACAAGCCTTACCGACCGGAAGAACGCCGCTATTTCACGCGGCGTCGGCATGACCACCCAGATCTATGCGGATCGCGCAGAGAACGCCGAGATCTGGGACAAGGAGGGCCGCCGCTACATCGATTTCGCCGCCGGCATCGCCGTTCTCAATACCGGCCACCGCCATCCCCGGGTCATCGCAGCGGTCAAGGATCAGCTCGACCGGTTCACCCATACCTGCCATCAGGTGGTGCCCTACGAAAGCTACGTGCACCTTGCCGAACGGCTGAACGCGCTGCTGCCTGGTGATTTCGAGAAGAAGACGATTTTCGTTACGACGGGCGCCGAAGCGGTTGAGAACGCCGTCAAGATCGCGCGTGCCGCAACCGGCCGCTCGGCCGTCATCGCCTTTGGCGGCGGCTTCCATGGCCGCACCTTCATGGGCATGGCGCTGACCGGCAAGGTCGTGCCCTACAAGGTCGGCTTTGGCGCCATGCCCGGCGACGTATTCCATATTCCCTTCCCGGTCGAGCTGCACGGCGTCACCGCCGATCAGTCGCTGGCGGCGCTGAAGAAGCTCTTCGCCGCCGATGTCGATCCGCAGCGCGTCGCGGCCATCATCATCGAGCCGGTGCAGGGCGAAGGTGGCTTCTACCCGGCACCTGCCGCCTTCATGAAGGCGCTGCGCGAGCTCTGCGACCAGCACGGCATCCTGCTGATCGCCGACGAGGTGCAAACCGGTTTTGCCCGCACCGGCAGGATGTTCGCGATGGACCATCATGAGGTGGCGCCCGACCTGACGACGATGGCAAAGAGCCTGGCCGGCGGCTTTCCGCTCGCCGCCGTCACCGGCCGCGCCGCGATCATGGATGCGCCGGGACCGGGCGGGCTCGGCGGTACCTATGGCGGCAATCCGCTCGGGATCGCCGCTGCCCACGCCGTGCTCGACGTCATTGCCGATGAAGATCTCTGCAACCGCGCCAATCAGCTTGGCGGACGGCTGAAGCAGCGGCTGGAATCGTTGCGCGAGACGGTGCCCGAGATCGTCGATATCCGCGGACCGGGCTTCATGAACGCCGTCGAAATCAACGACCGGACGACGGGACTGCCGAGCGCGGAATTCGCCAACCAGGTGCGACTGATCGCGCTCGACAAGGGCCTGATCCTGCTCACCTGCGGCGTCCACGGAAACGTCATCCGCTTTCTTGCACCGATCACCATCCAGGACGAGATCTTCGGCGAAGCGCTCGATATTCTCGAAGCCTCGATGCTGGAAGCGAGCGCGGGCCGTTAAGCGCACCCGACCCGGATTTCAATGGCTGCCGGCAACCGGCAGCCGCACTCCCAAGGAGGATATGACATGGCTTTCACCAGCGCCCTGACCAAGCACGTTCCCTTCTCCTCGCCCCTGCTGCGCGATGCCGGCTATATCGACGGCGTCTGGACATCAGGCGATGCCACAAAGACTTTCGACGTGCTGAACCCGGCAACCGGCGAGCTGCTCGCCTCGCTGCCCGATATGGGTGCGGCAGAGACGCGGGCGGCGATCGATGCAGCCCATGCCGCCCAGCCGGGCTGGGCTGCCCGTCCGGCCAAGGAGCGCAGCGCGATCCTGCGCAAATGGTTCGACCTGATGGTCGTCAATGCCGACGAACTCGCCGCGATCCTGACCGCCGAAATGGGCAAGCCGTTCCCGGAAGCGCGCGGCGAGATCCTTTATGCCGCGGCCTATATCGAATGGTACTCGGAAGAAGCCAAGCGCATCTACGGCGAGACGATCCCCGCGCCTTCCGACGATAAACGGATGCTCGTCATCCGGCAGCCGGTCGGCGTCGTCGGAACGATCACGCCGTGGAATTTCCCGGCAGCGATGATCACCCGCAAGATCGCCCCGGCGCTTGCCGTCGGCTGCACCGTGGTCTCGAAGCCCGCCGAACAGACGCCGCTGACGGCGATCGCACTTGCCGTACTCGCCGAGCAGGCCGGCATTCCGGCCGGCGTCTTCAACGTCATCGTCGGGGTCGACGGCCCGGCAATCGGCCGCGAGTTCTGCGGCAATGAAAAGGTGCGCAAGATCAGCTTCACCGGTTCGACGGAGGTCGGCCGCATCCTGATGCGGCAGTGCGCCGACCAGATCAAGAAGGTGAGCCTGGAGCTCGGCGGCAACGCGCCCTTCATCGTCTTTGACGATGCCGATCTCGACGCTGCCGTCGAAGGCGCGATCGCCTCCAAATACCGCAATGCCGGCCAGACCTGCGTCTGTGCCAACCGCCTCTATGTCCAGTCGAACGTCTATGACGCCTTCGCCGCCAAACTTGCCGCCAAGGTCGCCGAGATGTCGGTCGGCGACGGCTTCAAGCCGGGTGTCGTCATCGGGCCACTGATCGACGCGCAAGGCCTTGCCAAAGTGGAAGATCATGTCAGCGACGCGCTTGCCAAGGGCGCCAAGGTGCTGACCGGCGGCAAGCGCATCGACGGCGCCGGCACCTTCTTCACGCCGACGGTGCTGACCGGCGTTGCGCGCGGTATGAAGGTGGCGCGCGAGGAGACCTTCGGGCCGGTGGCGCCGCTCTTTCGCTTCGACACGGTCGAGGATGTCATCAACCAAGCCAACGACACGGAGTTCGGCCTCGCCGCCTATTTCTACGCCGGCGATCTGAAGAAGGTCTGGCGGGTGGCGGAAGCGCTGGAATACGGCATGATCGGCATCAATACCGGCCTCATGTCATCCGAGACGGCGCCCTTCGGCGGCATCAAGCAATCCGGCCTTGGCCGCGAAGGCTCGCGGCACGGCGCCGACGACTATCTGGAAATGAAATATCTCTGCATCGGCGGCGTCTGATTCCATCATTTGAGACGGGCACGCGGCATTGCGCCGCGTGTCGTCAATAATGCGGCGGGCGAGTGATCGCTGGCGCGTCCAGCGACTGCTCCTCCAGCGACAGGAAGCGTTCGGTCAGCCGGTCGAGCTTGGTGCGCATCTGCTCGACGGTCTTCCATTGCTCGGCGAGCTGATCGGAAAGCTCTTCAATCGCCTTTGCCTGGTGGGCCAGCATTTCTTCCAGCCGGGTGATGTGGTTCGTCTCGTCGGACATCGATCCTCCTTTGCCGAAACCGGCAGAACAGATGGTTCTCCCAAAGCGGAAATAGGCCACCTCGTCAATGCTTTCCATGCCCGGCGCGGCCATGCGCAAAACTGTACCGTTTGGTTACTAAAAGACCTTGCCGCGCCTGATGTTGTGGGGTAGGCCGTTATCCATCAGGGAGGAATACTGATGGATGCAGGAAACGGCTTTCTTCATCCGGACCGGCTTTTTCCGGCTGATCCGGCAACACGGACCATCGCGCGAGACCTCTACGAGACGGTGCGCAATCTTCCGATCGTCAGCCCGCACGGGCATACCGAACCCTCCTGGTTCGCCGACGACAGGCCCTTCGAAGATGCGGCCTCGTTGCTGGTCATTCCCGATCACTATCTCTTCCGGATGCTGCACAGCGTCGGCGTCACCTTGGACGAGCTCGGCGTGCCGCGGCTCGACGGCAAGCCGGTGGCTGAGGGACGGGCGATCTGGCGGACATTTGCCGCGCATTATCATCTTTTCCGCGGAACGCCTTCGAGCCTCTGGGTCGACCACGCCATGTCGGCCGTGGTCGGCTGCACCGAGCCGCTGACGGCTGATAATGCCGATGCGCTCTACGACCATATCAATGCCCAGCTTGCCCTTCCGGAATTCCGCCCGCGGGCGCTGCATCAGCGATTCGGCATCGAAACGATCGCGACGACGGATGGAGCGCTCGATCCTCTGGCGCATCACCAGAAGATGGCGGCCGACGGCTGGATCGGCAAGGTGCGCACCACCTACAGGCCGGACAGTGTCACCGATCCCGATGCCGTCGGCTTCCGCGACAATCTCATCAAGTTCGGAGAGATCACCGGCACCGAGGTCACGCGCTGGGACAGCCTGATCGAGGCGCATCGGCGCCGGCGCGCCTATTTCCGCCAGTTCGGCGCCACCGCGACCGATCACGGCGTGCCCACCGCCTTCACCGCCGACCTGCCGCTTGCGGAAAAACAGGCGCTGCTCGACAAGGCGCTGAAGGGTCCGCTTTCGCCTGAAGAGGCCGAGCTCTTCCGCGGCCAGATGATGACCGAGATGGCCGGGCTTTCGGCCGAGGACGGCATGGTGATGCAGATCCATGCCGGCTCCAGACGCAATACCGACCGCGGACTTTTCTCGACCCGAGGCCCCAATATGGGCGCCGATATTCCGACACGCACGGACTGGGTCGGCGGCCTGAATGCGCTGCTATCGAAATATGGCCACGCTCCGGGTTTGCGTGTGCTGCTCTTCACGCTCGACGAGACGACCTATGCACGCGAGCTGGCGCCGATGGCTGGCCATTGGCCCTGTCTGATGATCGGCCCGCCCTGGTGGTTCTACGACAGCCCGAACGGCATCCGCCGCTATCTCGACCAAGTCGTCGAGACGGCAGGTTTTGCCAATATGGCGGGTTTCAACGACGATACGCGCGCGCTGCTTTCGATCCCCGCGCGGCATGACGTCTGGCGCCGCGAAGTCTGCCGCTTCCTTGCCCAGCTCGCCGCCGAGCACCGGATTTCCAAGAAGGAAGCCGAGATCGTCGCGCGCGAACTCTCCTATGACAATGCGAAAAAGGCCTACAAGCTGTGAGCGATAGACTACAAAACCTGACCGGCCTTGCGCCGACGGCGAAACTTCCCGCCTATGACAGGAATGCGCTGAAGGCCGGCATCCTGCATCTCGGCCCGGGCGCTTTCTTCCGCGCCCATTTCGCACCCTTCACGGACGGCGCGCTCGCAGCCGCAGGCGGCGACTGGGGCATCGAGGTGGCAAGCCTGCGCACGCCCGATGTTGCCGACAATCTGAGCGCCCAGAACGGGCTCTATACGACGCTGATCCGCGATACCTCAGGCACGACGGCTGAGGTGGTCGGCTCGATCCTGAAGGCACATGTGGCGCCGCGCGATCCCGCCGGCTTGCTGGCGCGGCTCGAAGACCCAGACATCCGTATCGTCAGCATGACGGTGACGGAAAAAGCCTATGGTTTCGATCCCGCAACCGGCGGCCTCGACCTGAAACACCCCGATATCGTCGCCGACCTTGCCAACCGGCATGCACCGCGCGGCGTCATCGGCTATCTCGTCGAAGGCCTCGCCCGCCGCCGGCAGAAGGGCATCGCGCCCTTCACGCCGCTGAGCTGCGACAATCTGCCGAGCAACGGCGCCGTGCTGAAGCGCCTGGTGCTGGAATTCACCTCCCGCATAGATCCCGACCTGCATGGCTGGATCGAGGCGAATGTGCCCTTCCCGTCGACGATGGTCGACCGCATCACGCCGGCCAGCACCGAGGCGACCTATGCCGATGCCGAACGGCTGACGGGCCGCACGGATATGGCGGCGATCGAGACCGAACCCTTTACGCAATGGGTCATCGAAGACCATTTCGCCAATGGCCGGCCGGCCTGGGAAAAGGTGCGCGGCGCACTGATGGTCGAGGAGGTCTCCTCCTACGAGAAGATGAAGCTGCGGATGCTGAACGGCGCGCATTCGCTGCTTGCCTATCTCGGTTATATCGGCGGCTATGAATTTATCCGCGACGTGATGGATGATGAAGCCCTGGCAGCCCTTGCCTACCGCCACATGCATGCAGCGGCGAGGACACTCGATGCAGTTCCCGGCATCGATCTCGATGACTATGCCAGCGAATTGATAGCGCGCTTTGCAAACAAGGCGATCGCACACCGCACTTATCAAATCGCCATGGACGGCACGCAGAAACTGCCGCAGCGGCTGCTGGAACCGGCAAGCGAGGCACTGGCGCATGGCGACAGGGCAGAGACCTATGCGATCGCTGTTGCCGCATGGATGCGCTATGCGATCGGCGAGCACGGCAACGGCGAGCGCTACGAATTGCGCGATCCCAGGGCTGGCGAAATCGCCGCTCTCATCACCGATATCCCGCGCACCGGCCTCGCGATCTCGGCGGCTCTTTTCACCCTTCCGGGACTCTTCCCGGCGGCTTTGACAGGCCACCGAGCCTGGACGCAGGATGTGGCTGACAAGCTGGAGATCCTGATCCAGGACGACCGGTTGCCGCTGTTTTGAAGCCTGTAGTCTTGCTCTGACTAGGGAGAGATGGCGAGGCACGTGCTACACGTCTCTTCTCCCCAGCGGGGAGAGCGACTGTCTTGTTTGTCAAGCGTTTTGCCATGGTCGTCCGTCCCTGATGATGGC
>NZ_JACCEY010000032.1:0-5940 GCF_013591995.1 Rhizobium sp. WYCCWR 11146
TGCGTCAGCGTAGGTATTGGAGGCCTGCCAAGGCCTCTCCACCTCGAGGGTGAGAAGGTCCTCGATCGTCTGGCGACGCCGAATGACCCGGAACCGGGCGCCATCGACAAGGACTTCGGCGATCAGATCTCTGGAATTATAGGTAGAAGCCATCGATGCCCCGTAGGCGCCTGCGCACCCGAATGCGAGTCGAGCCCCCGCCCGAAGCTTGGGTAGGCCTTCATAGTTTCCGAACACATCGGAAGTTTCGCAGACAGGACCGACCAACTGATACGTTGAAGAGTCGCCACCGTTGATATCTTGTAGCGGAAGTACCGGATGGATGGCGCTATAGAGCGAGGGTCGCATGAGATCGTTCATGGCGGCATCAACGATGACGGTCGCCATATTGCCAGTATTCTTCACATATAGCACTTCGGTGACCAGCAAGCCCGCCGGTCCGACAAGCCACCGACCGGGTTCGACGGTGAGTTCGCAATCAATGTCATTGAACGCTTCCTCGATAATCTTCGCGTACGCACCGACATCAGGCCCGGCTCCGAAATCGTAGGAGATTCCCAAGCCACCTCCCAAGTCGAGGCGCCGTACTAGGTGACCGCAAGACCGTAGTGCCTTGACCAGGTCCGCGAGCCGTTCGTACGCTACCCGGTAAGGCGACAGGTCTAGGAGTTGTGATCCAATGTGCACAGCAAGACCAACCACATCGAGTTCGGCCGAAGCTTCGGCCCTCGCGTACAATTCCGGGATTTCCTCCAGCGGAATTCCGAACTTGTCTCCTTTTTTCCCTGTGCTAATTTTCGCGTGGGTTTTTGCATCGACGTCGGGATTTACCCGGAAGGCGATAGGCGCCCTACGACCGAGCGATCGAGCGATGTCGCGGATTACATCGAGCTCGGCGGGCGATTCGACATTGATCTGATGGATGCCGACCTCCAAGGCGCGAGAAATCTCCGCTCGGGTTTTGCCGACGCCGGAAAAAACAATCTTGGACGGCGGCGCGCCGGCGGCGAACGCCCTCTCCAACTCGCCCCCTGATACAATGTCCATACCGCAACCTAGACCCGAGAGCAGTCGCAGCACTGAAACGTTGCTATTCGCTTTGACGGCAAAACAGATCAGAGTTCGTGACGCGCCGAGCTTGTCGGCCAATAGTCGGTAGGCGTTGGTGATCGTAAAGGCGCTGTAGCAGTAGAACGGTGTTGGAATTGCATCGGCTATTTTGCCAACCGACATCTCTTCGATAAACAGTTGACCATTCTCATAAGAAACGCTGTCGTGGTGGAGCGCTGACGATCGTGCTGCGCGTTCATTTTCGTTCAGAAGTGTCATCTGCGTCTCGCATTATTAGCAATTCCTTGATCTGATCTTTGCAGATGACAAAAACGTGACAAAATACTAATTTGATCACCTCTAATTCATTCGTGATATATAGGAGGTGGGCTTCATGCGACTGAGTCAGCGTCAGATTGAAATTTTCAATGCTGTGATGATCTACAAGAGCACTACTGCTGCCGCGGAGACGCTCGGCACCTCGCAGCCGACGGTTAGCAGAGAGCTTCGGGAGCTTGAAGCCTATCTCGGCTTCGAACTTTTCAATCGCTTCGGCAAGCGCCTTTCTCCGACCAATCAAGCTCTACTTCTTCACTCCGCCGTAAGCCGGTCTTTCGTGGGGATGCAGGAAATCAGCCGCGTTGCATTAGCTATTAAGCAACATAACGCGGCTCACTTGAGGATCGCGAGCCTTCCCGCCTATGCCGAGGCGTTCCTACCATTGGTCGCAGAACGTTTCCTGAAAAGTCGATCGCAAGTCCATCTATCGATACATTCTCTCGAGGAAGTTCAACTGCGGCACGATCTGACCACCCAGATGTTCGACATAGGTTTGACGGAAGGGAGCTTCGAAGCCGATAATGCGACCACGGAAACCATCGATGTTGGTGAAGTCGTATGCGTGCTTCCTCGCAACCATGCCCTTACGTCCAAGAGCGCGTTGGAGCCGAAGGATTTCCAAGGCACTGATTTCGTCTACTTCGCTCAAGAGGATCCGTACCGCCGTAAGATCGATCTGATCTTCGAGGCCGAGGGCATCTCTCGAAGATATTGCGTGGAAGCAACGACGGCCACAGGCGTCTGCTCGATGGTCGCTTCCGGAGTTGGCGTCTCCATCGTCAATCCTTTGACAGCTTCCCACTATGCCGCGAAAGGCGTTGCCCTGCGTCGCTTTAGTGTGCCTGTGCCGTACCAACTGAATCTGTGGAGACCGGCCAAGGCACTGAGATCCACTCACGCCGATCTTTTTGTGGGTGTGATGCGTCAGGTTGCAAACGAAGTAGTTGAAAAATTGCGGTCCCTTTGATCTTCAATGTGGTTGAAACCGTCCCGCAAAATCCGGCGAACATCTGGAAGGCTCGAAATATCGTTGAATTTGTGATTGGCGGCGCAGTCTGATGGCTTTTGTCGGTATCGGCGGCGATTTCATGCTAGAATTTTTGGCTGATATCGCCCTCTCGGGCATGACGATAGTCATGCGATAGCGCGTCTGCCTTCATGGAAGACGTATGGAAGCATGCCCGACCTGCCAGTGGGCGTAGCGCCTTGGCCTCATCGACAAAACGGTCTGCCGGTTTGATGCCGGAGGTGCCATGTTCGCGTTGATCGGCAACCTCTCGCGTCCACCGATCCAGATGCGCCTCGAATGCGGCCCAGCTCTCGAAGTGGCGACCAGCGATCGCGTTCTTCTTGACGTAGCCGACACCGCGCTCGTCCTTGCCTTCGTACGTGCTCTAGAGGGCGCGCAAGCCCGTGGTGTGAAGCCCCAATATCGAGCAAAGGTATGTAGACGCTCGTTGGACCTCACTTCTCGTGTCGCCGCATCATGATGCTCGACGAGCGCCTTCGCATTGTCGATTAGGAAAGCGCCTTCCATCCGCTTATGCAAACGCCGCGAGTAAGCTAGCGTTGCGACGAAGACATGGATGCGAACGCGCTCGCCGCCGATCCATACCTTCGTGTCCCCAAAGTCGATCTGCATTTGATGGCCGGGAGCCGTCTCAAAGCGGACTGTCGCACGTTTTTGAGCTTTCAATTCTCGCCGCCAATGTCGAACCTTCAATTCCACTGAGCGCAGGCCGATGATGATGCCGTGCTCGGCCGCCAGCTCCTTGCGGATCACGTCTGCGTTGCCATCGTGCCGGAAGAAACGCTCGCGCAGCCAATCATCAAGTCCATCGAAAGCCGTCCGGCGAACCGGTTTTTTTGAAAGGCGCTACGCCGCCCTCTCGCAGATATCGCCGAACCGTATTCCGGGCGCAGCCGAATTCCTTCGATAATCGCTTGGCGCCCCAACCAAGCTCATGCAGCCGCAACATTGCCACCACATCATCAGCCTGAAGCAAATCTCCGTCCTGCATTCTTGATTTCGTTAGGGGGTCAGTTTCTCATTTTGCCCAGCAAGGCGGCGGCTATTATTTCGATAGCCGTCTGCCTCACCGCTTCCGCGACGTCGATGACCGACAGAGCGGAATTCTCAGCGCGACCACGCCGCCTACATATTGAGCTGGGAGTGGTGAGAATAGTAACCAGACCGGTCAGACCTACTTCCGGCGACGCTCCGCGCTCACCATCGATGAAGCGCGGATATTCGATGCTGGGGTTTCCATCCTCCACTGCCTCGACCGTGATAGTGTGCCGCCAGTTATCACCAAAGTCATAGGTGTTGCTAAAGGTCACGATCCCACGCTCGATGAGTGCCGCGATGCGGACGTTGCGAACGCGAAGGTTTTGCGTTCATAGAGGTCTTCTGGATCCGGCACATCGTAACACCGCCCACCAGCCTCGAACTCGAACAGATGATAATCCTCGAACAGCATCACGGCCTGAATGACATCGTGGAGCCCCTTCAAGCTCATCGTGAATGGAACCTCGACCCTGCGCCAGATCAAAGGGTCGATATCCTCGAGTTGGATATGTAGCCTGGCGATGCGATCGACGGTCATGATGCCAACGCCATCATAGGACGCGGACCTGTCCAATTCCACGGCAGCAACTCTGCAAGCTTTGTTGTCGGCATGCCAGCAATTCGTGCCAGGACATCGGCAAGCCATGCGTGCGGATCGATATCGTTGAGCTTGGCGGTCATGATCATCGTCGCCATGAAGGCCGCGCGATCGGCACCACGATCGGAACCCGCAAACAGCCACGACTTCCTGCCAAGAGCGAAGCCGCGCAGAGCGCGTTCGGCGGAATTGTTGGTCAGGCAGATCCGACCGTCGTCCAGGAAGGACGTGAAGCCCTCCCAGCGCTTTAGCATGTAGTCGATTGGCTCGGCGACCGGTGAACTGCGCGACAGCTTTGTCCGCTCGGCCCGCATCCAAGCCTCAAGCTCTTCGACAAGACGACGGCTGTCCCGCTGACATCGCGCCAGTCTTTCGCTTGCAGCGAGACCATTGATGTCACGCTCGATATCGAACAGGGCATCGATCCGTTTCAGGGCCTCGAGCGCCATCGGCGAGATCGGCGTCGCGTTCTTCCCCGTTTGGCGTTGGTAGCGATGTCGGCAAGCACGAAGAACTTGCGACGCGAATGCGACCAGCACAATGCCTGGGTCAGCGGACCGCAATGGCGCTCCGCCTTGAACAGCGGATTGTAGCCACCATAGGCATCAGCCTGCAGAATGCCGGTGAAGGTCTTCGGATGCCGTTCCGGGTGTTCTTGCCGCCGATCGCGCGAGACATAATAGAGAGCTGCTGGCGGTGATGTTCCGCCGAACGGCCGATCATCCCGGACATCGGTCCATATGCGCCCGGTATCGGTCTTGCCCTTCGCCAGGATCGGCGCGGTCGTGTCATCGCCATGCAGACGCTCGGCGGCCAGCACATGCGTTTCGATCAAGCCATGCAGCGACTTCAAGACCGCGGTGCAAGCGCCAACCTGGTCGGCAAGCGTCGAGAGGCTGAGGTCGATGCCTTCACGGGCATAGCGCTCACTTTTCCGGTCCGAGTGGCTGCCGTGGATGTCGCGCCTGAGCTTCTCGATCTCCAGCCTCAGCCGGGCAATCAGCGCATCCGAATGTGAGTTCACCGCCTGGGCACGGGCAGCAACGGCCTCGGCTTCACGGCGTGCCGCGCGCTCGGCGAGGATCATCGCATGCGCGCTGGCAAGGTCGTCGGGAAGCCGATCGGCCGTATCCATCAGCGACCGGCCAGGAAATCCCCGCCGCATGTCCGTATAGCCCGTCGCCAGCCACACCTTCACACCGTTCGGAACCGGGATCATCGCCGCTCCACAACATCCAAGATCCGCCCGAGCGCCTCAGTATCAACATCGCTGTCCACTCGGATGCGCCGGCCGCGGCCAAGCTCGATCGTCACGATACTTGTCTTCTTGCGCGCCCGTGGTGCCGGTTCCACGGGATCGGGTGGTGGCAATGCCGTCACGACCTCAATCGGGACAAATGGCGGCAGGGACGGCGCTGACATTTGGCAGAGCTCTTTGCGCCACCGGAATAGCTGACTGACATGAATCCCGGCCGAGCGCGCCACATCCGAGACAACGCGTCGACGCTCGACCGACGTGATCACCTCAATATGCTGCTTCGTCATAGGACTACTCCCAGTGCTACCACCAGGACTTCCAATGTTCGGCTTCACATCACAAGACGGCCGTCACCGTGGGGATACGATGCAGTTACCTTCATTGCCTTATCATTCCTTGGTTCTGATGGCGGTCCCTATTGCACTGCTACAACGATCTTCCGCATCGCTTCACGTTTTTGGGATGTCATCGGGGCGGACCGCGATACAAAGAATCGCGCTGATTATTATGATAGTCATCGCATTCCCCTTTTATGGTTGGAGAATGCCCATCAGCTCATGCCAATGCCAGCACAGGAGTGCTGGGATTTCCTCCTTCAATGAAACCGTGGCAGCAGAAAGCGACAGG
>NZ_JACCEY010000033.1:0-19489 GCF_013591995.1 Rhizobium sp. WYCCWR 11146
GAAGGGCGGCATACTTCTGGCCGAGATCGGCGCAGCGAACGGTGAGGTCGCCGCGGGCGATCATCTCCAGCGCCTGGCCGATCGTCGTCACCACCCGCGCCTGCAGCGTTGCTTCGTCCTGCTGCTGGCGCAGATTGTTTTCGCGCTCGCTTTCCAGCGCCAGCTGCTGGGCCGTCTCGCGATCGGACATCGCATGACGCTCCCTGATCTTTTCCTGCAGCGACTGCGTCGCCTTGGCCATCATGCCGACTTCATTGTTCATGCCGATATGCGGGATGGCGATCGAAACGTCCTCTTCGGCGACCGACTGTAGGGCATTGTGGATGTCCTTCAGCGGATGGGAGATGCCGCGGATGAAGAAGACGGCGGCGGCGATGCCGCAGACGAAGACGATCAGCGAAGCGGTCAGCGCTTTCCAGATCGTCGCATTCACCTTCTGCTGCAGGTCATCGAGATAGACGCCGGTACCGACGACGATCTTCCAGGGTTCGAAGGCCTTGGAATAACCGCCCTTGAGGAAGACCTGGTCTTCCGGCTGACCGGGCTTGGTCCAATAGTAGAAGGTGCGGCCGCCGCCGGCCTTGCCGTTGTCGACCAGCGCCTGGCTGAATTTCGCGCCGGTCTTGTCGACTTGACCGCTCATGTCCTTGCCGAGATTGACCGGGCTCGGATGGAAGAGCTGGATGACGTTGTAGTCGAAGCCGAAGAGATAACCGGATGGCTGAAAGGAGACGCGCTTCAGGATTTCGAAGGCCTCGGCCTGGGCGGCCTCATGGGTCATCTGACCGGCCTTCTCGCGCTCATAGAAGGTGTTGAGGACGGAGATGCCGGATTCGACCTGCGTGCGCAGCATGTCGAAACGCTCGTCGTAGATCGCCTGTTCGGAGGTGCGGATTTCGAAATAAGTAGCCACTGCAAAAGCAGCCATTAGGACGCCGATCAGCGCAAACAATTGATGCGCAATCTTGAGCTTTTTCATGATGTGCCTCGCAAAGCAGGTGAATTCAAAACAATTCCGGATCGGTCAACTCCCGACCCGCGGACGTCTCAAATCGCCCGCGCAGCTAGCGCAATCATGCGTCCTCCGGCCTCTCGATTGGTAAAATTAGAGTGAATGACTAAATTATCTTTTAACGATCCATGGCTTCTATTTGCACGACTTGGGAAGATCGAAATATAAATTCTCGAATAAATGCGTAAGTTGCATTCTTCTATTTAATTTCAATAATTCAGTTTTTGATTGTGCATTGAAACAAGAATGCACCCTCGCTGCTCATCGAGGGTGCATTCGGTCCACCGGTGGTGGAACCCCAATCGATCGAAACCTTGATCAGGCAGGGGCAGGGAATTTATTTGTTTTTCGCAATTCCCGGCAAAACCGCTTCGCGCTTTTCCTGGAAGTTGCTCCTAGAAACGCAGCTTGAATTCGGAAGCGTCGAGGCTCTTCGGTTGTTCCGTCATGCCGGCCGCGACAGGCTTGGCTTCGCCGCCAATGACGGCCGCGGTTGTCGCATTCATGTCGATGCCGTCTACCGGCGCCGCCGGCGGCGCGGCCGCAATCATGGATTCAGGCGTCGCCTTGCTGACGAAGACGACGGGCGAGCCGCCCATCCAGCCTTCGGTGCGATAAATCTTCTTTTCGCCGCCGACATCGCGGATTTCACTCGCCTGGAGGACGCCGGGCTTCAGCTCCGGCACCGTATAGTCCTTCTTGGTGAGCTCCGCCTGGAGCGGTGGGCAATGGGCGCAGGTTTCGGTGACGATGCTGCCTTCAGCGGACGGCGCAGTCTTGCCGACCACCTCTATCGAGGACGCCATTGCTGAGCCTGCCATCAGCAGGATTGCCGCACCGAGAAAAATCTGACGCATCAAAGTTGCTCCGTCTCATCTTCGGAGCAAATTAGCGCAGCTTTGTTTCCATCCCGTCAGGGGAAAGGGTAAAAATTTAAAGAACGCGGCGGTTTATACTCACGCCGAGCCGGTTTCGCGCTCGATCGCCCGCCAGCCGATGTCGCGCCGGCAGAAGCCGTTTTCCCATCTCACCCTGTCAAGCAGCGTGTAGGCGCGGTCCTTGGCCTCGGCGACCGTGCCGCCGGACGCGGTAACATTCAGCACGCGGCCGCCGGTGGCAACCAATGTGCCATCCCTCAGACCCGTGCCGGCATGAAACACCTTCTCGCCCTCGCCTGCATCCGGGAGGGAAAGGATCGGCGTGTTCTTCTCGTAGGCGCCGGGATACCCCTTCGAGGCCATGACCACCGTCAGTGCCGGATCGTCGTTCCATTCGGCCTTGACCTGATCGAGCGTGCCGTTGGCGGTGGCGAGCAGCAGTGGCAGGAGATCGCTCTTCAACCGCATCATCATCACCTGGCATTCGGGGTCGCCGAAGCGGACATTGTATTCGATGAGCTCCGGCCCCTTCCTGGTGATCATCAGCCCGGCGAAAAAGACGCCGGAGAAGGGATGACCGCTCTCTGCCATGCCGCGCATCGTCGGCTCGATGATCTCCTTCATCGTCCGCTCGACCATCTCGGCGGTCATCACAGGCGCCGGCGAATAGGCGCCCATGCCGCCGGTATTGACGCCGGTATCGCCCTCTCCCACTCGCTTATGATCCTGGGCGGTTGCGAGCGGCAGCGCATGTTTGCCATCGCAGAGGCAGAAGAAGCTCGCCTCCTCGCCATCGAGATAGGCCTCGACGACGACTTCGGCGCCGGCAGCGCCAAAGGCGCCCTCGAAGCAGTCGTCGACCGCGGCCAAAGCTTCATCGAGCGTCATTGCAACCGTCACGCCCTTGCCGGCGGCAAGACCATCGGCCTTGACGACGATCGGCACGCCCTCGGCGCGGATATAGGCTTTCGCCTTCGGTCCATTGTTGAAGCGCTGGTAGGTGCCTGTCGGAATATCGTAGCGGGCGCAGATATCCTTGGTGAAGCCTTTGGAACCCTCGAGCTGGGCTGCGGCAGCGGAAGGACCGAAGACCGAAAGGCCATCGGCGCGCAGCCGGTCGGCAAGGCCGGCAACCAGCGGCGCCTCCGGGCCGACGACGACGAAATCGATCGCCTTGTCCTTGCAGAAGGCCGCGACCGCTTCGTGATCCTCGATGTCAACCGGCACGAGGACGGCGTGTTCGGCAATGCCGGGATTGCCGGGTGCGGCGTAGAATTCCGTCATCAACGGCGATTGCGCCAGCTTCCAGGCGAGCGCATGCTCGCGTCCGCCCGATCCGATCAACAGAACCTTCATGCGCGACCCTTTCCTTTTCTGTCTGGCGGTTAAGGGCCAGGGGCCGAAAGGTCAAGCGGGAAAGCTTACCAACCCCCGCCTCCCCCGCCTCCGCCGCCTCCTCCGGACGAGCCGCCGCCGGAAAAACCGGAGGATGAGCTCGACGGCGGCGGCGAAGGAATCGTCGACGGGATGGTCGAGGCCATGGACGAGGAAAAGCCACCTATACGATCGGAGAAGCTGCCACTGTTGAAGTTGCCGGAATACCAGGCGGGCGCATAGGCGGCCGCCGCGCCGGCTGCAGCTGCCGCAAGCCAGGTTTCGAATGTGCGCGACCAGGGTTTTTCGACACCGAGCGCCACCGCATAGGGCAGCAGCGTCTCGAAATGCCGCGGCGACATTTCCGGGGCGCCGGCCGTGTTCATCCGGTCTTTCTCGGCAAGCGTCAGATATTGGCGCAGACCGTCTATGCCATCCATCATCTTGGCGCCGAGCGGGGTCGGCGCACCCATGATGAAGAAATAGAGAATGTTCAAAAGCACGATGCCGCCAACGGCAAAGAGCATCGGCGTTTCGTGCAGTTGCACCAGCGAGGAGGCAAGCGCCAGCCCCATGGTCGCCAGGATGCTGATGCCGACGAAGACGCCGATCGCGGCGGAGATGATGGCGATGATCTTGCCGAACAGCGAATTGCCGCGATGCAGCGACCTGACGAGGCCGGCGACGAACACCGAAACGAAGACCGAGATGACAATCGGGATCAGCATCACCGCGATGGTGTCGGGCTCCAGCGAACCAAAAACGAACAGGGTCACCAGGGCCGCGGCGCTGAGCGCGATGCCGCCTGCGGTATAGGCCAGGTTGGAATTGTAATATTTGCCGCGATGCTCCTTCTCGATCGCCGCGCGGAAGGACTGACCGACGGATTTCACCCGCTCGCCATTGGCCTTGTCGATCGTCAGCGTCGAACCGGCGCCGCCGGCAACCTTCAGCAGTTCGATTTCGCCGGCCTGGAATTTCTCCTTGCCGAGCGGCTTGCCGGTGCCCTGGATGACGATCGAATTCTTCAGGTCTTCGAGCTTGACGTAACCGCGGACGGCAAGATTGAGGGCGGTGGCGGACAGCGCCGTCCAGCCCTCACCGGAGAAGCCCTTATTGTCGATGTAATTGACCAGCGCCGGCGAGATACCATCCGGCGCGTCCCAGCGCGGCACGACGACACCCCGGGGAGGATCGCGGCCGACCTTCAGCCAGGAGCGCGTGTAATAGGCGAAAACGAGGATCAGGCCGCCGAAGCCGATGAAATAATTGCGGTTGTCCTTCAGCCACCAGGTGCTTTCCATATCCGCGCTTGGCGGATCGATCGACCCCTTCGGCATGCGGATCGCAAAGGTCAGGCCTTCGTGGGCATCGAGCGGCGCGGTGGTGGAAAAAACCAGGCCGGCGCCGGTTTCGCTGACGCGGGCATTCTTTCCCGTCGCGCCCTCAGGGCCGGTGAAGAAGGTCGTCTCCGTCGCGCCGACGCCGGGCGGCAGCTTCACCGTTGCCGTGATCGACCGGATCGGGAAGATCCAGCCATTGCCCGTGACGTTCCAATAGAGTTCGTCGTGATCGTCGAAATAGCGGATCTGGCGATTGGTCCTGTAGGTGAAGACATATCGATGACGGCCCGGCGTCACCGTCACATCGGCAGAACCGGCATAGATGCGGATGCCGCGTGATATCGATTCGGTGTGCCAGGGTTCTTCCTCGCCATCGCGCTTGACCGAGACCATATCGAAATCGACGCTGCGGCGACGGCCGTCGGCGTCGGTGAAATAGAGCGGGAAGTCACGGAAGATGCCGTGGTTGATCTGATTGCCCTCGGCATTGACGGTGATCGTCTCCGTCACCGACATCGCGCCGCTCTTTTCCAGCGCGATATCGGAGGCAAAACTGTCGATCACCTCGGCGGCAAAGGCCACCGGGGCGGTCAGCATCAACAGCAGCGCAAAGCAAAATCCGAAAAACCGACGCCCCATCCCTGTCTCCCCGCCGGCAGCCTCGGCTGCGTGTTTCGTCAATCTTTGTCCTGATAGGTCACGCCGAGTGCTGCCAGCGTCCGCCAGTAGGCGGGGAAGGTCTTGCCGACGCAATCGGGATCGAGAATGGTGATGCCGTCGATCTTCAGCCCGGCCAGCGCGAAACTCATGGCGATGCGGTGATCAGCGAAGCTGTCGATCTCCGCCGGCAGATGCTTGCCCACCAGTGCGGGATCCGACTGCACGATCAGATCATCGCCCTCTTCGCGGGCAAGGCCTGAAACAATGCGGTTGAGCCCGGTCGAAAGCGCCCGGATGCGGTCGCATTCCTTGACGCGCAGATTAGCGATGCCGACGAAGCGAACCGGCGTCTCGTTGAAAGCGGCAAGCACGGCAAGGGTCGGAACGGCATCCTGCATCTGCGAGCCGTCGATCTCCGCCGGCAGATGCGGGAATTTGGCGATGATGTCATAGGCGCGGGCATCCGGCTGCGAGAAGGCGTCGGAGGGAACACCGAGATTGATCGCGCCGCCGGTGAGGACCTCGGCGGCCCAGAGATAGGTCGCGGCCGAGGCATCGGGCTCGACGATGAAGTGGGCAGCGCGGTAGCCGGTCGGCTCGATGCGCCAGGTGACCGGGCTGGTCTTCTCGACCTTGGCGCCGAAAGCCTTCATCGCCGCTGTGGTCAGATCGATATAGCCGAGCGCGCCGATATCCTCGCCGACGAGTTCGATATCGACCGGCCGGTCGCCGCCGGCCGCCATCATCAGCAGCGCTGAGACATACTGGCTGGACAGTCCGCCATCGATGCGGATGCGGTCGGCCTGGAAACGGCCGGTGCCTCTGACGGTGACCGGCGGGCAGCCGGTCTCAGACGTCGCGTCGATGCCGAGCGTGCGCATCGCCTCGACCAGCGGGCCGATCGGGCGCTTGCGCATATGTTCGTCGCCATCGACGATGACGGTGCCGTCGACCAGAGCCGCAGCGGCCGTCAGGAAACGTGTCGCCGTACCGGCATTGCCGAGGAAGAGCGGCGCCTTCGGCGGCAGCAGCCTGCCGGTGCCGGTAACGACGAAGCTGGTGTCGTCAGGCTCGTCGATCGCAACACCCATAGCGCGCAGCGCTTCGGCCATATACCGCGTATCGTCGCTCTTCAGCGCCCCGGTCAGCCGGCTCGTGCCCTTCGCAAGGCCGGCGAGCAGAAGCGCGCGATTGGTGATCGACTTGGAGCCCGGCGTCATGGCGCGGCCCGAAAGCGGCCTGCCCGGCGGGATGATCGTGAGTTTGGCTGTGCGTGTCATGCTGTTCTTCCGTCCATAAGGCGACCCCAAAGCGTGTGCCGCGCTTTAGGTCTTTGGTTTTGCGCATGTCGTCATCGCAAAACCGCTGCACACTTTTGCGCGACATGCTCTAGCCGGCCGCGATCTGCCCCTGCTCTTAATCGCTTTCTGGCAAAGGCAAAATGCCGGATCGTCAGAATTTCACGGTGGGGACGGCGCGGTCGGCCTCGTTGGTGATTTCGAAATATTCCCGCTTGGCAAAATCGAACTGACCGGCAACGAGATTGGACGGGAAGCTTTCGACCTTGACGTTCAGGTCGCGGGCGGCACCGTTGTAATAACGCCGGGCCATCTGCAGCTCGCCTTCCATGGTTTCCAGCGAGGCCTGCAATTCTGCAAAGTTCTGGTTGGCCTTGAGATCGGGATAGGCTTCGGCGAGCGCGATGACGCGGCCGAGCGCCTGGCCGAGCAGCCCTTCCACCTGCGCCCTGCCGGCAACATCGCCTGACGGCACGGCCTGCGCCTTGTTGCGGAGCTCAACCACCTCTTCGAGCGTCGATTTTTCGTGGGCGGCATAACCCTTGACCGTCTCGATCAGGTTCGGGATCAGATCGGCGCGGCGCTTGAGCTGGACATCGATGCCCGACCAGGCCTCTTCCGCCATCTGCCGCGCGCGAACCAGGCCGTTGTAGATGAAGACGAGATAGAGCGCGACCAGAACGATGACGCCAAGCGCAATATACATCGCGAATCCCCCGCAGCGAAGTAATGTTGAGGCGGAGACTAAGCGGTTTTGCCGGCTGCCGTCAAACGCCGATATCCGCGAGGATTCGGGGTACCCGACCAGCCGTTTATATAGACGATACGGCTGGTGAGCTGTTGCGTTACGCCGCCTCTTTGGAGAGATTGACGCCGCCGGCGTCGGTCAGCAGGAAGGCTTCGCCGCAAGCCTTGGCAAGCGTGCGAACGCGCAGGATGTAGCTCTGGCGCTCGGTGACCGAGATGACGCCGCGGGCGTCGAGCAGATTGAAAACATGGCTTGCCTTGATGCACTGGTCATAGGCCGGGAAGACGCATTTGTGCAGGCGCTGGTTGGCGTTGTCGCCGGGGGCGCCGGCATCGAGCAACGCCCGGCATTCCTTCTCGGCATCGACGAAATGGCGATGCAGCATCTCGGTGTTGGCGAATTCGAAATTGTGGCGCGAATATTCTTGCTCGGCCTGCAGGAAGACATCGCCATAGCTGATCTTCTCGTCGCCGTCGCGGCCGTTGAAGTTCAGGTCGTAGACATTGTCGACGCCCTGGACATACATGGCGAGGCGTTCGAGACCGTAGGTCAGTTCGCCAGCGACGGGTGAGCATTCGATGCCGCAGACCTGCTGAAAATAGGTGAACTGCGAGACTTCCATGCCGTCGCACCAGCATTCCCAGCCGAGACCCCAGGCGCCGAGCGTCGGGCTTTCCCAGTCGTCCTCGACGAAGCGGATGTCGTGCAGCAGCGGATCGAGACCGATCGCCGCGAGCGAGCCGAGATAAAGCTCCTGCAGGTTGGGCGGGTTCGGCTTCAGGATCACCTGGTACTGGTAATAATGCTGCAGCCGGTTCGGGTTTTCGCCATAGCGGCCGTCGGACGGGCGCCGCGACGGCTGGACGTAGGCCGCCTTCCACGGTTTCGGGCCGAGGGCGCGCAGCGTGGTGGCCGGGTGGAAGGTGCCGGCGCCGACTTCCATGTCGTAGGGCTGAAGCACCGCGCAACCCTTGTCCGCCCAGTAGTTATGCAGGGTCAGGATCAGCGCCTGAAAGGAGCGCTTCGGGTTCATATGGTCTGGGATAGCTGACATCGAACGGCACCGATTGCGTGGGATTTATCGGCGCGACAGGTGCCATGGAGGGCGGCGGGGGTCAAGACTTTTGCAGCGGTGGAGAGCCATCGAATGCCGATAGGGAAGAGGAATTAGCTGCCCCTCACCCTAACCCTCTCCATGCGAGAGGTGGATGGGAACGGAGAGGTCGCGGCATATCCCCTTCGCCCCGCAGGCGGGGAGAAGGTGGCGGCAGCCGGATGAGGGGCAAGCGCTGGGTGAGAGGCAATGGCGACGCCCCTTATTCTCCCTCGCGCTTCAGCCGGTATTCTCCGGTCGCCGGGTCCTTGACCAGCGTGCCGATGGCGCCGGTCTGGCGCTCCTTTTCAGCGCGGCGCGACTTTTCGGCGAGCTTGCGGGCATCGGAGACGAAGCGGCGGTAAAGCCACCAAGCTGAGAAGACCAGGATCAGAATGGTAATTAGTTGCGGCATGCCCCTCTCTTGCTCCCTTCAAAGCCCGAAACGGCTCCACAATGCTCTCTCTTCTGCCGCTTCGACAAGTCCCGTCGCGAGACCGGATGCAGCACCTTCGAGCGAGACCGGCGATACACCGGGAATCCGGCGGCCGAACAGGCCGCGGCCGGCGGTGACGAGCTCCAGTTTGGTCTTCTGGCCGTAGCGCCGCTTCAGTTCCTGGCGCATATCGCCGAGGCCGTCGATCAGGCCGAGTTCGAGGCCGCGTGTGCCGCTCCAGAACAGGCCGGAAAACACCGCCGCATCGTCCCTCAGCCTGCCGGCGCGACGCTCGCGCACCATGGATATGAAGACCTGGTGGATTTCGAGCTGCAGGCTTTTCAGATACTCGATATCCTTTTCCTTTTCCGGCTGGAAAGGATCGAGGATCACCTTGTTTTCGCCCGCCGTATAGACGCGGCGCTCGACGCCGATCTTCTTCAAGAGTTCGGGAAAGCCGAAACCGCCGGAGACGACGCCGATCGAGCCGACGATCGAGGTGGCGTCGGCGATGATCTCATCGCCGGCAAGCGCGATCATGTAACCGCCCGAGGCGGCGACATCCTCGACGAAGACCAGAACCTTCTTCTGCTTCTCGCGGGCGAGCTCGCGAATGCGGGTGAAGATCAGGCGCGACTGGACGGGCGAGCCGCCCGGCGAATTGATGGAGATGGCGACCGCCGGTGCGTCCTTCATGGCGAAGGCCTTTTCCAGAACCGGAGAGACATTGGCGAGGTTGAGGGTCGGCCGGAACTGGCCACCGCCACTGATGATCGCCCCCTGCAGGCGAACGACCGGAATGGTGATGCCGTCCTTGCGGAACCGTTTCGGCATCAGTTTTCTCAAGAATCCGGCCATTTCCCATCCTTCGCTTCGGGTCGCACGATCGTCACCCATGTATGCGCTGGAACGACAAACGCAATGGCTGCGTTCCTGAAAACATTGCGTTTGAATTTGTTGTTGCGAATGACTTGCATTATCATTCTAACTCGTCATAGTGCACGCACGATAAAACAGGTGGAAATCGCATGGACGTGCTCAATCCGAATACAAAGAGCGGCTGGCGCCACGAACGCGGAGAAGCATCGCTGTCGGATGTCTACCGCACCGTCGGAACCGGGCGTCACAGCTCGATGTGGCGACGGGCGGCAGCCTTCGCCGGGCCGGGCTACATGGTCGCCGTCGGCTACATGGACCCCGGCAACTGGGCGACCTCGCTCGCCGGCGGCTCGAAATTCGGCTATGCGCTGCTCACCGTCGCGCTGCTTTCCAACCTGATGGCGATCGTGCTGCAATCGCTCTGCGCGCGCCTGGCGATCGCCTCCGGCCGCGACCTCGCACAAGCCTGCCGCGACGCCTTTCCGAAATACGTCTCCTTGCCGCTCTGGGCCTTTGCGGAAATCGCCATCATCGCCACCGATATCGCCGAGGTGATTGGCACGGCGATCGGCCTCAACCTGCTGATGGGCATCCCGCTCGAACTCGGCGTGCTGATCACCGCGCTCGACGTCTTCGTGATCCTCTTCCTGCAGAAGCTCGGCTTCCGCTGGGTGGAGGCCTTCATCATCGCGCTGCTCGGCGTCATCGCGGTCTGCTTCGGCGTGCAGATCCTGCTGGCCGACCCGCAATGGGGCGCTGTTCTCACCGGCTTCTTCCCGACGACCGAGATCGTCACCAATCCCGAGATGCTCTACCTGGCGCTCGGCATTCTCGGCGCGACCGTCATGCCGCACAATCTCTACCTCCACTCCGGCATCGTGCAGACGCGGGCCTATGGCCATACCGTTCCCGAAAAGCGGGAGGCGCTGACCTTTGCGACGATCGACTCGACGGTTGCGCTCTGTTTCGCGCTGCTGATCAACGCCGCTATCCTGATCCTGGCAGCCGCCGCCTTCAATGCGCACGGCAAGACCGACGTCGTCGAACTCGGCGATGCCTATTCGCTGCTGTCGCCGCTGCTCGGCCTCGCCATCGCGCCGACGCTGTTCGGCATCGCGCTTCTCTGCTGCGGTCTCAACTCGACGGTGACGGCGACGCTTGCCGGCCAGATCGTCATGGAAGGCTTCCTGAAGATCCGGCTGAAGCCGTGGGTGCGCCGCCTGATTACCCGCGCCATCGCCATCGTGCCGGCGGCGATCGTCACCATCTGGTATGGCGACCAGGGCACGGCGGAGCTGTTGATCCTGACCCAGGTGGTGCTCAGCCTGCAGCTTTCCTTCGCCGTCTTCCCGCTTGTCATGTTTACCGCCAACAAGGCCAAGATGGGCGAACTCGTGGCGCCGCGCTGGCTGAGCGGCCTCGCCTATCTGATCGCGATCGTCATCGCCGGACTGAACATCAAGCTGCTCCTCGACTTCGTCACCGGCTGAAGCATTTTCAGGAAAAGTGTGAAGCCAGCCTAAAGCCTGGCATAGGCCGCCCGGCCATTGTTGAAATCATCGACGAGAGGGGAGAACTTGTGGCTCCCCTCTTCGTGCATGATGAGCGCCGCACGCAGCGACAGCCGCGCCCGCGATCCCTTGATCGCTGTCACCAGGATCCGCACGGCGTTTTCACCCGGACGCGGATGGATGGCGGTGATCTCGATGCCGCCGAAGCGCCGGCCGCAGGCCGTGATGATCTCGGCGATCGATTGCGGCCTGGCGATCAGCGACAATTGCCCGCCTGGGATCATGATGGCGCCCGCCGTGCGGATCCAGCTTTCGAACAGGCCGTCGGTCATCGCATGGGCCTCGGCCTTCAGCGCATCCGGCGTGCGCCGGTCGCCGGCATCGTTGAAGGGCGGGTTCATGATGACGTGGTGGAAGCTCTCATCGGTGAGCCCCGCATCGTTGCGCGCCTTGGCGGTCAGCGTCACATCGGCCTCGACGACGCTGACGCGGCCGGCGACATGGGCATTGTCGGGCAAAAGGATGCTGCGGCGGGCATAATCGGCCATCTCGGCCGAGCGTTCGAAAAGCACCACTTCTGCATCGGCAAGGCGCGAGGCGACGGCAAGGCCGGCAGCGCCGGCGCCGGCACCTAGATCGGCAACCCTGACCGGGCGATCGTCGGCGACCAGAGCCGCAAGCAGCATCGCATCCATGCCGGAGCGGTGGCCCCTGCCCTTCGGCTGCACTACATGGAAGCCGCCGCGATGAAACGCATCGACAGTATCAGTGGCGGTCATCGGAGCTCACTTCCGCTCGCGCAGCTCGCCGCCGAGACCGGCATCGGTGAGGATGCGGCGCGCCTGATCGGCCATTTCCTCATCCACCAGCAGGCGGCGCGACAGCATGCCGAGCGAGCCTTCCAGCACGCTCATGCCCTGATCGGCGATGAAGCAGTGAATTCCGGCATCCTTCATCAAACTCTCGGCATAAGAGAGAAGAACGGGGTCGTTGGCGCGGATAAGCTCATGCATTTGCCGTCGTTTTCCTTCCAATTTCGCCCAGCGCGACAATTCACCCCTTGCCGCGTCCATCGCCCCTTTCTATTGTCAGGTGCAATGAATGAATAGGAGTCCGGGTCGTTGGGCGTGGTCATACCGCTTGAAGAAAGCAAAAACAAACTGGCATCCATAAAGCCGTTGGTCGATCTCACCAGGGCGGACATGGAGCGAGTAAACCAGCTCATTCTGTCTAAGGCCGGCTCCGATGTGCAGATGATCCCGGAAGTGGCGAACCATCTGATCTCGTCCGGCGGCAAGCGGTTGCGGCCGATGCTGACGCTGGCTTCCGCGTCGCTGTTCGACTACAGGGGCGAAAATCACGTCAAGCTCGCCACATCGGTCGAGTTCATGCATACGGCAACGCTGCTGCATGACGACGTCGTCGACGAAAGCGATCTGCGCCGCGGCAAATCGACGGCGCGAATGATCTGGGGCAACCAGGCAAGCGTGCTGGTCGGCGATTTCCTGCTCGGCCAGGCCTTCCGCATGATGGTCGATGTCGGCTCGCTCGATGCGCTGGACGTCTTGTCTTCCGCCGCCTGCGTGATCGCCGAAGGCGAGGTGCTGCAGCTTTCCGTCGCCAAGAACATGGAGACGACGGAGGACGATTATCTCTCCGTCATCCGCGCCAAGACGGCCGCTCTCTTTGCCGCCGCCTCCGAAGTCGGGCCGATCGTCGCCGAGGCCGGCCGATCCGGCCGCAATGCGCTGAAATCCTACGGCATGAATCTCGGGCTCGCCTTCCAGCTGGTCGACGATGCGCTCGACTATGGCGGCAAGGCGGCCGATCTCGGCAAGAATGTCGGCGACGATTTCCGCGAGGGCAAGATCACCCTGCCGGTCATTCTCGCCTATCGCCGCGGCACCGAGGATGAGCGCGCCTTCTGGCGTGATGCGATCGAGGCCGGCAACAGCACCGACGCCAACCTCGAAAAAGCGCTGGGACTGATCACCAAATACGGCACGCTCAGCGACACGATCGGCCGCGCGATCCATTACGGCACGATCGCGCGCGATGCGCTTGCGCCCCTTCCCGATACGGTCTGGAAATCCGCCCTGATGGAAGTGATCGACTTCTGCATCGAGCGCGTCAATTGATCAAACGTCCTTGATCGCAGGCTGATTTTCTTGCAGCGCCGCTTCAAAAAAGCCATCCTGTTATGAATCAGTGATCGCAACTGGTTTTGCGGCCGGCACCATTTGTCGGGACGCTGTCGAAGAAAGGTTTCCTAATGCGGCAGAGAATTGCCATCCGTCTTCTTACGAGCGCAGCGCTGGCCGCTGTCCTTTCGCTCAGCGGTGTCGGCGGCGCGAACGCCGAGGATGCGGCCAAGACAGACGATGCCGGCACAGCCGTTCACTTCGATGCGGACAGCGTCACCACTTTCTCCGGCGCCTTTCTCGCCGCGCGCACGGCCGATGTCGATCATGACTACGAAACGGCGATCGAACTCTACAAGAAGGCGCTGCAGATCGAGCCCGGCAATCCCGAGATTCGCCAGCGGCTGATGATCTCGCTGCTGCTCAATGGCGATATCAAGGACGGCGTCAAATATGCCAATGACCTGAAGGGCGATCCTTCCGTCGAGCGCATCACCACGATCGTGCGCGGCATGGATGCCGTGCGCCGCGACGACTACAAGTCCGCCGAGGCCATCCTGAAATATAAGGGGCCAAACGATCTCGACCGGATGATGAACGACCTGCTGCTTGCCTGGGCCCGCGTCGGCGCCGGCCGCGGCAAGGAAGCACTCACGATGGTCGAGAAGATGAAGGGGCCGGACTGGTTTCGCATCTTCCAGAATTATAATGCCGGGGCGATCGCCATCGCCATCGGCGACGTGAAATCCGCCCGCAAGCATCTGAACGATGCCGTGCTCGACAAGGAAGGGGGCGCAACCGCGCCCGACACCTTCATGCGCGCCGTGATGGCGCTTGCCCGTCTCGAAGCAACGCAAGGCAATAAGCAGAAGGCTCTCGACGCCGTTTCCGTCGGCGACAACCTGCTGCCGAACTATGCGCCGCTGAACGCGCTGCGCGACAGTATCGAAAAGAACGAGAAGCAGGAACAGCAGGTCAAGACGGCCGAAGAAGGCGCTGCCGGCGTGCTCTTCTCGGTCGGCGGCGCGCTGAACCGCGACGGCGCCGAGGACATCGTCTCGCTTTACCTGCAGACGGCCAATGCGCTCGATCCGAACAGCGCCGATACGCTGGTGCTGCTCGGCGGCATTGCCGAGAAGCAGAACCAGATGGACCGCGCCATCGCGCTCTACAAGAAGGTGCCGGAGAATTCGCCGATGCGGCGCATCTCCGAGCTGCAGCTCGGCCTTGCCCTTGCCCAAGGCGGCAAGGTGGACGAGGCGCGTAAGCACCTGCAGGCGCTGATCGCCTCCGACCCGAAGGACATCCGCAGTTACCTCGCCTATGGCAGCGTGCTCTCCGACGCCAAGGACTACCAGGCGATGGCCGCCAATTACGACAAGGCCGTCGAAACGATCGGCCCCATTCCCGGCCGCGCCAACTGGAGCGTCTTCTTCCAGCGCGGCATTGCCTATGAGCGGCTGAAGAAGTGGGACCAGGCGGAACCGAACTTCCGCAAGGCGCTGGAGCTCAATCCCGACCAGCCGCAGGTGCTGAACTATCTCGGCTATTCCTGGATCGACATGAACCGGAACCTCGACGAAGGTCTCGGCATGATCAAGAAGGCCGTGGAGCTTCGCCCTGACGACGGCTACATCATCGATTCGCTCGGCTGGGCCTATTTCCGCCTCAACCGCTTCGACGATGCCGTCGACGAGCTGGAGCGGGCCGCACAGATCAAGGCCGGCGACGCGACGATCAACGACCATCTCGGCGATGCCTACTGGCGCGTCGGGCGCAAGCTCGAGGCCGTCTACCAGTGGAACCGGGCGCTCGCCTCCGAGCCCGAAGCTGCCGAGATCCCGAAGATCAAGGACAAGGTCGCCAACGGCCTGCCTCCCGTCAGTGACGATGCCAAGGCGGCCGACAAGAAGCAGCCGGATCCGGCGCCCGTCACCCCGCCGCCGGTCGACAAGAAATCCTGACGGACCATGCCTGACGAGGCCCCGGCCGGCGTGCGATCAAAGAAATAGAGCATGATGTCGTCCGAAAACCGCTCACACTTTTCGGTATCGTGCTCCAGCGTTTCCGAGGAAGCTCGCGCGAAAATCAACCTGGCCCTGCTTGTGACGGGCCAGCGGCCGGATGGCTATCATCTGCTCGATATGCTGGTGACCTTCGCAGATCACGGCGACCGGCTGGACTTCATGCGGTCGCCGGCCGACGCATTCACCCTGTCGGGCCGTTTCGGCGAGGTGCTTGCCGGCGACGGCGGCACCAACCTGGTGCTGAAGGCCCGCGACCTCCTGCGCGAGGCAATCGGTCCCCTCGCCTTTCCCGTCCGTATCCATCTCGAAAAGAACCTGCCGATCGCCTCCGGCATCGGCGGCGGCTCGGCCGATGCAGCCGCGACGCTGCGCGGGCTGATGCGGCTCTGGGGCACGACATTATCGGCGGAGACGCTTGCCACGCTGGCGCTGAAGCTCGGCGCCGACGTGCCGATGTGCCTTGAGAGCCGGCCGCTGATTGCCCGCGGCATCGGCGAAAAGATCGAACCCGTGCCGGAGCTGCCGGCCTTTGCCATGGTGCTTGCCAATCCGCTAAAGGGCGTCTCGACGCCAGAAGTTTTCCGCCGGCTGGCGACAAAGAACAATCCGGCCCTGAGCCTGGCACCGTCTCAGACTGCCGACTGGCTCGCCGCGATTGCTGCTGCCCGCAACGACCTGGAGCCGCCGGCGCGCGAACTCGTGCCCGAGATTTCGGAGATCTCGGCGATGCTGCAAGCTCACGGCGCCCTGTTGACCCGCATGTCCGGTTCCGGCGCCACCTGTTTCGGCATCTTTGAGAGCATGACTGCTGCCGAACATGCAGCGGCAGCTCTTCACGACGAGCGCCCTGGCTGGTATTTCCAGGCGGCGAAAACGGTTTCGGGAGGCGCATGATGGCAGGTCTGGACGAAAAGCGGCCCTTCATCGCGATCGGCATTGCGGTTCTCACGATCTCGGATACCCGCACGCCGGAGACGGACAAGTCAGGCGACACGCTGGCGGTGCGGATCACGGAGGCGGGGCATAGGCTGGTCGACCGGGGGATCGTGCCCGACGATCGCGAAAAGATTGCCGCGCGGGTGAAGGCCTGGACTGAGAACCAAGACATAGACGTCGTCATCACCACCGGTGGCACCGGCTTTACCGGCCGCGATGTGACGCCCGAGGCGCTGGAGCCTTTGTTCGAAAAGCGGATGGACGGTTTTTCCGCCATCTTCCACCGGATCTCCTACGAGAAGATCGGCACGGCGACGATCCAGTCGCGCGCCACGGCAGGCGTTGCCAACGCGACCTTCATCTTCGTGCTGCCGGGTTCGCCCGGCGCCTGCCGGGATGCCTGGGACGGCATTCTGAAAGGACAGCTCGACTACCGCAGCGCGCCGTGCAATTTCGTCGAGATCATGCCGCGTCTGGACGAACACCTGAAACGCGGCGCGACGAAGTAGACTGCCTGCAACAGCCGTATTCCCTATGTCGCAAGACCCGGCAGGACCGGCATCGTGTCCCAGCTGTCACCCGACAGCAGGACGCAGCTTATGCCGTGAACATCCGTGACGATGAGTGTCCAGGTGCCGCTTTCGGCGGCATAGACCTCAAGAATGGCGTTCTGGTTGATCAGTCCGACTGCCGTGAGCTTTTCGGCGAAGTTCTTGTCGAGGAAATTGACGATTTCGGGTCGGCCTGCGCAACTGCGCATCATCTGCGATGCTGCCGAATGCGGATGCGCGATCACCAATGTCGGCAATATGACGGCTATGAGGCCGTAGATCATACTGCGTACCATGACGCACCTCCTTTCGCCGGGAGCCCGGCAGAAGAGGAGATTTTCGCTGACCTGTTCTGCCGTTCACCGGCATTCCATGGCCATTCCGTTGCGAAGCGAGGCGCTTCGACGGCGCCATATTTGAATTATAGCGCGAAATCCTATTGGGCGCCATCTTTTGCGCGCGGCCCATCGAGAAGGTTGCGATGCCTATCGCGCAGCGCGGGCAACCCATGACGGAATCAGTTCGCTCGCGAGCTTGCGCGGCTTCTGGCCCTTGACGAATTCGGTAAGTCGCATGCCGCTTTTGGCGATGGCGAGCGCCTGCTTCTTCGGCAGGAGAAAGCCGAGTTCCAGCGGCGGCACGGCTCGGCCGACACGCTGGAAGAACGGGCGCCTATAGCCGCGCGATGCGGTGAAGCGCGCCGGCAGTTTGTTCAGCGCGACATATTCGGCGATCTCATCGATCCAGCCGGCCTGCGGTCTGGCGCCCGGCTCGACGAAGAGCAGCCATTCGCCGCGCGCCGAACGGACGATGTCCTTGATATCCCATTGCGAATGGAAGCGGCAACCGGCGGCGTCGGCGACCCGCGAGGTGCCGTCGCGCGAGCCGTGATCGAGCACGACCACGTCGCTCACAAGCCCCTCCACCGCGCCTGCCACCAATACCGATAAGGTCTGTGCCAGCTCAGATTCCTGATCCTGACATTCGAGAACAACCGTCAACATTGACCATTTATAATGCGCCGCACAAATTTTTGCCAGCACCGTTTTCCTCATTTTGTTCTTGCATTGTTCTTATTTTGCAGATAGGAATTTAATCAGCAAAACGGGCGGAGGCGATGGCTTTCGCCGCGGGAGAATCCGATGAGAGAGCAGTCCCTGGCAGGGCAGGCCGCATTCGCGCCTGCCAATACGGCAGATATTGCCGATGCGATGATCGTTTCCTCCGGTCTGAGAGTCGAGGTCGATCGGCGGCGCGGACGTGGGGCGGGACTGAACCCGACAGGTCGGTTCGAAGCGCAGCAGCGCGAGACCATCGACGATGGCTGGCAGACATGGGAAGAGCTGCCGCCCTTCAAGACGGAAGTGCAGGTCGAAAAACCGCGCACGGCCATCACCCGTAACGAATCGCCGGACCTTTCCTTCGACCGCTCGATCAATCCCTATCGCGGCTGCGAGCATGGCTGCATCTATTGTTTCGCCCGACCGACACACGCCTATATGGGGCTTTCTGCGGGGCTCGATTTCGAGACCAAGCTCTTTGCCAAGCCCGATGCGGCAAAACTCCTGGAGCGGGAGCTCGCCAAGCCCGGCTACAAGGTGCGGGTGATCGCGATCGGCACCAATACCGATCCCTATCAGCCGATCGAGAAGGAATGGCGCATCATGCGCGGCATTCTCGAGGTGTTGAACAAGGCGAACCATCCGGTATCGATCGTCACCAAGTCGGCGATGATCCTGCGTGATCTCGACATCCTGCAGGAGATGGCAGGCAAGAACCTGGTGCGCGTCGGCGTCTCGGTGACCACGCTGGATCGCAAGCTTGCCCGGACGATGGAGCCGCGTGCCGCCACACCGCCGCGGCGGCTGGAGACGATCCACACCCTTGCCGAAGCAGGCATCCAGACGGCTGTCATGGCCGCCCCGCTCATCCCGGCGCTGAACGACCACGAGCTGGAGCGCATCCTCGAATCGGCCAAGGCTGCCGGCGCCGCCGAGGCGAGCTATGTCATCCTCAGGCTGCCGCTCGAGGTCAGCCCGCTGTTTCGCGACTGGCTGCTGCAGCATTACCCCGATCGTTACCGGCACGTGATGTCGCTGGTGCGCTCGATGCGCGGCGGCAAGGATTACGATGCCGAATTCGGCAAGCGCATGAAGGGCGCCGGCCCCTATGCCTGGCAGATCGCAAGGCGCTTTGAAATGGCCTCCAGACGTTTCGGCCTGACGCGCCGCAGCGTGCCGCTGCGCGACGATCTGTTCGTACCGCCGGATGGCAGCGGCGTGCAGCTGTCGCTGCTCTAACCTTTTGTTTTTAGGACTCCGGATGGAAACTGCTTCGCACTTTCCCTGGAATTACCTCTAGCCTTTTACGCAATTCCGGACGGAAAACCGCTGCACACTTTTCCTGGAATTGCTTCAAGCTTGCGCATCGGCGTCTCGACAAAACCGCCCTGTTTTCGAGCCCCGAGCGCAATTCCCGCGGATGGCCTTGACCGCCACCATCCGTCGGGCCAGTCCCCGGCCGCCGCCCTGATCCGGGGACTTGCGGGAAATCGGGTTGGCGTGCGAGGTTCAGCCGCATGAAACCTCGCACGCCACCCGAT
>NZ_JACCEY010000033.1:19542-21264 GCF_013591995.1 Rhizobium sp. WYCCWR 11146
ACTCGAGCTCAAAGCCCGCAAGGCCGGCCATTGGCCGGTCGCCGGCGCCGATGAGGCAGGCCGCGGGCCGCTGGCCGGGCCTGTCGTCGCTGCCGCCGTCATCCTCGATCCGAAGCGCATCCCTGAGGGTCTGAACGATTCCAAGCAGCTTTCGGCGCAACGGCGCGAGGAACTGTTCGTGCAGATTCTGGCGACTGCGACCGTCTCCATCGCCTCCTCCAGTTCGACGCGCATCGACGAGACGGATATCCGCAAGGCAAGCCTCGACGCCATGCGCCGGGCCATCTGCAGCCTCTCCGTTCCGGCCAGCTACGTGCTGACCGACGGGCTCGACGTGCCGCCCGGCCTCGACTGCCCCGGACAGGCCGTGGTCAAGGGCGATGCCCGCTCGGTCTCGATCGCCGCCGCCTCGATCGTCGCCAAGGTGACGCGTGACCGGATGATGGCGCGGGCCCATCATGTATTTCCGGATTACGGTTTTGCAGCGCATGTGGGTTACGGCACGGCGCAACACCGTGCCGGCATCGAGAGGCACGGCCCTTGTTCGCTCCACCGGATGAGCTTCAGGCCGTTGCGCAAGACCGAGGATGGTCCCGAGACGGACGAGCTGCTTTCCGAGTAGGGTCACCCAAGGAAAAGACGGGCAAACGAAAAGGCCCGGACATGCCCTGTGAAAGGGGCGCGCGAGGAACGGAGAGGTCGCGGCATGTCCTCTTCTCCCCTCGGGGAGAAGGTGCCGGCAGGCGGATGAGGGGGCCGCACGGCACATCCGCCCCATTATCCTATCCGCCGCGCCACGGGTACCTGAACCTAGTCGAGAGCGCGGTCGAAGCTCGTATGGGCGTTGCTGGGGAAAGACCGGCTTCGCCGGCCCCCTCATCCGCCCTACGGGCACCTTCTCTCCGCTGGGGAGAAGAAGGAATCGAGACGTCGCGGCATGTCCCTTCGCCCTGTTTACGACGGTTCGGAGGACGGCACGAGACACGTGGTTCGACCCAGGCGAAGGTGGCAATGCAGGATCAACGGCACCACATTGTCCTCGGCACGAGGCCGAGTAAAGACCAAGCCTTGCCAACAAAGAAAAGGCCGGGACATGCCCGGCCTTCCCTCTCAATCTTTTTCGAAGCTGCTCAGTTCAGCCGCGTCTTGACCTGGCCGACAGCATTGCCGAAGAGCTCAGACTGGATCTTGGCGTCGGCCCGCTTGGCAAGCACGGTTTCAGCGGCCGCGATCGCGAGATCGACAGCGGCGGAACGCACCGCCTTCATCGCCTCGACCTCGGCCTGCTTGATCTTCTGCTCGGACAGCGCCGTGCGGTTGGCGACGAATTCTTCCGTCTTCTTCTTAGCCTCAGTGGTCAGCATTTCGGCTTCGCGCTCAGCGGCGGCAACGATGTGGGCCGCTTCGGCTTCCGCTTCCTTGCGCTTGCGCTGGTATTCAGCGAGCAGGTGCTGAGCCTCCTCACGCAGGCGCTTGGCTTCGGCCAATTCGTTGCGGATCTGGTCGGCGCGGTCGTCGAGCGACCGTGCCAACATGCCCGGAACCTTCAGGTAAACGACCAGCGCCAGGAAGAGGACGAGGCCGACAAAGGCGAAGAAAGTCGCGTCAAAGGCAAATTCCATCGATCAAGCCTCCTTCTTGGCAGCCGCGACGGCGGCGGCGACATCGGCCTTGGCGACGGTGCCGCCGATCAGCTGATCGACCACGGCAGCCGCCGTTTCC
>NZ_JACCEY010000033.1:21356-56972 GCF_013591995.1 Rhizobium sp. WYCCWR 11146
CGATACGCAGCTCGGCAGCCTTGATCTTTTCCGAGAGGCTCGCCTCGACAGCGCGGCGTTCCTCTTCGGCCTTGGCCTTGGCGGCGTCGCGTGCGGCAGAGCCGATCGCGTTGGATTTGGCGCGGGCAGCGGCCAGTTCACCTTCATAGGTCTGGACGGCGGCGTCGGCTTCGCCCTTCAGGCGGCCTGCTTCTTCCAGATCCTGGGAAATGCGCGTGTGACGCTGATCGAGGATGGCCCCGATGCGCGGCGCGATGACCTTTTGCATGAGCAAATAGAAGACGCCGAACGTGATCACCAGCCAGAGCAGCTGGGACGCGAAGGTCGTCGAATCGAAAGGCGGGAAAGGGCCGCGGGCGTGTTCGCCTTCGGCAACACCAGTCTCGGTATGGACCTCGCCTGCGGCCGGAGCGGCGTGCGCATCCGTACCCGTCGCTGCCGCCGGTGCTTCCTCAGCGTAAGCCGGGGTCACAAAAAACATGCTCACCTCCAGGTGGACTGCAAATGCAAAGGATCACGGCTTGCGATCGCAGGCCGTGATCCATCTATTCGCCGATATCAGACGGCGAAGAGGAGGAGGAGAGCGACGAGCAGCGAGAAGATGCCCAGAGCTTCCGTAACGGCGAAGCCGAATACCAGACGGCCGAACTGGCTGTCAGCGGCAGACGGATTGCGCAGTGCGCCGGAGAGGTAGCTGCCGAAAATATTGCCGAGGCCGAGAGCCGTACCGGCCATACCAAAGCAAGCCAGGCCTGCACCGATGTACTTTGCTGCTTCCGCTTCCATGTTGAACTCCTTTGAAATGGTTGTTGCGGCGAATGACTGACGCCCTTTGACGTCGATGTCGTTATCCTTAGTGCCCGCCCGGATGGATTGCGTCGTTGAGGTACATGCAAGTCAGCACCGCAAAGACGTAAGCCTGAAGGAAGGCGACGAGGAACTCGAGACCGGTCAGGGCGACGGTCATGATGAGGGGAAGAACGGCGCCGCCGATACCGAGAGCACCCATGGTTCCAAGCGAGGCGACGAAGCCTGCGAACACTTTGAGCGTGATGTGGCCGGCGAGCATGTTGGCGAAGAGACGAACCGAGAGCGAAATCGGACGCGACAGGAAGGAGATGATTTCAATCGCAATGACCAGCGGCAGCAGAAGGCCGGGCACGCCCGAGGGCACGAAGACATTCAGGAAGTGGAAGCCGTGCTTATAGAAACCGTAGACGAGAACCGTGCCAATGACGAGCAGGGCAAGGGCGAAGGTGACGATGATCTGGCTCGTCACCGTGAAGAAATACGGGAACATGCCAAGCAGGTTCGCCGTCAAGACGAACATGAAGAGCGAAAAGACCAGCGGGAAGAACTTCATTCCCTGCTTGCCCGCGCCTTCCTTCAGCATGTTGGCGATGAATTCATAGGACATTTCCGCAACCGACTGCGAACGGCCCGGCACGATGGCGCGGTTCGAGGTCGCGAAATAGAGGAAGCCTGCGGCAGCGGCAGCCGAAACGGCCATGAAAAGCGATGCATTGGTGAACGAAAAATCAATTCCGCCGATTTCGATCGGCACAATCTTCTGGATCAGGAACTGATGAGTCGGATCGTTAGACACCGCTTGTTCTCTCTCTTTGGCCCGCAGGACGCGGGGTCATTGCACTGGACCGAAACCGGTCCTTATTTCTTGTCGTCCTTGTCGTCCAGGGGATGGGCCACCACCCCCGCAGAACGCAGCACGTTCAGAACGCCGGCACAAAATCCGAGAAGCAGAAGAACAATCAAACCCCAAGGCGCCGTGCCAACAAAACGGTCGAGGAGATAGCCAAGGAGAGCACCGACGACGATTGCGGAAATGAACTCGCTGGAAAGCTTCATCGCCTGGGCATAACCTTTGCGGCTTACCTCGGCGCGGGCTTCCCTAGCCTCGTCTTCTCCCGTCTCCACGCCCTTGGTCGCGAGTTTCGCTCCCAATTGCGCACGGCGCTTTTCTAGACTTTCCTCGCGGTCGTCCGCCATGGGTCTCTCCTCGCCTGCCCGTCGCCCGCACTCCCGCTACCCCGGTCATTCGGACCCCGGACGCGAAGGTTGAGACCCTTCCGGCCCGTTCTGAAGTCGCGCGCAACATAGTTTTAGGGATTAGCATAGTCAAGGCGTAGACAGCTTCTGTCCAGCGAGAAAATAATTCCATCAAATCAAAGAGATAAATCGACTTCGGGTCGAGCGCGCAAATTCGACGGAAAGAATCCGCTTTTCCGGGCCGGAAATCGGCTTGCCCCAGCGATTTATGTCAGCTCCAGCCGCCGCCATAGGTGCGGTAGAAGACGTGAAGACCGATGCGGCCGACCTTTTCCATTGTCTTTGCCCATTTCGGGCGAACATAAACGGCATGGTAATGCGTCGCCGAGCCCACCTGCGGCAGCCAGATCTTGCCTGATGTCACCGCCATCGCCACATCGCGGGCGACTCGCCAGTGATATTCCGAGTTCACCCTGTCCTTGATGCTGTCGCAGGCGAAGGAAAACTGGCAGCGGTTGCGCCAATCCTCGTTCTGATAGACGACGCCGCAGATGGTCTTCGGATAGGAAGGATTGCGGACGCGGTTGAGGATGACCTGGGCGACGGCCGCCTGACCCTTCACCGATTCTCCGCGCGCCTCGAAATAGATGCCGGAGGCAAGGCACTGCTGTTCGCGGGCAGAAAAGACGCTCGGCGCCAGCACGCTTGCGGCCCAGGCGTGATCGCGCGGGCCGATCTCCGGAACGAAGCGGCCGCTGTCCTGCTCGGCTAGGATCGAATCGAACGGCGATTGGCGGGAATAGTCGGGTGCGGCCGGCCCATAGGCGGTGGCGAGCACATCGGCCTTGTTGCTGGTGATGAGGCTTGCGAGCATCGCCGGCACGCCATTATCGGTCACAACAGGCTGCTTCTTATAGAAAGAAGTGGCGATCTCGATTTCCTTGCCCTGGATCTTCGGTTTGACGAAGGCCGACCTGTCCTTGAGATCGAAGCTCGGGGTGAAGAGCATCTTGGTGCGCTCGAGGATCGAGCCGGCGGAAAAGTCTTTCGGCGGCTGCATCCTCTCGACGGCGACGACGCGGCCTTTCTTGCTGCCGCGGTTGACGCGATCCTCGTCCGGCGTGTCCTCGTGGCCCCTATCCTTGGCAGCGCCCTTGTCCTTCGCATTGAAGGCGACCTTGCGGCCATCGGGCAGCACCATGCCGGCGCTGGCTGAGATCGAACCTGTCACCATCGGCTCGGCAAAGGCGAGTTCGGCCTGGTGGATGGAGCCGGCCGGAGAATTGGTCAGCACCATACGCCAGTTCCCGCCCTCCTGATCGAGGCCGGCGAGCATCGCGGCGAGATCGGCATGAGATGCGACGCTCGGGAAAATCAGCCAGCCGGCGAGACCGAAGATTACGGGCGACACCCAATTCTCGGGAATGAGACGCAGCTTGCTACGGGAAGGGCTCTTTCGACGCAACACGGACTCCGGGCATGGAACGCGGGAACATTCCGATAAAAATCCCGCATTAACCTTGATGTCCGGTTAACAGGCTGTGCCGAAATGTGCCCATGAGAACTTTTGGATGTTCTAATGTGAGGGATAATTTCGTACGTTCGTCCGGGCTTGCTCCCTCTTCTCCCCAGCGGGGAGAAGAGGAACAGAGGGGTCTCCGCCCATCAAATGATAACGTGCGAGCCCAGTTCGACCACGCGGTTTGCCGGCAGACGGAAGTAGTCCGAGGGGTTGGCGGCGGCGTTGGCGAGCGCGATGTAGAGCCGGTCCTGCCAATAGGGCATGCCAGACTTGGCGTCCGGCACCAGTTTGCGGCGGCCGAGATAGAAGGAGGTCGACATGATGTCGAACTTCAGTCCTGTCTTGCGCAGTGTCGCCAAGGCCTGCGAGACGTTCTGCGATTCCATGAAGCCGAAGAGCAGTTCGACGCGGGAGAAACGCTCGGAAATCTGCTCGATCCTGTAGCGGTCGTGGCTCGGCACGCGCGGTTTGTTGATCGTGCGGATGGTCAGGATGACGTTGCGGTCGTGAAGCACATGGTTGTGCTTGAGATTGTGCAGCAAGGCGGCGGGGGCGGATTCCGGATCGCTGGTCAGGAAGATCGCGGTGCCCGGAACCTGGGCCGGCGAATGTTCGCTCTTGCGCTCGATCGAGCTGACGAAGGAGGCGAGCGGAATATCGGTGTGGCGGGTCTTTTCCATCAGGATTGCCGAGCCGCGACGCCAGGTCCACATGACGACGGTAAAGGCCGTGGCGATCATGATCGGGATATAGCCGCCGTCGTGAATCTTCAAAAGGTTGGCGCCGAGGAAGATCAATTCGAGCACGACCAACGGCGCAAGCGCGATCACCGCAACCGGAAGCGACCAGTTCCAGCGGGCGCGGACGAATTCGAAGGCCATGATCGAGGTGACGACCATGGCGCCGGTGACGGAGATGCCATAGGCGGTCGCCAGCGCGTCCGACGTCTTGAAACTCAGGACCAGGAAGATAACGCCGATGAACAGCACGGCATTGACCGAAGGCACGAAGATCTGTCCGGTATTGGTTTCCGAGGTGAAGAGGATTTCCATGCGCGGCAGGAAGCCGAGGTTGATGCCCTGGCGCACCATCGAGAAGGCGCCTGTGATGACCGCCTGGCTGGCGATGATCGTCGCGGCGGTCGCCAGGATGACGACCGGCAGCAGCGCCCATTTCGGAAACATCAGATAGAAGGGATCGGACATCGTCATCGGATTGCCGAGAACGAGCGCCCCTTGCCCGAGATAGTTCAGCGTCAGCGCCGGGAAGACCAGCAGGAACCAGGCCCACTGGATCGGGCGGCGGCCGAAATGGCCGAGATCGGCATAGAGCGCCTCGGCGCCCGTCACCGTCAGGAAGACGGCGCCAAGCACGACAATGCCGTAGAAGCCCTCGTGCAGCAGGAAGGCGACGGCATAATAAGGATTGAAGGCGGCAAGGATGCCGTAATCATCCGAGATATGGGAAATGCCGGCGGCAGCCATGACGAGGAACCAGACGGCGGTGATCGGGCCGAAGAACTTCGCGACGGCGCCGGTGCCGCGCGATTGCACGACGAAGAGCAGCGCCAGGATCACCACCGAGATCGGCACGATATATTCAGAGAGCCTGGGTGTGACGAGCTTCAGACCTTCGACGGCCGACAGCACGGACAGTGCCGGCGTGATCATCGCATCGCCGAGGAAGAGGGCAGCACCCATCAGGCCGAGCAGCATCAGGATGGCGGTGTGGCCGTTGGCGGTCTTCATCAGCAGGGCAAGCAGCGACAACGTACCGCCCTCGCCGTCGTTGTCGGCGCGCAGCAGGAAGAGCACATATTTGATGGTGACGATGATCGTCAGCGCCCAGATCATCAGCGAGATCAGGCTGATGACTTCAAAACGGGTGACGCCGTCATGGGCCACGGGCTTCAGCGCCTCGCGAAAGGCATAGAGCGGGCTGGTGCCGATATCGCCGTAGACGACGCCGACGGAACCCAGCCCGAGATAGAACAGCTTTTTCGGCGTCATATGGCGTTCGTTCGGATGGCTCTCTTCGGACATGAAGTTTCAACAGGCTCCTCAGAGCCAGCCTTTCCAGCGGAAAAAGAAAAAAGGGATGACGGCGGATAACGCCATCAGGGCCAGCGAATAGGGATAACCCGCGGCCCAGGTCAGCTCCGGCATGACCTGAAAGTTCATACCATAGATGGAGGCGACCAACGTCGGCGGCAAGAACACCACCGAGGCGATCGAGAAAATCTTGATGATCGAGTTCTGCTCGATGTTGATCAGCCCGAGCGAAGCGTCGAGCAGGAAGGTGATGTTGGCGGCGACGAAGGAAGCATGCTCCGATAGCGACTGGATATCGCGGGAAACGGTGCGGCAGAGCTCCTTCGCCTCGCGGTCCTGCTGGATCGCCGGGATCGTGTGAAAGAACGTCAGCAGGCGGGCAAGCGAACCGAGACTGTCACGCACCTTGCTGATCATCCGGTGATGGCCGGCAATATCGCGCAACTTCTCCTCGAGGTAGTTCGAGGGCTTACGCACTTTCCTTGCCCGGTCGCCGAAGACATGCGTCGACAGGATGTCGATGCGCGAGACGGAGATTTCAAGAATCTCGGCGGTGCGGTCGACGATCGTCTCCAAGAGCTTGGCAAGAAGGGCAGCGCCGCTGCGCCAATTTTCCGGCAGCCGGTGGAGGGCGGCGATGAACAGCGCAAAGGATTTGGGATGGGCGTAGCGAATGGTGACCAGGCGATTTCCAGCCAGGATGAAAGCGACATCTGTCAGCGTCGGTACGTCGGTGTCAGCCTTCCAGAGCAGCGAGGCGGTCATGAAGACGGCGTCGTTTTCGACATAGAGACGGGCGGAAGGCTCGATATCCTTGAGGTCGTCGCGGGTCGGGACCTCGATGCCGAGAATCTTCTCGACATAGAGTTCCTCATCGCGGGTCGGCTCGATCATGTCGATCCAGACAACATCCTCGGGAAAGGACGCGGCATGCGACAGATCGCGGATCTCGACCGACCTGCAATTGGAACAGTAAGCGGTGATCACCGGTCGTCTCTCCGGCTGCATCCAACCTTAAAGGCCGGCATGCGCGTTGTGCTCAACCGCATCGCAGTTCCCAATCCTTCGATCGACAAGACAACTCCGAACTTGCAGGCGGGCCGGCCTCTTCGAAACGAAGACAACCGTCACTGAGCATCTGCAGCAAAACGCCATCATGGCGCCGCGGCATATGAAGCAAAGCCGTGAAATAATCAAGACATCTTCCGTGAAGCGCGGCTTTTCACCACGTTTCACCCACAATTTGGGGTATCCGCCGGGGTGATTCGGCGCCCTCTAAAATGCCGCGCATCGCAGGTGATCCATACGATGCGCTTCAGCTCTTTGTATCATGCATGCCGTTGTCCCGGAACCGCGGCACACTTCCGGGCGACATGCATTATTCGAAGACGATTGTCGGTGCCGGACGCTGGGACTGACCGGCGATCTGTTCCCAGACCTTGGTGGCGATGCCGCGATAGATGCCTGCGACGACGCCGTTCGGCTCGGAGGCGACAAGCGGCGTGCCGGCGTCGGAGGTTTCGCGAATGTTCATCGTCAGCGGCACTTCGCCGAGGAAGGGCACGCCGATGCGCTCGGCCTCCTTGCGGGCGCCGCCATGGCCGAAGATGTCGTAGCGGGTGCCGGTATCCGGGGCGATGAAATAGCTCATATTCTCGACGATGCCGAGCACAGGCACCTCGACCTTGCGGAACATGTTAAGGCCCTTGCGGGCATCGATCAGAGCGAGATCCTGCGGTGTGGAGACGATGACGGCGCCGGCAAGCGGCACCTGCTGGGCCATGGTCAGCTGCGCGTCGCCGGTGCCGGGCGGCATGTCGACGACGAGGACGTCGAGCTCGCCCCAGGCGACTTCGCGCAACATCTGCAGCAGCGCCGACTGGACCATCGGCCCGCGCCAGATCATCGCCGTCTCCTCGTCGACAAGGAAGCCCATCGACATGACTTTGAGGCCATAATTCTCCATCGGATTGATGATGCGGCCGTCGATCTGCGTCGGGCGGCCGGATATCTTCAGCAGCCGCGGCATCGAGGGACCATAGATATCGGCATCGAGAATGCCGACACGAAGACCGTTGGCGAGCAGGCCGAGTGCGAGATTGACGGCGGTGGTCGACTTGCCGACCCCACCCTTGCCCGAGGCGACGGCAATGATGGCACCGATGCCGGGCACGCCGATCTTGCCGGCGCGCGGCGGTTGTTGAGGCGCGTGGGCATGGCCCGCATGATCATGTTGGTGATCGTGGCCGGTATGGCCGTGAGGCGGGTTCGGCCGGGCAGCCGGAGCGGCGGCGGCGGCCTTCTTGTCGGCGGTCAGTGTGACGAGGGCACCCTTGACGCCCGGCATTTCCTTGATGACGCGCTCGGCGGCGAGCCGCATCGGCTCCAGTTCCTTGGCGCGATCGGCCGGGACGGTGATGGAGAAATAAACCTTGCCGTCGGAGATGAAGACGTCGGAGACCATGCCGAGCTCGACGATATCGTGCTCGAGATCGGGTCCACGCACGGTCTTCAGCGTTTCGAGAACCTGTTCCTTGGTAACGTCGGCCATTCCACCCTCACTGCTGCTTGCAGATCACAAATAGTGGAGACGGAAGCCTTCGCCAAACAAAATCAACGGGAGGATAATCCGGTGCGCCAAAAGAGCGCCGGGGAGAATTGGCAATCCGTTGCGGCCATCAAGTCCGCCGGGCTTTCGCCCTGATGGCCGCAACGGTCTCCCCGAGAACCGGCGCAATCCGGGGCGAACTAGAGCAAGCCGAGCAAAAGGCCAGCGAAAAGTGAACTGGGAAGACTAAATCGCGAACAGCCGGGAAAGAAGCGGTGCCAAAACGCAACAACCGCCGCCGACACCGAAGGGCCGGGAGAAAAGCGGCATCGGCGTCGGGCAGCGGTGTGTCGGCCGCGCCATTTCCTGGCGCTGGTCTCAAAGTCCCCTCTGGACCTCTCGCACCAGAGATGCAGAAAGCGTGCCAGATGGAAAATCAGGAAAAACAGCGCAAAAGCGCTCGGGACAGGCTTCCAACGGGAAGGACTTGCCTATGCGCTGGGCGGCTTCGAAAGCAGTCGGTTGTTTTTTGCAACTTATTTGATCAGGCCGATGCGCAACGCCTTGGCGACGGCCTGGGTGCGGTTGACCGTGTCGAGCTTCTTGGTGGCACGGTTGAGGTAGTGATTGACCGTATGCTCGGACAGGGTGAGGATTTCGGCGATTTCGGCACTGGTCTTGCCGGCCGCCGTCCAGTTGAGGCAATCGATCTCGCGGTCGGTCAGCGTGTCCGTCATGCGCGTATCGAGGTTGCGGATCTCGGCAAGCCTGTCGAAGACATGGATGGAGATGTAGCAGAGCTCGCGCATCTCAGCCGGGCTGAAGGGTTCGCGGTCGCCGGCGAAAGAGATGGCGCCGCGCAGGCCGGAGGGCTCATGCGTCGGGAAATAGGCGCAGCGCATCATCTTGAAACGTTCGAACAGGGAGGCGACGAGAATGGACTTGCCGTCGTCCCGCGACAAGTTCTGTTGTGACATGTCGTAGAAGAAGGGCCGCGCGGATGTTCTGAGGCGTCTGAGGACCGGGCTGTTCACCATCAGGCCTTCCTGGTCGTAGAGCGCCAGAAGCTCGGCCGGCCAGCTAGTGATGACGGTGCTGCCCTGAAGATCGAAGGAGGTGATCGGCGGCAGGTTGAGAACCATGAAGGCACGGCTGCGATAGGCTTCCGTCACCCGTTTCATGAAACGGAAAATATCGAACTGGGTCTTCAGGCCCGCTATTTCCTGAACATAATCGTCTTCTTCCGTGGATGTTTGCGACAAGGGTGCCATCACATTTCTTCATCTTCGGCACAGCGGCCGGCAAACCGTTTGCGAAACCTGCCCGCCATGGGGGTTTCGAATGCATCGGGGAACGACGATCGCTGGTTGGAAACGGCTTCAGCGTTGAGCGTTCGGCCGGTGACTGGTTGTAGATTTCGCGGACCGTTGTAGTTGTGGTGATTCGTCGGCAAATCTCAATATCGCGCTCATCATAAGCATGCTCTGCGATTGCGTCCAGCAGCGGGCCGATTGCAATTTTCCCTCAGCGGCGCGGACCGAGACGGACGCGCATGCCTTCCATGATCCTCCCAGCCGCCAGTTGAACCGGAACGGCCCACTGGTGCAGAAGTTCCATCGACAAGCGATAGGCCGGACCGGTAATCGAAATGCCCCCCATAAAGGTCCGATCCTCCGACCAGACCGGTGCGGCAATGCAGCGGATGCCGGCCTCATGCTCTTCGCGGTCGAAGGCATAGCCCTGATCGCCAATCTCGCGGATTTCGGCAAGCAGCGTTTCGGCAGAGACATGGGTCGAGGCGGTAAAGCTGGTAAAGCTCAGGCCGGCCAGCAGATCGACGAGGCTTTCGGCCGGCAGCAGCGAAAGGGCAGCCTTGCCGACGCCGGTGCAATAACAGGGCGAAGCATTGCCGATCTGCGAATACATGCGCACCGGCTGACGGCCTTCGACCTTGTCGAGATAGATGATCGACTGGCCTCTCAGAACGCCGAGATGCACCGTCTCGCCGGTCGCCTGCTGCAGATCTCGAAGGTGCGGTTCGGCAATCAGGCGGAATTCGTTGCGCGCCCAGCTGCGCGCGGCGAAATCGAGCAGGCGCAGGCCGGGCGCATAACGGCCGTCTCCATCGAGTTCCAGCAACCCTTCCTCCACCAGATGGGTGAGCTGGCGATGCAGCGTGCCGCGCGGCTGGCCGGCAAGCGCCAGGATATCGGTGAAACGCAGCGGAGCATCGGCATGGGTGACGAGATCGAGCAGAACCATCAGTTTGCCGAGCGTGCCGGTCTCGCGTACCTGTGCTGCGCCGCCGCCGTTTGAATCCATTGCCTCATCCACCCTTGACAGAAAGGGCAGTGTAATCCGATAATTCCATATAGTCAAATCAAGTTCCAAATAATGGAACAACGATACGGTCGGGAGGCGACGGTGACCATGATGCCAGCAGCGCAATTTCCCGAGTTCAAGGACCGAGCCGTGCTGGTGACCGGCGGCGGATCGGGCATCGGTGCTGCGATCGTCGAAGGTTTCGCGCGCCAGGGCGCCAAGGTCTCGTTCATCGATATCACCGAGGCCGCCGGCCGCGAGCTCGCCGAAAGGCTGTCGCGGCAGACGGCGCATCCGGTCTCCTTTCACCATGCCGACCTGCGCGACATCGAGGCGATCCGGCGTACGGTCGATACCGTCATTGCCCACTCAGGGCCGATCCGCGTGCTGGTCAACAATGCCGCCTGGGACGACCGCCATGAATTCGACGCGGTGACCGAGGCCTATTGGGATAACAACCAGGCGGTCAACCTCAAGCACGTGTTCTTCACCTCGCAGGCAGTCGTGCCGTCGATGCGAACGGCCGGCGGCGGGGCGATCATCAATATGTCGTCAATCGCCTTCAAGCTGAACATGGGTGGCTTTCCCGCCTATGCGGCAGCCAAGGCGGCGGTCGTCGGGCTGACGAAGAGCCTGGCGGGCAGGCTCGGGCCGGAGAACATCCGGGTCAACTGCATCCTGCCCGGCATGGTGGTCACCGAGCGGCAGATGCAGCTCTGGCTCACCGAGGAGAGCATTGCGCGCTCGGTCGAGGACCAATGCCTGAAGGTCGCGCTCAAACCCGATGCGATCGTCGGCCCCTGCCTGTTTCTTGCATCCGACTGTGCGGCGGCGATGACCGCCCAGTCCCTGATTGTCGATGGAGGCGTTCTGTAATGGCAAATCCCGCTTATGTCGCGGTGGACTGGGGCACCAGCAGCTTTCGGCTCTGGCTGATCGGTCGGGACGGCACCGTCCTTGCCGAACGCCGCAGCGGCGAAGGCATGACGAGCGCGGCAAAGACCGGCTTTTCCGCGGTGCTTGCCGGCCATCTCGCCGCCATCGAGGCGCCGGAAAACCTGCCGGTGATCGTCTGCGGCATGGCCGGCGCCAGGCAGGGCTGGGTCGAGGCCGGTTATATCGACGTGCCGGCGCCACTTGCCTCGATCCTGAGCGGGGCGGTCTCCGTTCCCGGCGAAAGCCGCGACATCCGCATTCTGCCGGGCCTTGCCCAGCGGGACATGGCGACGCCCGACGTCATGCGCGGCGAGGAAACCCAGCTTCTCGGCGCGCTCGGCCGCGCAAGCTCGGGCGCGCAGGCGGTCTGCATGCCCGGCACGCATTCGAAATGGGTGCATGTGACGGACGGCAAGGTGACCGGCTTTTCGACCTTCATGACCGGCGAGCTTTTCGACGTCATCAGCAAACACACGATCCTTTCGCATGCCGTGGCCGGTGCGGAAGAGCAGCCGGCGGATGCGGCAGCCTTCGAGGCCGCGGTCTCGGCCGCTTTCGCACGCCCGGCCCTTGCCTCCAACCTGCTCTTTGCCGCCCGTTCCGGCCAGCTCCTGCACGGGATTTCTGCCGCTGCCGCGCAAGCCCGGCTTTCCGGTACGCTGATCGGCCTCGAAATCGCCGGGGCGCTGCAGGATGCGGCAAACGGCACCACCATCACCCTCGTCGCCTCCGGGCGCCTGCGGGCGCTTTACGAACAGGCCTTCAGAACCCTCTCCCTTGCCTTCACCGCCATTGACGCCGACGCCGCCGTGCGCCGCGGGCTTTCGGCCGCTGCCGAAGCCATCTGGCCGAATTGAGAAAGCTGACACGATGAACCGTATCCCCTTCCCCGACATGAAGCGCCCGCTGATCGCCATCCTTCGCGGCATCCGGCCTGACGAGACTGAAAGCGTCGTCGGTGCTTTGATCGACAATGACCTGACGGCGATCGAGATCCCGCTCAACTCGCCGGAGCCGTTCAAATCCATCGAGATCGCCGCGAAGATGGCGCCGGCCGAAGTGCTGATCGGCGCCGGCACGGTGCTGAGCGTCGAGGCGGTCGACAGCCTGCATGCAGCCGGCGGCAAGCTGCTGGTTACCCCGAATGTCGAGCCCGAGGTGATCATCCGGGCGCGCGAATACGGCATGGTGACGATGCCGGGCGTCTTTACGCCGACCGAGGCGCTGGCGGCGGCGCGGGCCGGGGCAACCGGCCTCAAATTCTTTCCGGCCAGCGTGCTCGGCCCTTCCGGCATCACGGCGATCCGGGCAATCCTGCCGCCGGAGCTGATGATTGCCGCCGTCGGCGGTGTCTCGGACAAGAATTTCGGCGATTATACCAGGGCCGGCATCTTCGCCTTCGGCCTCGGCACCAGCATCTACAAGCCAGGAATGACCGCATCAGAGGTTGCCGAGCGCGCCAAGGCGACCATTTACGCCTATGATGCAGCCATTGGGAGCGTGAACGTATGACCGATATCTATGAGTTCGAGGGCAAAACACTTTGCAATACCAATTCCGTTCTCGGTGAAGGCCCGACCTATGATCCCGACAGCAATACCGTCTGGTGGTTCAACATCCTCGGCAAGGAACTGCACGAGCTCAATCTTTCGACGGGCGCGAAAAAGGTGCATCCGCTGCCTGTGATGGCGAGCGTGCTTGCCCGCATCGATGCCGGGCGGCAGCTGATCGCGACGGAAGAAGGGCTTTTCGTGCGCGATGTGGCAAGCGGCAACCTCACCTTCTACGCCGCCCTCGAAAACGACAGGCCGGAAAACCGTTCGAACGACGGCCGCACGCATCCTTCGGGTGCGCTCTGGATCGGTACGATGAGCAAGCGGGCGGAAAACCAGGCCGGCGCTATCTATCATGTCGCCAGCGGCAAGGTGACGAAGATCTTCAACGGCATCAGCATCCCGAATTCGATCTGCTTCTCGCCTGACGGCACGGTCGGCTATTATACGGATTCCCGCATCAACCGGCTGATGCGCGTCATGGTCGATCCGTTGACCGGCCTGCCCTCGGGCGAGCCGATCGTGCTGGTCGACAGCATGGACGACCCCGGCAGCATCGACGGCTCGGTGGTCGATGCTGACGGCTATCTGTGGAATGCGCGCTGGGGCGCCGGCGTCGTCGACCGCTATAGTCCGGACGGTCTGCGCATCTCGCGCTATATGGTTCCTGCCGTCCAGCCCTCCTGCCCAGCCTTCATCGGCGTCAATGCCGACCGGCTTGCGGTAACGACCGCCTGGGAAGGGCTGGACGAGGATGCCCGTTCGGCGCAGCCCAGTGCCGGCGCGCTGCTGGAACTCGGCATCGACGTCAAAGGCGTGTTCGATCCCGTCTATGTAATCTGATTTTTGCTTGTCATCGGTGATCAGAGGCGCTCCCCACCGGGGCGCCTTTTCTCGTTTCAGCGGCTGCCCTTCGATAAAGGTTCCGTGAAAATCGAAAATTTTTCCGTGTTTTCAACCGGAACCAATCACTCCACCAGTCATTTTCCCTTCGAACTGGCGCGGTGACGAGACCTGAGAAACAGGTATTGCCGGGTCAGCGATCGCTCTAGAAAAAAACGAAGGTAGGTTCGAAATGACACGCAAACTCTTGACGACCGTTGCCGCTGGCGCACTGTTTGCCACGGCTTTCGCACCGGCGGCATTCTCGCAGACGGCACCGCAGCCTGCGGACCCCGCCGCTCCGACCCAGGCGGCTCCTGCCGATCCGGCAGCACCGAAGCCGATGACGCCTGATGTCACCAAGCCCGCAGGCGATGCCGCACAGGCTCCGGCCGCAGCACCGACGGCGGACACGGCTCAGGCCGGCTATCTGACGGAACAGTCTCCAGACCAGGTCAGCGCCAACACCTATATCGGCCAGTCGGTCTATAACGGCAACAATGAAAGCATCGGCAGCGTCAACGACCTGATCCTCAAGAAGGATGGCGGCATGGTTGCCGCAATCGTTGGCGTCGGCGGCTTCCTCGGCATCGGTGAAAAGAACGTCGCCGTGCCGATGGAAAAGATCACAGTCGCGCAGAACACCCAGGACGGCAGCGTCAAGCTGACGACCAGCGAAACGGCTGAATCGCTGAAGGCCGCACCTGAGTTCAAGACGCTGGCGATGCAGTCGGCCGAAAAGGCTCCGGCTGCGACCGGTACCGATACCACGGCGACCGGCTCAACCACGCCTAAGTAATCCGTGCGCGGTAGTATAGCGTAGGCGATGGCGCTCCCAGGGGCGCCATCGTTTTATGCGCTGGCACGCTCCGCCATGGTCGGATCGTAATAATTCTCGTGCAGGAAGCGCAGCGTGGCAATGCCGTCGGCCGGACGGCCGAAGTGATAGCCCTGGCCCATGCCGCAGCCGAGCGTGCGCAACTTCACTGCCTCGGCATAATCTTCGATGCCTTCCGCCACGACTTCCAGCTCCAAGCCCTCGCACATGGTAAGGATCGCCTTGATGATGTGTTCGGAGGCGCGATCGGAATTGATGCGCGAGACGAAGGCGCGGTCGATCTTGATCTTGTCGAAGATGAAGTCGCGCAGGCGCCCGAGGCTCGACTGACCGGTGCCGAAATCGTCGAGCGAGATGCGCACACCGGCGGCGCGCAGATCGGCGATGATGCGGTGAGCGGTATCGGCCGAACTCATCACCGCCGTCTCGGTGATTTCCAGTTCCAGGCGATGCGGATCGAAGCCGACGCGACCGAGGATCGACAGGACGCTGCTGCTCGTCCCCGGATCCATCAATTGAGCCGAGGAAAGATTGAACGACAGAAAGAGTTCGCGCGGCCAGGAAAGTGCGGCTTCCGCGGCTTTGCGCAGCAACGCCTCCGACAGCGCATCGATGAAGCCGCGCTCCTCGGCGAGCGGCACGAAGACACCGGGGGACACAAAGCCGAGATCGGGATCGTTCCAGCGGGCAAGCGCTTCGAAGCCGACGACCTGATTGTTGGACAGCGAGACGATCGGTTGGAAATGCACATCGATCGCGTCGGAGATGATGGCATTTCTGAGCGCCTGCTCCAGCTGCGTCGCACGCTTCATTTCCTGGGCGATCTCGCGCGAATAGACGGTGATCTGGCCGCGGCCGCGGCGCTTGGAACGGTAGAGGGCGGTTTCGGCGCTCTTCAGCAGTTCCTCGCAATCCTCTCCGGCGAAGGGATAGATGGAAAAGCCGAGTGAGGCGGAGAGGCGGACGTTGCGGTCACCGAGGTCATAAGGCGCCGACAGCACCTCGCGGATCATCTGGCCGAATTTCTCGGCACTCGCCCGCTCGAAGATCAACGGCAGCACGAAGGCGAATTCGTCGCCATCGTGGCGGGTGACCAGCGCGCCATCCGGAATGCAGGCCCTGAGACGATGGGCGACCTGGCAGAGGATTTCATCGCCGGCTGTCGAGCCGAACAGATCGTTGATCGGCTTGAAACTGTCGAGGTTGACGATGCCGATGGTGAAGGGGGCCGGATCGTTGGCGCGCTCAGCGGAGATCTGCAAGACCTTGTCCCGCATGCGATTGCGGTTGCCCAATCCGGTCAGCGGATCGGTATAGGCCATCGCCTGAAGCTCATTCTGACCGACGGTCAAGAAAGCTATGTCCGCCGATTTCATCATCCAAAACCCGAGCTTTCCTCCGGAGCCATGCAGAAGAATGACCGGCAGGTCTTAACAATTCGATAGTAAATCAGCGGCATAGGCGCTTGAACCTCCCCAAAATCTAGGGAGTTGACGGGTATTTTGGCGTCCACACACTTTTGCGCGACATGCTTCAGCTTCGGGCCCGCATGGCCTCATTCATTAGATATTTCTGAAATACAGTCTCAAGCATATCAGGGCTGACGGGTTTCATGATGACGTCGTCCATGCCTGATTTGACGCATTCGGCGCGGTCACGCTCGAAGGCCTGGGTGAGCACGCCGATGATCGGGGTGCGGTTGCCACCGCCGGTTTCCTCCATCTGCCGGATGAGGCGCGCGGCCTCGAAGCCGTTGAAACCCGGCAGGGAAATATCCATCAGCACAATCTGCGGCCGGTGCTCGGCCCATAGGCGCACGGCCTCGTCGCCGGTCGCCGCAAGCATGTGGCGATAGCCGAGGCCTTCGAGGATCTGTGAAAAGACGATCTGGTTGATATCATTGTCTTCGGCGACGAGAACCTGCAGGCCGACCGGATCGTCGGAAATGCTGATTTCCCAATCCGCATCCGAACCGGCGGCGCTGCGGCTGTTGCGATTGAAATGGCGGGCGATCTGGAAGGTGAGCTCGTTGGCGATCTGGAAACCGTCCATGACGAGCGCCGGGATGCCGTATTGCTCGGCAAGCTCGAGGCAGCGCATGCCCATCTGGTTGTCGATGATCAGAAGATCGAGCGAGATGCCGGAGGAAGTGGCGATTTCGAGGAACCGCTCCTCTTCATCCTCGCCCCGGACCGAGCAGGATTCGAAGCCGTATTTCGTCAGCGTCCGCAGCGCGGCGGTCTCGGCGGCGAGGTCGGCAGTAACGACGAGGACCTTGCGGCCGGAGAAATTCTCCGGAACGATCGCTTCCATCGCCGCCGGTTCGCGCCGTGCGATGCCGCTTGGTACCGGCACATAGGCGCGGCGATAGCTTTGATTGCTGGAGGCGGTGATCGCGGACGCTTGGCCGAACTCGTCGAGATCGGCGCCGTCGCGCGGCAGATCCTGCATGGTCGACACCAGGAAATAGCGGCCAGGCTTGCCGATGCGGTGCTTGCGGCTGACGATATCGCGCTCGATGCCGTCGCGGGAGATCTGCCGCTGGCGGGAGACGGACATCTCGCCGGTCTCCAGCACATGGCGGTCGCTTTCTTCGAAGCGCTTGGCGATCTCTTCTGAAAAAAGATCGCCGCTCTTGCGCCCGAGCACTTCGTCGGCGCTCGTCTGATATTTCTCGCAGAAGGCAAGGTTCACCGCGACATAAGTGAGGTTGCGATCCTTGACGAACAGCGGGAACGGCAGATTGTCGAGAATGTCCTCGGTGAGCTGCACCCGCTCCAGATCGGAGCGCCATTGCTCTTCGCGCTTCTTGTTCTCGGAAATGTCGGAGATGATTGTGACGCCGTAACCGCCCGGCAGCCTACGCTTGACGAAGCGGACCCAGCTATCGGCACCGTGGCGCTCGACGGCGTCGAAACGCTCGCGCCAATGCGAGGCGATTTTCTGCGACAGCCAGTCTTCGCGGCTCAGCGAGCCACCCTGCCTGACATCATACTGCTGGCGAATGCCGGTGTCGTACATCGCGCCGAGGAAATCGCGAAGCCGCGTGCCCGGCTTCAGCATCTCGGCGGGCAGCGGAAAGAATTCGAGGGTCTGGCGGCTTGCGAAGATCAGATGATCGTTCTTGTCGTAGATGATGAAAGCTGCGGAAAGGCTGTCGCACACCACATCGAAAAGCGCCGTCTGCAGATCGGCCTCGGCGGGAGACCCATCCATTTCTGATGATGTGTCCGCCTTTTCGAAGCCGGCACTCATGCTATTGCGTCCCACATCTGTTCGATTTCGCAGCTTCCGGAGGTATGTGATTAGAAATGCCATTTTTATGTTAAAACCGGCTTAACATTACCTATTCCCAAATTTGGGGGAGCCCCGGATCACGTTTCCGGAAAGCCTGTCGAAACCCCTTCCCTCCGGCCCGCGAATCCCCGAAAATAGCCCATGGCCATCAGACAGCTTTCCGAAACGCTCATCAACCAGATCGCCGCCGGCGAAGTCATCGAACGGCCGGCGAGCGCTGCCAAGGAACTGATCGAAAACGCGCTCGACGCGGGCGCGACGCGCATCGAAATCGCCACGTCTGGCGGCGGCAAGGCGCTGCTGCGCGTCAGCGACAACGGCTCGGGCATGGATGCGGCCGATCTGGAACTGGCGGTCAGGCGCCACTGCACTTCGAAGATCTCAGAGACGCTCGAGGATATCCGCACGCTCGGCTTCCGCGGCGAGGCGCTGCCCTCGATCGGCTCGGTCGCAAGGCTCAGCATCGCAAGCCGCAGACGCGACAGCGCAGGCGGCCACGAGATCGCCGTTGCCGGCGGCAAGATCGCGCATCTGCGCCCGGCTGCCGCCAATCCCGGGACGATCGTCGAAGTGCGCGACCTGTTCTTCGCGACACCGGCCCGGCTCAAATTCCTGAAGACGGAAAAAGCCGAGGCCGGCGCCATCACCGAAATCGTCAAGCGCATGGCAATCGCCTTTCCTGCCGTGCGCTTCGTGCTGTCGGGCTCGGACCGCACCACACTGGAATTCCCGGCGACCGGCGACGATCATCTGGCGCGCATGGCGCAGGTGCTCGGTAAGGAATTCCGCGACAACGCCATTGCGCTCGACGCCGTGCGCGAAGAGATCTCGCTCACCGGCTTTGCCGGCGTGCCGACCTTCAATCGCGGCAACTCCGCCCATCAATACGCCTTCGTCAACGGCCGGCCGGTGCAGGACAAGCTGATCCTCTCGGCGATCCGCGGCGCCTATGCCGAGACGATCCCATCCGGACGCTATCCGGTGGCGGTGCTGGCGATCACGCTCGATCCCGCTCTCGTCGACGTCAACGTGCATCCGGCAAAATCCGACGTCCGGTTCCGCGATCCTGGCCTGGTGCGTGGCCTGATCGTCGGCGCCATCCGCGAGGCCTTGGCGCGCGACGGCAGCCGGGCGGCAACGACGGGTGCCAGCGACATGCTGCGCTCCTTCCGCCCCGGCTTCCAGCCGCACGCTCAACGGCCGCAGACACCATGGTCGGCCGAGACCTCGCCCTCCCGGCCCTACCAGCCGACAACGGGTTTCGGCGAGCGGCCACAGACGTCCTTCGACGGACTTTCGATGCCGACGGCGCGGGCCGAGCCGCAGTTTTCGCCACAGCCGGCAGCTCCTGAAGCAAATGCACGGTATCCGCTCGGCGCGGCGCGGGCGCAGATCCACGCAAATTACATCGTCGCCCAGACCGAAGACGGGCTCGTCATCGTCGACCAGCATGCCGCGCATGAGCGGCTGGTCTTCGAGGCGATGCGCAAGGCGCTGCATTCGAAGCGGCTGGCCTCGCAGGTGCTGCTCATCCCCGAGATCGTCGATATTCCGGAGGAGGATTGCGACCGGCTGATGCAGCACGCGGCCGAGCTTTCCGAACTTGGCCTTTCGATCGAGCGTTTCGGCCCAGGCGCAATCGCCGTGCGCGAGACGCCGGCGATGCTCGGCGAGGTCGATGCGCATGGGCTGATCCGCCAGCTTGCCGACGAGATCGCCGAGTGGGACACGGCGTCGGGCCTATCGGCCAAGCTCGAATATGTGGCTGCGACCATGGCCTGCCATGGGTCGGTGCGCTCCGGACGGCGGCTGCGGCCGGAGGAAATGAACGCGCTGCTGAGAGAAATGGAAGTGACGCCCGGCTCCGGCCAGTGCAATCACGGCCGGCCGACCTATATCGAATTGAAGCTTAGCGATATCGAGCGGCTTTTCGGCAGAAGCTAAAAAAGCTGGAAAAGCAGCCCTTTCGAGAGTATGGCAAAGGGATGACAGACTGCAGGGATCGGAGCGCATGAATTTGTTCGAAGGCCATGGAAACCGCGAAGCGAAGATCCGGTATCTCGATGGCGATTTCCAGATTCTCTCGCCCGGTTCCTATGTCGTCTGCGCGATGACGGGAAAACAGATCCCGCTCGACGAGTTGCGCTATTGGAGCGTCGCCCGGCAGGAACCCTATGCCGACGTGATCTCGGCGATCGAAGCCGACAAACGCGCCGGCGTGCTGCCGAACCAACGGCGTTAGATATTGCGATCGCGCCGGAGGTTCTGGCTGAGATGGTTCTCCGGGTCTGCAGCCCGGAGCTGCTGCACGGAAAATATCCATTCGGTCACCCGACGACTTGAAATACCATAGGCTCGTCCAGGACAACCTCGCATCGACTGGCCGGCGTGGCTCCGGGCCACAGGGCTCGACGATACCCGACAGCCGGGTGAGGTTTGCCTCCGCCGCCTATGCGGTCGGCGGAGGGCAACCGTTCACTTGAATTTCGCCATATTCTCAGGCGTCACGAGCGCAGCGCCTGAGTCAATCAAAGACTCAACCTTCTCTCCGCGAATCGATTTTACCAACGCATCCACACCGAGTTCAGCCATCTTGGTGGGGAACTGTGCCACCGACGCATCCTCGACCCCACTCTTCAGCGCTTCCTCTTCGCCGCAGCAGAAGTCGAAACCGACCAGCACAATCTTGTCATTGGCAGTGCCGGCATTCTTGATGGCGCGCGCTGCGCCAGCAGCGGGCGGGCCGCAAGCGGCATAAATGGCCTTGAGGTCCGGGTTCTTCGTCAGTAGATCCTCGGCGACACTGATCCCGAGTTCCTCGGTGCAGTTTGTTGCGCCTTTCCCGACGATCTCGACATCAAGTCCCTTCAGCCCTTCAAGCATGCCCGTCACGCGGTCATCAAGCGCCGGCACACCGGGCACACCCTCAAGAATTCCGAGCGTGTCGCCGGCTTTAAGAACAGTTTTGAGATATTCGCCGGCGATTTTGCCGGCGGCGAAGTTGTTGGTCGTGGCAAGCGCCGTCCTGCCGTTCCAATCCGGAATATTGTTATCCATCAGCACGACCTTGATGCCGGCCGCCACCGCCTTGTCCAGGGCAGTGGACACGGTGGGATCGACGGGCGTCAGGGCAATGCCCTGCACGCCTCGTGTCACCATCGACTCGATCTGTGCAATCTGGCCCTCGATGTCGGTTGCCGACGTACCCTGCCCGTAGATGATCTCGACGCCGGGATTTCTCTTTGCATAGTCTTTGGCGGCGTTCTCCATTGTAGCGAAGAACGGCACCGGGAATTTGGTTATAAAGCCGAGCTTCACCGGCTCCTGCGCCAAGGACGGGACTACAGCGACGGCCAGGAGCGCAAGAGCTCCCAGCAGGGATTGCGGTTTCATGTTTACCTCCCATGTTTCGACCGCCCTCCTCTAGAGCGATCTCGTTGTCCGCTGCCCCAACGAAGCAGCGATCTCCCTTAAGCCTCGGCGCCGACAATCATCGCGACAACGTCCTGCTTGTTGGCTTGCGTCGGCTTCAGTTCACCCACCTTGCGACCCTGCCGCAGCACAACCGCCCGATCGGCGATTTCGACGACATGTTCCATATTGTGCGTGATGATGATCACGGCATTGCCGTCGGCTTTGAGCTGATTGATAAGGTCAAGAACCTGGCGAGACTCGCGAAGGCCGAGGGCGGCCGTTGGTTCGTCAAGGATCACCAGCTTGCGCGCAAAAACAATGGCGCGCGCGACCGCGATCGCCTGTCGCTGTCCCCCAGACATCAGCGCGACCGGCGCGTCGAATCTCGGCAGCTTAACCTTCAGGCGATCGATGACACTCGCCGCCTCACGTTTCATCACGCCCGTGTTGAGGAAGCGGAGCGGAAGCGGCAGCCAGGAGGGGAAAGAGATTTCTCGTCCGCAATAGAAATTCTGGACGGGGGTCAGGTTGTCGAAAAGCGCCAGATCCTGATAGACGGTTTCAATGCCGGCGCGGCGGGCGGCGGCCGTTGAATGGAGCGATACGGGCGCACCATCCACGAGGATCTCTCCTTCGTCGAGACGATGAAGCCCGCTGATGCATTTGACGAGCGTCGACTTGCCGGCGCCGTTGTCACCCAAGAGAGCGGTTACCTCACCGGAGTAGGCATCGAAGCTTACATTTTTCAGGGCATGGATGGCGCCAAAGCGCTTCTGCGCGTTTCGAACCGAAAGTGCCGGTGTGGTGGATGCCTGGTTCATTGTACTCTCGCCGATTGAAGCACGCGTGCGCGCGCCTCGAGATGATTGCGAAGCACATCAGCCTCTACGGCGATGACGATGACGAGCCCAATCGCGATCATTTGAAAGAACACGTCGACGCCGAGAAGGTTAAGGGCGTTGCGGATGACGCCGATCAGCACGGCGCCGATCAGGGCGTGGCCGAGGTGGCCTCGTCCGCCAAGGAAGCTGGCGCCACCGATAATCACCGCAGCAATCGTGTCGAGTTCCAAAAGATTGCCGTAGATTGGCGAGGCGGCGGCGGTCCGTCCCGCGAGCAGCACCGCGCCGACACCTGCACAAAAGCCGCAAATAATGTAGGTTGCGAGCAGAACACCCTTTACCGGTATACCCATGCTTCTGGCGGCATTCGGCGCGCCGCCGACCGCATAGATCCATCGGCCACAGACCATCGACTTCGTCAGAATCAGAAAAAGAAACCCGAACATCGCAACGACAAAGAAGGAATTGGGCACACCAAGCGTCGTACCGCCACCGATCGCAGTCACTGCATCGGGCATCCCGCGCATGGTGGTGTGGCCGGGCGCCAATGCAAGTGCCAGGCCGCGGCAGATACTCAAGCTCGCGAGTGTAATAATGAAAGGGTGCGGCAGCCGACCATAGACAAAGACCACACCGTTGACCGCACCGACAGCCGCACCTGCAAGCAGCATGGCCACAATGACGACGATCGAGGAATCAACCTGCTGGTAGACGAGCCCGCCAATGACTGTCGCGAGCGCAAGATTCGAGCCGACAGACAAATCAATCCCGCGCGTCAGGATAACGAGCTGCTGCCCCATTGCGACAACGGCAATCACTGCCGTCTGCGCAAGGATGTTCCCGAGGTTCATGGGCTTTAGGAAAGCCGGCGTGATCAAACTGACGACGGCGATGAGCATAATGAGGATCAATAGTGGGCCCAGGCTCAATAGCCTCAGCCCCAATGTGATGCCAGATTGTCTCGGATGGAAGGTTGCATCCTGCGAACCGCCAGGCCGCGACGAATTCTGAGGCAGAATCCCGGAGTCTTCCAAATTCCCCTAGCCTCCCCCGTTTTTTATACATAAGAAACATATGATACACGTACGTCAACTTGTTTTTTATGGATAGTTAATCATACCGGGAGTTGCATCATGAGAACTGATACGACCTTCAAACGGGCATTCAACGATATGATCGATATCATTCGGACGCTCGATCTCGGGGAGGAATTGCCGTCCGAAAACGTCCTGCGCGCCCAGCTCGGCGTGAGCAGAACGACGGTGCGGAAGGTGCTGGCGGGGATGTCCGCCCGTGGGATCATCATATCTGAAGCGCACAGGCGGATCATAGGTGAGCAGCCGCGGCAGATAGAGCGCTATCCGAAGGAAGAGACCTTGGCAATTTCGGAACAGGTCGAGACGAGCTTCATGGAATGGATGCTGCGCGGCGATGCCTGTCCGGGCACAGAAATCAATGAGGCGGAATTAGCCCGGAAATTCGGCGTCGCGACAACGATCGTCCGGGAATTTCTCAATCGATTTCAGAAATATGGGCTGATCGAGAAGCGTCAGAATGCCGGCTGGGTTTTTAAGGGGTTCACAGCCAGTTTCGCGCTCGAACTGTTCGAGATCAGAGAGATGTTCGAAATGCGCTCCGCACGGCTGTTCGCTGCCCTGCCCGACGGCTCGCCCGTCTGGAAGCAGATCCAAGCTATGCGGGCGGCACATTTGGAACTGCTCGCGGATATCGACGCCCGGTTTCAGGATTTCTCGGAGCTGGACAGCCGGTTCCACCGGCTGATTACGGCAGTCGCGCCAAACCGCTTTATCGAAAGCTTCCAAGACGTGATAACCATGGTCTTCCACTATCACTATCAATGGAACAAGCGTGATGAACGCGCGCGGAACGAGGTCGCCATCAGAGAACATCTCGCGCTGATCGAAGCCCTGGAAAGCCGTAATATCGCTTCGATCGATCGCGCATGTCGGTTGCATCTGACTTCCGCCCGCGAGACTTTGCTTCGCTCGATCGCGTGATCGCGTTGCCTGTACAGATGTGCGCAGGACGAGACGTTTTGCAGCAGCCCGCTAAAGCGCGTCGCGATCTTTCAGATTCGCTTGTCGCGCTTTAGGTCTTTGTTTTTACGCATGTCGTTGTCGCAAAACCGCTGCACACTTTTGCGCGACATGCTTTAGAGCGGTTCAGCCTTTCCCGGAATTGCTTTAACCCCGGCCTTCATTTCCCGCAGGCGCCGCTCGCGGCAGGCGGCGATCGCCCGGTCGATGATGAGGCTGGGGGCGAGGTGATCCTCAAAGACCATGTCGACCTCGATCACCCGGCTCTTTTCGACGAGCCGCGCCGCCTTGCCGTGATGGCCGGAGAGGCGGACGAAATCCTTGGAGGTGGTGACGATCAGGAGACCTTGACGCTCGGCGGTCGTCAGGATGTCGTCGATCTCCTCCTCGGTCAGGTGCTCGTGATCACCGAAGGACTTGGCGACGACGATCTCGGCGCCGCGGGATTCAACCGTGCGGAAGAATTTGGCGGGATCGGCAATGCCGGCGAAGGCGAGCACCTTGGTGCCGGCCAGCGTGTTGTCGCCGCGCACTTTCAGCGATGCGGTGAAATAGGGCTTTGCCGCGCGCGCCGCCATGCGGACGATCCTGTCGGCGGCGCTGCCGCCACCGACCTTCAGCAGGGCCGTCGCAGACCGCAGCTGCTGGCGGATCGGCGCGCGGACCGGGCCACCCGGCACGATATGGCCGTTGCCGAGGCCGCGCGTCGCGTCGATGACGAGCAGGGCATAGTCGATCGCCAGCCGGGCACTCTGGAAACCGTCATCCATGATGATGAGATCGGCGCCCTCCGCCACCAGGCGCTGAGCCCCTTCGACGCGCCGGCGGGAAATCACCGTCAGTGCTTCCTGGGCAAGGAGCAAGGGCTCGTCGCCGACGGCGCCCGCCCGGTGATGATCAGGGTCGACGACGGTCGTCACATCGAGCGAGCCGCCGTAACCCCTGCTGAGAAAGCCGGGATTCAGCCCCTTCGCCTTGGCGGCGCGGGCAATCGTCAGCGCCGTCGGCGTCTTGCCGGCGCCGCCGACGGTGAAATTGCCGACGCAGATGACGGGAACAGGAACGGAGGCGCGGCGCGCATGGGCCATGCGGTGGCCGGCGATACGGCCATAGAGAAATGAAAGCGGCAGCAGCAGCCAGGCCCGCCAATCGGCTTTCCTCCACCAGAACGGTGGCGCTTCAGATATCATCTTGCCGTCCCGCTCCCCTGCCCGGCTTGTTCTCACGCAATCCCTTAGGAAAGTCGCTTCGCGCTTTTCCCGGCAAAACCGCTGTGCACTTTTGCTGGAATTGCTTTAGCCACAGCCAGTCCCCTGCTTCTCGACCGGCCGGATTGAGAAGCCAAAACCTGAAAAAATGCAAGCCCTTACCTGTCAGGCCGGCTGCAGGTCCGGCAGCAGGGTCTCGATGGCGGTGATATCGTCGAGCACGTGATCGGCCGCGGCGGCAAGCGTCTCCCGCGAACCGGTGCCGGTCAGCACCGCGATCCTCAGGCCGGTGCCGGCATTCAGACCCATGTGCAGATCGTGGTTGTTGTCGCCGACCATGGCTACCTCTTCAGGCGAAAGACCGGTCGCAGCGCAGAAGCCGAGCACCATGCCCGGCTCCGGCTTGACGCCGAAACCGCTGTCGTAGCCAGCGATGTAATCGATATAGCGGGCAAAACCGAAGCGTTCCGCCGTATGGCGGATCGACCGCTCATTGTCGCTGGAGGCGACGCCGAGCTTGAAGCCGCGCCGATGCAGCCGCTCGAAGAAGCCGGCGAGGTCGGTCACCGGCACGGAAAATTCGGCGGCGCTGGAAAAGAGCTCGTCGAGGCGGACCGTCAGCTCGCCGACATCGACCATCGAGCCCGCGGCAACCAGACCCTCAGCGATCTGGCGGGTATTGCCGGCGGCAAGCAGGCTGTCGGGAACGATATGGCCGGTCGCCGGATCCATGCCGCAGGCCGAAAGCAGCCGGTTGGCGAGAAGCTGATCCCCTTGGGCTGCGATGCGGGCAAGCTCGCGATTGACCGGCAGCCAGCTCTCGTCATAGTCGAGCAGCGTGCCGTCCTTGTCGAAGAGGATGCCTTTGATAGGGGACGCTACCGACATCTTCGCTCCTCAGACCTGGGCCACGGCCTTGGGCAGCAGCCGCGCCTTCACCGTCAGCGGATTGATATAGGGTTCCAGCCCCTTCACTGTCGCCGTCAGCGCGCCGCGCATCTCGTGCACGGCGGTGATGCCGGCCTCGATCATATTGCGGCGGGCGTCGTCGTTGATCAGCAGGTAATGCACGCCCTTGGCCAGCATTTCGGTATCGCGCACCATGCGGGCGCTGCCGCTGCGGGCAAGCTTCTGATAGGCATCGCGGAAATTCTGCACATGGCCGCCGGAGAGAATGGCGCAGCCAAGCATGGCGGGCTCCAGCGGGTTCTGGCCGCCTTCGGCAAAGAGCGAGCGGCCGACGAAGGCGATTTCCGTCAGTCTCAAATAGAGACCCATTTCGCCGATCGTATCGCCGAGGAAGATATCGACATCGGCGGACAAGACATCGTCGCGGGTGCGGCGGGCGACCTTCAGCCCCTGCTTGACGAGCGCCGCCTCGATCTCATCGCTGCGCTCGGGATGGCGCGGCACGATGATGGTCAATTGATGGTCGCGCTCCCTGAGCGCCCGATGAACGATGGCGGCGGCATTCTCCTCGCCGTCGAAGGTCGAGATCGCCGCCCAGGTCTTGCGATCGCCGATCTGCTTCTTATAGCGGGCGAAGACAGCGCTGTCATAAGGCGGCGCGTCGGTATCGACCTTCAGATTGCCCGAGGTGATGACGGGCACAGCGCCGAGATCGCGGAAACGTTCGGCATCGACATCCGACTGGGCGATGACGAGGGCAAGATTCTCGAACAAGGCTTCGGCGATCGCCGGGCGGCGGCGCCAGCGGGCAAAGGAGCGGTCCGACATGCGGGCGTTGATCAGGATCTGCGGAATGCGGCGGCGGCCGAGCTCCAGCACCGTTGCCGGCCAGATCTCGGATTCGGCGATGATGGCGCAATCGGGCTGCCAGTAATCGAGGAAGCGGCTGACGGAAGGCTTCAGGTCGAGTGGCACATATTGATGAATTGCTTCCTGGCCGAGACGCTCGGCGGCGAGCTTGGCCGACGTGATGGTGCCGGTCGTCAGGATGACATGGATGTCGCGGCGGCGGATTTCGCGGATCAGCGGGATGACGGCGTTGGTTTCACCGACGCTTGCGGCATGGAACCAGATGAGCGGGCCCTGCGGCCGGTTGGCGCTCGGATAGCCGAAACGCTCCAGGCGGCGGGCCCGGTCTTCCTTGCCCTTGGCCGTGCGGTAGGTGATATAGAGGCCGACGACTGGAGAGGCCACGGTTCCCGCCAGACGGTATGCGCTCAGACCGAACCGCGCCATCCGGGAACTCATCGCGCCAGCCTCCGATCAAAACCGATCGACATCAAACCCATTCCCTAATTATCGTTGCGGCCGCAATGGCCGATTAATTTGTTCAGAATGCGTCAAACAATCCGGATCGACGGGCGCGCCCGATGCAGCAAAGCCCGCTCGACGAGCGGCCGGCCGGCAGCACTTGCTAAGCTCAGCCCTTGGGCTTTTCCTGCGGATCGAGCAAACGATGCATGTGGACGATGAAGTAGCGCATATGCGCATTGTCGACCGTCTGCTGCGCCTTCGACTTCCAGGCCGTCAGCGCCGTGGCATAATCCGGGAAAATACCGACGATATCGAGACCCTGCAGATCACGGAACTGAACGTCATCGAGGCTTTCCAGTTCGCCGCCAAAAACGAGATGCAGAAGCTGCTTCTTGTCACCGGAGTCAGTCATTTTTTCTTCTCTTTCTGCCTATTCTCCTCCGCCACCCATCTGCGGGATTTTGACGGAAACGTCAACTGTCTCGTCGCCCCGCAAAGGCCGCGAGGAATTCGCCAAGGCGGGGCGTTGGCGCTGCGCAAAGGACCTTGTGGGTGACCTCAGCGCGATTGTAGACGATCGGCCGGCCTTCGATGTCGACGAGGCCGCCGCCGGCACAGACGAGGATCAGATCGGCAGCCGCAAGATCCCAATCATGTGAATTGCCTTTGACGAAGGTGCCTTCGAGACGACCGTCCGCCACCATGGCGATGCGATAGGCCAGCGAGGGAATGTATTTCTCGCGCGTCACCCGATCGCGGAATTCCGTCGGAAAGGTCTTCAGCAGGTCTTCGCCGATCGCAAGGCGGCTCATCTCTTCCGGTCCGGCGGCCGAAACGGTGAAGGGGACGCCGTTCTTCAGCGCCACGCCGCCCTCGACAGCCTCATAGAGCTCCTCGAGCGCCGGGGCATAGAGCACGCCGGCGACCGGCCGGCCGCGATGAACCACCGCGACGCTCACGCACCAGACCTTCTGCCCGCCGAGGAAGGCGCGCGTGCCGTCGATCGGATCGATGATGAACAGCGTCTCGCGTGAAAGGCGGTCGGCATCGTCGTCGGTTTCTTCCGACAGCCAGCCATAATCCGGCCGGGCCTTGCGCAGGATGGTCTCGAGCGTCTTGTTGGCGGCGAAATCGGCGGCGCTGACGGGCGAACGGTCCTCGTTCTTCCACCAGACCTCAGGCGACTGGTTGAAGAAGCCGAAAGCGACGGCGCCCGCCTCTTTCGCAGCATCGACGATCAGCGTGAGATCGCTCTGCCACCGGGCTTTCTCCATGTCGCTCATCAGATCAATCCATTTCTCAATTGAATAGTCAGAGCATGATGTCGCCCGAAAACCGCTCACACTTTTCGGCATCATGCTCTCAAGCGCGTCGCGATCTTTCAGATTCGCGACGCGCTTTAGGTCTTTGATTTTCCGCATGTCGTTATCGCAAAACCGCTGCACACTTTTGCGCGACATGCTTTAGCGCCCGGCAAGCGTCATGCCCTCGATGGCAAACGTGGGGGCCGCAACGCCGAATTTGCGGTCGATGTCGTTTGCCAGCGTCAGGCGCATGAACATCTCCTTGAGGTTCGAGGCGATCGTCACCTCGGAGACCGGGAAGGTGAGCTCCCCGTTCTCGATCCAGAAGCCGGTGGCGCCGCGGCTGTATTCGCCGGTGATCATGTTGACGCCGTGGCCGATCAATTCGGTCACATAAAAACCGTTGCCGACGCTGCGGATCAGATCCTCCGGCGAGATGTCGCCGGGTTCCAGCGCAAGGTTGGTGGAAGAAGGCGAAACGGCGGTGCCGCCACGCACGCCGCGGCCGTTGGTCTCCAGACCCAACTCGCGCGCGGTCGAAGTCGAGAGGAACCAGTGCTTCAAGATACCATCCTCGATCATCACCAGGCGCTCGCCGGACACGCCCTCGCCGTCGAAGGGCCGCGAGGAAGGGCCACGCACGATCAGCGGATCGTCGGTGATCGACAGGCCCGACTTCAATACCTGCTGACCCATCTTGTCGCGCAGGAAGCTGGACTTGCGGGCGACGGAAGCACCATTGATCGCACCGGCGATATGGCCGACAAAGCCGCGGGCGACACGCGGGTCGAAGATGACAGTGATGTCCTTGCCGGTCGGCACCTGGCGCGGATTGACGCGCTTGATTACCCGTTCGCCGGCGCGACGGCCGATTTCAGCGGGATCGTCGAGCTCGGCGTAATAGAGACGGCTGTCATAATCATAATCGCGCTCCATGCCGGTGCCTTCGCCCGCGATGACGCTGACGGAATGACCGAAACGCGACGCCATGTAACTGCCTTCGAACCCGTGCGAGGTGGCAAGAACGAGGCCGCCCATGCCTGCGGAAGCGCCGGCGCCGGAGGAATTGGTGACACCCTTGACCGCAAGCGCGGCTGCTTCAGCAGCAAGACCCGCCTCGCGCAGCATCTCGGAGGAGACCTCGGTGGTATCGAGCAATTGCAGGTCGGGATAGGATCTCGAAAGGCTCGCCTCATCCGCCAGGCAGGCGAAGGGGTCTTCCGGGGAAACCTTGGCCATGGCGACGGCGCGTTCGGCCAGCGCCTGAAGATCGAAGCCCGGATTGGCCGAAACGCTGGCGACACGCTTGCCGATGAAGACACGCAGGGAAAAATCGTCGCTTTCGGAGGATTCCGTGCCCTCGACCTTGCCGAGGCGGACGCTCACCGATTGCGAGCGCGACCGGACGACGACGGCGTCGGCGGCATCGGCCCCTGCCTTCCTTGCCAGATCGATCAATTGACTTGCGCGGGAAAGAAGTGTCGAGGAATCAATTTCAGAGGACATGATTTGGCCTTTCCTTCGGCTTCCATTTATTGTGCACTCTCCCAAGCATCAAGGCCGCCGTCACCGATTCTTTGTCGGGGTTGCCTGCTTGCTCCCCGCCGTCGAAAGAAATTGTCAGCATGTCAGCGCCCAATGCCTTTTTTTCCGAAACGATCCTGCTGCTTGGCGGGGCGGTGGTCGCCGCTCCGATCTTCAAGAAACTCGGGCTCGGCACGGTACTCGGCTATCTCGCCGCCGGCATCGTCATCGGCCCGGTCTTCCACGGCATCACCGACGGCGAACAGATCCTCGCCGTCGCCGAACTTGGCGTCGTCTTCCTGCTGTTCATCATCGGACTGGAGCTGAAACCCACCCGCCTCTGGCAGATGCGGCGCGACATCTTCGGCCTCGGCTCGGCGCAGGTGGTGCTGACGGGCCTGGCGCTGACCGCGCTTGCCTGGTTTTCCCAGGTTCTCGACTGGCGCGGCAGCATCGTTGCCGGATTTGGCCTGGCGCTGTCGTCGACCGCCTTCGCCATGCAGATCCTCGAGGGCGACGGCGACGTCAATACGCGATACGGGCAGCGCTCCTTTTCGATGCTGCTGTTCCAGGACCTGGCGATCGTGCCGCTGCTGGCGCTGATCACCATCCTCGACGGCGGCGACAAGGGCAGCAACGCGCCGCTGTTGGATTTCGCCATCGCCGTCGGCGCGGTTGCGGCGATGATCGTCATGGGACGTTACCTGCTGACGCCGCTCTTCCAGATCATCGCCCGGACCGGCGCGCGCGAGGCAATGATCGCGGCTGCCCTTTTCGTCGTCATGGGATCGGCGAGCCTGATGCAGCTGGCCGGGCTTTCGATGGCGATGGGCGCCTTCCTGTCCGGCGTGATGCTTGCCGAATCCTCCTACCGGCACGAGCTGGAGGCGGATATCGAGCCGTTCCGCGGCGTGCTGCTCGCTATCTTCTTCATCGCCGTCGGCCTGTCGCTGGAGCTGGACGTTCTCGCCGACAACGCGCTCTTCGTCATCGTCGCCGTGCCGATCGTCATGGCCGTCAAGGCGATCGTCATCTATGGGATCTGCCGGATCTCCGGCTCCCCGCACGACGATGCGATCCGCATCGCCTTCCTACTGCCGCAGGGCGGCGAATTCGGCTTCGTGCTGTTCACCACGGCGGCTGCGGCCGGGCTGATGTCGACGAGCACCGCCTCGCTGCTGGTCGCGATCGTCACGCTGTCCATGGCGCTGACGCCGATCGGGTCGGCTCTTTCGAAGCGGCTGCTCAACGGCGACGAACAGGAGGAACTGGACGAGGATTTCGAGGGCGCAGGCGCCGACGTGCTGATGGTCGGCTTCTCGCGTTTCGGCCAGATCGCCGCCCAGATCCTGCTTGCCGGCGGGCGCAGCGTCACCGTCATCGATTTTTCGGCCGACCGCATCCGCCAGGCCTCCTCCTTCGGCTTCCGCATCTATTTCGGCGACGGCGCCCGCAAGGACGTGCTGCGCTCGGCCGGCATCGACCGGGCGAAGATCGTGCTCGTCTGCACGCAGAAGAAGGAGATCACCGACAAGGTGGTGGAGCTGGTGCAGGCCGACTATCCGCACACCCGGCTCTACGTGCGTTCCTACGACCGCATCCATTCGATCGAACTGCGCAACAAGGGCGTCGACTACGAGCTGCGAGAAACGCTGGAATCCGGCCTTCTCTTCGGACGGCGAACGCTGGAGGCGCTCGGCGTTTCCGAGGTCGACGCCTACGAAATCGGCGAGGATATCCGCAAGCGCGACGAGGCACGCTTGGTGCTGCAGGTGTCCGAAGGGCTGCAGGCCGGGCGCGACATGCTGTTTTCCCATCCCGTCCGCCCCGAACCGCTGGTCAAACCGAAACGCGCCGCCGATCCTTTCGAGGGCGATCCGCTGGCCGGGACCGCGGATGCGACGGCGGATGCCTGATCACCCCTGAGCGGCTTGCGAAATTGACGCATTGAATATGAGGGGAGCGGCGTTTATCAAACGTCCGATCGGAGCGATCCAAGAGGGAATCTTGATCAGACGGACGACACAGATCGAACAATGGGCGCTGCGCATCCTATGCGCGGTCGCACTGGTGTTTGTCGGCTTCGCCCATCAGGTCCCCGCCGCGGCGGCTGGCGAATTTGATCCGGCTGAGCTGGCCCAATATGTGCTTCCGGACGGGACGCTGCCGACGCTTTGCGTCACCACAACGGACACATCCGGTCAGGACCAGCACGACAAGGCGCATTCGCACGGTTGCGAAGCCTGCCGGATCAACGTCTCCATCCTCCTGCCGACGCCGACGGACATCGCCGGTGCTGCCATACCCTTTGCGGCCGCGGTTGAACTGCCAATCCGGACCGAGGCCTTCCATCGCCAGCTTTTCCCGCCCAATACCGGTCCTCGGGCTCCACCTTCCGATCCGATCCCTGCCTGAACTTCGCGTTGCGGCAGGCGCCGTGATGCGCCTTTCAACGCCGGCCGACCTGCATGCGTGCCGTCGGTCATGGATACGGATCCATTCTCATGTCGACCATTACTGCTGCCGAACCGGCGGCGAATGCCGCAAACGGCGTTTCGCTCTACCGTGCCATCTGGCGCTGGCATTTCTTTGCAGGGCTTCTCGTCATACCCTTCCTGCTCAATCTGGCTGTTACCGGATCGCTCTATCTCTTCAAGGACGAGATCAACAGCACCTTCTTCGGCTACCGCTACAATGTCCAGCCGGCTGGCGAAGCGCTGTCGGCGGAGCGGATCGCAGAGATCGCCGCCTCCGCCGTGCCCGGCTCAACCGCGACATCCTACAAAGACCCGGTCCTACCCGAGCGATCAGCCATCGTCACCCTCGCCAGCGATGCCGGCTCGATGCTGGTCTTCGTCAACCCCTATGACGGCAAGGTGCTCGATGTGGTCGGATCGACCGACGAGTTCAATTATGTCGTCAAGCGCATCCATAGCCTCGCCTATTTCGGCACCCTGACGAACCGGCTGATCGAAATTGCCGGCGGCTTTGCCATGGTGCTCGTCGTCACCGGCATCTATCTCTGGTGGCCGCGACGCCAGACGGGCGGCGTCGTCAGCGTGCGGGGAACGCCCGGCCGCCGCGTTTTCTGGCGCGACCTGCATGCGGTGACCGGAGCCTTCGCCGGTGTCCTGATCTTCTTCCTTGCGATGTCAGGCATGCCATGGTCGGGCTATTGGGGGGCGAACGCCAATGCCTGGCTGACCGAACATGGCCTTGGCTATCCGGTCCAGCTCTGGGACGACGTGCCGAAGTCGCAAAAAGTCACCGAGGATATCCTTCCGAACAGCGGCTGGATCGTCGAGAAGGCGCCCGTTCCGCTTTCCGATATCGCCGCAGCGCAATCAGCCAGGCCAATCGGCCTCGATAAAGCCGTGGAGATCGCTAAACGGCTGGGCATGGCGCCGGGCTTCGACGTGGCGATCCCCTCCGACGAGACGGGCGTCTATACCGCCTCGCTCTTTCCCGACGACCTTACCGACGAACGCACGCTCCATATCGACCAGTATTCCGGCAAACCACTGATCGATATCGGCTTTGATCAATATCCGTTCCTCGGCAAAGCGATCGAGTGGGGCATCAATGTCCACCAAGGACAGGAATGGGGGCGTTTCAACCAGTTGCTGATGCTCGCAACATGCGTCGCAATTGTGCTCAGCTGCGTGACCGCCGTCCTCATGTGGTGGAAACGGCGCCCGATCGGCCGCCTCGGCGTGCCACCCATGCCGCCAAAGCCTTCGATCTATTACGGCCTGTGGGTAATTGTCGGGATCTTCGCGGTCACCTTCCCGATGAGCGGGCTCGCAATTGTCGTCATGATCGCCTTCGACCAGATCGTCGTGCGGTTCGTACCGTTGCTGAAACGCGTTCTCGCCTGAGGGAGGCCATCAGATGAAGAAGATCATCGCTATTCTTGCCGGCGTGTTGCTTGCATCCTTGGCATCTGCGACCGACGACCCGCAACTGGCGATCCCGGCAAGGCTGAAAGTGATGTTCGAAAGGCCGGACAAGCCGCTCGATATCGCGCCGGTCGTCGTTCAGGGCGATTGGGCGATCGTCGGCTGGCGGCAGGACGGACGCGGCGGACGGGCCCTGATGAAAAAGACGCATCACGGCTGGAGCATCTATCTCTGCAGCGGCGACAGCCTCAAGGATACCGGGACGCTGGAGACGATCGGGCTCTCCCCAGTTGACGCCGCCGGGCTGGCTGCGAAACTCAAGGATGCCGAGGCCGGCCTCGATTCTTCCGCGCTTGCGCTCTTCTCAAGCTTCGAGGGCACGGTGATGATGAATGAGGCTTCAAACGGCGCGGGTCATGCCGGCCATGAGGGCCATGCCCAGTGAAGCAAGAAATAGCTAGCGCTTCAGTCGAGCCTCGATTTCCCGGTCAAGGGCGAATTTCAGGTCGTCCTTGACGCCGGCGGACATGGCAAGGACTTCACGGGCCTTGAGGAAATCCATGACGCCGGTGCGGCCGACGGTCGGGCGCAGGAAGATATGCGGCGGGCGAAGCTTCAGCTTCAGCGAGATCGCCGTCTGCATCATCAGCTGACCGGAACCGAAGATGCTCTCCATGCGGTTCGGAATATGGGTGCCGTCGCCTTCCGGCGCGCCGACGACATCGATGCCGACGACGATGTCGGCAAGATCCATCAGGCATTCATAGGGCACCGGATTGCTGATGCCGCCGTCGATCATCACGCGGTCGCGCAGGCGCACCGGCATGAAGACGGCGGGGATGGCGGAAGAGGCGGCGAGTGCGGGAAACAGCTCGCCCTGCTCGATAATGACTTCGCACTGCCCGTAATAATCCGTGGTGATCACCTTCATCGGGACCAGCAGATCCTCGAAGCGGGCCGGCAGCTCGGACGGCAGGAAGGCTTTCAGGATCCGCTCCAGATTGAACTGGCCGATGCGGATTCCCTTGGCCACCGCATCGCGCACCGTCGCCGGCCTCAGCCCCCAGATGCGGGCGACGACGGCCGTCTTGTTGCCGACGGTCGTCAGCGCATGTTCGCGGATTTCGGCGCCTGACATGCCGGCCGCCATGCCGGCCGCCATGATCGCGCCGATCGACGAGCCTGATAC
>NZ_JACCEY010000033.1:57032-72095 GCF_013591995.1 Rhizobium sp. WYCCWR 11146
GCCACCGGGCGGATGCCGAGTTCATCGAGCGTCTCGATGACATGGATATGGGCAAGTCCGCGCGCACCGCCGCCGCCAAAAGCGACGGCGACCGTCGGCACATCGCTGATCGCAGGCAATTTCGGGCTGATGATCTCTGCCTGCTGCACGCCCGCCCCCGCTTATTGCGGCTGATATCGGAAGAAATGCACCCTCGTATCGCCAAAGATGCGGCTTTCGAGGAAGACATAGGAAGGATAGACGGAAACGACAATATCGGCCCGTTCTTCGAGCACGGCGATTGCGCCTGGCCGCAGCCAGCCGCCCTCGACCGCTGCCGCCATCGCCTTTTCGCCGAGACCCTTGCCATAGGGCGGGTCGGCAAAGAGCACATCGAAGGGTTCGAGATTGCCGACGCTGCCGAGATCGGTCGCATCCCGGCGCAGGATGCGCGTGCGGCCATGCAGGCCAAGCGCATCGATGTTCTCCCAGAGCAGCGCCCTGCCCTCGACGCTGTTTTCGACGAAGAGCGCATGGCGACAGCCGCGTGAAACCGCTTCGAGGCCGACGGCGCCGGTGCCGGCAAAGAGGTCGAGAATCCGGGTGCCATCGACGCATTCCGGATAGGCATGGCTCAATATATTGAACAGGCTCTCGCGCGTCCGGTCGGCAGTCGGCCGGATCTCGTTGGATTTTGGCACGGCGAGAGGCCGTCCGCGAAACTCACCGCCGACGATCCGCACCGCGCGTCATTCCTTTTCCTTTAGCACCACCTCTGGACGGCCCGCCCGCAGGCCTATCGCCGCCCGGCCTGTCACCGCCCGGCTTGGTGCCTTTCGGCTTGCCGGAAAAACTCTTGGCCCCGCCAGGTTTGGCCGCAAAACCCTTGCCGCGCGGCCTGTCTCCAGAAGGCCTGTCACCCGAAGGCTTGTCACCGAACGATCTTTCACCGCGCGGACGCTCGGAGCGGCCCTCGCCGGCAAAGCTTCTGGCTGCCCGCGGACGCTCATCACCGTCCTCGCGCGGTCTGCGATCCCCACGCGGCTTATCGCCGAAGGGCCGGTCTCCACGTGAAGGACGATCACCGGAGGGGCGGTCGCTGCGCGGACGCTCCGAGCGGCCCTCACCGGCGGAGGTTCTGGCGGCACGAGGACGCTCGTCGCCATCCGCACGCGGCTTGCGATCACCGCGCGGCTTGTCGCCGAAGGGGCGGTCTCCACGCGAAGGACGGTCGCCGAAGGGGCGGTCGCCGCGCGGACGCTCAGAACGGCCCTCACCGGCAGGGCTTCTCGCGGCACGAGGACGCTCGTCGCCATCCGCACGCGGCTTGCGATCACCGCGCGGCTTGTCGCCGAAGGGCCGATCCCCACGCGAGGGACGATCACCGAACGGCCGGTCGCCGCGCGCCGGGCGGTCGCCAGAACCGCGGTCTTCGCGGGCGGGTCGATCCCCGAAGGAACGCTTACGACCGAAGCCTTCGCCCTCATCCTTGCCGCGGGGCTGCTCGCTCGAGCGGATCCATTCGCCATCCTCTTCGCGCACACGGTTCACCTGCGTGCGCGGGCGATCCTCGATGCGATCATTCTTTGCCGGCGCCTGCTCGCCGCGCCGGCGCGCAGTCTGCGCATTCTTGGCGGCTTTCGCCGCTGCCTTTTCGCCGAGCGGCCGGGCGCCCGGCGCCATCCAGACATTGGCGCTGCGGCGCTGGCCGAGCGGCTGGGGACGCTTCGGCTTCTCGTCGTCCCTGCGGCCGCCGTCGCGGCGATCGTCCTCTTTGCGCGCCCCACCGTGGCGGTCGTCGCGCTTCGTATCGAGACGGCTCAGCGCCCGTTCGCGCTTGTCCTCGTCGCGACGCGGACGCTCGCGCTTTTCCGGTGCTGCCGGCTCTGCCTCTTCCTCGGCAGCGACCGCCGTCGTATTGTAGATCGGCGCGTCGAAATTCGCCTTGGCTTCCTCGATGAGGCGCGGGCCGAGCTGGTCGCGCAGTGTGCGGCCGCGCACTTCGACGACATGGCCTTCCGGCAGGTCGCCAAGCTGGAACGGGCCATAGGAAATGCGGATCAGGCGATTGACGTCGAGGCCGAGCGCACCGAGCACGTTCTTGATTTCGCGGTTCTTGCCTTCGCGAAGACCCATGGTGATCCAGACGTTCGAGCCTTGGGTGCGGTCGAGCGTCGCCTCGATCGAGCCGTAGAGCACGCCGTCGACGGCAATGCCATCCTTCAGCTTGTCGAGCGCGTCCTGATCGATCTCGCCATGGGCGCGGACGCGGTAGCGCCGCAGCCAGCCGGTGGCCGGCAGCTCGAGCGCGCGGGCGAGACCGCCGTCATTGGTCAAGAGCAGCAGGCCTTCGGTGTTGATATCGAGGCGGCCGATCGACATGACGCGCGGCAATTCTTCCGGCAGGTTGTCGAAGACGGTCGAGCGGCCTTCCGGATCGGCATTGGTGGTCACCAGGCCGGTGGGCTTATGATAGAGCCACAGCCTGGTGCGCTCGATGCCGCGGATCGGCACGCCGTCGACTTCGATGCGATCGGCGAGCGTGACGTTGACGACGGGGGTTTCGAGAACCCTGCCGTTCAGCGTCACACGGCCTTCCATGATCATGCGTTCGATGTCACGGCGGGAGGCGACGCCGGCGCGCGCCATCACCTTGGAAATGCGTTCGGCCTTGGCGTCACCATCGGTTTCGGCGGCGATTGCGCGTGCGACCGCAGGCTTTGCCGGCTTGTCGCCGTCGGCCTTCGGGCCGGCTTTCGACCTGATATCCCGTGAAAGGGGCTTTGCGCCCGGGCGTTTTGGCTTGTCTTTGGGTGTCATTTGTTGTTTGCCTGCCTTTTGGGCCTGTCTATCAGGTCACGCATCTGCGGTTAAGTGGAAATTCTTGCGATCGTGAAGACAAATCGTTTCATGGAGATGGCGCTCGAAGAAGCGCGTGCCGCCGGAGAACGCGGCGAGGTGCCGATCGGCGCCGTCGTCGTTGTCGACGATATTGCCGTTTCACGCTCGGGAAACCGCACGCGCGAGCTCAAAGACGTCACCGCGCACGCCGAAATCGCCGCGATCCGGCTCGCCTGCGAAGCGCTCGGACAGGAACGTCTTGTCGGCGCCGATCTCTACGTGACGCTGGAGCCTTGCACCATGTGCGCGGCAGCCATCTCGTTTGCGCGTATCCGCAGGCTCTATTACGGCGCCGAGGACCCGAAGGGCGGCGGCGTCGACAATGGTGTGCGATTCTATGGGCAGCCGACCTGCCACCACGCCCCGGAGGTCTATTCCGGCTTCAACGAGGTCCAATCGGCCGATCTGCTGCGAAGGTTCTTTTCGCAAAGGAGAGAGGCGCCGTAATCCCAGAGCCGGTGCGCGGCGCCGTCATCCTTGCCGGCGCGCCGAAAAAGCTATTGCAGGAAGTTCCACCACTGCTTGCCGGTGTTGGCGACCGCTGCATCCTTCTTGCGCTTCTTCTGCTTCTTGAGTTCGGGCTCGCCGACATCGTCGAGCTTTGCCGGATCGTCAACGGTGCGGTAGCCGGGCGGCGGATCGGATATATAGCGGCGCTGATCGACATAGGAGCCCTTCTGCAGGGCACGGGCTTCACGATAAGCCTTGGTCTGGGCTTCCGTCGTGCGCCGGCCGCCTTCGATCGCAGAGCTGGCGAGCGGCGAGCGGTAATTCGGATTGTCCGAATTCTCGTCGGCTTCCGAAACGAGACGGGCGCGGGTCTCCTCCGGCGATTCAAGCCATTGCGGATTGTCCTTGTTGGCGACCGTCTGCTGCGGCGCAACGAGGGTCTCCTTCTGCGCCTGTGCCGGCAGAACCAGCGTCGGCCGCGGCGTGTACTTGACGCCCTTGTTCTTCGGGTCCGGGCCGGTCAAAGACACGGACTGGCCGAGATCGTCGGTCAACTGTTCCATGGCGGTCTTGTCGGTGCCGTAGGTCGGGCTGCTGGCACAACCGGACACCAGGGAGCATCCCGCCACTACAACAGATAGGCAGGCGCCCATACGGAACCAATGCGTTGCTAACATGAAAACCCTTCCAGCCCTGCCGGTGCAATCATCGCCCAACCGGACAACCGTCCCCCTGACGCAAAAATCCGGCCATTTTCAGGCAGCTTTTACCGGATGAACCGCGAAAACGCAATTCATCCGGCAATATTCTTCACTTGAGCGTGGCAAGCTCGCGAAGGGCAGCAGCGTCGCGGGCCGAAACATCAGGATATTCGGGATCGGAACCGACATCCCTGGTGATACGCCAGGAGCGAGCGCATTTCTCACCCTCTGCAAGCTTCGGCACGACGCTGACCTGAGGCACGTCGGCAAGGCGGAAGGCATCCACTGGTCCTTCGCCGGCCTTGATCTCGATTGCCGAGGTGATGCAGACCTCGGTGAAGTCCTGGCCTTCGATCGCCTGCAGCAATTCAGGATCGGCGATGTGGACGACAGGAGCCGCCTCCAGCGAGGAGCCGATGCGCTTGTCCTTGCGCTCGATTTCCAGAGCGCCGGTCACAACCGAACGCACGGCGCGGATCTTCTTCCACTTCTCGGCCAAGGCATCGTTGCGCCATTCCTTTGCAACCGGAGCAAACTGCTCAAGATGCACCGAAACGGCGGACGGGTTGCGCGACAGCCAGGCCTCCTCGGTGGTAAAGGGCAGCATCGGGGCGAGCCAGGTCACCATGCAATCGAAGATCTGACGGATGACGTGCAGGCTGGCGCGCCGGCGCAGGCTCGACGGCGCATCGCAATAGAGCGCATCCTTGCGGACATCGAAATAGAAGGCCGAAAGCTCGACATTGGCGAAATCGATCAGCGCCCGGGCGATCTTCTTAAAGTCGAAGGCATCGTAGTTCTCGCGCACCAGCTCGTCGAGCTCGGCAAGCCGGTGCAGCATCAGCTGCTCCAGCTCCGGCAGATCGGCAAGCGCGATCTCCTCGCCCTTGTCGTGGGCGAGCGTGCCGAGCATCCAGCGGATGGTGTTGCGCAGCTTGCGATAGGCGTCGACATTGGTCTGGATGATCGTCTTGCCGACGCGCAGGTCGTCGGCATAATCCGAGGTCATCACCCAGAGGCGCAGGATATCGGCGCCGGCATCCTTCATCACTTCCTGCGGTGCTGTGACGTTGCCCTTCGACTTCGACATCTTCTCGCCCTTCTCGTCCATGGTGAAACCATGGGTGAGGACGGCGTTGTAAGGCGCACGGCCGCGGGTGGCCGCCGATTCCAGCAGCGACGAATGGAACCAGCCGCGATGCTGGTCGGAACCTTCGAGATAAAGGTCGGCCGGCCACTTCAGGTCCGGGCGGTCTTCGAGCGTGAAGGTGTGCGTCGAGCCAGAGTCGAACCAGACGTCGAGGATATCCATGACTTGGGTCCAGCGGGAATGGTCGTGGTCGTTGCCGAGGAAACGCTCCTTGGCGCCTTCGGCAAACCAGGCGTCGGCGCCCTCATCTTCGAAGGCTTCGAGGATGCGGGCATTGACGGCTTCGTCGACCAGAACCTCGCCCTCATCGTCAGCAAAGACGGCGATCGGCACGCCCCATGCCCTTTGACGGGAAAGAACCCAGTCCGGGCGGCCTTCGATCATGGCGCGCAGGCGGTTTTGGCCGGCGGCGGGCACGAAGCGCGTATCGTCGATCGCACTGAGCGCGCGCGAACGCAGCGTCGTGCCGTCGGCAAGGGTCTTGTCCATATAGACGAACCATTGCGGCGTGTTGCGGAAGATGACCGGCTTCTTCGAGCGCCAGGAATGCGGATACTGGTGCTTCAGCCGGCCGCGGGCAAAGAGCGCGCCGCGGGCGATCAGCTCCCTGATGACACGGTCGTTGGCATCGCCCTTCTTGCCGTTGTCGTCGATGACGCGGGCACCCTCGAAGCCGGGAGCGTCGGCGGTATAGAAGCCACCGTCGTCGACCGGGAACGGGATCTTGGTGTCGATGCCGCGGGCCTCAAGCGTGCGGACAGCCGACATCCAGGCATCGAAGTCTTCGCGACCGTGGCTGGGTGCGGTGTGCACGAAGCCGGTGCCGGCGTCATCGGTGACGTGATCGCCATCGAGCAACGGCACGAGGAATTCGTAGCCGCCGTCGAGATCTTTGAAGGGATGGGCACAGGTCATCGTTGCGAAGTCGGCCGCAGTGACATCGCTCAAGCGCTTGTACTGCAGCTTTGCCTTGGCGAAGGATTCCTCGGCCAGCTTATCGGCAAAGATCAGCTTTTCGCCCGGACGCGGACCAAAATCGTTCTCTGCGGCCGTCACCTCGTAGAGGCCGTAGGAGATGCGCGGCGAAAAGGAGACCGCGCGGTTGCCGGGGATGGTCCAGGGCGTGGTCGTCCAGATGACCACGAACGCATCCTTGAGCGCAGCCGGACCTTCGACGACGGGGAATTTCACCCAGATCGTATCGCTCTCATAGTCTTGGTATTCGACTTCTGCCTCGGCCAGCGCGGTGCGCTCGACGACCGACCACATGATCGGCTTGGAGCCGCGATAAAGCTGACCGCTTGCGGCGATCTTCAAGAGTTCGCCGGCGATGCGCGATTCCGCGTGGAAGTTCATCGTCGTATAGGGATTGTCGAAGTCGCCCTCGATGCCGAGACGCTTGAACTCTTCCGCCTGGACCTTGATCCAGCCGGCGGCGAATTCACGGCATTCCCGGCGGAATTCGTTGACCGGGACCTCGTCCTTGTTCTTGCCCTTCTCGCGATACTTTTCCTCGATCTTCCATTCGATCGGCAGGCCGTGGCAATCCCAGCCGGGCACGTAATTGGCGTCGTAGCCGCGCATCTGGAACGAACGGTTGATGACGTCCTTGAGGATCTTGTTCAGCGCGTGGCCGATATGGATGTTGCCGTTGGCATAGGGCGGGCCGTCGTGAAGGACGAATTTCTCGCGGCCGGCGGCAGACGCGCGCAGTTTCTTGTAGAGACCCATCTCCTGCCAACGCTTGACGAGTTCCGGCTCCTTCTGCGGCAGGCCGGCGCGCATGGGGAAATCGGTCTCGGGCAAATAGAGGGTCTTCGAATAGTCGATCTTTTCGGCTGTGTCGGTCATGTCTGACAATCGTTTTTTGGCGGCCCAGGAAAGGGCGCAACGGGCGTGAAATAGCTGGTGACGGAAGCGCTCGTATCCAAGCGCCAAAAACCCGGACCTTCCGGCCGCTTAGCGCGCGCGGAAGGCCGGGCCGATAATTCGCATCATCATTGCCAGCCGATATTTCTTCATCGCGCCGGTTCATAGGCGTTTTTGCCGGCAAAAGGAAGAGAAGAATTCGCTGCCCGCAATCGGCTTCAACGGCTGGAATCGCCGGTGCCCGCATCGTTCCGGAAAGCCTATGGCTGGAAAGTCTATGCGGCTTGTGGTATATATCTGACTATCTGACCAGATTTGGATCGAGAGCCAGAGCCATGAAAAAAATCACCAAGCAAAGCTGGAAGCTCGAAGACGCGAAAGCGCGCTTCAGCGAGGTGGTCCGTCGTGCACACAGCGAAGGACCGCAGCGCGTGACTGTTCGCGGCCGGGACAGCGTCGTCGTCATCAGCGCCGAAGAGCTCGACCAACTGACCAAAGCCGAACCGAAAAAGCCTTTCGTCGCCTTCATGGAGAGCCTCGACCTCAAAGAGCTCGACCTCGAGCGAGAAGCAGATTACGGGCGGGATGCAGAGCTGTGATCGGCTGGCTGCTCGATACCAACGTCATTGCCGCGCTGATCAATCCGAACGGTGCACCCTCCGTCAAATCCTGGGCTGCGGCTCAAGACGAGGAGCGGATGTTCATCAGCATCCTCACACTGGCGGAATATGACAAAGGCATCGAAAACCTGCCGGACGACGATCAAAACCGCTATCGTTATGCGGCCTCCCGCGATGCGCTGGAGGAAAGGTTTTCGCAGCGCGTTCTTTCGCTGAGCGACGCAGCCGTCAGGCACTGGGGCGTCATTTCAGGGCAGGTGAAACTCAAGACCGGACATGCGCCGTCGGTTGTCGACACGATGCTCGCAGCAACCGCAATCGAGCACAATCTCTATCTGGTGACGCGAAACGTCAGGGATACGCGCTTCTCCGGCGCGGCGATCTTCGATCCATGGACGAACGATCCCGGTCAGTTTCCGCTGAGCCGGAGATAGCCAAGGCGACCTCAGGAAAAGCAGAGTTTCTGATCAAGAGCGCCGATTGGTTTAACACCCGCAAGCAGCGCCCTCGCCTCTTCCTCATCGCGTTTGATCTGGGCGACCAGCGGATCGAGGCCGTCGAATTTCAGCTCAGGGCGGAGATAGCCGAAGAAGGAGACGGAGCAGAGCTGGCCATAGAGATCGCCGCTGAAATCGAAAAGATAGGTTTCGAGCAGCGGTGCGCCGTTTTCCGTCACCGTCGGGCGGCGGCCGTAGCTTGCGACGGCATCGTGGAGCGTGCCGTCCTGGCGGCGGAAGCGGACGGCGTAGATGCCGGCGGCAAGATCGACCTCCGGCGGCAGGCGCATGTTGGCCGTGGGAAAACCCAGCTGCCGGCCGAGCTTTTCGCCATCGATCACCTCAGCCTCCACCGTATAGCGGTAACCGAGCATCCCGGCGACTTCGCTGACATTGCCCTCCTTCAGGAGCGCGCGGATATGGCTCGAAGAGACGACATCGGCGTTTTCGTCGCGGAAAGCATCGATCAGGGTGACGCCGAAGCCGTAGGTATGGCCGGCATTCATCAGGAAGGCGGGACCGCCCTCGCGGCCGCGGCCGAAATGGAAATCGAAGCCGGTGACGACTTCGGAGGCGCCGAGCCAATCCTTCAGGATCGAGTGGATGAAATCATCGGCCGAGCGCTGCGAGAACTCGTAGTCGAAAGGATATTCGATGACGGCGCTGAAGCCCAGCGTTTCCAGGATACGGGCCTTCAGCGGGGCCGGCGTCAGGCGGAAGACCGGTGTCTGCGGCCGGAAGACCGTGCGCGGATGCGGCTCGAAGGTCAGCACCAACGCGGGGATACCGCGCGCCTTGGAGATCTCGAGCGCCCGGTTCAGCACCGATTGATGGCCTCGGTGCACGCCGTCGAAATTGCCGATGGCAATGACGCCGCCCTTCAGATGGGCGGGTAGGGGTTCCCGGGTTTCATTGCGGTGGAAGACGGTCATCGGCTGGCTTCTCTTCATGCAAGGCGTGTCTCATGCAAGGCGGGGCATCCACCACTTCGGCGCGGCGTTTTCCCGTTCGAGATAGGCGTTGAGGATCGCCTCGTCGGTTTCACCGTTGAGAGTATATTCCTTAGCGTGGATACCGCCGCTGATGTAGAGGAGGTCGAGGCCGTAATTCAAGGCGCCGCGCACATCGGTCGGCATGCCATCGCCGATCGCCAGCACACGCTCGACCGGGAAATCGCCGCTAAGCTCGCGGGCAGCCGCTAGCGTCGCCTCGTAGATCGGCCGGTGCGGCTTGCCGGCGATGCGGGTGCTGCCGCCGAGCTGCTCGTAATAGGCGGCCATGGCGCCGGCGCAGGGGATGATGCGATGGCCACGCTCGACGATGAGGTCGGGATTGGCGCAGATCATCGGCACGTCGCGGGCTTTGAAATCGAGAAGCATATCGGTGTAGTCCTCCGGCTTCTCCGTCTCGTCGTCGAAAAAGCCGGTGCAGACGAGCGATAGCGCTTCGCCGGCCGGCCGGCGCTCGACGCCAATGCCTTCGAGAAGCGCCTTGTCGCGCTCGGGGCCGAGCAGAAAGACGGTCTTCGGCCCCTCTGCGATCAAACCGCGCGTGACGTCGCCCGAGGTGACGATCCTGTCATAGGCGCTGTCGGGAACGCCGATCTGGCGCAACTGCTCGACCACCTGCCAGGAAAGGCGCGGTGAATTGGTGATAAGGACAACGGCGAGGCCGCTTTCGCGTGCCGCTTCAAGGGCTGCGGCCGCCTTCGGGAACGGATCGACGCCGTTGTGAACGACGCCCCAGACATCGCAGAGCACCACATCATAGTGACCTGATATCTCCGAGAAGTTTTCTATCCGCTTGGCCATTCCGATTTCCCGATTTGCTTCAGTCACCGGTGACATTGCAAAGGCGCAAGGCGATGGCAAGGCATTTTCTTCGCTGCCGGACCAATGCGAGGAGCTTGAACGGCGATCCGGCGAAGCGGATGGGCAAAGGGTTTTGATGATTATCGCGAAGCGGCAGATCGCTGACGGCGGACGAGTTCGGCAAAGTTCGGCTGCGCCCAGGTTTCGGCCGCAATCTCGCACTATTCTCGGGTCTCTTCACAATTCCGGCACAAAAATTCGTGATTGCTCTCATTGACTCCTCTCGGAGCCATCCCTAAATGCTCGTCGCTAGCACTCACCGCAAGGGAGTGCTAACATCTATCCATGTGGGCCACTCCGGTCCGCGAATGTCATTCGATCGAGGGATTAGACAATGGCAAGCACCAACTTCCGCCCCCTTCACGACCGCGTCGTTGTTCGCCGCGTTGAGTCCGAAGCCAAGACCAAGGGCGGCATCATCATTCCCGATACCGCCAAGGAAAAGCCGCAGGAAGGCGAAATCGTCGCCGTCGGCTCCGGCGCGCGCGATGAGTCCGGCAAGGTCGTCGCACTCGACGTCAAGGCTGGCGACCGCATCCTGTTCGGCAAGTGGTCCGGCACCGAAGTCAAGATCGACGGCGAAGACCTTCTGATCATGAAGGAAGCCGACATCATGGGCATCATCGGCTGATCGGCCGACCTGCTTTCCCGAAATGGCTGACGGGCCTTTTGCCCGAACAACTCGAATTCAGGAGTTAAGAATATGGCATCTAAAGAAATCAAGTTTGGCCGCACCGCGCGCGAAAAGATGCTGCGCGGCGTCGACATTCTCGCCGATGCAGTGAAGGTCACGCTCGGCCCGAAGGGCCGTAACGTCATCATCGACAAGTCCTTCGGCGCGCCGCGCATCACCAAGGACGGCGTTTCGGTCGCCAAGGAAATCGAACTCGAAGACAAGTTCGAAAACATGGGCGCCCAGATGGTCCGCGAAGTTGCTTCGAAGACCAACGACATCGCCGGCGACGGCACCACGACGGCTACCGTTCTTGCCCAGGCGATCGTTCGCGAAGGCAACAAGGCCGTTGCAGCCGGCATGAACCCGATGGACCTGAAGCGCGGCATCGACCTCGCTGTCGCCGATGTCGTGAAGGATCTCCAGGCTAAGGCCAAGAAGATCTCGACTTCGGAAGAAGTTGCACAGGTCGGCACGATTTCGGCAAATGGCGACAAGCAGGTCGGTCTCGACATTGCTGAAGCCATGCAGAAGGTCGGCAACGAAGGCGTCATCACGGTTGAAGAAGCCAAGACCGCCGAAACCGAACTCGAAGTCGTCGAAGGCATGCAGTTCGACCGCGGCTACCTCAGCCCCTACTTCGTGACCAACCCGGAAAAGATGATCGCCGACCTCGAAGACGTCTTCATTCTCCTTCACGAGAAGAAGCTCTCGAACCTGCAGTCGATGCTCCCGGTTCTCGAAGCCGTCGTTCAGACCGGCAAGCCGCTCCTCATCGTCGCTGAAGACGTCGAAGGCGAAGCCCTCGCAACGCTCGTCGTCAACAAGCTGCGCGGCGGCCTGAAGATTGCTGCCGTCAAGGCTCCCGGCTTCGGCGACCGCCGCAAGGCCATGCTCGAAGACATCGCCATCCTGACGGGCGGCACTGTCATCTCCGAAGACCTCGGCATCAAGCTCGAATCCGTCACGCTCGACATGCTCGGCCGTGCCAAGAAGGTTTCGATCTCCAAGGAAAACACCACGATCGTCGACGGTTCGGGCGCCAAGTCCGACATCGAAGGCCGTGTTGCCCAGATCAAGGCGCAGATCGAAGAAACCACTTCGGACTACGACCGCGAGAAGCTGCAGGAACGTCTTGCCAAGCTCGCTGGCGGCGTTGCCGTCATCCGCGTCGGCGGCTCGACGGAAGTCGAAGTGAAGGAAAAGAAGGACCGCATCGACGACGCGCTCAACGCGACCCGCGCTGCCGTTCAGGAAGGCATCGTCCCCGGCGGCGGTATCGCTCTGCTCCGCTCCTCCACGAAGATCACCGTCAAGGGGGCAAACGACGACCAGGAAGCCGGCATCAACATCGTTCGCCGCGCCCTGCAGTCGCTCGTTCGTCAGATCGCTGAAAACGCAGGCGACGAAGCCTCGATCGTTGTCGGCAAGGTCCTCGACAAGAACGAAGACAACTTCGGCTACAACGCCCAGACGTCTGAATATGGCGACATGATCGCCATGGGTATCGTCGACCCGCTCAAGGTCGTTCGCACGGCGCTGCAGAACGCTGCTTCTGTCGCATCGCTGCTGATCACCACCGAAGCCATGATTGCCGAACTGCCGAAGAAAGAATCGGCTGGCGGCGGCATGCCGGGCGGCATGGGCGGAATGGGCGGAATGGACATGATGTGATCGGCGAAAGCCATCACTGACTACCATTCCGGCATCCGGAACAGGAAGGGCGGCCCTCGGGTCGCCCTTTTCTTTTGACCAAAGCGATTCGACGTGCGGCACAGTGATTTGCGTAGCCGACGAACGCCCGCCCGGCTCCCTCTTACAGGCCCCGGGCACGAAGCTTGCGCCAGGCTTGCGCTGCCTGCGTCTTTCTCAGCCCACCGACATGCGAGAGATCATTGAGTTGCGGCACGATTTCCGGCCTGACGCAGCGTGAAAACGTTTGCAACGCTCTCAAAGATGATCCTCCTGTGCCAATTCTGGCGAAATAGGCCGAAGATGCAGGCATCCTAAGAAATGAGGCCGATCCGAATACCCCTTAAAAAGCCGTTGCCGTTTATCCAAAAGCTCCTATAAATCCGCGCTGCAATTAAAGCGCGCCCGGCGATAATTTTTCGCCAATAGACGAGGCCGGAGCGCGGAAGGCGATACGTGAACGTTCGGCTTCGAAGGGCTCCGCTTACGGAGGCCAGATGGCCGTGGCAATCATCGCCGGATGAAGCGCGGACATCATGCCCGCTGCTGCGTGATCCTGTTTCTTTGTGTTTGCCGAGCGTGCGGCGGGAGCCGCATCCGAACGGGGGAACGCCTTGTTTAAGATCGCCAGAGCCAATGTAGCCGTACCTTTGACGCCCGGCTCGTTTGATGACGCCAATCAAAATCACGAGATGTTGGCGCAGTTTTCCGTTTCCGAAGCCTGGACTGGAGATTTTTCGAGCGGCATGCTCCGTCTCGGCGAATGGAGCGCGATGCTGCACGGCCTTGCCGCACGGGAATGCGGACTGCTCAGCCTGATCCGCTGCTATGATGCCAAGGACCGCAGCCACATATTGGAGTTGTTCGAGCAGGCGGCGACGCTCTGCTCCTCCTTCTGTTTTTCGACGACGATCATCATGCCGAACGGCTTTCGCCAGCCGCTCTTCTGCATGGGCGAGTCCAACGGTCTCGAGCAGAAATACAGCGGCAGCATGATCGGCGTCTTCGTCTTTCCGCGATTCAAGCTGGAAGGCACAAAGCAGATCACAAGTCGGCGATAGGCCGGAAATCAAGATAAAAGGCCGCCTCGAGGGCGGCCTTCGTGCTTTCCAGCGATCCGTCCGTTACTCCGGCTTGACCGGTATGTTGAGGCCCCTGGCACTTGCCGGACGGGCGATGCAACGCTCCAGCCAATCCGAGACAGCGGGGAATTTCGCATATTCGAGCACCTCTCGGCCGCCATAGAAGATATCGGCGCCGCGAACCCAGGTGAAGGTGGTGATGTCGGCGATTGTATAGAGATCGCCCATGATCCACTGACGACCCTTCAGCCTGTCTTCGAGCACGCCGAGCAACCGTTTGGATTCATCGCGATATCGCTCGACCGGATAGGAATTGTTGGCGACCTTGTCGGCGGCGAATTTATGGAAATGTCCGAACTGGCCGAACATCGGGCCGATACCCGCCATCTGGAAAAACACCCATTGGATGGTTTCGTAGCGACCCGCGGCATCAGCAGGGATGAGCTTGCCGGTTTTCTCGGCGAGATAAAGCAGGATCGCGCCGGATTCGAAAAGGCCGATCGGCTTTCCGTCCGGGCCGTTCGGATCGATGATCGCCGGAATGCGGCCGTTCGGGTTGAGAGATTCGAACTCCGGCGACTTCTGCTCGTTGGCGGCGAAGGAAATATAATGCGGCTCATAGGCGAGGCCGAGCTCTTCGAGGGCGACCGAGACCTTGACCCCATTCGGCGTCTGCAGGGAATAGAGCTGGATGATGTCGGGATTTTTCGCCGGCCAGCGGGTCGTGATCGGAAATGCGGAAAGATCTGCCATCGGATTCTCCATGTTGGGCGCCGACCATAAGAGACCCGGCTTGGCAAAGGCAAGCGGGGGGCAGCTAATGCATGTCGCCCAAAAGTGTGCGGCGGTTTTGGGCCAACGACATGCATGACCACAAAAGATCTAAGCGCGTCGCATGAATCCGGTCGAACGCGGCGCGCTTTGGAGATCGTTCCATATTAGTGAACGAAGTGTCCCCTTTCGTTTATCTTTCCACAACGCAAGAAAAGAGCGACATAGAGGCATCCGAGGTCGAACCGGTGCTGGGGCACCAAGATCTCCAAAGTCCTTGAAACGGAGACAACGTCCATGTCGAACAACGTCATCATCCTGATTGCCCGTATTCTTCTTTCCTTCATGTTCATCCTTTCCGGCTTCATGAAGCTCACCGATCCTGCCGGTACTGCGGGCATGATCGCCGGTGCCGGCCTGCCGGCAGCAACCCTGCTGGCCTATGTCGCAGGCCTTTTCGAACTGCTGGCCGGCCTTGCGGTTCTCACAGGCTTCCAGGTCCGCATTGCCGGCTGGCTGCTCGCCGCCTTCTGTGTCTTCACGGGCATTGCCTTCCACCTGCCCTACGCGAGTGGCACGGAACTCGTGAACATTCTCAACCAGATCATGGTCATGAAGAATATCACGCTGGCCGGCGCGTACATACTGCTCGCCACCGTCGGTGCCGGTGCCTATTCGATCGACGCACGCCGCGGCGCCTACGCAGCCGCCTGATACCAGCAGACATCCTCCCATAAATGCGAAAACCCGCCGTCACCCGACGGCGGGTTTTCTTGTGCCTTGATGACGGGGATCAGAGGGCGGCGC
>NZ_JACCEY010000033.1:72165-145564 GCF_013591995.1 Rhizobium sp. WYCCWR 11146
GACCGCCGGTTCGTCCGCATGGCTCTCCTTGCGGGCGCGCACGAGGCAGGCCTGCGAATGCAGGATGACGCCGTCCTGGAGCACCTTCAGGTGGTTGGCACGCAGCGTCGAGCCGGTGGAGGTGATATCGACGATGATATCGGCCGAGCCGGAGGCGGGAGCACCCTCGGTGGCGCCCAGGCTTTCGACGATGCGATAAAGCTGGATGCCGTGCTGGCTCGAAAAGAACTGCTGGGTCAGTCGCCAGTATTTGGTGGCGATGGCAAGGCGCCGGCCGTGGCGGGCGCGGAAATCGGCGGCGACATCGACGAGATCGGCCATGGTGTCGACATCGAGCCAGATCTCCGGCACAGCGACGACGACATCGGCATGGCCGAATCCGAGGCGGGCGCAGAATTCGACGCGCTTGTCGACCTCGGCAAAACCTTCCCGCATCAGATCCTCGCCGGTGACGCCGAAATCGACGGTGCCGTTGCCGATTTCGCGGGAGATTTCGGAAGCCGAGAGGAAAGCGATTTCCACATCGTCCCAGCCTTCGACGCGGCCGCGATAGGAGCGGTCGTTACCAACAGCCGAGATCGTCATGCCGGCACGTTCGAAGATCGCCGAAGCGTCCTCCTTCATCCGGCCCTTGGAGGGAAGCGCGATGGTGATGGTCATGCGGCTGCCCTTTCGGTTTCGATGCGGTCGAGCCAGAAGGAGAAGCCGACGGCCGGAATGCGGTCCGTCGCACCGAGGAAGGTCAGGAGCCGGTCGAAGCGGCCGCCGCCGGCTAGAACCGCGGTCGAACCTTCGACCGTCACCTCGAAGACGAGGCCGGTGTAGTAGTCGAGCGGCCGTCCGAAGGCGGCACGATAGTCGAGGCAGGAAAGATCGACGCCGGCATTGGAAAGTGCTGCGACACGGCCATTGAAACGGGAAAGCGCATTGCCGAGTTTCAGGCCGGCAGCATCGGCGAAACCGGAAAGGGCCGCGGACGCATTGACCAGCGGCACGTCGAGCGACAGGAACTCTTCCAAAACATGGAAGGCCGCATCGTCGAGGCGCGTTTCGGACAGGATGAGCTTTTCCTTGAGCCTTCGGGCGATCTCCAGCGCCGAACGGCCGGCATTCGTCGAATAGCCGGTCTTCTGCATCTCGCGCTCGAGATGGGCGACCAGCGCCTGCTCGTCGCCTGACGCGACCAGCCTGGCGATATCGTCGTCCAGACCGGTGACGAATTGCGGGCTGACGAGGCTGGCAAGCAGCGCCTCCAGCTGCGTCATATTGCCGAAGGCGTGGATCAGGCGCTTCTGCCAGCCAAGCGGCAGGCCGAGCGCCTGGACGACAGCCTCGAACACCGCCTGGTCGCCCAATGTCACCGACAGACGGCGGCCCGGCAGCAGGCGGGCGAGAATGCCGGTGGCATCGCCGATGGCGCGGGCATCGGCGTTTGACAGGTCGATATCGCCGAGATCCTCGATGCCGGCCTGATAGAATTCATTGGCCCCGTCGCGACGCTGGCGGAAAACCTCGCCGAGATAGGCGTAGCGCTTCGGCGTGCCGGTCGCCGTCTCGATGTGGCGCAGACAGACGGGAATGGTGAACTCGGGACGCAGGCAGAGGCTGGCGCCGGTTTCGCTCTCCGTCATGAAGATGCGGCGGCGCAGATCTTCGCCGGCGATATCCAGGAAAGGTTCGGCCGGCTGAATGACAGGCGTATCGATGCGCTCGGCGTTGCGGGCGACGAATTCGGCGATGAGGTCGTTGGAGAATTCGGGGAGGTTGATCAGGGGCATGCCGGGCTCCGAATAATAGGCGACGGGCGTGCCGGAAATGCCTCAGACATCACCGCCCGCCCTCTTCCGATCCTCGGCCTGTGCAGCAAGGATTTCCTTCACCTTGGCGACGAGGTCGGCTTCCGGCGCCGTCTCCTGCGCGACGCGCGCTTCGCGCCAGCTGGCATTGTCCTCGATCTCGCCGGAGAGCCGCTTGCCTTCGATCAGATCCTTGATCTGCACGACGCTTGTCGCGCGCTCGTCGCCGCCCTGGATGATGGCGACGGGGCAGCCGCGGCGATCGGCATATTTCAGCTGGTTGCCGAACTTCTTCCAGTTGCCCTGGAACATCTCGGCGCGGATGCCGGCGGCGCGCAGTTCCTGCGTCATCTTCTGATAGCGGCCCATCGCCTCGACATCCCCGTCCATGACGGTCACCAGCACCGGCTCGATGACCTCGCTGGCGCCGAGCTTGCCGAGGTTCTTCAGCGCCGTCATCAGCCTGGAGACGCCGATCGAAAAGCCGGTCGCCGGTACCGGCTGCCCCATGAAGCGGGAGACGAGGCCGTCATAACGACCGCCGCCGCCGACCGAACCGAAGACGACCTTTTCGCCCTTTTCGTTGGTGACGTCGAAGGTCAGTTCGGCCTCATAGACTGGACCCGTATAATATTCGAGGCCGCGCACGACGGAGGGGTCGATCTTGATGCGGTCAGGGCCATAGCCGGCGCTGGTGACGAGTGCACCGATGAAGTTCAGCTCCTCGACGCCTTCGCCACCCTTGGAGGTTCCTGCAACCAGCTCAGCGAGGCGGGCAGCGCTTTCGGCATAGTCCTTGATGCCGACGAAGAACAGCACCTTGTCGATCTGCTCCTGGCCGAGGCCGGCGCCCTTGGTGAAATCGCCGGATTCATCCTTGCGGCCGGGACCGAGTAGCAAGGCCACGCCCTCCGGGCCGAACTTGTCGAGCTTGTCGATGGCGCGCAGCACGTTGAGCCGCTGGCCGGCCTTGTCGTCGCCGCCGAGGCCTATCGCCTCGAGCACACCGTCCAGAACCTTGCGGTTATTGACGCGGATGACATAGTCGCCGCGCTTGATACCGAGGGCTTCCAGCGTATCGGCCATCATCATGCACATTTCGGCATCGGCCTGGACGCCCGGCGCACCGACTGTATCGGCATCGAACTGCATGAACTGACGGAAGCGGCCGGGGCCCGGCTTTTCGTTGCGGAAGACGTAACCGGCGCGATAAGTGCGGTAGGGAAGCTGGATCTCGTTGAAATTCTCGGCGACATGACGGGCGAGCGGCGCCGTCAGGTCGTAACGCAGCGACATCCATTGCTCGTCATCGTCCTGCAGCGAGAAGACGCCCTCGTTCGGCCGGTCGCTGTCCGGCAGGAACTTGCCGAGCGCATCGGTATATTCGAACAGCGGCGTTTCGAGCGGATCGAAACCATAGTGCTCATAGACTTCCCGGATCTTTGCCGTCATCTCGTTGACGGCGCGGATATCGCCGGCCGTCCGGTCAACGAAGCCGCGCGGCAGGCGGGCCTTGAGCTTTTGCGGTTTCTTCTGCTTGTCGTTCATTTCCGGGGATTCCACTGACTGTGACAGTGGCGGTTTCCTAGCGGATTGGGCGGGGAGCGGCAAGGGCGAAGGGTCTTGATGTGGCTGCGAGAATCGATTGAACGAAGGAGCTCCATCAGAAATGCGGATATGTTCATGATCACTGAGGCACTCCTCTATGCCGCGACCTTGCCGCTGACCGGCAAGCCGCATCGAAAGTTCATCCGCTATTCCGTCAATCTCTGGTCGCGGGCCGGGCGCTGCGCGGCGGATTGGGCCGAGCATGAGGAGATGAGCCGGAAGGCGATCCTGGCGGCGACGGCCGATCTCAGGCAGAAGCGGACCGCCGTCGTCCTCGGCTCCGGCCTGTTGCGCGACGTGCCGATCGAAGTGCTGGCGAGAGATTTCGACACCGTGGTGCTGGTCGATCTCGTTCATCTCGCTTCGGTGCGCCTGTGGCTGTCGGCCAAGGGCTATCGCAATGTCCGGCTGATCGAGCGCGATCTCTCCGGCTATGATGACCTTGCCGCCGGCCGCGAGCCCGAACCGCTCGGCTTCCTGCGCGCTGTGCCCTATCTCGATCTGGTGGTTTCCGCCAACCTCTTGTCGCAGATCGGTCGCGGCGTGAAACGGCGCCATGAGGCCGAGCCAGGGCGAATGCCTGAAGACACGGTGGAAAGGCTGATCGCGGCACATCTTGCCGGACTTTCCGGGCTTTCCTGCCGCAGCTGCCTGGTGACCGACATCGCCTATGCCGTCATCGACCGCAATGGCAGGACGCATGAAGAGGCCGACCTGCTGCACGGCGTTTTGCCGCCAACGGCAAAAGCGGCCTGGACATGGCCGGTCGCCCCGCTCGGCGAAGAGAGCAAGGATTATAGGATCGAGCACAAGGTCATCGCTGCATGGTGACCAGGATGTGACCGCCGATCGGCTTGGCTTGTATCCAGCCTTCGCCTATAAAACAGCATGCGCATGCTTGCCCTCATCACGATGTTTCTCGGCTGGCTGGTCTACAGCGCCATGTCCGCATGGGCCGGCTGTCCGACCTGTGCGTCGATGGATGCGCCGGTCGTCGTCGAAAACGGTATGCACCATGAGATGGCTGGCATGGATAGGCATGGGGCGGCTGATACGGCCGATCCGTTGAAAGACCCGTGCGCCACCGGCAACTCCGCGCATATGCCGCTATGCGCCGCCTGTCTTCTGCTGCCAGCGACGGTGACGGTCATGGATGGCGGAAAGTCCATTTTCGGCTATCCCGCCCCGGCGCCTGCCCGCGCCCTGGACGACGACAAGCCGACACCGCAGCCGCCCCCTCCCCGACTGTCCTGACACGACGACCATCCATGCCAATCAGGTGGTTTGGCCGCCTGGAGACCTATGTCAGACAGAGGAAGGAACTCTCATGTCTTTGAAAATCATCATCCTCACCGCAATGCTCGCCATCATTGCCGCTCCCGTCCTTGCCGAAGACAAGCCGATGGACATGAGCAAGCCGATGGGCAACCACGATGCGGCAGGCCACGCCTTCAGCGAGGCGAATGCCAAGATGCACAAGGATATGATGATCGAATATAGCGGCGGCGCCGATGCGGATTTCGTCCGCGGCATGATCCCGCATCATCAGGGTGCGATCGATATGGCCAGGATCGAGCTGCAATACGGAAAAGATCCCGATATCCGCAAACTCGCCGAATCCGTCATCAAGGCGCAGGAAGCCGAGATCGCCGAGATGAACGCCTGGCTCAAGGCCCACGGCAAGTAACCGATCGTTGGTGAAAAGGGGAACGCCGGAAATGTCCGGCGTTCCTCAAGACTTATGTTGGCGATCTCAGTCCTTCGGCTCGAAATCGGCCGGGCGGCGGCCGGCGCCCTGTCGCGCCAGCATCCAGCCCGGATATTCGGGCGCAAGCGCGCTTACCTCATCGAGCCTCTTCATATCGCCTTCATCGAGCTTCAGCTTGACGGCGGCAAGGTTCTGGTCGAGCTGGTCGACACGCTTGGCGCCGATGATGACTGTGGTGACGAAAGGCTTGGCGAGGATATAGGCGAGCGCCACGGTGGCGACGCTGACGCCGTGCTTTTCGGCGACCTCGCGCATGACGGCGACGCAGGCCCAGGCCTTGTTCGTGTCGACCGGCGGGAAATCAAAACTGGCGCGGCGGCCTTCGCCGTTGCCGGGCGCGCCGGGACCGTACTTGCCGGAGAGCAGACCGCCGGCGAGCGGCGACCAGACCATCAGGCCAAGCTTTTCCTCCTGCATCATCGGCACGATGTCGCGTTCGAGATCGCGGCCGGCGATGGAATAATAGGCCTGCACAGTTTCGAAACGGGCAAAGCCGCGACGTTCGGAGAGGCCGAGTGCCTTGGAAATGCGCCAGGCCTGCCAGTTGGAGACGCCGATGTAACGCACGAGACCGCGGGACACGAGATCGTCAAGAGCGCGCAGCGTCTCCTCGATCGGCGTCACCGTGTCGGTCGCGTGGATCTGATAGAGGTCGATATGGTCGGTCTGCAGGCGTTCGAGGCTCGCCTCGACCGAATCCATGATGTGGCCGCGCGAGGCGCCGCGGTCGTTCGGCTTGTCGCCCATAACGCCGTAGACCTTGGTGGCGATGACGACGTCCTTGCGCCTGACGTCTAGGTTCTTCAGCGCCTGGCCGAGCAACCTTTCGGACTCGCCGGATGAATAGACATCGGCCGTGTCGATGAAATTGACGCCTGATGCAAGGGACCGCTCGACGATCCGGTCGGCGGCATTCTGGTCGACATCGGCGATGGCGCCCCACATACTGCCCTGTTTGGCTTCGCCGAAGGTCATCGTACCCAGGCAGATTTCCGAGACGAAAAGTCCCGTATTTCCGAGTTGATTGTAACGCATGGTCGAAAAAATCCTTTGTGTCTGCCGCAAGAGGGGCTTGCGAACTGCTGAACTTCATTTTTTGATTATTGGCCTGCATTATGACAGGCACAGCCGTGGCTGGCTGCAAGTGAGGCGATTTCCATGTAGTGCGGCGGCGGCGCTTTTCAACGCCGCGCATGCCGCGCCAGAACGCCCTTGTCTCGACACAGGCAGCCGATAGATTGCCGGCCACATTTTAAGAGGTACGCATATGACGACGCGACCACTGACCACGATCGGCTTCGATGCCGACGATACACTCTGGCAAAACGAACAATATTACCGGCTGACGGAGGCGCATTTCACCGGGCTTCTCGCCGATTTCGCCGAAGGACCGAAGATTTCCGAACGGCTGCTGGAAGCCGAGAAACGCAACCTTCGCCATTACGGCTTCGGCATCAAGGGTTTCACGCTGTCGATGATCGAGACGGCGATCGAGATCACCGAGGGCAAGATTCCGGCCGGTGTGATCGCCAAGATCCTCGATACCGGCCGCGAACTGCTATCCCATCCCGTCGAGACCATGCCGCATGTGCGCGACACGCTGGAGGCGCTTGCCGGCAAATACCTGCTTGTCATGATCACCAAGGGCGATCTCTTCGATCAGGAGCGAAAGCTTGCCCAATCCGGGCTCGGCGACTTCTTCGATGCCGTCGAGATCGTCTCCGACAAGACGGCCGTCACCTATCGCCGCATCTTCGCCAAGGTCGGCGACGGGCCGGAGCGAGCGATGATGGTCGGCAATTCGCTGAAATCGGACATCGTGCCGGCGATCGCCGCCGGCAGCTACGGCGTCTTCGTGCCACACGAACTGACCTGGGTGCTGGAACATGTGGACGAGCCGAAAGAGGCGCCGCGTTTCCGCAAGATCGACCACCTCGGCGAATTGCGCGAGCTGATCGACCGGCTCGGCTAGAGCGGTTCAGCTTTTAACGGAAACGCAGAACCGCTCTAACTTTTGTTTTTACGCAATTCCGGACGGAAAACCGCTTCGCACTTTTCCTGGAATTGCTCTAAGCCGGGCGCTACCTCTGCCTCATTGCGGCTTCGGCGGGGCCTTCGGGAACAGCGAGGGGCGCTCCGGCTCGGCCGGCGGTTTCGGCTGCTGCGGGGCAGCCGCCAGCGGCTCGATCAGGATGCTGAAGGGAGCGCCGAGGCCACGGCGCGGCGAGACCTTGGAATAATAGGGACGCAGCAGCCAGGTGGCGTTTTCCTTGATCGTCGTCTCGAAGCTCATGCCGTCCTCGTCGGTGCCGAAGAAGGCCTCGTCATCGGGTTTCGACAGGTCGAAAATCGCCAGGAAGGCAAATTTGCTTTTCGTCGAAAAGCTGATCTTCAGGTGCTGGCCGGTGCGCACCGGCAGCGTATAGACGTGGCCATTGCCGAACTTCGTCCAGCCCTTCAACTGCATGGTGACGGCCGGGAATTGCAGCTTCTCCAGCTTCTCGCCAGGATCGAGCTGCGGCGTCTGCGCCATGGCGGAGGCCGTCAGGAGGAAAAGGGCAGCAGCGGCGATCAATGTTCTCACGGAATGATCTTTCATGGGCGAACCAGGGCGGTGCGCATCGCCTCGACCTCGGGCCGGCAGAAGCAGCCTTCCAGATGATCGTTGACGAGACCCATCGCCTGCATGAAAGCATAAACTGTGGTCGGGCCGACAAAGGTCCAGCCGCGTTTCTTCAGATCCTTCGAAATGACCACCGATGTCGGCGTCGTCGGATTGGCGATGATATGCTCGCGGTCGACCACGGCCGGCCGCTCGTTATGGCCGGGCTCGTAGCGCCAGAAATAATGGGCGAGCGAGCCGAATTCGTCCTTGAGCTCGATTGCGCGCTTGGCATTGTTGATGGTCGAGACGATCTTGCCGCGATGGCGGATGATGCCGGCATCGGCGAGGCAGCGAGCGACATCCCCTTCGCCGAAGAGAGCGACCTTGTCGAAATCGAAACCTGAAAAGGCGGCGCGGAAATTCTCGCGTTTGCGCAGGATCGTCAGCCAGGAAAGACCGGACTGGAAGCCTTCGAGGCAGATCTTCTCGAAGAGGCGGATGTCATTGGTGACAGGGCGGCCCCATTCCTCGTCATGATAGCGGAGATAGTCGGGCAGATTGGCATGCCAGTGGCAGCGGCTCCTGCCGTCCTCGCCGATTATGATGCCTGTCGCGCTCATGATCCTTCATTCTGCGGGGATCCGCTTCGTTCTCTGCTCATGATTCCGGCTTTACCATTTGCAAACCGTCTTTCCAAACCGAACGGTAACCCTGACGAAAAGTTTATCCGGTCGGTCGGCTTTTCATGAATCGATCTTTACCATTCGCTGGCGGATCGGGTGGCAGCGTCATTCCCGGGCGGAACATCTCCGCCAGCGCATTTTCGGTCATTTGTAGAGAGTTCGTCCGATGATGAAACAGCTTGTTCTTGCCGCAGCCCTCTTCGGCATCTTCTCCACGGCCGCCCTTGCAGACGACCGCTATGCCACCCGCCCGCCCGTCGTGCTCAGCCCCGATCTGACCGCGCCCTGGATCAATCAGCTGGGCGGTGGCAGGGTTCGTCCTGTCGTCTATCAGCGGCCGGTCATCCGCCAGCAGCAGCGCGGCCTTTTCCAGCGCCGCGTGCTGCGTCAGGCGCCGCAGGCGGCACCGCAGACCGTTTCGGCGATCAATCCCGGCATTCCGTCGATCCGCCGTCCGATCGAGCCGCAATACCTGCCGCAGATGGTCGATTACGACACCGCGGAAAAGCCCGGCACGATCGTTATCGATACCAACAACCGCTTCCTCTATCTGGTGATGCAAGGCGGCAAGGCGCGGCGCTACGGCGTCGGCGTCGGCAAGCCGGGGTTCGAATGGGCAGGCGCCCACAAGATAACCCGCAAGACCGAATGGCCGGATTGGACACCGCCTTCCGAGATGATCAGCCGCGAAGCCGCCAAGGGCCATTACCTGCCGGCGCGCATGGATGGCGGGGCGGAAAACCCGCTCGGCGCCCGCGCCATGTATCTCGGCTCGACACTTTACCGCATCCACGGCACCAACGCCCCCTGGTCGATCGGCAGCGCCGTTTCCTCCGGCTGCATCCGCCTGCGCAACGAAGACGTCGTCGACCTCTACGACCGCGTCAATGTCGGGACCCGCGTCATCGTCATGTAACGGCGGCGCAATACTTACAGCGCCGCGTGTCTTGTTCTGATGCGCAAAGGGCGCTGTAATCCTTTAAATTGCTGCATAATTTCTCCTTAAGTCGATTCCGATTTGAGGATAAATTATGCAGTGGGGGCCGCAAGAACATCCGGCTCCCCTTCTCCAAAATGCTTTATCCGGCCACACCGATCTTGAATCGGGCAGAAGTTCATGTAGCTTCGAGCGGATTTGCTTGAGGGGAATCGATCATGATCAAACTAATGCCGGGTCTGGCTGCTGCCGGACTTGTCCTATCCTTGATGTCCACATCCGCCTTTGCTGCACCCGCCGGCTCCGCGTCCGACAATGCACGGCGCCCGGCGCAGATCGTGCGCGTCGCGCAGATGCCGAAATATGTGAAGCCGCAGTTCAAGCGCAAGAAAGTGCGCCTGGTCACGACGGAAGCCACCGGCACCGTCATCATCGATACCAACAACAAATATCTCTACCTCGTCGAAGGCAACAATCGCGCCACCCGCTACGGCATCGGCGTCGGTCGCGACGGCTTCGGCTGGTCGGGGGTCGTCAAGATCGGCCGCAAGGCCGAATGGCCGAGCTGGACGCCGCCGGCCGAGATGCGCCGCCGCGAAGCCGCCAAAGGACATATTATTCCTGCTTTCCAGGAAGGCGGCGAGGACAATCCCCTCGGCGCCCGCGCCATGTATCTCTACCAGGGCGGCCGCGACACGATCTTCCGCATCCACGGCACCAATCAGCCCTGGACGATCGGCCTCAACATGTCTTCCGGCTGCATCCGGATGATGAACCAGGATGTGACCCATCTCTACGATCGCGCGCCTGTCGGCACCAAGGTGATCGTCATCGGCCCCGGCAACAGGCAGGGCAAGGTGGCGTTCGAGGACAGGGGCATCGACGTGCTGCGCACCATGTTTGGCGGCTGAGCAACACTTACCAAAAAAACGAAAGGCGCAGTTTGACGCGCCTTTTGTTTTGCTTAGACTTTGCGGCGAAAAGCTGGCACACGTGCCTAAGAGTCGACATATTTATTTCGGGGCTATTCAATGACATCTGCGCTGCGTTCCTCAGCTTCCCTGCTTGCGGGCATCGCGTTTTTTACCATCTGTTCAGCAGTTTCCGCCTCGGCGGAAGACCTGCAATTCTCCATCTACGGCGGCTACCAGACCGCACCGCACAGCGGCGTCGATCTTTCCGACGGAACGAGTTTCACCGCCGGCTGGGAAGGCAAGTCCTTCGGCAGCCCGCCTTATTACGGTGCCCGCGTCACCTGGTGGCTCGAGAACTTCAACAAGCCGAACTGGGGTATCTCGCTCGATTATACCCATGACAAGGTCTATGCGGACGACGATACGCTCGCCAAGGCCGGCTGGTCGCATTTCGAATTCACCGACGGCCTGAACCTGATCACGGTGAACGGTCTCTATCGCTTCCAGGATCCGACCCGCCGCTGGACGCCCTATCTCGGCGCCGGTATCGGCGTGAACATTCCGCATGTCGAAGTGATTCGCCCTGAGGGCAAGACCTGGGCCTATGAATTCGGCGGCGTGACGCTGCAGGCCCAGGCCGGCGTCGACTTCAAGGTGACCGAGCGCTGGTCGACCTTCGTCGAATACAAGGGAACCTATTCGCGCATCGACGTTCCGATTGACAGCGGCGTGGACCTGAAGACCAACATCTTCACGAATGCTGTCAACGTCGGCGTATCGTTCCACTGGTAACAAATTTCAGCTGCGGTGCTATTTGGTGCCGCAGCTGACCTTGCCCTCGACGGCATAGGGTTTTTCACCGCCTTCGATCGTCAGGGAATAGCTGCCGCTGAAATTTGCCGACGGCTTGCCGCGCTCACCGGCGACGACCACCAGATCCAGCGTTGCGCCGCCGGTGTCATCTTCGCCGCCGTCGAAGACTTCCATCAGCAGTTCGCCGTTGCGCGACCAATGGTTGGTCAGGTGCTGCGATTCGAAAACACGCTTTCCGAACACGGCTTCTTGTGCCGGATCCTTGACGATCAACGCGCCGCGGAAATGATTGAGCTTGTGGCCGGCAGCGCTTTCGAAACCGCTTTCGAGCGTGAAGCGTGCTTCCTTGTCATCGGCGGAACAGAAATAACGGCTATTTGCATGGGCGGTGCCTGCCGCACCGAGCAGTCCCGCAAGCACAATCATTCCCCGCCACATCGTCTAAACTCCCGAGACCGGCCCGACGGGCCTTCGCAAGCTTCAGCCTAACGGCAAACCTGTTAATTTTTCCGGCACAGCGCCGCCGTAGGCCCAATCGAGCAGTTCGACCGTATGCAGGATCGGCATGCCGGTGCCGGTGGCGATCTGGGTGATGCAGCCTATATTGCCGGTAGCGATGACATCGGCCTTGGTGGCCTCGATGTTCTTGACCTTGCGCGCCTTCAGCGCCGCCGAGATCTCCGGCTGCATGATGTTGTAGGTGCCGGCAGAGCCGCAGCAAAGATGGCCTTCGGCCGGATCGCGCACCGTAAAGCCCGCCGCTTTCAGCAATTGCTTCGGCGCAAGCGTGATCCGCTGGCCGTGCTGCATGGAACAAGCGGAATGATAGGCGACCGTGACGCCCTTCGGCTTGTGCGCCGGCAGGTCGAGGGTTGCGAGATATTCGGTGACGTCCTTGGCGAGCGCCGAGACCCTGGCCGCCTTTGCAGCATAGGCGGGATCGAGGCGCAGCATGTGGCCGTAATCCTTGATCGTCGTGCCGCAGCCCGAGGCGGTGATGATGATCGCGTCGAGGCCCCGCCCGTCGATCTCGCGTGTCCAGATATCGACATTCGCACGGGCGCTTTCGAGCGCTTGTTCGGCGCGGCCCATGTGATGGACCAGCGAGCCGCAGCAGACCTCGCCCTCCGGCATCACGACCTCGACGCCGAAGCGCGTCAGCAGGCGGATCGCCGCCGCGTTGATGCCGGGATCGAGCACCGGCTGAGCACAGCCGGAAAGGATCGCCACCCGGCCGCGCCGTTTGGTCTCGGGGCGATAGGTGCCTGGCTTTGCGAAGTCCGAAGCGGTCGGGATCCGCCGCGGCGCAAGCGCCAGCATGGCGGCAAAGGGTTTCAGCGCGCCCCCCCGCATCAGGCCGGCGAAGGGCCTGCCGAGACGGGCGAGTTTGAGCGCCAGACGGAAACGACCGGGATAAGGCAACACGGCGGCAAGAATGGCGCGCGTCAGCCGGTTCATGAACGGGCGTTTATAGGTCTTTTCGATATGGGCGCGGGCGTGATCGACCAGATGCATGTAATCGACGCCGGAGGGACAGGTGGTGACGCAGGCAAGGCAAGAGAGACAACGGTCGATATGGGTGACGACCTCGGCATCGGCGGGCCGGCCGTTTTCCAGCATGTCCTTGATCAGGTAGATGCGGCCGCGCGGACTGTCGAGCTCGTTGCCGAGCGTCACATAGGTGGGACAGGTGGCGGTGCAGAAGCCGCAATGGACGCATTTGCGCAGAATCTGCTCGGATTCGGCGACATCTGGATCGAGGAGCTGGGTCAGGGTGAAGTTGGTTTGCATCTAACGGGATCCCCGGGGGATGGTGAAGGTTGTGCTTGGGACACCCCCCTCTGTCCTGCCGGACATCTCCCCCACAAGGGGGGAGATCGATATGCCGCACCCGCTTCCCATCTCGCAACGCCCAAGTTTAGCATCGCGACAAGTCGAAATGAGAGCGTCACGGCTCCTGCGTGATCTCCCCCCTTGTGGGGGAGATGTCCGGCAGGACAGAGGGGGGTAACCCAAGCGCAAACTCATTTATCCCTCACCCCATCTTCCCCGGATTGAAGATTCCCGCCGGATCGAATTTCTCCTTCACCCGCTGCGACAGCATCACCACAGCTTCGGGCTCGGGATGAAAGGCAGCAGTTGTCGCCCTCGCCTCACCCGATGCACGAATCAGCGTCGCGTGGCCGCCGCCGAGCGCCTTGATGTAGCGACGGACCAGTTCCGCTTCGGGGCCGGCCTCCATGCGCATCCAGACGAGGCCGCCCTGCCAGTCGTAGAAGGCGTCGACGCCGGCCTCAAGGCGGAGGGCTGCGACCAGCTGATGGCCGGTGCCGGGGGCGACCGAGACGCGCCAGATCGGCCGCACGCTGCCGTCGGCATAGGGCAGCACGTCGCGGATGTCCTGCCAGAGCTTCTGGCTTTCCGGCTGTTCCAGCCGCGTGACCCTGGCGAAGGCCGACATGGCCGCCGCAAGCTTTTCGATGCGCACGTCGACCGAGCTCGGCAGGCCTTCGATGCGCAGAACGGTCGCCTCGCCCTCGGGCAATTTGCCGGCGAGGAATTTCCACGTCACCGTCAGCGGCAGGTGGGCGGCAGCCGAGACTTCGACCGGCAGGGCCATCGCCGACGCCATGGCGTTTGCCGCCTCGGCGTCGTTGAGACCTGATAGCACCACCGTCCGCTCCGTCTTCGGGCGCGGCGGCACACGGAAGGTGACTTCGGTGAGGAAACCCAACGTGCCATGCGAGCCGGCGACCAGCTTGACGAGATCGAGGCCAGTGACATTCTTCATCACCCGGCCGCCGGCCTTGATGATCTCGCCCTTGCCGTTGACAAAGCGCACGCCGAGCAGACTGTCGCGGGCGGCACCTGCGATCAGCCGGCGCGGGCCGGAGACATTGGCGGCGAAGACGCCGCCGATGGTCGGCTCGCCGGATGTGCCCATCACAGGGCGATGATCCATCGGCTCGAAGGCGAGCATCTGGCCGTTCTCCGAAAGTGCCGCCTCGACTTCGGCCAGCGGCGTGCCCGATCGGACGGTCATGACCATTTCGCCGGGATTATAAGCGACGATGCCGGTGAACCCGGTCGAGCGCAGCCGGTCCTCGGCGGTAACGATATTGCCGAAGCCCGAGCGGGTCTCGCCGCCGCAGATCGCCAGCGGCCGGCCTGCCTCCGCATGGGCGCGGACGATCACTGCTGCCTCTTCCTCGCTTGTCGGCATCAGATCGATCATGCGGCAGGGCGCCCTTCGAGCGGGAAGACCTTCGACGGGTTGAGGAGCCAGCCGGGATCGAAGGCGGCACGCGCCGCCATCTGCTGGGCGAGATCCACCTCGGAATATTGGTGCCGCATCAGATCGCGCTTCTCGATGCCGACACCATGTTCGCCGGTGAGGCAGCCGCCGGCATCGACGCAGAGCCTCAGAATATCGTTGCCGGCCGCCTCGGCACGGGCAGCATCCTCGGGATCGTTGGCGTTGAAGAGGATCAGCGGATGCATATTGCCGTCGCCGGCATGGAAGACGTTGGCGACGCGCAAGCCGTAGTGATCGACGATCTCGGCGGTCCGCTTCAGCACGTGGGAGAGCTGGCTGAGCGGCACGGTGCCATCCATGCAGATATAGTCGGCTATGCGGCCGGTGGCGCCGAAGGCGGATTTGCGACCCTTCCAGATCAATGCCGCCTCGGTCGCCGACTGGCATTCGCGCACGGTCTTCACAGCGTGCCGGCGGGCGATCTCGACGATGTCCTTCAGCGCGGCGTCCATCTCCGCTTCCGACCCCTCGACCTCGACGATCAGCAGCGCGCCGACATCGAGCGGGTATCCGGCATGGGCAAAGGCCTCGCAGATCTCGATCGCCGGCTTGTCCATGAATTCGATCGCAACTGGGATGATGCCGGCGGCAATGACATCGGCAACGCAGGCGCCCGCCTCCTCCGAACTCTCGAAGCCGAAGAGCACCGGGCGCGCGCCTTCCGGCTTGGCGATCAACCGCACCGTCGCCTCGGTGACGATGCCAAGCTGGCCTTCATGGCCGCAGACGAGACCGAGCAGATCGTAGCCTGCAGCATCCAGCGCCTTGCCGCCAAGCTCGATCACCGTGCCGTCGACCAGCACTATCCTGACGCCGAGCAGATTATTGGTGGTGACGCCGTATTTCAGGCAGTGGGCGCCGCCGGAATTCATGCCGATATTGCCGCCGATCGTGCAGGCAAGCTGCGAGCTCGGGTCAGGCGCATAGAAAAAGCCGTCCGCGGAGACGGATTCGGAAATATTGAGATTGGTGACGCCGGCCTGGACCACGGCGACCCGGTTCGGCAGATCGATTTCGAGAATGCTGTTCATCTTCGACAGGCCGAGCACGACGGCATCCTCCTGCGGAATGGCGCCGCCGGAGAGCGAAGTGCCGGCACCGCGCGGCACGACGGGAATGCCGTAGCGGTTGCAATATCGCATGACGGCGGAAACCTCGGCCGTAGTGCGCGGCAGGGCGACGGCGAGCGGCAGGCGGCGGTAGGACACGAAGGCGTCGGTCTCGAACGGCACCAGCTCGCGCGCCTCATGCACCAGGCATTCCGGAGGCAGAAGATCGGTCAGATCGGTAACGATCTGGGCTCGGCGCGCCAGCACGTCAGCGCGCGGCTCGAGAAACGAAATGGCGTCGGACATGGCGTTCTCCCTGGCCCTGACGAGGGGATGACAGCGGGAAGATGACAGCGGAAACCGGCCGCGAACCTCCCTGCCGCCGATAAACCGGCTTAGAGCGGTTCAGCTTTTCATGGAAGCGCAGAACCGCTCTAACTTTTTGTTTTGACGCAATTCCGGACGGAAAACCGCTTCGCACTTTTCCTGGAATTGCTCTAGCACTTTCCCGAAAGTGGCGCAAATGCTAAGCACTTATGCCAAAAGAGGAAAAAGTCGCAAAACCTTATGACCAATCTGGGTGATCTCGAAATCTTTGCCAAGGTCGTTTCAACGGGAAGCATGTCGCTCGCCGGGCGGGCGCTCGGCTTTTCGCCGGCCGTCGTCTCCAAACGGATCAAGCGGTTGGAGGACCGGCTCGGCACCCGGCTTCTGCAGCGGACGACGCGACAGATCTCGCTGACGGAGGCCGGACAGGGTTTCTACGATCGCGTTCTCGGCATTCTCGCCGGGCTCGAAGAGGCGGAATTCTATATTTCCGGCCGCTCGGCGCAGATGCACGGCACGCTGAAGATCTCGGCCCCGACCTCCTTCGGGCGCATGCATATAGCACCGCATCTGAAGGATTTCATGGAGGCGCATCCAGAGCTTGCGATCAACCTGGTGCTGACCGACGAATTCAGCGACATCGTCGGCGGCGGTTTCGATCTGGCGATCCGCATCGCCGAACTCACCGATTCGAGCCTCGTTGCCCGAAGGCTGGCGCCGGTGCGCCGGCTGCTCTGCGCTTCGCCGGACTATCTTGCAGCGCATGGCGAACCGAAGCACATCGACGAGCTGAAACACCATCGCTGCCTGCCGGCCCATAATAACGACACCTGGCGGCTGAAGGGGCCGGATGGGGCGCTGAGTCTCAGGCCGGAAGGTTTGCTCATCACCAATTCCAGCGAGGTGATCCGCGAGGCGGTGATCGCCGGTCTCGGGATCGCGCTGCGCTCCACCTGGGATATCGGCGAAGAGCTCAAAGCCGGCCGCCTAGTGCAGGTGCTGCCGGCCTATGAGAGCTCGCACAATGTCGCGCTGTCGGCCGTCTATCCCAGCCGGCAGTTCCTGCCGGCCAAGGTGCGGCTGTTCATCGACTATCTGGCGGAACTTTATGGCCCCGTCCCCTACTGGGAGCGTTGACGCCGCTTCAGCGCGCCAGATCGAGATAGGCGTTCGCCACCATCGCATCGATATCGGAGGGCACAGGCACGATGCAGGATTGGGGACCGGCTTCGCCTCTGGCGATGCGCTCCAGGCAGCGGGCCTGAAGGGTGAAGCCGAGATCCATCGATTCGACGGTATTGCCGAGCGGCCGCGGGCCGGCGAGATTGGCCATGTGGCCGCCGCCAAGTACATGGAAAGAGCGGCCGTCACGGAGATGGAAGGTCTCGATGTGATCGGCCTCATAGCGGTCGATGCCGACGATATCGGGATGGCGGCGGAAAGCCTCGACATCGATCTCATGCGGGAAATGACCGCCATTCATCAGGATCGCGCCATCCTTGACGAGCGGCAGGTCGGCCGCCGTGACGATACCGGCAAAACCCGTGACGGTGATGATGATATCTGCCGAGCGGATCGCCGCATCGCGCAGCGGCGTGACGAAGCCGTCGAGATGGGCTTCGAGTGTCGTCACCGGATCGGTATCGACGACGCTGACGGTGGAAAAGGCATTGCGGAAACAGGCGGCCGTGCCCTTGCCGCAAGCGCCGTAGCCAAAGACCGTCACGCGTTTGCCGTTGGTGGAGCGGTTGGTGAAGCGCAGGTAGCTTTCGAACAGGCTCTGGCCGACGGCATGCCTGTTTTCGGCGAACTGCTTGATCGGGCTGTCGTTGATGACGAGGATCGGCATGTTCAGGCGCTCGCGCAGCGGCAGCAGCCGGGTGCGGCCGGAGGTGGTTTCCTCGGTGCCGCCGCGGAGATTGGCGTAGGTTTTTTCCGCCGCGATGGCGAAAAGATCGCCGCCATTGTCGAGCAGCAAATCGGGCTGTTCGGCGATCACTGCTTCGAGGCTCTGATGATGCGCGGCGGGATCGGTCGTCTGCGAGGCAAAAACCGTGATGCCTTGGGAACGCAGGAATTCGACCGTCGAAGGCTGGGTGCTGTTGAGATTGCCGGTGCAGACGAGACGGGCGCCGCCGGCGCGAAGCGTCATCAGCAGCGCTACCGTCTTCGGCTCCAGATGAATGCCGGTGCCGATCGACAGGGCCTCGAAAGGACGCGTCCGCTCGAATTCGGCGGCCGTCGCCTTAAGCAGCCGGCAGCTGTTGCCGATCCAGTCGATGCGGGTTGCGCTCTTTTCCATCATCTCTTTCCTATTTGCGTGTTGGTGCTATTTTTAGCCGAGCAACAGGGCGGCGAATATGGAAGTAATTCTGGCGAAGGGGCAGAAAATCTGCCCTTTCAGGCCGGTGTCCCGCAACGAAGCAGCCAGCCGGATAAGGCGGCAAAGGCCGTCCGTTTCGCATCCGGCGTGCGGCAGCAGAGGCTATAGCCCGATGGCCGGGAGATGAAACCGTAGGGCGCGACCAGATGCCCGCGGTGGAGATCGTCTTCGATCGAAGCGCGTGGCGCAAGCGCGATGCCAAGCCCGGAGCGGGCAGCAGCCAGCGCCAGCAGCAGATCCTCGAATTCTTGGGCGCGGGAAAAGACGACCGGCGGCGTGCCGCTTTCGGCAAACCATTCGTCCCAGAGCTTCGGAACGCTGCGGCTGACAAGCATCGTCAGCGCACCCATTGCCGCCGGGCCGCTCGATAGTGTCGCGGCAAGCGAAGGCGTCGCGACCGGGCCGAATTCGTCCTCCATGAACCGCAGGGCGGTGATGCCCGCGGCCGGCCGGTATTCGCCGCCCATGATCACAGCGTCCAATTCGGGATGCATCTGCAGCGGTTCGACCACGGTCATCGGCACGATGTCGACGGTATGACCGAGGCTCGCCTGCATGTCCCCGACGCGCGGCATCAGCCACCAGACCGCGAAGGCGGAGGGCACGCCAAGGCGGATGCGGCCTGGCACCACACCTTCGAGTTCCGAAGCGGCGCGCTGTAGAATGTCGAAAGCCGCACTCGCGGCGGCTGCAAAAACGCTGGCCTGCAAGGTCGGGACCAGCCTGCGGCCGTCACGCGTAAAGAGCTTGCGACCGAAGTGATTCTCCAGCGTGTCGATCTGCTGGCGCACGGCGCCGCGCACCACATTCAGCTCTTCGGCAGCCTTCAGAATGCTGCCGTGACGGCAGACGGCCTCGAAGGCGCGGATGGCATTGAGCGGTGGAAGACGCATGGAGACGACATTCACAAAATCATAGTGGATCACTAGATCTCGCCATTGAACGAAAGGCAAGATCACGCCATATTGTACAGCTGTGCAATGTGACGCATTCGAGACAGGATGTGGCGGATTTTCCGAACCTGTCCCACCTCGATTTCCCTATGAACGGCGATCAAATCGCGTTTCGATCTTCACGCCTATTTTGGATTGAGTAAGCTTTCCGTGATATACGTATATGAGTGATTCCTAACGACGACTGCGAAGGTGACCCGACAATTGACTCTTCTCGCCCGACTGGCTTCCGATGTGCAACTGATGTTCCGGCGTCCGCCGCGACAGCAATATGGTGCGCTCTGCTATCGGGTAAAGAAGAAGAGCGGCGAGGTCGAGGTACTGTTGATGACCAGCCGCGATACCGGCCGCTGGGTCATTCCCAAGGGCTGGCCGATGACGCGCAAATGCGCCCATGAGGTCGCGATGCAGGAAGCCTTCGAGGAAGCCGGCGTCCGCGGCGTCGTCGAAACGGAGACGCTCGGCGCCTACACTTATTCGAAGGTGCTGCGCGACGGCGTGCAGGTGATCTGCAAGGTGCAGGTCTATGCACTCGAAGTCACCGACATGGCGAAAAACTTCAAGGAAAAGGGCGAGCGCCGCATCGAATGGGTCTCGTTCGACGAGGCGGCCGGGCGCGTGCGCGAACCGGAACTCCGCCACCTTTTCCTCGCCTTCAAACAAAGGATGGCCGACAGGCTTTCGGCCAAGGCTGCAAAACAAATTCCAGAAGTGAAACAAATTCCGGCAGAATGAATCCTGCCATCTTGCGCTGCTAGGAAAGCAGCGTAGAAGCAGATTCATCCTCAGGAAAAAGAATGCCGCCACGTCCCGCAGTCCTCACGAAACGCACGCTCGACAAGGACCTCGACAAGATCACCCATGCCGAGGACGCGGCGAAGCATGTTTTGCGGCGGCTGGTGACGCCTGGTCTCGGGCTGATCTTCGTCGGTCTGGCCATGCTCTTTGCCGGCGTCTACGTATTCGACCGGCCGGGAGCGATGCTCGTCATCGCGGCGGCGGCCCTTGCCGGCTACATGGCGATGAACATCGGCGCCAATGACGTGACCAACAATGTCGGCGCCGCCGTGGGCGCGCGCGCCATGACGATGGGCCAGGCACTCATCATCGCCGCGATTTTCGAAGTTCTTGGCGCCACGATCGGCGGCGGCGAGGTCGTCAAGACGATTTCCGCAAACATTGTCGACGCCGTCCAGGTACCGCCGGCGCTGCTCGGCTGGATCATGATGGCGGCCCTGATGGCGGCGGCCCTCTGGATCAACCTCGCAACCTGGATGAACGCGCCGGTGTCCACCACCCATGCGATCGTCGGGGCGGTGATCGGCGCCGGCATCTCAGCCGTCGGGCCGGAGCCGGTGAACTGGCGGGTGATGCTGGAGATCACCTCGAGCTGGATCACCTCGCCGCTGATCGGCGGGCTGATCGCGGCCGGGCTGCTTTATCTCGTCAAGACCCTGATCATCTATCGCGACGACAAAATCGCGGCCGCACAGCGCTGGGTGCCGGTGCTGGTCGCGGTGATGGCCGGCGGCTTCATGGCCTATATGGTGCTGCAGCTGTCGCCCACGGGCAGGTTTCAGTCTTTCACCATCATCCTCATCGGGATCGGCATCGGGCTGGTGAGCTGGCTTGCCGCCCGGCCGCTCATTCTCGCCCAAGCGCGGGATCTCGAAAACCGCAACAGCTCGCTGCGGGTGCTGTTTAAGCTGCCGCTGATCGGCTCCGCAGCGCTGCTGTCCTTCGCGCATGGCGCCAACGACGTTTCGAACGCGGTCGGGCCGCTTTCGGCGATCGTCCATTCGGTCGGCATCGGCGGAGACGGTGGCGTCGGGCATCCGCCGCTCTGGGTGATGCTGATCGGCGCCTTCGGCATCTCCGTCGGCCTGCTGCTCTTCGGGCCGCGCCTCATCCGGCTCGTCGGCGAGGAGATCACCAAGCTCAATCCGATGCGGGCCTATTGCGTCGCGCTGTCGACCGCCTTCACCGTCATCGTCGCCTCCTGGCTCGGCCTGCCGGTCAGCACCACGCATATCGCCGTCGGCGCCGTTTTCGGCGTCGGCTTCTTCCGCGAATGGTACACGCGCCATTCGAAGGCCCGCATCGCCTATATCAGACGCAAGGCCGAAAGCTGGGACATTGACGAGCCGGAAGAGCCGAATATCCACGAGACCCGGCGGCGCTATCTCGTGCGCCGTTCGCATTTCATGACGATCATCGCCGCCTGGATCGTCACCGTGCCGGTTTCGGCAGCGCTTGCGGCAATGATTTATTGGGTTATGTTCGCGCTCTTCGTCTGAGATCCCGAGTTTTTTTAAATGCGCGCCAATTTCCGTATGCAACGGCTTTTCGTCGACGCGCCGCTTTCCAGCGGCGCCGTCGTAGAGGCGAATGCCGATCAGTTCAACTATCTCGGCAATGTCCTGAGGATGGAGGACGGTGCGGAGATCCTGCTCTTCAACGGCCGCGACGGCGAGTGGAAGGCGACCCTTACCTTCCCCACGCGCAAACGCATCCTTTTGACGGCAACCGAAGAGACGCGGCCGCAGCCGCTGCCTTGCGACCTGCACTACCTCTTTGCGCCGCTCAAGGTCGGCCGCTTGGACTATCTCGTGCAGAAGGCGGTCGAAATGGGAGCCGGCCTGCTGCAGCCGGTCATGACCCAGCACGTCCAGGGCAAGATCACCAATCTCGACAAGCTGCGCGCCAATGTCGTCGAGGCGGCGGAGCAATGCGGCATCCTCGGCATTCCCGATGTGGCCGAGCCGGTGAGGCTTCTCGACCTGCTCGACCGCTGGCCGAGCGAGCGCCGCATCATCTATTGCGACGAGGGCGATGCCGGGCAAAACCCGCTGCCGGTGCTCTCGGCGATCAGGGAAAGACATCTCGCTTTGCTCGTCGGGCCGGAAGGCGGCTTTTCGGAAGAGGAACGCGCGCGGCTTCGAAGCCTCGATTTCGTCACCGCCATTCCGCTCGGACCGCGCATCCTGCGGGCCGATACGGCAGCCGTTGCGGCATTGGCAGTGGTCCAGGCCGCGATCGGCGACTGGAACTAAGATCGAAAACGGGTTGACATGGAAATCACTGTTATTTTTTTGATGCGTCATTGAAAGAATTTCACTTGCAACATGGGTGGCTTGGGTCCAAATCACCCTTCCAATTGCCCGGCCCCCTGGGCGCCTTTTTGAATACAGGTATCCCGCATGGCCCGCGACACTACCGACCAGACACCGCTCTCTTCGGTCCAGGATCTGACCGATTATATCGCGGCGGGCAACAAGCCGCGGGAGCGCTTCCGGATCGGCACCGAACACGAGAAATTCGCCTTCTTTCGCGCCGACAACAGCCCGGTTCCCTATTTCGGCGATGCCAGCATTTCGGCCCTCTTGACCGGCCTGCAGAAAAAAAGCGGCTGGGAGCCGATCACCGACGGCGGCAACATCATCGGGCTTGCCGAGCAGAACGGCATGGGCGCGATCTCGATCGAGCCTGGCGGCCAGTTCGAACTTTCCGGCGCACCGCTGGAGACGATCCATGAGACCTGTCGGGAATCGAACCAGCATCTGGCGACGCTGCGCGAAATCGCCGAACCGATGGGCATCCGCTTCCTCGGCATCGGCGGCAGTCCGAAATGGACCTATGCGGAAACCCCGCAGATGCCGAAATCACGCTACGAGATCATGACCCGCTATATGCCGAAGGTCGGCACCCAGGGTCTCGACATGATGTACCGCACCTGCACGATCCAGGTGAATCTCGATTTCTCCTCGGAAGCCGACATGCGCAAGAAAATGCGCGTCTCGATGAAGCTGCAATCGCTGGCGACCGCTCTATTTGCATCCTCGCCCTTCACCGAAGGCAAGCCGAACGGGCTGCTCTCCTGGCGCGGCGATATTTGGCGCGATGTCGACAACCGGCGCGCCGGCCTGCTCGATTTCACCTTCCGCGACGATTTCGGCTTCCGTGACTATGCCGAATGGGCGCTCGACGCGCCGATGTATTTCATCGTCCGCGACGGCCGCTATCACGACTGCACCCATGTCACCTTCCGCCAGTTCATGAACGGCGCATTGAAGGGCGAGGTCGCCGATCCGGCGCCGACGATGGGTGACTGGACAAACCATCTTTCGACACTTTTCCCCGACGTGCGGCTAAAGCGTTTCCTCGAAATGCGCGGCGCCGACGGCGGCCCATGGCGCCGCATCTGTGCCTTGCCGGCCTTCTGGGTCGGCCTGCTTTACGACGATGCGGCACTCGACGCCGCCGACGAGTTGACGAAGGATTGGAGCTTTGCCGAGATTGGTGCGCTGCGCAACGCCGTTCCCGCCGAAGGGTTGAAGGCGCAATTCCGCGGACATCCGCTCTTCGACATGGCGCGCGAGGTGATCGGCATATCAAGGGCCGGCCTCAAGGCGCGGGGCAGGCTCAACCGCGAAGGCCAGGACGAGAGCATCTTCCTGGCGCCTCTCGAAGAGGTGCTCGCCAAGAAGGCGACACTCGCCGAGGATCTGCTGTCGCTCTATCACGGCCGCTGGCGGGGCTCCGTGGAACCGGTGTTCGAGGACTATCAGTACTGAACTGAGCCCTGAATAATTCCCTAAATCGGAACCGATTCAAGGAATATGCAGTGGCAAGCTGTGGTCACGGCGCCTTCGCGCGCTTCCTGGCTTCGCGCAATCTGGCCGTGCGACGAGCGGGCCTCAGTTCCTCGATCGTCGGCAGCCACCACTCGGCGTCTTGAACTGGTGGCATCTTCGCAGGCCAGGTGCGGACGAGTTCTTCCAATGTGGGGACCCGCCAATATCCCCAGACATGATCCTCGGTCACGCCGGCATAGAAGTCCGTAACGACGTTCGGGTCGACCAGTTCGCCGGTGATCTCGGTAAAGACGACGATTCCGTAGGCGGTGACCACAGGGCGGCCTATCGGCGGCAAGTCGTCGCTCTGAAGCGGGTAGCGATGACGCTTCCGTTCCGCAGAGCGGAGCTTGCTGCGTATATCCTGTTCGGTCCCCTTCCGCTCCTCGGCTCGACGCCGTCTCTCCTCTGGCTCGTTTCTGCGCGCCGCCGCCTCGATCTCCTGCCACCGGCGTCTGAGTTCCTCATAGGACCGGAAGGGAACGTGCCATATCTTGAGATCGCCGTCCCATCGCGAGAATGGCACTTCGCGCAATTCGTCGACGACGGTCTTCGAATACGGCGTGCGAATTCGAAAGCCTGCCTTGCCGAGTTCAAGGTAAGAACTGTCGATGGGATCGAAGGCGAAGGCGTCGCGGCCCTTCGCATCCGCATGGGCGTCGGCTTCAGCCTCCATCTCGGCAAGCCATCGCCCGATGCGGCGGGACGCCGTCCGCCCGGGAACGAACCAGGCCTTGCGGGCATCACTCCAGCGGGCACGGGGGAAACGTCTTCGGAATTGCTCGACAGTCATCCTGTCATAGGAGAAGGAAATGTCGGCGCCCGGCTTCACACCGTCTTCACTCGGCGGCGCCTCGTTGTGATCAGCGGGGGATTTCGTTTCGGCCATGGAAGGAGAACGCCGGCGCGCAGGGATCGGTTTCCGGCGAGGATATCATGCCGCGAAGAAATCGGCTCAGCTCCGGAAATTTGCCTGCACATGCTTAAATGCCCGCTCGACGGCGGGGCGTGGTTCAGCGACGGCGGGGTCCTGCTCGGCTTCGACGACCAGCCATCCGCGATAGCCGCTGTCCCTGACGAAACGGGCAAGCCGCTTGAAATCGATGATGCCGTCGCCGGGGACGGTGAACATGCCCCCGCGCACGCCGGCATTGAAGCTCATGTCACCCGCACGCACCTCGTCGATAACAGGACCTCGAATGTCTTTCAGATGAATGTGCACGATGCGATCGCCGAACCGATCGATCAGCCTGGCATAGTCGAAGCCGCCGGCGACGGCATGGCCGGTATCGAGAAGCAGTCCCGCCTCCGAGCCTGTCTTGTCAAAGATTGCCGATATCTCGTCGAACGTTTCGGCGACCATCATCAGGTGATGGTGGTAGGCAAGCGTCAGACCATATTCCGTCGCCAGGCGTCCGGCGAAATCGGTCAGGCGCCCGGCATATCCCGCCACTTCGGCCGCCGGCATGCGCAACCGCTGCGACATCGGTGCATCCAGCGGCGATCCAGGCGTCATCATCGCGACTTCGCCATAGACCATCACCTTGCAATCCATCGCTCGCAGCAGCGCGGCGTGCCCGGCAACGGCCTTCATCTCGTCGTCGACACTGCGCTCGGCCAACTCGCCGGAATGCCATCCGGATGCGAGAGCAAGCCGATGGCTGTCCAGCAGCGAGCGGAGCGCTCCTGCCTCGCGCGGGAATTTCCGCCCGAGCTCGATCCCCTCATAGCCGCTCTCGGCAGCGTCCCGGAGGCAGGTTTCTAGCGATATGTCGGCGCCGAGGTCTTCCAGAACGTCGTTGGCCCATGACAGCGGACTGACCGCCAGACGCACGCCAACGGGCAAGGCAGTGATATGTCCAGTCATCGATATTTCCTCCGAGATATGTCTTGAGAGTGCCGCTAGGTGGCCGCGAAAAGGAGCGCCCCATGTGGAAATGGCCTATGTGGATGTTCGCACGACCAGCTTGCCGGGAAGGGTTACGGTTTCCGGCTCCAGCCGGCCCTTGATCATGCCGATGACCGCCTGCACCATCTCGATCCTCGGCTGCTCATAGGTCGTCAGGCCGTAGCAGGAGGCGCCGCCGAGTTCGTAATTGTCGAAGCCGACGACGGCGATGTCATCAGGTATCCGCAGTCCGAAATTGCCGCGGATCTCGTCCATCGCTCCGAGGGCGAGGATATCATTTTCGCACATGAGGACGTCGACCCTTGCGGCCGGGTCGATGTCGTTCAGATAGTGACGGACGGATCCTGCCCCAGCTTCGGCGCTGTATCTGTCGGCGGACAGAATGGCGATCTCGTCCACCCCCTTCCCCTTCCAGAAATTGATGAAATGCTGCCGGCGCCGCAGCGCCGTCGATAGCGCCGGCGCACCGGTCATGAAACCGGGACGCCGGTATCCCCTTTCATAGAGGTGGTCGACAATGTCGCGCAGCGCCAGTTCGGCGTCGCAGACGACGGCCGGCACGCCGTCGATCTGGCTGTCACGAGCCAGGACGAACATCGGCGGCATGCCCCTGCCCAATTGCCGGTCGCTCAGCGTTTCGTTGCGAAAGGCGGTGCCGAAGAGGATGACGGCGTCGACCTGACGCTGATCGGCGTTCAGCAGCGCATGGACGTGATCGAAGTGATTGTTGATATTGATCAGCACCGCGACCAGGCCTTCCGCCTGCAAACGTTCGGTCAGGGTTTCCAGGAACGGCAGCTTCTGGGGATTGGCGAAGTCGTCGACGAAGACCGCGACCTGATGCGTCAGATTGGTCGCGAGACTACGGGCGAGCAGGTTGGGCGTGTAGTTGAGCACGGCCGCCGCCTCGAGAACCCTACGCTTGCTTTCCTCGGTGATCGAGGCGCCCGGCGTAAATGCCCGGATGACCGTCCACTTCGAGACGCCTGCCGCATCCGCGACCTCTTTGGCCGTCGCTCTTTTTCGCAATGATGCCTCCCCGCAAAAAAATGAAACAAACATTCCATTTTATGATTCAGATGAAATGAATGCTTGATTTTAGCGCATCCGTGAATAAGATGCACCCGTTTGCACCCGGTAGCAAGCACGTTTGCACCCGGTAGCATTCGTTTTTGCCATCCTGAGGAGTGGATGGCCTAGAGGAGGAAGACATGACATCTATTTTGAAGAAACTCGCATTCGGCGCCCTCGCCCTTGGCGTTGCGACCACGGCGGCTGTCGGAGCCAAGGCCCAGGAGCCGACGATCATCGCCGTCACCCACGGCCAGGCGTCCGATCCGTTCTGGTCGATCGTCAAGAACGGCATGATGCAGGCGGCCAAGGACAGCAACGTCAAGGTCGACTATCGCGCTCCCGAAACCTTCGACATGGTGGCGATGGCGCAGCTGATAGAAGCCGCCGTCAACCAGAGCCCTGCCGGCATCGTCATCTCGAACCCCGATCCCGATGCGCTCGGTTCGGCGATCGAAAAGGCCGTTGCCGCCGGCATCCCGGTCATCTCGATGAACTCCGGCATTTCCGCTGCCGAAAAACTCGGCATCAAGCTGCATGTCGGCCAGGACGAACTGCCGGCAGGCGTCAAGGTCGGCGCCAAGCTCAAATCTCTCGGCCTGAAGCACGTCCTCTGCGTCAACCAGGAAGTTGGCAACGCGGCGCTCGATCAGCGTTGCGCCGGCACCGAGAAGGGCTTTGAAGGCGGCACGGTCACCGTTTTGCCGACCACGGCCGATCCGGCCGAAATTGAAGCGAAGATCCAGGCGGCTCTGACCTCCGATCCGTCCATCGATGTCGTTCTCGGCCTGTCGGCTCCGCTCGTCGGCGAGCGTGCGGTCGCCGTCGTCGAGAAGATGGGCGCTGGCGACAAGGTCAAGGTCGCATCCTACGATCTGTCCGCCGGCTTCCTGCAGGCTGTCGCCGACGGCAAGGCGTTGTTCGCGGTGGACCAGCAGCCATACCTCCAGGGCTATCTCCCCGTGACCTTCCTGGCGCTCAACGCTCGATATGGCACGATCCCGGCAGGCAACGTCGCCTCCGGCCCGAGCTTCGTCGAGAAGGATGCGGCCGCATCGGTCATCGAGAAATCCTCCCAGGGCATCCGCTGAGGCGGAGCCGCGGCAGCTTCCGCCTGGGCGGAGGCTGCCTCCAACGCCGCGCCTCCACGCGTGAAGGCGCACGCACGGCAACGACCAATCCTTGAGGAATGAACCATGACGCTCGCCAATGAACAGAATGGGGCTGCCACCCGATCCGATGAGCGGCTGAAAAAGGTTTCGGGTTTGACCGCGCTGCTGCGGCGGCCGGAACTCGGCGCCGTCGCCGGTCTGGTGCTCGTCACCATCTTCTTTTTCTTCACCGCCAATCCCGCCATGTTCACGCTGGCCGGCGTGATCAATTTCATGGCGCCGGCCGCGCAGCTCGGCATTCTGGCGATCGGCGCGGCATTGTTGATGATCGGCGGCGAATTCGATCTGTCGATCGGCTCGATGGTGGCCTTTGCCGGATTGGTCTTCGGCACCGCCCTCGTCGTTCTGCACCTGCCGCTCAGCGTGGCGATCCTCGTTGCGCTGGCCTTCGCCGCCGTGATCGGCGTGACCAACGCCCAGATCACCATGCGGACCGGCCTTCCCTCCTTCATCGTCACGCTCGCCTTCCTGTTCATCCTGCGCGGCCTGACGCTCGTCGGCCTGAAATGGGCAAGCGGCGGCGCCACCCAGCTGCGCGGCATGAAGGAAGCCGCAGCCGGCAGTCCGCTCGCGCCATTCTTCTCGGGCGACGCCTTTATCGGCCTGTTCTCATGGCTCGCCGGGCACGGGATCATCGAGACCTTCCCGAACGGCACGCCGAAAGTGCCGGGAATTCCGGTCGAGATCCTGTGGTTCTTCGGCATCGCCGTTCTTGCCACCTGGGTCCTGCTCAGAACCCGCTTCGGAAACTGGATCTTCGCAGCCGGCGGCGATCCGCGCGCCGCCAGAAAATCGGGCGTTCCGGTTGCCCGCGTCAAGACCACGCTTTTCGTGATCACCGCCCTTTGCGCCACGCTGGTCGCCATCCTGACCGTGCTCGACGCAGGCTCGACGGATGCGCGCCGTGGCTTCCAGAAGGAGTTCGAGGCCATCATCGCCGCCGTCATCGGCGGATGCCTGCTGACAGGCGGCTATGGCTCGGCCATCGGCGCATTCTTCGGTTCGATCGTCTTCGGCATGGTGCTGATCGGCCTGACCTACACCTCGATCGACCAGGATTGGTACCTCGTCTTCCTCGGCGGCATGCTGCTGATCGCGGTGATCTTCAACAATGTCATTCGCAAACGCGTCACGGGAGAACGCTGATGAGCATGTCTCAGACGCCCCTCGTCGAGGTGAAGAACCTCGTCAAACACTTCGGCTCCATCATTGCGCTGAACGGCGTGTCGCTCACCGTCAATGCCAACGAAGTGCTCTGCCTTCTCGGCGATAACGGCGCCGGCAAGTCGACGCTGATCAATACGCTCGCCGGCGTCTTCAAGCCGACATCGGGAGAATTCCTGGTCGAAGGGCAGCCGCGCGCCTTTGCCGGTCCGCGCGACGCGCTCGATGCCGGTATCGCCACCGTGTATCAGGATCTCGCGATGATCCCGCTGATGTCGGTGACCCGGAACTTTTTCATGGGACGCGAACCGCTCAAAGGCTTCGGCCCCTTCAAGCGCATGGACATGGAACACGCAAACAACGTGACGCGCGACGAGATGCACAGGATCGGCATCGATGTGCGCGATCCCGAGCAGGCCGTCGGCACGCTTTCCGGCGGAGAGCGCCAATGCGTTGCGATCGCGCGCGCGGTCTATTTCGGCGCCAAGGTGTTGATCCTCGACGAACCGACATCGGCACTCGGCGTGGCGCAAACATCGATGGTACTGAAATACATCAACCAGGTCCGCGGCAAGGGCCTCGGCGTGATCTTCATCACCCACAATGTTCGCCACGCCTATGCTGTCGGCAACCGCTTCACCGCGCTCAACCGCGGCCGCACGCTCGGCACCTATTCGAAGAGCGAGATCGGCATCGAGGACCTTCAAAACCTGATGGCCGGCGGCAAGGAGCTGCAGACCCTGTCGGAAGAACTCGGCGGAACGATCTGACCGACCTTCACCCCGAACTACGATGCGGCGCTCGCGCCGCTCTCACCACCTCAGACCCTTGATATGGAAACCCTGCCATGAGTGCTGCCAAGACTTCCCCCTTCCTGCTTGCCGCCTGCGCCGAAATGCTCTGGCGCGACAAGCCGATCGAATGGCGCGCCGCGCGCCTGAAGGAAATGGGCTTCGGCGTCGGTCTCTGGAATTGGCCGGAGCACGACCTCGCCAAACTGGAGGCAACAGGCGCGACCTTCACGATCATGAACGGCTATCTCACCGGCCGCCTGACCGACGACGAGGGCGCCGCCGAACTTTTAAGGACGGCGCGCCAAACCGCTGAGATCGGCAAGCGGCTCGGTGTGCAGCGGCTGAACCTGCACGGCACCGGCCTCGGAGATGGGGGCCTACCCGTCCAGCCGGTCGAAGTGGTCACCGGCGCGATGTGGCTGAAAGCGCGCGACACGCTCCTCCGGATCGTCGACATGGCCGAAGAGGAAAACGTCACCTTCACGCTCGAAAACCTCAATCTACCGGTCGATCATCCGGGCGTGCCCTTCGGACGCGCGGAAGACACGCTGGCGCTGGTCTCGAGCGTCGATCACCCCCGGCTTCGCCTCAATCTCGACCTCTACCATGCCCAGATCGGCGAAGGGAACCTGATCGAGCTTTGCCGCAAATGCCTGCCCTGGATCGGCGAAATCCAGGTGGCCGACGTGCCGGGCCGCTGCGAGCCGGGGACCGGCGAAATCAACTGGCGCGGCATCGCCCGCGCGCTGAACGCCATGGGCTATTCCGGCCCGGTCGGCATGGAAGCCTGGTCGGCGGGCGATCCCGAAGCCGCGCTTGAAGCCTTCCGCACCGCCTTCACCCTCTGATCCATCTCGATACGCACAGGATTGCTGCCATGCCAGCCAACAAACCCGTCAATCTCGGCCTCATCGGCGCCGGCCGCATCGGTTCCTTTCATGGGGAGACCGTGTCCCGCCGCCTCGTCAACGCCAATCTCGTCGCCATCGCCGATCCCGCACCGGGCGCTGCCGCCAGGCTCGGCGAGACGCTCGACGTCGAGACCGCTTATACCGGCGTCGCGGAGCTTCTTTCCCATCCCGGGCTCGATGCCGTGATCATCGCCACACCTGCCCGCTTCCACACCAATATCCTCGTCCAGGCCGCCGAAGCCGGCAAGGCGATCTTCTGCGAAAAGCCGATGGCGCTGACACTGGAGGATGCCGATCGCGCTATTGCAGCGGCACGCGCGGCCAACGTTCCCCTTCAGGTCGGTTTCAACCGGCGTTGGGATCAGGCCTTTGCCGAAGGCCGTGCCGCGATCGACGAGGGAAAGATCGGCGCGCCGCAGCTGATCCGCTCGCTGACGCGCGATCCCGGCCCGTTCGGCGCCGATCCCGATCGCATTCCGCTCTGGACGATTTTCTACGAAACCCTCATTCACGACTTTGACACGCTGCTTTGGCTCAATCCCGGAGCAAAGCCCGTCGAGGTCCATGCAATGGCCGACGCCCTCATCCGGCCGGATGCCCGGGAGAAAGGCTTCCTCGATACGGCTGTAGTGACCATCCGGTTCGACAATGGCTCGATCGCGGTCGCCGAGGCAAACTTCTCCGCCCTCTACGGCTACGACATTCGCGGCGAAGTCTTCGGCTCCGGCGGGATGGTCACGATGGGCGACGTGCGCCGCTCTAGCATGACGCTCTTCGACGGCAATGGCGTCTCGAACGACACATGGCGCCGCGACACCGAGCACTTCGTTCACGGCTATACGGCCCAGCTCGCCTCTTTCGTTCGCGCCGTTCGTAACCGTGAACTACCCAAAGGGCCGACGGGTACGGATGCTCGCAATGCACTCGCAATCGCGCTTGCCTGCATCGCATCGGTTTCGAAAAAGCAGGCAATCCCGCTGGACTGAAGGCCAACCGCGGTGCGTCCGGAGCCGGCGCACTGCATCTCGAAGGAACCACGGTCATGAATTCTGAGGAAAATCTCAAGCGGCCGACCGATCTGACCGAACTCAAGGCCATGATCGTCAAGACAGGCTTGACGCTGCCCGAACAGCAGGAACGCGCTGCCCGCATGGCGCTCACAAATCCGGAACTGATCGCGTTCGGGACCGTCGCTTCTGTCGCGCTCAAGTGCTCCGTCTCCCCCTCCACCGTCGTTCGCGTTGCCACCGCTCTCGGATTTGCGAGCTTTCGCGACTTCAAGACATTTTTCCGGCAGCATCTGAAAACATCCCGCCTTGCCGAGCAGAGCATAAACACTGCCCGACACGCGCCTCCCATCCCGAACCGATGATGTCCTAAAGCGAGAGGGCCGGAGGCGGTGTTCCACTGATCTGCCGCTGAGGCTCGACCGCATGCTCCAGCAAAAAAATTCCTCCCTAAGTTCTTATGGCAAAAAGCCGTTTGCACATTACCATTTCCGGATATAGTGACGTGACACGCGTCACGACTCGGGGAAAGGGACCTCCATGCTGCCACTCTTCGACATGATGATGCAGGCGCAGAACGGCGCGGCGATGGAGGCGATCGCCCGGCAGTTCAACCTTGCGCAGGAACAGGCGACGAAGGCGATGGCGGCGCTGATGCCGGCCTTTTCCGCCGGGCTGAAACGCAGCACCAGCAACCCTTACGATTTCGTCGGACTGATGCAGGCGGTCTCCTCCGGCAGCTATGGGCGATATTTCGAGGATATGAGCCGGGCCTTCACCCCGGAGGGCATTTCCGACGGCAACAACATCCTCGCCCAGCTCTTCGGCTCGAAGGAGGTTTCGCGCGCGGTCGCCGCTCAGGCGGCGCAGATGACCGGGATCGGCCAGGACATTTACAAGCGGATGCTGCCGGTGCTGGCCGATACACTGATGGGCGGTCTCTTCAAGCAGACGACCGGCCAGATGGCCTCGCCGGTCAACCCCTTCGTCAACACCGCGATGAACGAGACCATCCAGAAGTGGCTGGAAAGCACCGGCTTCGCGCCGAAGCCGAAGACAGCTCCGGAACCCAGCATCTTCGACAATCCCTTCACGCAGGCGATGCAGCTGATGTTTTCGGTGCCGAAGCCGGAAGCGGCATCTCAACCGAACCCCTTCCTCGACAATCCCTTCGCCAAGGCCTTCCAGGAGATGATGGGCGGGCTCGGCCAGCAGCCGGCGGCCCAGACTAAGACCAAGACCAAGACGCCGGAGGCGCCGAAGGAAGAGGCGAAGGTCAATGCCGACAGCTACACCGAGATGCTGAACGCCATGTTCGACAGCGGACTGGAAGTGCAGAAGAACTACCAGAGGAACCTGGAAGCGATCTTCGAGACCTATCGGCCGAAGCCCTCCTCGGACAAGAGCGAATAGCGCTCTAACGCGCGTCGCGATCTTTCCGGTTCGCTTGCCACGCTTTAGGTCCTTGGTTTCTCGCATGACGCGCAAAACCGCGGCGAACTTTTGCGCGACATGCTTTAGCGCATAAAAAAACCCGGAGATGGCTTGGGAAAGCCGATCACCGGGTCAAGCGGCAGGGCTATTGGCTATCACCCTGCGGGGAAACTCGACGCTCCTACTGTTCGTAGGAGCGGAAGAGCGACAGGCGCCAACGATTGCGTGCCGAGCGCGTCAGATGTTCCGACGGGTCCTCGAAAAAGGTCGACGCCAGGAACGCGGAGGTCAGGTCGGCCCTGCTAAGGCCGATATCCCTCAGCTGAGCGTCGCTCAGATCGTGCAGCGTGTTGATCTCCATGCGATTGCGGAACCCGCGAAAGAGGGAGGTCAACGGTGCGAGGCCTGCTGCCAGACGCTGGGGAAACGTCGGGGTGAGCTTGCCGCAGTCGAGTTCTATTGTTCTGTCTGTCATCCGCATGGGACTCTCCTTTCTTTCGATTTTCTTTTAGGCGCGCAACAACCCACCCCTCCCGCGAGGTCGTGCGAGAAGGAGCAAGGCTGTATTGGGCTCGGACAGGCAGGGCGTCTGTCCTTCACTTTGCTTGATTTGCATCCCGAAGATGCCAAAGACCTATTGATCAGTCCAACGAATGTTTCTAATGATTATCATCAGCTATCTTTATGGGTGACAACATGTCCGCGCCTCTTGATCTCGACCAATTGCAGACTTTCATTGCCATCGTCGATTCCGGCAGCTTCACCAAGGCCGCCGACCGGGTCTACAAGACCCAATCGGCCGTCTCCATGCAGATGCGCCGTCTCGAGGAACGCATCGGCAAGCAGCTGTTCATCAAGGACGGGCGCGGCAACCGGCTGACCGTCGAGGGCGAAAAGCTGCTCAACTATGCCCGGCGCATCATCCGCCTCAACAATGAGGCGATCGCGGCCTTCGACGACAACAGGCTGGAAGGGATGCTGCGGATCGGCACGCCTGATGACTATGCCGACCGCTACATGCCTGAGATCATCGGCCGCTTCGCCAAGACGCATCCGAATGTCGAGCTCTATATCGTCTGCGAGCCCTCGGTGGATCTTGCCGAACGCATGCATAAGGGCGAGCTCGACATCGCGCTCGTCACCCACAATCCGCGCGAGCGCATGTCCGATGTCGTGAGAACCGAGCCGCTCTGCTGGGTGGGTTCGGCCAACCATCCGATCCGCGACGACGCGCCGGTGCCGCTTGCCGTGGGACGGCGCGACTGCCAGTGGCGCCAGCTCGCCTGCTCGGCGCTCGATGCCGTGGGACGCGAGCACCAGATCCTGTTCACCAGCTGGTCCTGCACCGTCGTTGCCGCCGCCGTGCTTGCCGGCATGGCGGTTTCGGTGATGCCGGAATCGGCGCTGCGGACGGGCATGAAGGTGTTGAGCCAGGCGGACGGCTTCCCGGCGCTGCCGCCGGTGCAGATCGGCATCATGAAGCGACCGGGCGTTTCGCTCTCGCTGATGAACGCGATCACCGCGCATATCACCGCCTGCCTCGACAACATCACGCCCACTGTCGTCGACGACAGCCTCGAGGCAGACGTCAAATCTGCCCAGGCGCGCCTTTATCCGCGGCTGAAGGCGGCCAATATGGTCCCAAGCTGGTAGCCGCTCTCAGGCGGCGCGCGGCAGGGTCGTGGCGAAAAGGGAGGCGCGGATGACGCGCTTCCACTCATCGAGCATACGCCGCGCCAAGGCCTCCTCGCTGACGGCGGCAAGCCGGATGACGGCGCCGATCAGGTGGCTGAATAGGTAAGTGCGCGCATACATTTCTTCGTCGCAAAGGTCGGGAGCCAGCTGACGCACGGCGTCATGGAAGATGCCGGCGACGTGACCGCTATGCTCGATATTCAGCTGCAGCAGATCCTGATCGGTCTCCGTTCCCATCCAGACACCGAGATAGACGGGATCGTTGTGGTAGGAATCGTAATACCAGTCGATGGTGGCGCAGACGACGTCCTGCGCCTGGTCGAGTGACTGAACGTCGGCAAACATCGCCGCCATCTTCGCCTGGATCGCCGAGGCGTGCTGGTCGAACAGGGCTTTGACGATCGCCGCCTTCTCCGGGAAATACTGGTAGACCGAACCGATCGGCACCTTGGCGGCGATGGCGAGTTCCGTCATCCGCATGGCGCTGACGCCCTTTTCGGCGATGATCTTGGCGGCGGCGGCGAGAATAAGGTCCAGCCTCTGGATGCTGCGCTCCTGCTTCGGCTTCCTGCGCAAGCCGATCCGATCCATGCTTTCCGCGCCCATGTCGTTCCCATTCTTTTTGTTCGCGCCGGAAGGCATGACATGCAGGTCTTCATCGGCCGTAAATGGAAACACTCGCATTTTAACGACCGGCAAAAGCGTATGAAAAACGGGGCTCTACGGCATTATGCTGCAACTCAAAGTGTTGCAATGTCCTTACGCGCCTGAAAAGACGCGGGAGCGCTGCAATGCATCTCGTATTTAAATCGGGACGTTTCTAGAATTTCACCGACAGCGCCGCTTTAACCCCATGCTGCTGCGCGTTATCGGCAATCTGGCCGGAATAGGCGATGCCGAGGATGGCGCTTCCGGTGAGGTCGAAGTCGAGCCCGGCGTCGAGAACCAAGGCGTTCTCTGCCACCGGCACGCCGGCGACGGTGAACGCGTCGCCTCCGGCAAAAGCCTGCGTCGACAGCGGAACGATGTCGCCGGCGGCGTGCCGCCAGCCTGACATGCCGCGCAGGGTGGCGTTCGTCTCACCCAGGCGGATCTCCATTTCAGCATGCAGCCCAAGCGTGGTGATCGTGGTGTTGGTCATGCGGCTGGAGCTGTGGAGCGCAGCCGCCCCGCCCTCTTCGGTGAAACCCGCCGTTCGAATACCCACATGAGCGAGATTGACGAAGGGCTCGAAAGAGGCCGCCGCCGTATCAAACTGATAGCCCAGCTCCGCAAATGCCTGCAGCGTGCCGGCATTATAGCTCGCCTCCAGCCTGTCCTCGAAGCTTCCGATGGCGACGCGGCGGCTGGTTTCGATCTCATGCCATGTGTGAGCGACGCCGGAGCGGAAGGCGAGACCGCCCCATTGCGTACCGGCGTAAAGGCCGAGATGATAATCGTCGCTCGATCCCGATGAGCTTCGATGCCGCGGATCGAATTGGGAATTGCTGTAACCGGCCATCAGGCCGAGCCTGACGTCATCGAACATGGCGTCGACGCCGGCGAGAAACCCGCCGGTCTGGTGGTTGAGGGTGGCGGCATTGCCGTCCGTGCGTGTCTCGCTTGCGCCGCCAAAGGCCGTGCTCCAGAAAACCGGCGCGTCCGAAGGATCGGCAGCGACGAGTTCCGGGCCGCCCGGCCAGAAAGCCTGAATCGGGATCACGCCGGCACCGGCATCGCCGAACGCGGAACGCAGGCGCTCGTTGGCGGCCTCGCGGACAAAGAGGCTTTGCGTGATCAGCGCCGTTTTGATCGAGGCATGGATTTCACCGGAAAGCGCGTCGTAACTGGCCTGGATCAGCGGCTCGTCATCGGGCAATGTGACGATGGCGTCGTAGATATCGTTGCCAGTTCCGAGATTCTCTGCAGCCTCTGCCGCTGCCATCTGGTTGCGCGACCGGGCCATGTCGCTGAAACGCACGTCGTTGCGTTCGATTTCCAGATAGACGTTGTTCGGATCATAGGACAGATTCGCCGAGAGGAAGGCATAATCGGACGTGACGGCGCCGAATGTTCCGTTGATCCCGCCGGCGGCCGTCAGGATCGTATAGGTCGAGAAAGGCTGGTAGTCGCCATTCATCCCGACATGGGCAACGCTGGCGCCATTGAGGAACGCGATGCCCGTGACCGAGATTAAATCGCTGGCAGTGCCAGCCGGATCGACCTCGACCTCATAGGTGGAACTGGGATTGAGGGTGAGGTTGCCGCCGATGGTCAATGTTCCGATGGAGTTGCCCGGCGCGATGGTGACGCCCGCGCCGGCGGTCACCGTACCGATATGACCCGACCCGGCCAGCGTGCCGCCCGTCATCATCAAGATGCCGCCAAGGCTGCCATTGACGATCAGGCGTCCGTCCGAAACCGTGGTCGTGCCGGCATAGCCCGAACTGTTGCCGGTCAGACGCAAGGTGCCGCTGCCCAGCATCGTGACGTCGCCGCTGCCGGAGAATATACCGCCATAGGTGGTGTTGCTCGTCTGATCGAGCGTGAGTTCGGCGCCGCCGATGGCGATCTCGCCGCCGCTTCCCGAAAGTTCTCCCATGGCCAGGTCGAAGCCGCCGAGATCGAGTATGCCGCCATTGACCGCATAGGCGCCGTTCTGCACGAAGGCGCCGGCGCTGCCCGCCTGCAAAGTGCCGGCCTCGACCGTGGTCACGCCGCCATAGCTGCTGGCGCCCGACAGCGTCAGCGTGCCGGCGCCCTGCTTGGTCATACCGCCAGCACCTTGCAGATCCGTCCCAATGCCGATGGCAAAGCCGTTGGTGTCGATAAAGGCGCCGCCCGCATCGAGCATGACATCTCCGGCGTTGAACCCGCCCAGGAAATTCGCCTCATTGCCCGTTGCACGCAGAATACCGCCATCGAAGACGAGGCCGGCGTCACCGGCGCCCCTGTCGATATAACCGGTCTCCAGGACGCCGCGTCCGCTTCCGGCGCTGCCGACAAGTTCTACCGTTCCCGTGGCGCCCGAATCGTCGGCGATGACAACCCCGGAAGCCGAAATCATGCCGCCGTTCTCGACCGTCACGCTGCCCGAGCCGAATTCGCCGACAAACAACGCGCTGGAACTGATCCAGCTCGATCCCGTGCCCGTCACGCTGACCACGCCGCTGCCGTTCGTACTGAAGCCGACATAACCCAGGCTGCCGGTGACCGAGCCGCCGTTCGAAATGGTCAGTGATCCCGCGCCGGCCGTGCCGACCGAGACTTCGGTGGAGTTGCTCCAGACCGAGTTCGGGCCGGTAACGATGACCTCGCCGATGGCGGTGGAATCATTGCTGATATAGCCGGACGCGCTGTTGACCGTTCCGCCATTGGAAATGATCAGAGTACCGGCGCCGCTATCGCCGATGGTGAGATCCTGCGAATTCGTCCAGGTCGAGCCGCTGCCTGTCACCGTCACCGTGCCGCTGGCAGCGGCGGAGAAATAGCCGATATAACCGTTGATATTGTCGACAGCACCTCCGTTTTCGATGGTGAGCGTGCCGGTGCCTTCATTGCCGATATAAAGGTCGTCGGCATTGGTCCAGGTTGAGCCTGCCCCCGTGACCGTCACCGTGCCGCTGGCGCCCGGGTCGACGCCGAGCACGCCGATGTCATTGCTGACGGCGCCGCCATTGCGGATGATAAGGGCTGCGTCGTCGCCGTTCTGGTCGCCCACGAGGAGGTCGGTATTGATTGTCCATGGGCTCGGTTGCGTGCCCGGGCCGGCACCGCCCGGATCGTTGCCATCGACGATCTCCGTGTCATTGCCGGTGATGACCTGCGCCCATCCCGGCTGCACGGCCAGGACCAGCGCCGCAGTGCTCGCCAAACCCGCAAGTCGCAGCATGGCCATCCCATGGATTGCCGCTCCACACATCCTTTCGCCCATGCTCGCTCGCAAATCGTCCCCACCGTCATTCGCTCGCGCAGAAATAGACCAATCAATTTAAATATTAGTAACCATGTTACTGAAATATTCATCGGCCGCGGGAACAACAGCCTTACGTCGCACGCTTTAGGCGCATGTTTTGACTGGTCCACCGCCTCTTCACTGTGAAAGCAATATCGTTGGGAATGACTCATCGTCCGGCGGCCATTTAGGCGCCGATGCCGGCATTTTGCGTCGTCGGCCTGCAACACTTACGGGCAAATGATGGGGCGGCAGCGCCTGTCGCCTCAGCTCATCACCATCCATGCGGCAAGCCAGACCCACATGGCGGCAAGCACCAGGTAACCGGCAGCGAAGATCGGGCTGCGATAACGCAGATCGTTGCTGGTGACATGGATGGCGGCGTGGGCGTAGCGCAGGGCGACGAAGATCCAGGCAAGCCCGACGGTGACGATATTGTCGGCGTCCGCGATATAAAGAAGAATGCAGCAGACATGGAAGAGCACAGGCAGTTCGAACTGGTTGGCGAGGCAGTTCTTGACGGCAAGGCTCTCGGCCGGCTCGTCACGGTTTTCGCGATAATCCGATTTCGCGATGCTGCCGGCGCGGAGCATTTTTGCGCGCCGAAGCCCAAGAAGCGCATAAAGACCATAGACCAGGGCCACATGGGCGAGGAGTGGCCAGAAGATTTGATAGCCGGTCATGTGTGGCCGTTTCCTTTCCGCTTCCGCTTTCGTCGCGAGCATTAGCCGAAAGGGGAGCTGGATACCAGCATAGGGCAACGCCCCATCGGCACCTGCGTCGCTAAGGCACGTCGGCGCAGGTGTCTCGGCTTTTCGACATGGAGCTGGATGGAATACGGCGCCTCAGTCCTGGCGCGGCGAGAGCCAGCGGGCAATGGCAAACCGGGCGATGAGGATGAAGCAGATGGCGAGGCTTGCGAATTTCAGCCGTGTCATCCACGGCAGCAGCTGCGTTGCAACAGTTGAGGGCGCACCGTTGCCGAAGGCCATCAGGCTCGAGATGTTCTCGCCATAGTCGGCGATGCCATAGATGAATGGCAGCAGGTATACCGCCTTGCCGATGAGCGGATGCACCGATTGGCCGAACCACGAGCCGACGGGACCGAGCTTGAGGAAGGCGAGGAACAGCAGCGCCGTCAGCAATGCCGGAAAGATCAGCTCCGGCCCGAAATACATGGCGCGCAGCAGCCCGGTCGCCGTCTCGTTCTCATCGAGCAGCTTCTGCATGTGGAAGACCGCCGACTCGTCGTAACCGGCGAAATAGGTGTCGAGGACCGCCTGCCCGGTTTCGTGCTTGAACGGAACGACGAAACCGAAGGTCGTCCAGGCGAGCACGGCAAGACAGAGAGCTGCGAGCAGCGCGACGATCCAGAGAGGAATCCCGCTGCCCGCCTTCATGATCAGAGGCCAGCGCCCGGATAGTTCGGGCTCTCGCGGGTGATCGTCACGTCATGGGCGTGGCTTTCGCGAAGGCCGGCACCGGAGATGCGCACGAACGTGGCCCGCTCCTGGAAATCCTTGAGGTCCTTGCCGCCAACATAACCCATGGCCGCCTTGAGGCCGCCGGCGAGCTGGTGGATAACGCCCGAGACCGGCCCCTTGTACGGCACCTGGCCTTCGATGCCCTCGGGCACGAGCTTCAGCGTGTCGCGCACCTCGGCCTGGAAGTAACGGTCGGCCGAGCCGCGGGCCATGGCGCCGACGGAGCCCATGCCGCGATAGGCCTTGAACGAACGGCCCTGGTAGAGATAGACCTCGCCCGGGCTCTCATCGGTGCCGGCAAGCAGCGAGCCGATCATGACGGCGGAAGCGCCGGCGGCGATCGCCTTGGCAAGATCGCCGGAGAACTTGATGCCGCCATCGGCGATGACGGGCACGTCCTGATCATTCGCGGCCTGAACCGCCGACATGATCGCGGCGAGCTGGGGAACGCCGACGCCGGCAACGATGCGCGTCGTGCAGATCGAACCCGGACCGATGCCGACCTTGACGGCGTCCGCGCCGGCATCGATCAGCGCCCTGGTGCCGTCATAGGTGGCGACGTTGCCGGCCATGATGCGCACCGAATTGGAAAGCTTCTTGACGCGGGTGACGGCATCGAGGACGCGCTGCGAATGGCCGTGGGCGGTATCGACGACCAGAAGGTCGACACCGGCCTCGATCAGGCGTTCGGCGCGCTCGAAGCCGTCGTCACCGACGCTGATGGCGGCGGCGGCGCGAAGCCTGCCCTGCGCATCCTTGGAAGCGTTCGGGTTCAACTGCGACTTCTCGATATCCTTGACGGTGATGAGGCCGACGCAGCGGCCTTCGGTATCGACCACCAGCAGCTTCTCGATGCGATGCGAATGCAGCAGGCGCTTGGCCTCCTGCTGATCGACGTTTTCCTTAACGGTGACCAGATTGTCCTTGGTCATCAGTTCATGGATCTTCTGTTCCTGATCGGAAGCGAAGCGGACGTCGCGGTTGGTCAGGATCCCGACGAGGCGGCCGGACTTCTCCACGACAGGGATGCCGGAAATGCTGTAGGATTTCATGAGCCCGAGCGCATCGGCAAGCGTCGCATCGGGGCCGATCGTCACCGGATTGACGACCATGCCGCTTTCAAACTTCTTCACTTGCCGGACCTGCTCGGCCTGCTCGATCGGCGTCAGGTTGCGATGAATGACGCCGAGGCCGCCGGCCTGGGCCATGGCGATCGCCAGGCGGCTCTCGGTGACGGTATCCATGGCTGATGAGATGATCGGGATGTTGAGTTCGAAATCCCGGGCGATGCGGGTGGAGATATTCGTCTGGCCCGGCATGACCTCGGAATGTCCCGGCTGCAGCAGCACGTCGTCGAAGGTAAGCGCGTCTGCGCCGGTTGCCGTTTCAATGATGCGTGCCATGGCCAAATTCCTTCGTTTAATAAAAATGCGACCCTGTCCGGAAACGAATCGTCCGCCCCGGCGGTCTGCATGGGTTGCTTGGAAGTTGGCGAGGGCTGGTAACACGTCTATGACAGGAAGGAAATAGCAAAAAGCCCGGCCTGCCCGCCGGGCTCGTCATGGGTGCCATGCGCCAGGAGCATTCCGGGAATAACGCCAGGCAATTTTCTGTCCAGAACGTTGTAAAAACAATATGTTATAGCGGTTCAGCGCTTCCGTGAAGGCTGAACCGCTTCGGATCAGATGTCGAACTGATAGGTCTTCGGCACGAAACGGTACCCGCCATCCTGCCGCTCGACGAAGCCGACTGCCGGGAACGGCATGTGGTAGCCAAGGAAGGCGATCTTTTCGCTCGCAATCATCTCGAAAACCTTGCGGCGGGTGGCGGCTGCCTGCGTCTTGTCCATGTCGAAGCGCACCTCCCAATCCGGCCGCAGCAGCGACAGGATATAGTGGTTGGCGGTATCGCCCGTGAGCACAAGGCGCTTGCCCTCGGATTCGACGTGGAACACCATATGTCCCGGCGAGTGGCCGGCCGCCAGCACCGCAGTCACACCGGGCGCGACGCTATCACCGTCCTTAATAAAAGTGGTCTTCTCGGCGAGCGGCACGACATTGGCGAGCACCGCCTTGTGACCGCCCTCAGCCGGCGTACCCTCACGCGCCTTGTCCGACCAGAAGTCATATTCGGCCTGGCCGACGACATAGCGGGCATTCTTGAAGGCAGCAGCACCGTCTTCCATTAGGCCACCAATATGATCGCCGTGCAGATGGGTGAGCGCCACCAACGTGACGTCGTCGGCCGAATATCCCGCCGCCTTCAGGCCTTCGGTCAGTTGGCCGGCCCCACGTGCGCGGCCGCCAGCGCCGAAGCCGGTATCGACGAGGATGACATCCGAACCGGTATCGATGAGAGCCGGCATATAGCCGTTCATGAACTTGTCGGCCGGCAGGAAGTTTGCGGTCAGCAATGCCTTGACGGTTTCGGGATCCTGATTGGTGCCGAAGGTTTCATAGGGCTTTTCGACAATGCTGGTGCCGTCACGGACGACGGTGAACTTATAGGAACCGAGCTTGAATTGATTGATCTCAGGCAAAGGCGCTCCATCCATATGATTGCGTTCTCCAGTTGCGGCCGCTTCGGCCTTCTCTCTTAAAATGACCGGCGCCGCCAGCAGGCCAAGACCTGCGGCAAAAAGGGTGCGTCGCTTTATTCCCGATGAAATTGCCATATGTCCATCCTCCTATGACGTGCGGTGCGTCGCCGCACGGCCCCCAGTGTCGATTCCGACCGGATTTCTTGCCCCGGCCAAGTAAACATATGTCAATCTTGACTGGCGACGTTGTTGCGCAAGCCGTCTCACGCAGACGTGAAGCAAACGTGTCGTCGACCCGGATTTGGGGATTGGCAGAACCCGCCACTGGGACTAAACAGCACGGGCCTTTCCAGCTCCAATCCGCTGCCCCATCAAGGCTCCCGCCTATGAATCGCATTGTCCCGCTGATCCTCGCTGTCGCCCTTTTCATGGAACAGATGGACTCCACCGTCATTGCGACGGCGCTGCCGGCGATCGCGGCGGATTTGCATGTCGGGCCAATCACGCTGAAGCTGGCGCTGACCTCCTACATGGTGGCGCTGGCGGTGTTCATACCGGTCAGCGGCTGGATGGCCGACAGGTTCGGCGCCAAGAAGATCTTCCGCCTTGCCATCTCGGTCTTCGTCATCGGCTCGATCCTTTGCGCAATCTCGTCCAACCTCGTCGAATTCGTCTTCGCCCGCTTCCTGCAGGGCATGGGCGGCGCGATGATGACGCCGGTCGGCCGCCTCGTGCTGGTGCGTACCACGAAGCGCAGCGATCTGGTCTCGGCCATGGCGCTGCTCACCATCCCCGCGCTTGTGGGCCCGCTCACCGGCCCGCCGCTCGGCGGCTTCATCACCACCTATTTCAGCTGGCACTGGATCTTCCTGATCAACGTGCCGGTCGGCATCATCGGCATCTGGCTTGCGACGATCTTCCTGCCGGAGGTGGAAGCGACGGCGCCGCCGAAGCTCGATTTCACCGGTTTCGTGCTGACCTCGCTTTCGGCCGCGGGTGTCGTCTTCGGCCTGTCGGTGGTCAGTCTGCCGGCCCTGCCCCCGATCATCGGCGTCACCGCCACCTTGATCGGCGTGCTTTGCGGCTTTCTCTATATGCGCCATGCCAAGCGGCATCCGGCGCCGATCCTCAACCTCAACCTGTTCAAGAACCCGACGTTTCGAACCTCCACCTTGGGCGGCACGCTCTTCCGCATCTGCGTCGGCGCCATGCCCTTCCTGACGCCGCTGATGCTGCAGCTCGGTTTCGGGCTGACGCCGTTCCAATCCGGCCTCATCACCTTTGCTGGCGCGATCGGGGCGATCACCACCAAGTTCATGGCGAAGCGCGTCTTCGCCGCCGCCGGCTTCCGCACCACGCTTCTCGGCGCCGCCATGGTCACGACCCTGGTGACTGTCGTCACCGGCCTGTTCACGCCGTCGACGCCGCATCTCGTCATCATCGGCGTGCTGCTGCTCGGCGGTTTCTCCCGCTCCTTCATGTTCACCGGCGTCAATGCGCTGGCCTTCGCCGACATCGATGATGCGGAAGCCAGCCAAGCGACATCGATGAGCTCGGTGATGCAGCAGATCAGCCTGGCGCTTGGCGTCGCGGTCGCCGCCGCGATCCTGGAGAGCTCGATCTATTTCCGCGGCGAAGCGCTGCAGGTGGCCGATTTCCACCTCGCCTTCTACATCATCGCCGGACTGACCGTCATTGCGACCATTCCCTTCATCCGGATGGACCGCAATGCCGGCGCACTCGTTTCCGGCCACCGCTCCAAGGCAATATCGGCAGCAACCGTTGAAGCCGAACAGCACGCGGTGAAATAAAGCATGCGCGCAAAAGTGTGCAGCGGTTTTGCGGTAACGACATGCGTGGAAACAAAGAGCTAAAGCTCGAGGAGCGAATCTGAAAGATTGCGACGCGCTTTAGGCAGCTGCTACTGCGGGTTTTCGCAGACGGCAGAGAGCTTGTTGCCGTCGAGGTCACGCACATAGGCGGCATAGAAATGGGCATGGTAGGAGCGCAGGCCGGGCTCGCCCTCATCCACGGCGCCTGCCGCGATCGCCGCTGCATGGAAGGCGTCGACATCGGCCCGTGTTTCGGCTGCAAGTGCCACCATGGCGCCATTGCCTGAGGTCGCCCGGCGGCGATTGAAGGGCGTCACCACCCAGAAGCGGCAGCGCGTATCGCCCTCGGCGGCATAGCCGATTTCCTCTTCGGAAGAGCGCTGGCGGCGATAGCCGAGGGGAGACAGCACGGCATCATAAAAATGCCCTGCACGATAGAGGTCGTTGGTTCCGAGCGTGACGTAAAGAAGCATGGGATCCGCGGTTCAAATCCTGACAGCGCGGCGCGTCCTTTGATGCGCGCAAAGGACGCGGCAACGCTTTCCATTGCCGCATATCTTATCCTTAAATCGATACCGTTTTAAGGAGTTATGCAGTCGATCGCCATCATCCGTCAGGACCTGCCCAAAAATCAAGCTTCCTCTGCGTCGCCTTCGGCCTTGCGCCCCTTGAACCCCTTGGCCAGCAGGAACATCTCGACCGATTCGGCGCGCGACGAGTTCGGTTTGACATGGACGACCTGGCGGAAGTTCTGCTTCAGCATGGCGAGCAGCTCACGCTCCGTGCCGCCCTGAAAGGTCTTGGTGAGGAAGTGCCCGCCTTCCCCCAGCACTTCGACGGCGAAATGCGCCGCCACTTCGCAGAGATGCATGGTGCGCAGATGGTCGGTGCGGTGGTGACCGGTGGTGGGCGCCGCCATGTCGGAGATGACGAGATCAGGCGTGCCGCCGACGGCCTCCAACAGCTTTTCCGGCGCACTGGGATCGAGGAAATCGAGCTGCAGGATCTTGACCCCCGGCAGCTGGGTCATTTCAAGGAAATCGATCGCAGCCACACGGATATCATCATCCGTCGAGCCGGTGACCTTGGCGGCGATCTGCGACCAGCTGCCCGGCGCAGCGCCGAGATCGATGATGCGCCTGGCGCCGCGCAGGATATGATGTTTCTCGTCGATCTCCAGCAGCTTGAAGGCGGCCCGGGCGCGATAACCTTCGAGTTGGGCGCGCTGCACATAGGGATCGTTGATGTGACGCTCCAGCCATTGACGGGAGGAGGCCTTCATCTTCTTGTTTTTGACGCGCTGGCCGAGCTTGCGGCCGGTGCGGTTTCCCGCGATCGGTGCCTTGGTCATGCCTATTCCTTATCTCACGATCTCACGCGTTGGCCGCGGCGGTTGCGATTGCGCCGCCAAACGCCGTCATCGGCCATCATGTCGGTGAGCAGGCCTTCCCTCAAGCCGCGATCGGCAACCCGCATGCGCGGGCTCGGCCAGCGGCGGCGGATCGCCTCGAGGATGGCGCAGCCGGCCAACACCAGATCGGCCCGGTCAGGCCCGATGCAGGGATTGGCGGCGCGGCTTGCGAAATCCCAGGAGAGAAGCTTTGCCTGCATGGCGGAGACCTCGTCGTCGGACAGCCAGATGCCATCGACCTTGCGCCGGTCATAACGCGGCAGGTCGAGATGCACGCCGGCAAGCGTCGTCACCGTGCCCGATGTGCCGATCAGGTGAAAGTCGCCGGTCTGGGCGACCTCGATCTCCGGGCAATCGAAGCGTCCAAGCATGCCTTCGACTTCGCGCACCATGCCTTCGAAGGCCTCCGGCGTGACGTCGTGCCCGCCATGGCGCTCCGACAGCGTCACGACGCCGACCGGCAGCGAGGTCCAGTGGGTGATGTGATTGGCGAGGCGGCTGAAGCGATTGTCGCCGATGCGGATGACGGCGATCTCCGACGAGCCGCCGCCGATATCGAAAAGCACGACGGAGCGCGTCTCGCGACCGACCAGCGAGGAGCAGCCGGAGACGGCAAGCCGCGCCTCTGTCTCGCGATCGATGATCTCGAGCGCGAGGCCGGTTTCGGCAACGACCCGGCTGAGGAATTCCTCGCCATTGACTGCCTGGCGGCAGGCTTCGGTGGCGATCAGCCGCATGCGGCGGATCTGCCGGTTCCTGAGCTTGGAGGCGCAGATCCTCAGCGCCTCGATCGCCCTCTCCATCGCCTCATCCGACAGACGGCCGCTTGCCGCAAGGCCTTCGCCGAGGCGCACGATGCGGGAAAAAGCATCGACGACGCGGAATTGACCCGGACGAGTCGGCTGGGCAATGAGGAGGCGGCAATTGTTGGTGCCGAGATCGAGGGCGGCGTAGAGCTCCTCCGGCCACACATGCTCGCCGGCCTGACGATCCCCCGGATGCCCGGAATGGGACTGGCTTTCCTGGCGGCCCCTGCGGTTGGCGCTTGCGCCATTCAGTGCTTCACGCAGTTCGGCCCTGAGCACGGTTTCTTCTGCGCGGCTTTCCTGCTGCTGGGCGCCTGATGGTTTTGCCGATGTCAGCGGCCGGCCCTGTAGACCGCGCTTGCCGCGGTGCTTGCGGCGGTTGCGACGGCTCGGCGCTGAATCGCTATCGGAGCGGACAGCATTGCCTGCCGCTGCCGTCTGTTCCATTGCCTGGGGGAGAGGTGAACCATCCTGCACGGCACCATGGCCGCCACGACGGCGACGCTTGCGCTTGCGGGCCGGATTCCCGGCTGCATCTTCCATCGGGCGCGCAGGCTGTCCGGCACCGCCGGAAGGCTCATGCGAAGCGGGATGAGCCGCGTTGCGGGGTTGCCCGCCACGCTTGCCCTTGCGGCGCCTGGACTTCTTGCCGTCCTTGCGCCCTGCCGCCGACGCCCCGTCAAATTGCGGCTTTGCGCCGCCTTCGGGGTCTTCCACGTTGTTTTTCCATCGCGCCGCGCAAGTCTTGAGATATGCAGCAGGCGCTCATTTCGATTTTTGCGTTGCGGCAAGAATATCAGCGCCCGCCGAAATCGCCAAATTCTTTTTTGGACAGGGGATTTGCAGCGGTTTCATGCCTTTCGTACAGCACTGAATTTTTTCAAAACGGGTATTTGCAATCTGCCGGCTTTTGGTTATAAGCGCCGCACAGCAGCCAAGCCATGCTTCGGCGGCAACTGCTGGGGAATAGTTCAATGGTAGAACGACGGACTCTGACTCCGTTAATCTTGGTTCGAATCCAGGTTCCCCAGCCAATATTTCACTAAGTGATTGATTTTACGGCAAAACGGGTTTGCTTTTATCTGCCCTCCCGGTGCCCTCCTCCAATGCCTGCTTCCTTTTCGCTGCCCTGATCACTTGGATCGATTGGCGCAGCATGTCGGCGAATCCGACATCGTGGCTTGGGCGAGCATCTTGCAGCATCTACGCACTACACGCGCCCATTTCGATTTTTGTTGCTTTCGGGCGCGCCGTGGTGGGCAGCGATGGTAGGCGCTATTGGCATCGGCCTGACGTCTTCTGGCTTCTGGAACGGCCCATCGACAAAATTGGTCAGCGACTGGGAAAACAAATGCAAACTAATGAGGGTTCCGGAATGCTGATTTACAACAGCGCAGAAAATAAAGATTGAAATCGGCCCCGCCCACAAATCTTTTATCAGGCCACACTGTTCTCCCTCCAAGATCTCTGTGTTAGGCACCCCAAAAGCGCCAATCTTGCGCGCGACCAAAGTACGCTCTCGATATCGAAGGCAGGCACATTGAAGGTTTACCGACCAGAGATTGATGGCTTACGGGCCATATCGGTGATCGCGGTCATTCTTTACCACGCCGGGTTCACGGTTGCCGGCCACACGTTGCTTCCTGGCGGATACATTGGCGTCGACGTATTTTTTGTGATCAGCGGCTTCCTGATTTCCCAAATTTTGTTGACGGAAATCGAAGCAACGGGGCGTATCGATTTCCTTAAATTCTATGCTCGGCGCGCGCGGAGAATTTTGCCGGCGTTGTTCGCAGTCATTTTTGCGACAATTCCCCTCGCCTATTATTTTTTGTTACCATTGGAACTCACAGACTACGCGAACTCCATAGGGTCGTCGCTCCTGTTTGGATCGAATATCTATTTTTATTTTACTGCGGCTCTGTACGGGGAGCCCAATACCCTTCTCAAGCCCTTTCTTCACACCTGGTCGTTGAGCGTCGAAGAGCAATTTTATATCGGCTTTCCGGTCTTATTGCTGATCGTGCGTCGATACTTGAAATCAAAATTCTTGCCATACGTGTTGCTCGTGGCAGCCCTCAGCTTTGTATTGTGTATCGTGACGGTGCGGCATGATCCGCAACAGGCCTTCTACTCGCCACTCACCCGGGCCTGGGAACTGCTGGCCGGAACACTTCTCGCCTATCACGAAGTGAGGCGTGGACGAACCCGCCCTCGGCCGTTACTCGCGGCGGCCGGGCTTATCCTCGTTCTTGGCTCACTCATCTTTTTTGGAAAGGATACGGTTCATCCTGGCCGGTTGACTTTGATCCCAGTCATCGGGACCTGTCTGGTGCTCGCATTCGCCGGTCAGCAGAACGCAGCCGGGCGCCTGTTGGCTTCTCGGCCTGCGGCGCTCACCGGATTGGTATCCTACTCTTTATATTTGTGGCATTATCCGGTCTTCGCCTTCTGGCGGTTGACAAGCTTAAATTTCGACAATGGTGACAAGCTTCTCGCCATCGTAGTGACGGTCCTGGTCGCGGTCGTCAGCTTTGTCGTCATCGAAAAGCCCTTTCGCCACACCAGGAGAAGCCGCGCTCTCTGGATCACCCTGAGTTCATCCGTTGTCACCATCGCGGCTGCTGTCCTGTCAGCAATCACTATGGCCGGTTTTCCTCACAGGCTGGATGAAGTCTATTCACCTCTGGCGCAGGCGAACGAAGCACGGCTCGAAAGCACTTTTCTAGGCCTGAACGACAACATTCAAGCTGGGAAACCCATTGTCTTCATCATTGGGGACTCGCACGCCAGAAACTGGTCAATCGCGCTGAAAAATTACATCGATGCCGACCAATATCAAATCGTGGCAATCAGCTACTTGAACTGCTTGGTGGAGATCAAGAACGATATTGTTAGGGCCCCCTCTCGCGCCAGCATTTACGACAAATACTGCATTCCCTTTGAAAAGTATATCAACGACAAGTCATTGCTCAGCCGAACGAAAGCGATCTTTCTCACGAGCCTTCGGCCTTTCGAGTACACCGTCAACCCCTTCAGGTTTGAGCTTCTTTCCTGGATGAAAAGCCACTCGGACGACGCGCGCATTTTCGTTTTCGGAAATTATTTCCAGCTCGACGAATCGCACTCGTGCCTAGGGCTGATGTTTCAGAGAAAATCTGATGCCTCCATATGCCTGCGGGAGGCGACCTATCCGCCGGCTAACCAGCCTTTAGAGCAACTGCCATTTTTCCCATCCGATCTAGCGTTCACCTACGTCGATATCGTCAAGCTTCACTGCGATTACGACAAGGAGAAATGCCTCACGAGCAGCAGGGGTGTTCCGTTCATCACAGACTGGAACCATCTGACAGCAGAATTTCTGACGACCCTGATTGGTGACATTCTGGAAAAGAGAACCGCCGACCTACGGGGCGACGGTCTCCTCGATTTCCTGGTACCGCCGCACGCCAGGCAATCCGAACGAACTGCAAGTTCTCAGCCGAACGCTGGTCGAACGTCTTCCGCTTCTCCATGAGTTTGAGCGGACGGACGCCGGGAACGACGGTAAACTTGGTGTTCAAGTCCGGACCTCGGCATGCCCCATCGTCTCGATCAAGGAGCCACGTCGCCTAAAGCTGACGGCTCACACGTCACGCCAATCGCAGCCCTTTGGAGTTCTGGATGCCCGACAGCTATTGTCGCGCTACGGCGGCTTTGCCTTCGAACTGCAGGAACCAATCATACACTGCGCGGATACCTTCCTCCAGCGAGATGCGTGGCTTCCAGCCCATGTTCTTCAGCTTGTCGGTGCTCATGAGCTTACGCGGCGTCCCGTCAGGCTTGGAGAGGTCGTGGGCAATTTTTCCTTCGTAACCGACAACACGGCAAACCAACCGCGCGAGCTCGATGATTTCAATGTCCTCTCCCGAACCGACATTGACGTGCTGCGCGTCCGAATAGTTCTTCAACAGGAAAACCAGCGCATCCGCGCAATCGTCAACGTGGAGGAATTCCCGTCGTGGCTTTCCGGTTCCCCAGATGGTAATTTCGGATGCCCCCGTCACCTTTGCGAGGTGCGCTTTGTGAATTAGCGCCGGCAGAACGTGACTGGATTGCAGATCGAAATTATCGCCCGGACCATAGAGGTTGGTGGGCATGGCAGAAATATAGTCGCGTCCGTGCTGCTTGCGGTAGGCGTCGGCCAGCTTGATCCCGGCAATCTTGGCTATAGCATACCACTCGTTGGTCGGCTCAAGCGGTCCGGTCAAAAGCGCATCTTCAGAAATCGGCTGCGGCGCGAATTTAGGATAAATGCAGCTTGAGCCCAGAAACAGAAGCCTGTCGACGCCGTTACGATGCGCGGCTTCGAAGATATTGGCCTCAATAATCAGGTTATCGTAGAGGAAATCGGCCGGGAAGGTATCGTTCGCAAGAATACCGCCAACCTTTGCAGCAGCGAGGATGATCGCATCCGGTCTGTTCGTCTGGACGAATCTCTCGACCTCGTCCTGCCGTTTGAGATCAAGCTCCTGTCGCGTTGCCGTGATGACAGTGCAATTTTCTGAGTGAAGCCTGCGCACAAGCGCGCTGCCGACCATGCCGCGATGACCGGCGACCCAGATTTTCTTGTTGGACAGGTTGGACACTCAGATCTCTTTCCGGCTGTTTTGAGCCTTCCAGTGTTTGACATCCTCCCGCACCATTTCGGCGGCGAGTTCGCGAACCGGGGTCTTGTGGTGCCAGCCCAATTTCTGACGTGCCTTGGTCGGGTCGCCAAGCAAAAGGTCGACTTCCGTCGGGCGGAAATACCGCGGGTCGATTTCCACAAGGCAGGCACCGGACGCGGCGTCATAACCCTTCTCGTCGACGCCGGACCCCTTCCATTCCAAAGCAATGCCGACGTCGGCAAAAGCCCACTCCACAAACTGGCGGACACTCGTCGTCTCACCGGTCGCCAAGACGTAGTCATCCGGCTTGTCCTGCTGCAGCATGCGCCACATGCCCTCGACATATTCACGCGCGTGGCCCCAGTCACGCTTGGCGTCGAGATTGCCGAGGAAAAGCTTATCCTGCCGCCCCAGATGGATGGCAGCCACCGCCATCGTGATCTTGCGCGTGACGAAGGTTTCGCCGCGAAGCGGGCTTTCGTGATTGAAAAGAATGCCGTTCGACGCATGCATGCCGTAGGCCTCGCGATAATTCACGACGATCCAGTAGGCATAGAGCTTGGCTGCGGCATAGGGAGAACGCGGATAAAAGGGCGTCTTCTCGTTCTGCGGCACCTCCTGCACAAGACCGTAGAGTTCCGAGGTCGATGCCTGGTAGAATCGGGTCTTTTCCTCGAGCCCCAGGATACGGATCGCTTCGAGCAACCTCAACGTCCCGATGCCATCGGCATCCGCCGTATATTCAGGCGTTTCGAAGCTGACACCCACATGGCTTTGTGCGGCAAGATTGTAGATTTCATCGGGCTGCGTCTGCTGCACGATCCGCAGCAGGTTGGTCGAGTCGATCATATCGCCATAGTGGAGAATGAAGCGAGGATGTGTCTCATGCGGATCCTGATAGATATGTTCGATGCGGCCGGTATTAAAAGACGAGGACCGCCGCTTGATACCGTGCACCGTATAGCCCTTGCTCAGAAGCAATTCGGCCAAATAGGCACCATCCTGACCAGTCACCCCAGTAATAAGCGCGGTTTTTGTCATTTTTTCACATCGTCGTTCGATACAATCTTCGGGTCGTGTTTATGGAAACGACCGAACGAGTGCAACCCCCATGTAACTGCGGGCAGGTCGGCGAAATGAGTATCGTCGACCTCTTCGGCTGACGTGAGACTGGCACAATGAGACTAGAGCTTTCATTTGTCAGATGTCCAAGGGCTAAATATGATCCTGGTGACGGGAGGAGTCGGCTTCATCGGTGCGAATTTCGTGCTCGGCTGAGCTTGCGCTTCACGATGAACCAGTCGTCAACCTCGATGCGCTCACCTATGCCGGCAATCTTGAAAACCTTACCTCCGTGATGGCCATTCAAGCACCATAGAAGAAACTGTCGATCACTGTCTCAAGATTGCAACGACACCCTCCAAACAGGTCCAAATTTGCCTTGTGACCGGGCCGTTGTGGGTGTTGTCGTGATCGCAGGATATGCTAAGGCCAATACCAGGAATTAATTAGGTGCAACTGAATGGATGACGCGGATGGCCCCTCGCCCCAATTGGTGAGAGCGCCCTTTTGCGGATCTCCGTGACGATCAATTCGTGACAGCATCCGCTGGCTGTGACCCTTTTACAAAGGGACGAGAAATTGAGGAGCGAGATCCGCTGTGTCAGATTATCTGTGAAAAACGACGCGGTTCTCCGGCCTGATCGAAATGTGAAGTAGGCGTCTGCTGGCGCGGAGGCTGAGGTTAGTCAAAGCATGAAAATTGGCATCTTGTTAGAAAACCCGATTCAGGTCGGTGGCGGATTCAATCAAGCAATCAATGCGATCGTACAACTCCAGCGTATCATCGGAAAACAGCATGAGGTCGTGGCTTTCACGACAATCAAAGCCAATCTTCAGCATCTCAAGCGGCTTGGAGTTCCCGCAGAATACCTGCCTGCCGCCGGAAGGCTATCTCGAATTGCACTCGCCGTGTTGCGCCGCTCAATCCGCAAGGAAATTGGCAAAGCGTGGATGGCAAACAAGATCGAAAATGCGCTGCTGAAAGCAGGCATGGATCTGGGGTATTTCGTTACACATTCCTCAACTCCGAACTATTTCCGCAAGCTCAACTACGTCACGACAGTCCTTGATCTCTGTCATCGGGACGATCTCGAATTTCCGGAAGTCAGCTCCGAAGGCAGATTCGAAGAACGAGAGCGGCACTTTTCCACATGCCTGCCACGTGCGGTCGCCGTCTTGGTGGCATCACATCAGCTACTGAAGAGGATTGTCGTTCGCTACGGAGTTGACGAAGAGCGCATGATTGCGATGCCGTTCGAGCCCTCTCCTTTCTTAAGTGAAGCGCATTCGATTGATCGCACAGCCGTGCTCGGCAATTACGGGCTGAGGGATGGCTATTATTTCTATCCGGCGCAATTCTGGCCTCATAAGAACCATATACGCATTCTTGAAGCGATCTCGTTGTTAAAGCAAAAGGCGGCCGTTAATTCCGACATACGCGTGGTCTTTTCGGGTGCGGACAGCGGTAATTTGGCCTGGATCAAGCAGCAAGCGCAGCGGTTAGGCGTCTCTGACAATGTGACGTTTCTCGGCTTTGTACCGGTTGATCACATGCGCGCGCTTTACGAAGGCGCTCTGGCCGTCGTGATGTCGACTTATTTTGGCCCGACCAATCTACCGCCGTTGGAAGCGTGGGCAGTCGGCCGCCCGTTGATCTATTCGGCGCACCTCAATGAACAGGTCGGCGATGCGGCGTTGTTTGCCGACGCTAATGACGCAGAGCAGTGGGCCGACGCAATGTTGCGCATTCGGGATCCTGCGGTGGCAGTTGATCTGATCGAAAAAGGGCGTAAGCAGCTAAAAGCGATCGACACGGAGCGGCTCGAAGCCGAGACCCTATTCGTACATAGACTCGAGCAATTTGCGCAACGCAGGAAATGCTGGGAATAATCATGGAATGCGCACCAGTCATACTTTTTGTCTTCAATCGTCCCATGCATATGGCACGGACTATCGCTGCATTGCAGGCAAACGAATTGGCGGAACAGACGCCGCTGTTCATTTTTTGCGACGGTCAGCGCAATGAAAAAGAAGCGGAGCGCGTGCGCCAGGTCCGTGAACAGGCAAAGACGGTAACGGGTTTCAAGTCAGTCACTATCGTCGAGCGTGAAAAAAACTATGGCCTTGCAGGCTCCATCATCGATGGCGTGGGCCGTCTGTGCGAACAATATGGCCGCGTCATCGTCGTCGAGGATGACCTGATAACCTCGCCTGACTTCTTGCGCTATATGAACCAGGGGCTGGATCTTTATGCAGATGAGGAGCGCGTCGCCAGCATTCACGGTTACGCCTATCCGGTCCCCAACGACGATGCTCCCGAGAGCTATTTCCTACGTGGGGCGGACTGTTGGGGCTGGGCCACGTGGGCCCGGGCATGGAAACATTTCGAACCCAATGGGGCTAAGCTTCTGATAGGCCTGAAAGAGAAAGGCCTTGCCAAAGCTTTCGACTATGATGGGAACGCCTTTTTCCTGGCGATGCTGCGCAATCAAGTCAAAGGCAAGAATCAATCTTGGGCGATCAGGTGGCATGCCAGCGCTTATCTGGACAATATGCTGACTCTCTACCCTCGCCAGAGCCTTGTGGAGAACTCAGGGTTTGACGACAGCGGAGTCCACTGCAGCGATGTCGATTATTACGCCGGCAGCCTCGGGCATGCGCCGGGGAAATTGCAAAAGATCCCCGTTGAAGTTAACGAACAAATGCGACTGCGCGTGTTGGGCTTTTTCGCAAAGATGCGCCGCCAGCGGATGAATGATTTTTACAAGCTCGTATTCTCGGCCGGGGTCAAGCGCATACGCAAAGTAGTCGGTTTGGCGGCATCCTGACGCATCGGTCGATTTGGGAAAGAGAAACATGATAGAAAAGATCACGAACGGTGGCGAACTGCAGGCCATGATATTGCGGTCGAACTACACGTTCGATGGTATCCAATTTTTCACGCCGGACGAATTTTCGCAGCAACTCGCCTATATGAAGCGACCGACTGGCTATGTCATCCAACCCCACGTTCACAACGCCGTCGCGCGCGAGGTCCTCTATACGAAGGAGGTCCTGCTTATAAAGTCGGGCGTTGTCCGCGTGGACTTCTATTCCGACGCGCAGGAATACTACGAAAGCGCGATCCTGCGCGCTGGCGACGTCATCCTGCTTGCCTTCGGCGGACATGGTTTTGAAATCATCGAAGAAGCTGAAATCATCGAAGTCAAACAGGGACCTTATGCCGGAGAATCCGATAAGACACGATTTGTACCGTCGGTGCGGGAACTGAAGATAAAGGGTGTCGAATGATTCCGGTCAATGAACCGCTGCTGAATGGTAACGAGAGCAAGTATCTGCTGGAATGTATCGAGACCGGCTGGATTTCCTCCGAAGGCCCTTTCATCACACGTTTTGAGCGTGAGTTTGCCGCGACTGTCGGCCGCAAGCACGCAATCGCCGTTGCGAACGGTTCGATGGCTCTCGACGCTGGCATGATGGCGCTTGGCCTGGAGGAAGGCACTGAGGTCATCATGCCGTCCTTCACGATCATTTCCTGCGCAGCAGCCATCGTGAGAGCGGGTTGTGTGCCGGTTGCGGTGGATTCGGATCCTCTCACCTGGAATATCGATCCGACGAAGATCGAAGCAGCTATTACGCCGAAGACGCGCGCCATCATGGTGGTGCATATCTATGGCCTGCCCTGCGATATGGCCGCGATCAACGAGATCGCCCGCCGCCACGACCTCAAGATCATCGAAGACGCTGCAGAAATGCATGGACAGACATATAACGGCCAGCCTTGCGGCAGTTTCGGCGATGTCAGCATTTTCAGCTTCTATCCCAATAAGCACATTACCACAGGCGAAGGTGGCATGATCGTCACCGATTCCGACGCCCTTGCCGACAGATCTCGAAGCCTGCGAAATCTCTGCTTCCTGCCTGCCCGTCGCTTTGTTCACGAGGAACTGGGCTGGAATATGCGTATGACAAATATGCAGGCGGCTTTGGGTTGCGCGCAGCTTGAGCGCCTTCCGGAATTCGTCGAGCGCAAACGTGCGATGGGCAAACTGTATACCGAGCTGCTTCAGGACCTGCCCGGCATTCAACTGCCGTTGCCCGAGACAACGTATGCCCGGAATATCTATTGGGTCTATGGCATCGTGCTGAAGGACGAGATCGATTTCGACGCAGCCGAAGCGATGAAACGATTAGCGGCTAAAGGCGTAGGCTGCCGTCCGTTTTTCTGGCCGATGCACGAGCAGCCCGTTCTGCAGAAGATGGGCTTCTTCAAGGATGCAGATCTTCCCATCGCCGCAAAGCTTGCGCGCCGCGGCTTCTATATTCCAAGCGGCATGGCGCTGAGGGAAGATCAAATTCGCGAAGTCGCGGGTATCGTCGCGGAGGTCATCCGTTGACGCCCAGTTTCGGATTGTACTCCCAGTATTACGACCTTCTCTATAAGGACAAGGATTACGAGGGCGAAACAGCTTATGTGAAAGCTCTGCTGGAGCGTTATGCCACCGGCCCAATCTCGCAGATTCTGGAGCTAGGCTCCGGCACCGGCATTCACGCCGATAAGATCGCAGAAGCCGGATATGGGGTGCTGGGTGTAGAGCTGTCGGAAACCATGCTTGCGGCGGCCATGCCGAAGGCGGCACAGTCGGGCGGCAAACTTGATTTCACGCTGGGCGATGCACGCACATTCCGGACGGATCGGCGATTCCAGGCGGTCATCTCCCTTTTTCATGTTTTGAGCTATCAGACGTCCGATGCTGATCTCGAAGCGATGATGGAGACTGTTTCCCATCATCTCGAAGACGGCGGAATTTTCATCTTCGACTTCTGGTACGGACCAGCAGTCCTTTGGCAGCGGCCGAGTACCCGCGTCAAACGCTTGGAAAACGATGAGATTTCCGTCGTTCGCGTTGCAGAGTCGGTCGTGCATGACGCCGAGAACGTCGTGGATGTCAATTACACGATCTTCGCGACGGAGAAGCTGAGCGCCAAGACCGAAATGGTTTGCGAAACCCACCGCATGCGCTACCTCTTCCTGAACGAGATAGACCGCCTCCTGACGAATGCGGGGATGAGCCGTGTGATTGCCGAAGAGTGGATGTCCAGTTCGACGCCGGGGACCGAAACCTGGGGCGTCTGTGTCGTAGCGCGCAAGAACGCGGGCTGACTGTTGGCGATACATTTGGACGACCGAATTACCTTGCGCCGGAAGAGGATTGGTTTCTATCTCGGAGTAGGCCGCCATGCCGGTGGTATGTTCCAGTACGCGCAAAGCCTTGTGCAGGCCCTGCCTTCAATCGACGGCACGGACGTGGATGTCATCGTTGCCTATGGGGACGAAGCCTGGCGCTCTGAACTTGATGCCAGCCCGCTGAAGGCCGTCCCGCTGCAGCACTGGAAGCGAGGCGAGACACTTGCCAAGCTGTTCATGGTTCTGCCCGGCTCCGTAGCGCGTAACATCGCGAGATGGGTGAACCCACTCGTGCGGGAATTGACATCTCTCCAATGTGATCTGTGGATTTTTCCGGCTCAAGACGCCCTGACCTGGCAGATCAAGGAGTCCTCGATCGCAACCATTCACGATTTGATGCACAGATATGAACGCAGCTTTCCAGAAGCCGGAAGCTGGTTGCGCTTTCAACTGAGAGAAAGCCGGTTCCGTCACCTTGCGAACCAGAGCGCTGCCGTGCTCGTCGATTCCGAAACCGGGCGGCGGCATGTCATGGAAAGCTACGGTACGCCAGAAGATCACATATATCCGCTGCCTTATATCGCTCCGAACTATCTTACGGATTCGGTCGAGACGCCCGCCTTCGCCGAACGCTACCGGCTTCCGGAAAAATTCTATTTTTATCCGGCGCAATTCTGGCCTCACAAGAATCACTTGCGGCTCATACAAGCGCTGGCAGCCGCGCGCAGGACTCATCCGAACATGGAACTGGTCTTGGCGGGCAATACAAAGCGCGAATATGCGGCCGTCAAAGCGATAGCAAGCGAGCTTGGGCTATCCCAAGCTGTTCACTTCGTCGGTTATGTACCGGATTCGGATCTGGCTGGGTTTTATCGTCGTGCCAGAGGGTTGGTCATGCCGACTTTTTTCGGCCCGACAAACATTCCGCCGCTTGAAGCGATGGTGTGCGGTTGCCCCGTTTTGATATCGGACAAGTATGGTATGCGTGAACAGTGCGGCGACGCGGCTCTCTATTTCTCGCCGCAATCCGTCGCGGAAATTCAAGGGGCAATGAGCCGCCTGTGGGAAGATGAAGACCTACGTTCCTCTTTGATCAAAAAGGGGCTTGAAAGAGCTTCCTTGTGGAAGCAAGAAGATTTCGACCACCGTCTGAGAGAAATTTTGGGGCGTGTCCTCGATCGAGTCGCATGATACATGGCGTTGGTCCATGCAGTCCCCTGAGGCCGTAGAAAATATGGCACGAGCAACGGCTAACGGAGAGTTTGAGCGCATTAATATGACAGGTCACGTGACAAAACAGGAAGGGGAAAGCGGCACCGAACCCTGGGATATAGTCATCAAGCCGTCCGGCACCATCAGCGTCGGGCTGACGACCGCGTGGAAATATCGTGAACTTATCTGGATGTTCTTCAAAAGGGATTTCACGACATTCTACAAGCAAACCGTGCTTGGACCGGTTTGGTATCTCATACAACCGATACTGACGACGGTCACCTATTACATCGTCTTCGGAAAGATTGCCAATCTCTCCACCGATGGAATTTCCCCGCTTGTCTTTTATATGTCCGGCACCATTATCTGGAATTATTTCTCAGCTTGCCTCACCAATAACTCAGAAACATTTTCGAAAAACTCGAACTTGTTTGGAAAAGTGTATTTCCCCCGGCTAGTCGTACCACTCGCAGTCGCGATGAGCGGCCTGGTCGCATTTGCCATCCAATTCACGCTGCTGCTTACGATCTCTTTTGTTCTCTGGCTTAGTCAGGATGATATTGTGATCAGCTTGCGTTTCGTTTTCGCGACACCATTGATTTTGCTATATGTTGCAACGCTTGGTGTGGGAATGGGACTCTTGGTTTCCGCGCTGACAGTTCGATATCGTGATCTGGTTTATGCCGTCGGTTTCGTTACGCAGCTTTGGATGTATGCGACACCCGTCGTCTATGCTTTCAGCCAGGTTCCCGAACGATATCAATGGTTTTACTACCTCAATCCGATGACGACTCCGGTTCAGGTATTCCGTTGGGCACTTTTCGACGCGTCGCCGCTTCCTCTGAGCATTTGCCTGGCGAATGTCGCGGCCACTCTGATTATTATGTTTGGCGGCTTGATACTTTTTGCGCGGGCTGAGGCCACCGCTATGGATACCGTTTGATGAATGATATCGTTATACGCGCCGAGAATGTCAGCAAACACTATCGCTTGGGTATCATTAATCACGGCACCTTGTACCGCGACCTCCAAAGCTGGTGGGCGCGGTTCCGCAATCTGCCGGACCCCAATGCCTCCGTGTCGGATTACGCTTCCGACAGACAGAACAAGACTCGGCTTAAGAACGACATTTTTCACGCCCTGGATGATGTGTCCTTCGAGATTTCCCGCGGCGATATCGTTGGCGTAATCGGTCGCAATGGGGCAGGCAAGTCGACCCTTCTGAAGCTGATGTCTCGCATAACGCGTCCAACCTCGGGCTATATTGGCATTCGAGGCCGGATTGCGAGCCTCTTGGAAGTCGGAACCGGCTTCCACCCCGAACTCACAGGCCGCGAAAACGTTTACTTAAACGGTGCCATTCTTGGAATGACACACTCCGAAGTTCGCGCGAAGTTCGATGAGATCGTCGAGTTCGCAGAAATCGGCGATTTCATCGACACCCCAGTCAAACGTTACTCTTCAGGCATGTATGTTCGACTTGCCTTTTCCGTTGCGGCACATCTGGAACCCGAAATACTTCTTGTCGATGAGGTTCTGGCAGTTGGCGACGTCAACTTCCAGAACAAATGTATGGGCCGAATGCGGGAGGTGACCAAGGCGGGCCGAACAATCATGTTCGTCAGCCATAATATGACGGCTGTAAGCAGTCTTTGCCCTCGATCCATTCTGTTGTCCGACGGTCGCGTGGCTGCCGTGGGCAGTACGTCCGATGTCATTCGCGCCTATCTCGACCGGCCTGAACTGAGCGGGAAGATAGATTTTGAAATCAACCCACAGGATGTCGACGGCAAGGCGGTGATCTCTCGCCTTTCCATCCGAAAGGAAGATGGCGAGCTAGCACAAACTGTTGAACTCACGAAGAATTTTGTCATCGAGATGGAGTATGAACTGCGCGAACCACTGACAGGGCTTTCCGTCGGGCTGCAGATCATGATGGAGGATGGTTATTCCGCGGTCATCAGCCTGTCTGATCCGGAACTCGACGTAAGCCGCCTCGACACCCGGTCCCCAGGTTATTATCGGGCGCGAGTAGTCATTCCGGCTAGCTTGTTGAACACCGGAACCTTTTATCTTCGCGCCGGCATTTCCAGCCGTTTTTCGATCTATTCGGTGGTTGAAGGCATACGGTTCGAAGTCGAAGACAATGTCGGGATCATCCAGATGCTGGGGCAGCAGCGAAAACCGTCGATTTCGGCGATCCAGCTCCCCTGGGATGTGAAGATGCTCTACCTCCGCGATTCTGAAGGCTTATGGAAATGAAGAAAGTACTCGTGACCGGTGCGGACGGCTTCATCGGCTCTCACCTCGTTGAAACCTTGGTCAAGGCAGGCGTGGAAGTCCGCGCCCTCTGCCAGTACAACTCGTTTTCCAGCTGGGGCTGGCTGGACCAGTCTGAATACCGCGGCAAGTTCGAGGTCATTCTTGGAGACGTTCGCGACCCGGCACAAATGCGTGCCGTCGCTAAAGGCGTTGACACGATATTTCATCTGGCCGCGCTCATCGCTATTCCCTATTCCTATCAGGCGCCGTCCAGCTATGTAGACACCAACATTAATGGCACGTTGAATGTGCTTCAGGGCGCTCTCGATGCCGGCGTTGGCCGTGTCATCCAGACCTCGACCAGCGAGGTCTACGGCACGGCTCGCTTTGTCCCAATCAGCGAAAGTCATCCGCTGCAGGCACAGTCGCCCTATTCGGCGTCAAAAATCGGTGCTGACGCGATGGCCTACAGCTATCATTCGAGCTTCGACCTGCCGGTGACGATCGCACGGCCCTTCAACACGTTCGGCCCGCGACAATCTGCAAGGGCGGTTATTCCGACTGTGATTTCACAGCTTCTGAGTGGACGAACGACGCTGAAGCTTGGTGCGCTCTCGCCCACCCGGGATTTCAATTTCGTGCAGGATACATGCGACGGCTTTCTGGCGCTCGCGGCCTGCGACGAAGCCATCGGACAGACGGTCAATATCGGCTCGGGCAGCGAGATATCGATCGGCGATACCGTTCGGCTGATCGCCGACATCATCGGCGTCAGCGTGGAGATCGAATGCGACGAACAGCGTTTGCGTCCGGCAAACAGCGAAGTGGAACGTTTGTGCTGCGACAACAGCCTGATCAAGTCTCTGACAGGATTTTCGCCGCGTTACAGCTTGGAAGATGGTCTGAAGGCAACGATCGACTGGCTGCGTCAGCCACAGAACCTGGCGAGATACAAGGCGGATATCTTCAATGTCTAGGCGCGCAGTCATTCTGGCGGGCGGAATGGGAACGCGGTTGCGGCCCTATACTGTCGTGCTTCCAAAGCCTCTGATGCCGATCGGCGACTATCCTATCCTTGAGGTGATCATTCGTCAGCTGATATCAGGCGGATTTCAGCATATAACGCTTGCCGTCAACCACCAGGCCGAGCTGATCAAGGCTTTTTTCCAGGATGGCGACAAGTGGGGCGTGCGTATCGATTACTCGCTCGAGGACGAGCCTCTTGGCACCATGGGGCCGCTGCGGCTGATAAAGGATCTGCCGGAGAATTTCCTGGTTATGAACGGCGACATTCTGACGGATCTCAACTATGCCGATTTTCATGATGCCCACGTCCGCGACGGAAATATATTCACGATCTCGTCCAAGACGCGTCAGCATCGTATAGACTATGGCGTTCTTGACACCGGCGAGGCCGGGCTGCTGACCGGTTTTCGCGAGAAACCGACGGCTGAATACAAAGTCAGCATGGGCGTCTACATGGTGTCTTCGAGGGCCGTGGAGCACATACCACAAGGTGGCGCCTATGGCTTTGATCAGTTGATGCTTGATCTTCTTGCAGCCGGCAAGCCGGCCACGGTTCGAGATTTTGCGGGCTATTGGCTCGATATCGGACGGCCTGACGATTATGCCTTGGCGATCGAGCAGTTTGAATCCATGCAGTCCAGGTTTTTGAATGGTTGATGCCATCGTCACCGGTGCTGGCGGTTTTCTCGGGAGGCGTCTGGTCAGACGGCTCAAGGAGGCCGGTTTTGACGTGCTTGCGCTTGACCGAACACACGGAGATATAAGCGAAGAGCAGCTTTGGCAGGAGCTTCCCGCGGCGCGCACGCTGTTTCACCTTGCCGGCAAGACATTCGTTCCGGATAGCTGGAGCCAAGGACCGAGTTTCATGGCCGCCAACGTCCTTGGAACGCAACATGCTTTGAGCTGGTGCAAGCGACACAAGGCCAAACTCGTGTTCGCAAGCGCCTATATTTACGGGGTGCCTGACCGGCTGCCGATCCATGAAAGCGATCCGGTCAGGCCGAACAACCCCTACGCTCTTTCCAAACATCTTGCCGAACAGCTTTGTGAGTTCGCCGCCACGCACGAGCAGATACCGGTGGTGGTATTGCGCCTTTTCAATATATACGGCTCAGGGCAGCGCCCCGAATTCCTGATACCGACGCTTCTGAACCGGATACGGACGAAGCAGGAAATACAGGTCCTGGATCTCAGTCCCCGGCGTGACTATATCTTCGTTGAAGATGTCCTGAGCGCCTTTGCCAAGGCCATGGACGTCGCGGAAGGCTACCATTGCATCAATATCGGCTCCGGAATGTCGTATTCGGTGCAGGAAATAATCGACATCTTGCAAGAAGCTGCCGGCACTGCTCTACCTGTAGTGTCATCTTGCACAGTTCGGCGGAATGAAATACCTGACGTGCGGGCCGATATCACGCGGGCTCGCACCGTTCTCGGATGGCGGCCGGAATGGGATCTGCCGGCCGGGATGCGCGCGATGATGAAGGAGTCGTAAATTGAACGAACGTTACGTTCCGATCAACAAGGGCAACTACTCGATGGACACGGTCGAGCGCGAAGCCGCGTTCGACAAATTCCGGGGCGAAGGGTGGGAAGCCGAATACGCAGATTACCGTCGCAAATGGTCAGAATATGCCCTGACCCAGCAGGTTTCGGACTATCCGCTGCTGGTCGATCTTGAACTGGCATCGATCTGCAATCTGCGCTGCCCGATGTGCTATACGATCAGCGACGAGTTCAAGAAAAGTGTGAACACGACGCGGATGGACTGGGATCTCTACTGCCGCATCATCGATGAGATCGGCGGCAAAGTTCCTGCGATCCGTCTGTCGCTGCGGGGCGAGGCCACGCTGCACAAGCGCTTCGCCGACTGTGTGCGTTATGCCAAGGATCATGGGATCAAGGAAGTCTCGACCCTCACGCACGGCTTCAAGCTCAACAGAGACTATTTCGCTCAGCTTGTCGACGCCGGCATCGACTGGATCACCGTTTCAATCGACGGCACCGGTGAGACCTACGAGAAAATCCGCAAGCCGATCAAGTTCGAGGCCCTGCTCGATAAGATCAAAGACATCAAGAAGTACAAAGACGAGCGCGGGCTCCACCGTCCGGTCATCAAGGTGCAGGGCATCTGGCCGGCGATCAGGGAAAATCCGGATCTCTACTATGAAACCTTTGCGCCTCATGTGGATCTTGTCGCCTTCAACCCGCTGATCGATTATCTCGGCAACGATTCCGACGTTCAATATCTGGATAACTTCACCTGCCCTCAGCAATACCAGCGCCTCGTTATCGGCGCCGACGGGCTTGTGATGAAGTGCTCGAACGACGAGGAAAATCGCGAAGTCATTGGTGACGCGACGATGGAGACGGTACACCAGATTTGGCACGGCGAAAAAATGAATGCAGTCCGCGCCTTGCACAAAGAACCGCAGGGCTTCTTGAAAAGCGAAGTATGCCGCCGATGCTACCTGCCTCGCCTGACGGATGACGAGCCGACCGAAATCTGCGGCCGGAAAGTGATTGTCCGAAATTACGTGGATCGGGCTCAGGAAATCGGAAAATAGAGAAGCAGCCGGGAGTCGTATACTGGTCGTGTGCGGGATGACGTCGCTGTGCTACCGCTATTGGAACGCCGGCTGTATAGTGAATTGCAGGAGTAGCAGATGTTCCGGAACTACCGACCTGACCGGTGTTATATTATCGCCGAAATCGGCGGGAATTTTACGACTTTTGATCAGGCAAGACGGCTGATCAACGAGGCAAAGGCGTCCGGCGTGGATGCTGTCAAGCTCCAGACTTATCGCGCAGAGACCCTGTCGAGCCGCAACGCCATGTTCGATATGGAAAACACCGGCGTTACCTCGCAATTCGAGCTTTTCCGTAAGTATGAAATCGGTCACGAGCTTCACGAAGCGGTTTTCCGCTATGCCGAGGAGCATGGGCTGGACTGGTTTTCGTCGCCCTCACACGAAACGGATGTCGATCTGTTGGAGAAGTGTGGGGTTGGTGCCCACAAGGTGGGTTCGGACGATGCGGTCAACATTCCCTTTCTCCGCTATCTGGCAAAAACGGGCAAGCCGATAATCCTGTCGACGGGGATGTCGACGCTCGACGAAGTTCGGGAATCCGTTGCCGCAATCAAGGAGGCGGGTAATCAGAAGCTCATTCTGCTGCACGCCATCACAAGTTATCCGACGCATCCGGAAAATGTGAACCTGCGCGCAATGCAAACGATGATGGAGGCGTTTCCGGATCTCGACGTTGGCTATTCCGACCATACGTTGTCCCCCGTCGCCAGCCTTTGTGCTGCCGCGATGGGGGCACGGGTTATAGAGCGGCATTTCACCTACGACAAAGCCGCCGACGGTCCCGACCACATACTCTCCGCCGATCCGGCGGAAATGAAATGGCTTGTGGATGCGATACGTGCGTTCGAGATCATGAAGGGCAGTGGTCGCAAAGAGCCGGCAGCAAGTGAAGCGACGACAAGATTGAACAACCGCAAAAGCATTGTCGTCAATCGACCGCTCAAAGCCGGCCATGTCATCTCTGCCGGCGATATCTCTGTCAAACGACCTGGGACGGGAGTCGAACCTAAGCATCTCGAAACTCTTGCGGGGCGACGGCTCGTAAAGGATCTTGATGCGGACGCCGTTCTCCAGTGGAGCGATCTGGCGTGACGCTTGGCATCATTATCCAGGCGCGGATGGGATCGACCCGATTGCCAGGAAAGGTGCTTCGCGACATTTCCGGCAAGCCGCTTCTCGGACATGTCCTGGGTAGGCTTCAGATGTTGACGCGGCCTGCTAGGGTTGTCGTTGCAACATCATCGGCCGGCGAGAACGATATGATCGAAGCCTGGTGCCTTGAGCATGGCGTAAGCTGCTTTCGTGGCGACGAAGCCGATGTTCTCGATCGTTATTTTCAATGCGCAAAATCGCTCGGAATGTCCGACATTGTTCGATTGACCGCGGATAATCCTTTCACTGACATCGAGGAGCTCGAAAGGCTGATCGATCTGCACCAAAGACAGGGATTCGACTACACGCATGCGTTCGGCCAGTTGCCTATAGGCGTCGGCGCCGAAATATTTACCTTCGAAGCGCTGTCGCGCAGTCATCGCGAGGGAAAACTGCCGCACCATCGCGAGCACGTGAATGAATACTTCACCGACCGGCCGGAACTGTTCAAGATCGGCCAGCTCGACGTGCCGCCGGCTAAAATATCCCCCGAACTGCGCCTGACGGTAGATACTGAAGAAGACTGGAGACGTGCCTGTGCTCTTACAGCGCGCGGGGGTGGGAACTGGCTCGGGACAGAAGAAGCGATCAGACTATGTTCGTCTTCTGCATAGAAAGTTCGCATGCACGCGGAATGGGGCATCTGTTTCGATCGTTGACACTCGCCACCGAACTGCGTTCGCGCGGTCATCCGGTCCTATTTCTAGCGAACGATCATCCGAATTCGTTGAGGATCATCCGGGAGCGCGGCTTTGACGTGGCGCTTTATGATCTCGCCTCCGTGACCGGATGGGAGAATGGCTTTATCGAACCCGATGCAACATCCTCGGTCTGGATCAATGACCGCCTCAATACGCAGCGATCCCACAGTGAAGCGATCAAGCGTTTGGGCGCCAAGCTCGTTACCTTTGATGATCGTGGCGATGGCGCGGAACTTGCCGACATCAACATCTGCGCTCTCCTGTTCGAAAAGACGGAGGATCTCAAGGGCAAGGATGTTCGGCTGGGGGTGGAGTACATGATACTCAATCCGGAAATCGCGGCGTTTCGCAGGCTTCGGCAAAGCCTCGCGTCGATCCTGGTCACGCTCGGCGGCGCCGATACCTACGGCGTGACTGTCCGCGTCGCCAAATGGCTGAGCAACAAGCCTTTTCCTGTCACCATCGTCACGGGCCCGAGCTTCCAACACATGGCGGAGCTTGAAGAGGTCGTCGCGACCGCGGCACCCGATCGGTTCAAACTGCTCAACCAGGTGCCGTCGCTTGCGGCAGAGATGCATGGCCACGATCTGGCGATTACCGGCGGCGGTGTGACCCCATTCGAAGCCTGTGCGGCTGGCTTGCCATGTGTGGTGATCGCCAACGAACCTTTCGAAATTCCGGTCGGGCGTGCACTCGAGGGGTTAGGAGCGGCGTTCTTTGCCGGGCATCACTCGGCGTTCGATCTCGGCATCCTGGAAACGCCGATCCCCATCAGGACCATGAGCGAGACTGCCATGGCCAAGGTTGACCTTGGCGGCGTCGGCCGCGTTGCCGATTTGCTTGAAAGACTGGCTGCATGACAATCACAGCGGTTATTCACCAGCCGGATTTCGCTTCATATCTCGGCTTTTTTCAGCGTTTTTTGAATGCCAACCTCTATATCGTTCTCGATCACGTTCAGTTTGTCCATGGCACGAGCAAGAGCTGGACGCATCGTGACAAAATAAAGACGGCACAGGGTGATCGGTGGCTCACCGTCGGAATTAGAAAGCCAAGGCTCGGAACCCCAATCAACGAGGTGGAACTGGCGCCCGGCACGGACTGGATAGACCAAAACCTTTCCCTGCTTCGCGAAAACTATCGCAAGTCTGCTGGTTGGGACGAAGTCTTTCCCCGCATCGAAGCCCTCTACGGCAAGCGGTTCGACCTCTTAGCCGATTTCAATATGCATTTCCTGGACGGCATTCTGGATATGCTTGAAATCACCATGCCGACGGTGCGATCGAGTACTTTAAGTCCGGAAGGGCATAGGAACGAATTGCTGGTCGAACTGCTGCGCAAAGTGGGAGCAACACGTTATCTCTCAGGCCTGGGGGCGCGCGATTATATGCGGCCAGAAGTATTCCAGGCAGCCGGGATCGAAATCGAATGGCAGCATTTCGTCCATCCGGTTTATCCACAGCCCTTCGGCGAGTTCATGCCCTATCTCAGCATTCTCGACACACTGCTGAATTGTGGTATTGCAGGCACGCGTGACCTGCTCTGGAGTTGCAAATGAATATTCTCGCGATCGGTGCCCATTTTGACGACGTGGAACTAGGCTGTGGCGGTGCATTGGCGCGTCACGCTACAAACGGCGACACGGTTTATGTCTATGTCGCGACCGTATCCGGCTTTTCCAACCAGTATGACCAGTCCGTCCGCAGCAGCCAGGTCGCTAGAGCCGAAGCGGATGCTGCGATGGAAATTCTCGGCGTCCAAAAGATGTTCTGTGGTGAGTTCAAAACCCTTCAGATCGAATTCGTCGATCCGCTGAATATCGAGATCCTCAAGCTCGTGCAGGATCTGAAGATCGATATGGTCTACACCCACTGGGTCGGAGACATCCACCATGACCACCTGGCCTTGTCGCGCGCATCGCTGCACAGCTGCCGCCATGTGCCTCGTCTGCTGATGTACCGCAGCAACTGGTACCATTCGACGGTCGATTTCAGGGGGAATTTCTACGTCGACATCACCTCCCATTGGGACCAGAAGGAAAAGGCGATCCTTGCCCATGAATCCGAGATGGAGCGCACGGGGCGGAAATGGGTGAGCTTCTTCCGCAACGAAGCCGAGAACGCCGGCCAGCGCATCGGTGTAAAATACGCGGAGGTTTTTGAGGTGGTGAAGTGGCTGCAGCTTTGAGGAAGATTTTGACCTTTGGCTCCATGCTGCTCCCCTATGGTGTGCATGAGTTGAGGCGCAGGCTAAGTACTCGCCACAAATTCTCTGCTGATGTCGCGAGATCACTGGCAGAAAATAGACAGCTTGCTGGTCAGCACGAGGGTGGCCGCTGTTTTATTTTAGGGAACGGCCCGAGCGTCAAGGGCTTGGATCTGTCGCGACTTCATGGCGAAGCCGTTATAACCGTTTCCAACGGCTATTTGCACTCCGATTTTGGCAAGTTCCAGTCTCGTTATCATTGTGTCCCGCAGATTACCTACGTAACGATGACATCGGAGGACGTGATCGACTGGTTTAACGAGATGCATTCGCACTTGGGCGCCGCGGAACTGTTTCTCAGTTCCACTGAAGCGGAGCTCGTTCGAAAACACAATCTGTTTTCGGGGCGAACAGTTCGGTATCTCGTGCTCGGTGAAAGCTTCGACGAAAGAACATCAGAGGAAATCGTCGATATCTCTCAACCGGTCCCTCGTGTCGAGTCGGTGCCGGTGATGGCCTTGATGATAGCGATGTATCTTGGTTTCAAAGAGATCATCCTGCTCGGCGTCGACCACGATCGTTTCCTGTCGTCAACCTACGGATACGCGTTCGACCTCAAGGTGCAAAAGGGAAAAGATTTCACCGTCAATGCGGACGGCACTCTGACAAGGGGCCGTCACGACGAGTTCCAACAGCTGGCGCGGCTGTGGCGACAATATCGAGCCATCGCAAATATTGCCAAAGCGAATGGTATCCGCGTCGTCAATTCCACACCCGGCGGAGCACTGGACGAATTTGAGAGGCGGCCTTTCCAGGCTTGGTTCGAAGAATGAAGCGCCTTCATCCTGCGTCAATACTGGTTGATAGAACAAACGCGCGGTTCGCTGTCGCCGATGTGTCTTTTGTACAACGGCCAGATTTCTGTTGGTTCGTAAGGAAAGACGACAATATTTGATGCGCGTAAACGTTCTAATTCCGGTCTTCAACCGACTTGAGCACACTCGCAAAGTTATCGCGGCCTTGAGGGCCCAAACCGTTGTCGACAGAATTCGAATTGTCGTCATCGATGACGGCTCAACCGATGAAACGGCTGAGTTCCTCGCGGCGCAGCCTGACGTGACGAGCATAAGAGGCGACGGCAATCTTTGGTGGGGCGGAGCCATAGAGGTCGGTCTGAAGCGGGTTCTGCCCGACTGCGGTCCCGAAGACTACATACTGTTCGTCAACAATGACACGTGGTTTGGCCCGACCTATGTCGAGACATTGATACGGTGTTCACGCGAAAATGGGGATGCCATTGTCGGCAGCGTCGTTCATGAGGAGGAAAGCGACCCACCTTTGACGGGCGTGGGACCGCGCTTGAACATAAATCGTATTGCGGTATGGGACATTCTTGCCGAGTTGAGTGAAGAGGAGCGCCGGAATCCTAAGCCGCTCTATAAGGCGGACGCGCTCAGCGGTCGCGGAACGTTGTTTCCCGCGGAACTGTTCAAACGGCATGGAACCATGCGTCCGCGTTTCCTGCCGCATTATATGGCCGATTACGAAATATCCATGCGCTTCGCACGAACGGGCGTACAACTCCTTGTTTCCAGCGAAGCCATAGTTTATTCACCGCCAGTCTACGGCGCTCACGTGTCGAATACGTCTTCGCGGAAGAAGCATTTTGGCCGGCGCTCGCCCCATAATGTATTTCAGCGGGTCGCGTTCTTTTCTTTGATCGGCACGCCTTTGCAACGGCTGACAGCACCATTGCGCATGGCGGCCTTCGTGATTATCCGGACGGCCCATGCTCTGCGAGCGAAGAAATGAAAAAGGACAATAACGACGCAATGAAGAGCGATCATCAGATGCAGTGTATTGCCTGCGGTTCGAATATGGAAACATTTATCGAGCGCATATCCGACGATCGATACGGCTGCCCCGGTGTATATTCAATCAAGAGGTGCGTGTCTTGCGGTCATATGACGACGACACCGCCGCTGACGGAAGAAGACCTACCTGGGCTTTACAGCACCTATTATCCGCGCCGGGAAGTCGATTTCTCCGCCATAGAGCGAGAAGCTGCGCTGGTAAACAAGCCTTTCGCCGCTTTCAATCGTTGGATGGCCGGCACCGATCACCAAGGCCACTATCTGGCGCAGCCTGGTGAGAAGGTACTGGATGTCGGTTGCGGCTCATGCATTTCACTCCTTGAAATGCGTAACAAGGGTATTGAAAGCTGGGGGATCGAGGCGGATCCGAATGTGCGGACAATCGCCGATCATTTCGGTCTGCAGGTCCATATCGGCAACATTTACGATCTGCCTTTTCCCGACATGAAGTTCGACCTGATCGTGTTGAATCAGGTGCTCGAACATGTGCCGGATCCCTCGGCCATGCTGCAGGCGGTAAGAGAACGTCTCACCCCCCAGGGCCGCGTGATCATGGCGTTTCCCAATACGGGCTCGTTTCATCACAAGATCTGGAAAGACCGCTGGATCAATTGGCACATTCCCTATCACCAAAATCATTTCAACCGCACCTCTTTTACCAAACTCGCCGGCAAGTTTGGTTACAAGGTCGAAAACGTCAGAACGGTTACGCCTAATCTCTGGTCGGTCCTGCAATTACGCACCGCACGCGAGCGGAAACAGGAGGGCAAGTCATCATCCACCTGGACGCACAATGCTGATGCAATCCAAGCCAGGCCACCGTTCTTCACTCGACTGAAGAACGTAGCCCTATCGCGTGGCGCACGTGGGGCCGGGATGGTGATGGGATTGGGCAATCGAATTCTGGATGCCGCAGGCAAGGGCGACAGCCTTCTCTTCGTGCTGAGGCCGATCTAGAAATTCCACCCGCTCTCTCGCAAGGTCAGGCGATCGCACGTAGGAGAATTCAACGGAACGCTCCGACTGCATAGGAGCAGATATGCAGGCACGGGTGCAGTTCAAGCTCACGCCGCGAGGCCCGGATACAATGAGCATGGCGTGTCAAGAACCGGAAGAAGTTGCTTCGAACTGGCGAGGGACCTCCTGCATTGATCAAGGATAATCTGCAGTACTGGATTGCGACGCCGCCTTTCCGTCTGCTACGGGTTGGCCAGATCGCCCCTTAGAATGTGAGCAAGACCCCGTCAAAATGGCTGCAGACACCGCCGATCCACGTATTCCCCGCATAAGCCTCATCACTGTTTGCTGGAATGTCGAGCAGACCATTGCTGACACCTTACGGTCCATCGACACGCAAACCTACCGCGATTTCGAACACATCATCATCGACGGCGGTTCAAAAGATTCTACACTCGCCCTCATCGCTTCGGCGGCGGCGGAGAACCGCCGTGTGTTGTCAGGACCGGATGGAGGCATTTATGAGGCGATGAACAAAGGGATTGGTCTAGCGACCGGCGATATCATCGGATTCCTGAATGCGGACGATATTTTCGAGAGCAGCGACTCCCTCGGAACTGTGGCGGCTGCGCTGGAAGATGAAGCATATGACGGCTGTTACGGCGATCTCGTCTATATTTCCAACCGGCATACCGATCGCAAGATCCGCTACTGGAAATCGCGTGCGTTCAGATCCGGTTCTTTCGCCCGTGGCTGGTGTCCACCACATCCGACATTCTATGTTCGCCGTAGCATTTATGATCAGTTCGGGCGGTTTGATCTGCGTTATCGGCTTGCAGCCGACGTCGAGCTTATGATGCGATTTTTGGAAGTCGCGCGGATCAGAACAATCTATATCCCGCGAGTCCTGGTCAGAATGCGCTTAGGGGGCGCCACGAACAAGAACGTTCAAAATATATCGCGTCAGAACAAGGAGGTGCTGAGCGCCCTTGCCGACCATGGCATCAAGGTCTCAGCATCGATGTTCTGGGCCTTTAAGATTGTGAACCGGTTAGGCCAGTTCCTGATGCGCAATCGATCGCAGGACCTATCAGCCTAAGTCCACGCCGCCGCCAATAGCCGGCCACACCGCCACCCTCCCTCGAACCCGTCCGCAATCGCCGTCATCCTCTCCGCCGCAGCATGCCCGAGCTCCCCCGGGGGGTTACCAGGAGGTTCGATTGGGTTCACGCAAAAAGGAAATCCCCCGAGTCTAGGCTCGTCAAGGCTACGTTCCTCAAGACTATGGTGTTGTCGATATCGGCCGTAACGATTGTATCGTCGCCATACTGACTGGATGCAGCAAAAAGCGATTCCCAGTCGGCGAAAATGTTGTGATCGATTCTGATCGTGTCGTGCGCCGTGCCGGTTGCCATGAAGTCTATGATCGTGTCGTGGCCCCAGTTCGACAAATAAACGAACAAGTCTGCCGCCTCGCCACCAACGAGGATGTCGTTGCCGGCGCCACCGGCAATGGTGTCGGTCCCGCTACCGCCGACGATTAGGTTGTCCAGCGAGTTTCCTGTTCCGAC
>NZ_JACCEY010000034.1:0-2500 GCF_013591995.1 Rhizobium sp. WYCCWR 11146
GGAATTTGGTTGCGGGGGCAGGATTTGAACCTGCGGCCTTCAGGTTATGAGCCTGACGAGCTACCGGGCTGCTCCACCCCGCGCCAAGTGCAAATCTTTGAGATTTGCTGCAGTATTCTAACACGAAAGGCCGCTTGTGAGCGGCCCTTTGTTTCGGCTTTGGGCCGTTTGTTTTGTTCTGAGAAGATTGTTTTACATCAGTTGCGCTTTGCAGACCTGGCAGCGACCTACTCTCCCGCGTCTTAAGACGAAGTACCATGGGCGCAGGGGCGTTTCACGGCCGTGTTCGGAAAGGGAACGGGTGCAGCCACCCCGCCATAACCACCAGGTCGGCAAAGCGCAACTTTATGTTTTGAGAAGCTGGTGAAGTCCTATGACTTCGTTTTTGAACACGTTTTAGAGCTCCAACCGGACGAACACTTCGTGTTCGCCGGGACCGGGCAAAGGCTGGCGCCTTCGCCTTGTCAGGACGACCGCTTTGCGGTCGCCTTGAGATGAGCATAGTCAATGAGAACGATCAAGCCGATCGAGCTATTAGTACCGGTAAGCTTCATGCGTTGCCGCACTTCCACACCCGGCCTATCAACGTGGTCGTCTTCCACGGCTCTGATAGGGAATACTCGTTTTCAGGTGGGTTTCCCGCTTAGATGCCTTCAGCGGTTATCCCGTCCATATGTAGCTACCCTGCTATGCCCTTGGCAGGACAACAGGTCCACCAGAGATATGTCCATCCCGGTCCTCTCGTACTAGGGACAGATCCTGTCAATATTCCTACACCCACGGCAGATAGGGACCGAACTGTCTCACGACGTTCTGAACCCAGCTCACGTACCGCTTTAATTGGCGAACAGCCAAACCCTTGGGACCTGCTCCAGCCCCAGGATGCGATGAGCCGACATCGAGGTGCCAAACAACCCCGTCGATATGGACTCTTGGGGGTCATCAGCCTGTTATCCCCGGCGTACCTTTTATCCGTTGAGCGATGGCCCTTCCACGCGGGACCACCGGATCACTATGACCGACTTTCGTCTCTGCTCGACTTGTCAGTCTCGCAGTCAGGCGGGCTTATGCCATTGCACTCGACGACCGATTTCCGACCGGTCTGAGCCCACCATCGCGCGCCTCCGTTACTCTTTCGGAGGCGACCGCCCCAGTCAAACTACCCACCATACACTGTCCCGGACCCGGATGACGGGCCGCGGTTAGACATCCATGACGATAAGGGTGGTATTTCAAGGATGGCTCCACGGAAACTGGCGTCCCCGCTTCAAAGCCTACCACCTATCCTACACATGCCGACACGAATGCCAGTGTAAAGCTATAGTAAAGGTGCACGGGGTCTTTCCGTCTGACCGCAGGAACCCCGCATCTTCACGGGGAATTCAATTTCACTGAGTCTATGTTGGAGACAGCGGGGAAGTCGTTACGCCATTCGTGCAGGTCGGAACTTACCCGACAAGGAATTTCGCTACCTTAGGACCGTTATAGTTACGGCCGCCGTTTACTGGGGCTTCGATTCAAAGCTTGCACCTCTCCTCTTAACCTTCCAGCACCGGGCAGGCGTCAGACCCTATACGTCGTCTTGCGACTTCGCAGAGCCCTGTGTTTTTGATAAACAGTCGCTACCCCCTGGTCTGTGCCACCCCATAATAGTTGCCTAGCATGGGGTCACGCTTCTTCCGAAGTTACGCGTGCAATTTGCCGAGTTCCTTCAACATAGTTCTCTCAAGCGCCTTGGTATACTCTACCTGACCACCTGTGTCGGTTTCGGGTACGGTCTATACGGTGGAGCTATTTCCTGGAACCGCTCCGCTGCCCATCCAATCCAATAAGAATGAACAACTTGTGCAATCCGTCACTACCACCAGGCCCACGAATATTAACGTGGTTCCCATCGACTACGCATTTCTGCCTCGCCTTAGGGGCCGGCTAACCCTGCTCAGATTAACTTTAAGCAGGAACCCTTGGTCTTTCGGCGAGAGGGTCTCTCACCCTCTTTATCGTTACTCATGTCAACATTCGCACTTCCGATACCTCCAGGAGCCCTCACGGGTCTCCCTTCATCAGCTTACGGAACGCTCCGCTACCACGTGTATTGCTACACATCCTCAGCTTCGGTGCATGGCTTCAGCCCCGTTACATTTTCGGCGCAAAGACCCTTATTTAGACCAGTGAGCTGTTACGCTTTCTTTAAATGATGGCTGCTTCTAAGCCAACATCCTGGTTGTTTTGGGATCCTCACATCCTTTCCCACTTAGCCATGACTTGGGGACCTTAGCTGGAGGTTAGGGTTGTTGCCCTTTTCACGACGGACGTTAGCACCCGCCGTGTGTCTGCCGAGTAGTACTCCCCGGTATTCGGAGTTTGGTTAGGATCAGTAAGACGGTGAGTCCCCATAGCCCATCCAGTGCTCTACCCCCGGGGGTATTCGCTCGACGCTCTACCTAAATAGATTTCGCGGAGAACCAGCTATTTCCGAGTTTGATTGGCCTTTCACCCC
>NZ_JACCEY010000035.1:0-50508 GCF_013591995.1 Rhizobium sp. WYCCWR 11146
TCCTCAACGCCATCATCAGGGACGGACGACCATGGCAAAACGCTTGACAAACAAGACAGTCGCTCTCCCCGCTGGGGAGAAGGGATTATCCTCTCCAGCCGTCGAGAAGCACGACCTTCTCCACACCCGCAAACCGCGCAACCCGGTCAAGCTCCGCTTCCAGTCGCTCCAGCCTCCCAGCCGAAGGTTTCACGCCCGGCTCCAGCCAGAGCCGCTTGACATCGAGCGTCGACTTTTTCCGATCCGCCTTCATGTCGATGCGGCCGATCAGCCGGTCGCCTTCGAGCAGCGGGAAGACATAGTAGCCATATTCACGCTTCGGCTCGGGCACGAAGATCTCGATGCGGTAGAAGAAGCCGAACAGGCGTTCGGTGCGGTTGCGGTCGCGGATCATCGGGTCGAAGGGGCTGAGCACGCGGATGCGCGGCGGAGCACCGGGGTAGTTGTCGAGCGTCGAGAGGAAATCGGCAAAAGCCCAGGATGGGCGCGCCTTGCCGCCGAGCGCCGGTTCGATCAGCACTTCGATCAATTCGTCGCGATGGGCTGATACCCAGGCCTTGGCCTCATCGGGCGAGACCAGGTTCCAGAAGGCTGATATCTCGCCGTGGGTGGCGAAGCCGAGCCGGGTGAGCGCGCTGCGGCAGGCCCAGTCGACGAAGTCCTCGCGGCTCACCTCAGGCTCGCGGAACTCGCTCGGGATGACGCGCTCCGCCAGATCATAGATCTTCTGAAAGTTCGAGCGGCCGGCGATGGCGAACTTGCCGGTGTGCCAGAAATATTCGAGCGCCGTCTTGTTGGGATGCCAGTTCCACCAGCCGCCGGAAACGTGTCCATCGGCCTTGATATCGCGCGAGAGGATTGCGCCGTCGCGCTCAACGCGCTCATAGGTCTCCGCGAACGCCGCCTCGAAGCCCTCGCCGCGCCATTTGCGCCAGCGTTCGATGAGCACCTTCTCCTGATGAAGGAACTTGTGCTTCCAATAGACGAAGAAGGCGCTCGGCAGGATCGAGGCGTCATGCGTCCAGTGCTCGAACAGCGCGCCGTCCTTTTCGAGCAGTGCCGTCAGATGCTCGCGCCTGTAGGTCTGGTTGCGGGAAAACAGGATCTGATGATGGGCCCGCTCCACCGTCTGGATGCTGTCCACCTGGACGAAACCCAGTTCATGGATGAGCTGCAACAGGCCGGCTTTGGTCAAGGCGCGGTTTGGCGGGGCGCTGAGGCCCTGCTTGGCAAGAAAGACACGGCGGGCGTCGGAATTGGAAAGCAGATTCGTCATGGTCACATCATAATCCGGAAAATCTTCCTAGCCACCCGATATCGACAAGGAGATTTACTCTTTCATCACCGGGGATTCCCCGTATAGAAGCGGGATCGCGTGGATGCGAGGGATTGGTTTGGATATTCGTTTCGAAGGCGCCGGGGTCAGTTTCGGGGCACGGGTGGCGCTGCAGCCGCTGACGCTTGGCATCAGTGGAAAACGTATCGGCGTCATCGGGCTGAACGGCTCGGGCAAGACGACTTTCGCGCGGCTGATCAATGGATTGACCAGACCGTCGGTCGGCCGCGTCACCGTCAACGGCCGCGACACGAGCGATGAGAAGACTGCGGTGGCCGATGTCGGTTTCATCTTCCAGTCGCCGCAGAACCAGATCATCCTCCCGATCGTCAAGGACGACATCGCCTTCGGGCTGAAGCGGCGCGGTTTCACCAAGGCGGAGATCGAGGCGAAGGTCGAGGCCGTGCTGGCCCGCTTCGGCGCTGAGGCGCTGGCCGATCGGCGTGCACACGAGCTTTCCGGCGGCGAGTTGCAGGTGGCGGCCCTCTGCTCGGTGCTGGCAACGGGGCCAGGCATTCTGATCCTCGACGAGCCGACCAACCAGCTCGATCTCAAGAACCGGGCGCTGGTCGAAGGGATTATCGCCGGACTGCCGGAAAGCGCCATCATCATCACGCATGATCTGGAGCTGATCGCCGATTTCGAGCGGGTGCTGCTGTTTCATGAAGGGCGGCTTGCCGCCGATGCGCCGGCTGCCGAAGCGATCGCCCGCTACAAGGAGATCGCCGCCTGATGCAGTCGCTCTATGTCGAAGGCAACAGCGTGATGCACCGGCTTTCGCCGCGGCTAAAACTGTTGTCGCTGACGATCTTCGGCGTGGTGCTGTTCATCAGCGGGAACCTGATCCTGCTGTCGATCGCCGTGCTGCTGACGGCGGTTCTCTACCGGATGGTCGGCTTGCCGCTTGCCGATGGGCTCAGGCGGCTGCGGCCGATCTTCCTGACGATCGCGGTCGTCGCACTCTTCAACCTCATCTTCAATCCCTGGCAGGAGGCGCTCGTGCCCCTGCTGCGGCTGACGGCGCTGATGCTGCTTGCCGCCACCGTGACGGCGACGACGTCGATCACCGAGTTCATCGACGAGGTGACGGCGCTTGCCCGCCCGCTCGAACGCACCGGCTGGGTGCAGGCCGACGATATCGGCCTGGCGCTCGGGCTGGTGCTGCGTTTCGTGCCGGAGATCGTCGGGCGTTATCAGGCGATCCGCGAGGCGCATAAGGCACGCGGGCTGAAGGTGCGGCCGACGACGCTACTTGCGCCGCTGATCATCCTGACCCTTAAGGATGCGGATAATATCGCCGCGGCGATTGACGCGCGCGGCATTCGGCGGCATGTGAGTTAACGATTGATAAACACGGAATTCATGATGAGCACTCGCGACCTCGTTCTTACCGCCCTCTTTGCCGCGATCATCGTGGCGCTTGGCCTGCTGCCGCCGATCTCGCTCGGCTTCATTCCGGTGCCGATCACCGCCCAATCCCTCGGCGTCATGATGGCCGGCGTCGTGCTCGGCGCGCGGCGCGGCGCGATTGCCGTGCTGATCGTGCTGGTGCTGGTCGCGATCGGCCTGCCGGTGCTTTCCGGCGGCCGCGGCGGGCTTGCCATCTTCGCGTCGCCGACGGCCGGCTTCCTGATCGGCTGGATCTTTGCCGCCTTCGTCACCGGCTATCTCAGCGAGCGGCTGGTCAACCATCAGCAATCCGGCCTGGTGCAGACGGTGAGCTTCTTCCTCACCGCCATGGCCGGCGGCATCGTCGTGCTCTACGCCTTCGGCATCACCTATCTCGCCACCGTCGCCGGCCTCGGCTTCACGAAAGCCTTCGTCGGCTCGATGGCCTTCATTCCCGGCGATGTGATCAAGGCTTTCGTCGCAGCCCTGCTTGGCCGCGCCGTCATGGTCGGCTATCCCCTGCTGCCGTCGCGCGCCTGACGCATAGGCCTGTCTTGTCTGGCGAATACCCCAACGGCCCCTTCGGGGGCCGTTGCGCTTCCGACCGGTCCGCATGAACGGGAACTTTCCAAACCTTCTTTTCATTTTTCCGCAATGAACGTCCTTGAAGGAGAAACCATGCGAGGCGACCAGCAGGAGGAGATGGCTGCCTGGTTCCGCTCGCTGGAGCCCGTCCAGCCGAAGGACATGGTCGGCCTTTGGAGCGGCGTCGGTATTCCGTCGGGCCATCCACTGGACGGCGTGCTCGAGAATCTCAACTGGTTTGGCAAGCGCTTCCATTCCGACATGCGGGCGGACGCCCTGCTCTTCAACTGGAGACCGGGCCGGCTCGTGGCGATCGAGCCAAATTTCTTACCCATTGGGCTGGCGATCAAGATGGCGCCCCTTGGCCGGACGTTCGTCGCCCGCCACGGGTTCTCGTACCTGCAGAAGCTGCTTCGAGCCAGAGGCACGACCGCTTCGTTGCGGCTTCAGGCGCTCGACGGCATCGAAACGGCTGCGATGATCTACGACAAACAGCCGATCGTGGACTACTTCCGGAGGATTGACGATGACGGGATTGCCGGGATGATGTGCGTGCGCGACGATCCTCGGCGATTCTTCTTCGAGCTCCGGAAAGTGATGGACTAGGCATGCCGCAAATGGCCGGGCGGCCGCCTCGGGAACATCGCGGCACAGAGCCATCGAACCGTTGCCGGGCTGATCTTTCCCCGATCCAAAACAGGCGGAACATGTTATGAAAGCAGGGAAGAGGGCGAGATGACCGTCATCGATCGAAATCATGTTCAAGTCCGGGGCGATGGCCAGCGTGCGATGATCTTTTCGCATGGATTCGGCTGCGACCAGAATATGTGGCGTTTCGTGGCGCCGGCTTTTGAAGGCGACTTCAAGACGGTGCTGTTCGATCACGTCGGCGCGGGGCGATCCGATCTCACGGCCTATGATGCCCGGAAATATGCATCATTGGCGGGCTATGCGGATGACCTCGTGGAAATTTGCCGCGCGCTCGGCCTGACGCAAACGGTGTTCGTTGGGCACTCCGTCAGCGCAATGATCGGCGTCATCGCCTCGCTGCAGGCACCGGAACTGTTTGACAGCCTGATCCTTGTCGGGCCGTCGCCGCGCTATATCAATGACGATGACTATATCGGCGGGTTCAGCGCGGCAGACATAGACGAACTGCTGACGTCGTTGGACGACAACCACATGGGGTGGTCTGCCGCTATGGCGCCCGTCATCATGGGCAATCCCGATCGACCAGAACTTAGCGAAGAGCTGACCAATAGCTTCTGCCGCACCGATCCTGAGATCGCCAAGGCGTTTGCACGGGTGACATTCACCTCAGACAATCGCAGCGACCTTCCGAACGTCACCGCCAGAACGCTGATCCTTCAATGCCGCGATGATATCATCGCCTCTGAAGAGGTCGGCGAATTCGTCCATCAGCAGGTCCCGAATAGTCAATTGGTCGTGCTGAACGCGAGTGGCCACTGCCCTAACCTCAGCGCTCCCGACGAGGTCATATCTGCAATCCGGCGGTTCGTCCGATGACCGGTAGCGACACGCAGATCTTCATGCCGGCGGAAGACCTTGAGGACTTGTACGAAAACGCGCCATGCGGCTATCTTTCGCTGCGGCCGGACGGGCGCATCGTCAAGGTCAACAGAACGCTGTCGACCTGGATCGGCATCCCTGTCGAGCAGCTCCTCGGCAAACGACTTCACGACCTGCTCAACACGTCGGGCCGTATATTCTACGAAACCCATTTTGCGCCTCTGCTGCGCATGCAAGGGTTTTTCAATGAGGTTGCCCTCGATCTCGTGACGGCGGACGACAGAAGGCTGCCTGTGCTCGCCAATGCCATGGAAAGACGTGCAGACGACGGTGCCCTGCTTTTCACCCGCGTGACGATGTTTCAGGCTGCCGAGCGTCGCCGTTATGAACGGGAGCTGGTCGACGCGCGCACAGCCGCCGATGCTGCCGGCGCCACGATCAAATCCAAACTCGCCTTCGAACAGCAAACCGCCGAGTTGCGGGAAGAGTTCATTGCTGTTCTCGGCCACGACCTGCGCAACCCGCTTGCCTCGATTGCAGCCGCGGCGCGCATGCTCCGAAAAGAGAAGCAGACCGATCGCGCGATTAAAGTTCTCGATTTGATGCAGGGCAGCGTCGTTCGCATGTCTGCCCTGATCGACAACGTCCTCGACTTCGCGCGCGGACGATTGGGTGGCGGCATTACGCTCGAGAGGCGGGCGGAGCATCTCGAGCCGCTCTTGCGGCAGGTCATCGAAGAACTCCGCTTCAGTCATCTCGACCGCGCAATTGAGGTGACGATCGAATTCGATGGGCCGATAAACTGCGACAGCGGCCGGATCGGCCAGCTGGTGTCCAATCTTCTGGCGAATGCCCTGACCCATGGGACACCGGACGAACCGGTGCGGCTATCGGCGGCAACTGTCGACGGAAGGTTGGAGCTTTGGATCGCCAACGGCGGCGCTCCGATTTCCAGCGACGCGATGACACGGCTTTTTCAGCCTTTCTTCACAGGCGAGGCCGGCACAAGTCAAAGAGGATTGGGGCTGGGTCTGCACATCGCCTCGGAAATCGCCCGCGCCCATGGCGGGACGATCACGGTCAGTTCCGATGACAAGGAGACGCGCTTCACCTTTGTGATGCCGTTGGATTGATCGGGAACGCAGCCGCGCCGGTATGGGCCGACTGTCCGGTTGATTGCCGCCTCGGCAGCCGGGCAGCCAGGAATCCGGGCAACAAAAAACCGCCTTGAGGCGGTCGGGCATTCTATCGATTTCAGTTTGATTTAGTCTCCTCCTCCACCATCTCCGCCACCGCCGTCACAGTCGCCTGAGGCGTCGAACCAGCCTCCACCTCCATCGCCGGAGCTTCCTGAACTGCCCGACCTGCGCTTGGTGTTTGCGGTGGTCTGGGCAGTGCGCCCTCGTGCTGCCCCGGTGATCATGGCAAACAGGACAAAGCCTGCGATGAGCATGATAGTTATAAGAAATATACTCAATCAGTCTCCTTCGTTTGTTTCAGGAAATCTTGCTTCCTGATTAAAATAGTAGATTATTTTCCCGCTCCCGAAAATAGCCTGAATATGAAACTTTCATGACATACTGGATCACGTCAAAACTCTGCGCTGCCTAAGGTGCAGCACAGAGGATCTCGGGCTGGTTCCCCTTCAAGCTGCCGTGCGTTGCGGAAAGAGGACGGCTTGCGGGGCGGTTTTGACTCCGCCCACGATCAAGGGGTCCCGATAGAGGCGAGGAGACGGTATTCCCAGCCTCGAATGGAGCTTTGCGGCCGAACTTGGCAGGAACGGCAGGAGGCAGCGGGCAATGATCGCAAGGCCGTAGACCTGCTCGGCCAGGCAAGCGCCAAGGCGAGCAGTGGTCGCCTGCCGATCCTCCGGCGTGAGATCGGCAAGCAGGGCTTTCGCATCCGCCCACGGCGCGCATTTTGTAAACCGCCTGTTCGCCTCGCCGATAAACACAAAAATATCGGCGAGGCCGAGATGGAGCTCGTAGGCATCAAAGGCTTCAGCCACCTTCCCCGGAAGGCGGGCAGCCTGGTCCACGAACGCGCTGTCGGGCACAGGCGGAACGATGCCGCCGAATGACGTGGACAGAAGCGCAAGCACCCGGTTGGCGAGATTTCCGAGCTGCCCGGCGAGCTCGCCCGACCACGCGGCTTCGAGACGTTCGCCGGAGAAGTCGCCATCGTCTCCCGAGCGTATATGCCGGAGCAGGTAATATCGCAGTGCGTCCGGCGTTGCGTAGGATTGGATGATGCGTTCCGGATCGATGCCGTTGCCGGCCGACTTGCCGATCTTCCGGCCGTCTACCGTGACGTAGCCGTGCACGAGGATCGACGATGGCGGCGGCAGACCTGCGGACAAGAGGATGGCCGGCCAGTAGATGGCGTGGAACTTGGAGATGCCCTTGCCGACGACATGGATGCGTTGGCCGCCGTTCCAATAGTGCTGCAGCAGGGTCGGATCGGACCCGTGGCCGAGACCAGTGAGATAGTTCGCCAGGGCATCGAACCAGACATAGACGACCTCATCCCCATCGGGCACGGGAACTCCCCAGCCGCGCGCCCGCTCCGCACTGCGCGACACGCTGATGTCGGTCAGGCCACGCCGAAGCAGGGCAAGGATTTCATTTCGCCGATGAGCCGGGACGATCCGAAGCTCGCCGGTCTCGACGAGCTCAAGCAGCCGGTCGCCATATCGCGAGAGACGGAAGAACCAGTTCTCCTCGCGGATGGTCTCAAGGGCAAGCCCATGTTCCGGGCAGCGCCCATCATCGAGTTCCGACGGCTCGTAGAATTGCTCGCAACCGACGCAATAGAGACCCTCATATGCCTTGCGATAGAGGTCGCCATTGCCGGCGCATGCCCTCCACAAGGCATGGACGCAGGCGATATGCCTTGGATCGCGGGAGGTGCGGACGAATTCCTCGTTGGAGATATCGAGCAGGCCGCCGAGGCGCTCGAACCTGTCGGCGTTCGCGTTCACGAAGTCCTTGACCGGCACTCCCGCGGCTTCCGCCGAACGGACATTCTTCAGGCTGTTGTCGTCGGTTCCGCACTGGAACCTGACGTCGTAGCCGAGAAGGCGAAAATGGCGGGCATAGGCATCGGCCTGGACCAGTTCGAGGGCAAAGCCCACATGCGGCGCGGCATTCACATAGGGGATCGAGGTGGTGATGTAGATCTTGTTCATCGGTGTTTCCTTTCGAAGGCTGTTTGCCCCGCGAGACGGATCGACCCATGAAAAGACCGCCTCGAGGGCGGTCGCTGGTGCATTCTGGACGCACGAAACCCGCCACGCTATGAGCGCGGCATCATCATCACGAAAGTGCTGATCACGGTATTGTCCATGCAATTTTCTTAACACTAAGGGCGGTTTCGGACAAGCGCGCTCGTTGCCAGCCGTCACACCAGCCCGGGCACCACGAACACCAACCAGGCGACGATCGGGCCGATGATCGCGATCAGGGCGCTGTAGATCAGTAACTGTCGCAGCACCTGCTCACGGCTGTCATCCGGTGCATTGGCGACGACTAGCGCGCCATTGGTGGAGAATGGGCTGGTATCGACGATCGTCGTCGAGATCGCGATCGCCGCGACCACGCCGATGGCGCTGACATGTCCTTGCAGGAGGAATGGAACGGCGAGCGGGATGATCGCGCCGAGCAGCGCGGTCGAGGAGGCAAAGGCCGAGACGATGGCGCCGGTAAAGCAAAGCAGGAGCGCCACCAGCAGCGGCATGCCGAGACTGGATATGCCGTTCGCCACGTAGTCGACCGTCCCGGCCTTCTCCATGACGCCGACATAGGTGATGATGCCGGCAATCAGCAGTACGGTCGACCAGCTGACCTTGTCGATTGCTGCCTTCTGGGTCTTCGGTGACAGTAGCGCCAAGGCGACAGCCACGGTCATGGCGACGAGGCCGACGTTGAACTTGAAAACCAGGGCGCCGATACCGAGCGCCGTCAGGCCGATCAAGGTGGTAATTCTCTCATTGTTCAGGCGCAATGTCGTCGCGGTATCAGCCGCCGTGCCATAGGCATGCTCTCTGATCGGTTTTGCCGGCGTGCCGCCGTGACCTCTGATCGACGCCGATACACCCTCGGGATGGAGTTCGGGCAAAGGGCCAAGCGATGTGGCGTCCTGCTTCATCACCCTGGCGCCGCCGAAAATGAAGAAGACCAGCACCGCGATCGCCAGGTTGAAGAAGAAGCTGGAGAGAAACAGCGAGGTCGGCGCAAAAGGCAGGCCGGCCTTCGCAACGATCTGGTTGGTGATTCCGCCATAGATGCTGATCGGCGAAAATCCGCCCGCCTGCGCGCCGTGGATCACCATCAGACCCATCATGACAGGGTGAATGCGGTACTGCACGGCAAAGCTCAACGCGACGGGTGCGAGAATGGCGACCGCGGCAGGCCCAAGAGCACCGAAACCGGTAATGATGGCGGCGACCAGGAACATCACCCAGGGAATCAAGCCGATCCGCCCGCGCACCAGGCGGACCGCACATTCGACGAGCCAGTCAATCGTGCCGTTGATCTGCGCTATGGCGAAGAGGTAAGTGACGGCGACGAGCGTCAGGAACAGATCACTCGGAAAGCCGGCGAAAATATCGCTGGTTTTCATCCCGATGATCATCGAGCCGAGCACGAAGGCGCCGGCAAAGGCGAGCGCACCCATGTTGATCGGCTGGATCGTCGCAATGATGAACATGGCGACCAGCAGGCCTATGGCCAGTAATTCAATACCCATGATTCCCCTCCCTCCGACGCCTCCAGCGCCGTGGTTGTTGTGTTCAAGATCGATGCGATTGTCGGCGCACCCTCCTCCCAGAGGCCGCGGTCCTCTTACGTCCTGGTGTAAAGATCGGCGTATTGCTGCCGCAGGATGTTTTTCTGAACCTTGCCCATCGTGTTGCGCGGCAGGTCGTTGGCAAAGATGATGCGCTTGGGTTGTTTGTAGCGGGCGAGACGTTGCTGGAGGGCGCTGACGATGGTCTTTTCATCGAGGACTGCGCCGGGCTTGCATACGACGACGGCGGTCACGCCTTCTCCGAAATCGGGATGCGGCACGCCGATGACAGCGCTTTCGACCACACCCTCGATCTGGTCGATCTCGCCTTCGACCTCTTTCGGATAGATGTTGTATCCACCCGAAATCACCAGATCCTTGCCGCGGCCGACGATGTGGACATAACCGTCCCGGTCGATCTTGCCGAGATCGCCGCTGATGAAGAATCCATCTGCCGTAAACTCCGCCGCCGTCTTTTCCGGCATGCGCCAATAGCCCTTGAAGACGTTCGGCCCTTTGATCTCGATCATTCCCGTTTCTTCAGGCGGCAGCGCGAGCCCGCTGGCGGGATCGGTGACGCGCACCGTCACATCAGGCAGCGGGAAGCCGACCGTTCCGGCAATGCGTTTCCCCTCATAGGGGTTCGACGTGTTCATATTGGTTTCCGTCATGCCGTAGCGCTCAAGAATGGCGTGACCGGTGCGAGCCTGGAACTCGGTATGGGTTTCGGCAAGCAGCGGAGCCGAACCGGAAATGAAGAGGCGGATGCTGGCAACCGCTTGCTCGTCGAGGCGCGGACTTTGCAGAAGGCGCACGTAGAAGGTCGGCACGCCCATCAGCATCGTTGCCTGCGGCATCAGTGAAACGACCTCGTCGGCGTCGAACTTCGACAGCAGGAACATCGAGGCGCCGGCGAGCAGTGTGACATTCGTGGCGACGAACAGCCCATGCGTGTGGAAGATCGGCAAGGCATGGATCAGCCGATCGCCTGATGTGACGCGCCAATAGTCTCGCAAGGTCAGGGCGTTCGAGAGCAGGTTCCCATGCGTGAGCATCGCCCCCTTGGAGCGTCCGGTCGTTCCCGACGTGTAGAGGATCGCAGCCAGATCATCGGCAGAACGCGAGGCATCGACAAAGTCGGCCGGCTCGTCGCGCGCCAGATCCAGCAACGAGCCGCTGCCATCGGCATCGAGCGTTTCGACGATGGCGCCGTGGGGCTTGGCGATCGTCTCCACGCCTTCCCGGGCAGCCGGCGCAACAACCACCAAACGCGGCTCCGCATCGCCGATAAAATAATCGAGCTCAGCCAGCGTATAGGCGGTGTTGAGCGGCAGGTAGATCGCGCCGGTTCGAAGACAGGCGAGATAGAGGATCAGTGCCTCGGGACTTTTCTCGACTTGCACCGCCACCCGGTCGCCGGGGCGAATGCCGAGCGTGTCCATCGCGCCGGCAATGCGGCCGGAAAGAGCGAGCGCGTCATCATAGGTCCATGTGCGATTACTATCGATCCGGATGAACGGTGCGTCACCGGGCGCGGCCGTCCGCATGGCGTCGAAAAGATGGTTGCTCACTTTCGCCCTCCTCCAAGCGTTGAGTTCACTATTTGTTGGAATGGCCGGGAGCCTTGCTGGCCATTGCCACCGCGGCGGCTTTCGTCGTTCTGGCTGAGCAAGCTTTTGACGGCAGGCGAGGCAATCACTTCGCCGCGCTGCGCCAGAGCCTCATGGTTGGCCACGATGTCGTCCAGCTTGTAGAGGTAGTTGACCATCAGGCCGTGGGCCTGCTGCATCGCCTTGGCCGAGCGGTCACCGAGAAAATTCAGTCTTTCCAGTCGAGCGCCGTTGCCGAGATGGAAGCGGGCGACAGGATCGACGGGGCGGCCCTCCGGCGTCCGTTCCGTCAGGAAATAGCGCGCCGCAAGCGGCAGCAGCACGCGCTCCACTTCCGTCGCCGTCTTCTCGTTGTCAGGCCAGCTCGGATCGTCCAGCAGCATCAGCGTTTCGCGGGCCGCTTCCGGCAGCAACAGGTCGGCGGTCGAGGCACGCGCCTTGGCAAGCCAACGGGCAAAGCCTGGAACGGGCGACAGCGTGACGAAATTCTTGAGGCCGGGCAGGTCTCTGCGCAGGTCTTCCACAACCTGCTTGATCAGGAAGTTGCCGAACGAGATTCCCCGCAAACCATCCTGGCAGTTGGAGATCGAATAGAAGACAGCCGTCGTCGCCTCGTCGGCATTGATCTGCTCCCTCCCCTCGACCAGCACATCGCCGATCGCGCTCGGCACCGATCGTGTCAGCGCCACCTCGACGAACACCAGCGGCTCGTCAACCAGCCGGGGGTGGAAGAAGGCAAAGCATCGGCGGTCGGCCGGCGCCAAACGACGGCGCAATTCTTCCCAGCCGGCGATCTCGTGCACGGCCTCGTATTTGATGATCTTTTCAAGAATGTAAGCCGGCGTCGTCCAGTCGATGGGGCGCAGCGTCAGGAAGCCGCGATTGAACCAGGAGCCGAACAGATGCGTGAAGTCGGCGTCAAGCGCGCGATAACCTTCGGATTGGTCTTTGGATGCAAGCAGCTGCTCACGCATCCGGACAAGCTTGGCGGTGCCGTTCGGCGCGTGGTTCAATCGGCGCAGAAGCTCCTGTCGCCGCGGCTCGGCTGCCTGGTGGAGAGCAATGACCGCAGCAGAGCTTTTATCGGTGCGGTAGTTTTCGATCGCCTGGTCGAGCCTGGCCGTGTCGGGTCCGAACTTTTCATGCAGCATATCGAGGAATGCCTGCGCGCCTTCGCTTTCGAGCGCGCCCCAGCGATCGAGGATCTCGGCGGCAAGCGCCATGCCCGAGGCTTCGCCCCGGCTCGATAGCAGCATTTCACAGAGTGTCTGGAGATCGGCCTTGGCTGCGACCTGCGTGGCGCGCGAGCCGGAAAACAGAAGCTGGCGTCCGCGATCGGTGATGCTCTGCAGCATGTCGGTGAAGAAGGAAGCCTCAGACATGCCGTTCTCCTCTCTTTGGCTGGTCTCTTCTGTTGGGCCGGCTGGTTTCGCGGGCTGCTTTGACGGCTGCTTCCCATTGTCGGGTTTCACCGGTAGTATGTAGAATGCCACTCTTCGTACACGAGGTCAATGATCGTGTATACAAGAATTGCGTTTGTGTATGATGGAAGTGAGACGAATGTCCGAGAATGTCGGCCGATGGCTTCGTGATGAGATTGAAAACTCAATTCTTTCCAACGAGTTCTCCCCCGGTGAGCGGCTCGACGAAATGGTGCTTGCGACGCGTTTCGGGGTCTCCCGCACACCGGTGCGCGAGGCGCTGATGCAGCTCGATGCGATCGGCCTCATCGAAATTCGGCCGCGCAGAGGCGCCATCGTCATCGATCCGGGGCCGCATCGCGTCTATGAGATGTTCGAGGTGATGGCCGAGCTGGAGGGCCTGGCCGGATCGCTCGCCGCACGACGGCTGGACAAGGCCTCCAGGGAAGCGATCACGGCGACCCACAGCCGCTGCGAGCAATCGGCCGCGGCCGGTGACAGCGATGCCTATTATTACGACAATGAGGAATTCCATAAGGCCATCTACGCAGCCGGCCGCAGCGAGTTCCTGGAGGAGCAATGTCTGCAATTGCACCGCCGCCTCAGACCCTATCGCCGCCTCCAGCTGCGCGTGCGCAACCGCCTGTCGACCTCCTTCTCAGAACACTGCGCCATCGTCGACGCGATCTTTGCCGGAGACGGCGATGAAGCCCGCCGCCTGCTGCGGACGCATGTCGGCATTCAGGGAGAGAGGTTTAGCGATCTGGTCGCCAGCATGGCGGCCAGGTGATTGGATGGCGTGACATAAGCAGCGAAATCCATTTCACAAAGCGTCCGCCGTCCGCACAACGCTAATCCAAAAACCGATAAAGCCAGTCGCGCGTTTCCTCCGGCAGCGAGGCGGGCAACTGGTCCTCGCGGGTGCGGGCCTGCCAGATGATCTCGACCTCGGCGGCACGCTCCTCCCCGGTGTCGATCGAAACGAGGAAGCCGATGGAATGCATGCCGATCTTGTCGACGGTGGCGGTGAAGGTTGCCGGCTCGTCATAGTGCAGCGGACGGTGAAGCATGCAGGAAACCTTGCTGGGGCTATAGACGGGTTCGTCATCGACATCGGGCCGCGACGACCAGAAGCCCGCCAGGACGGATTCGGCATAGGAAATATAGGAGGCCAGAAACATCTGGCCGTTCATATCGACATCGCGAAACGGCACGCGTATTTCCGCCACATCCGGGCGTTTCGACTGACTCATCAACAGATCTGCCCTACTGAGTTCCCCATGACAACATTACTGCATAATTGCTTATACCGGAACCGGCTTAAGGATAAAATTACGCAATAGTTCAAAGTGTTACAGTATCCTTTGTACGTCTTAAAAGATGCGGCGCCGCTGCAATGGACCGGCTCGACGGAAACGGCGAAATGAAGCAGTGTAGTAGGCCAACGGTCGGAAGGCGCGCGGCAAGAGCACTTGTTGAAATCGTCAGGCGATGCCCCATCTGCTGTGGCACATGACATAAGCGACCGATAGAGTGTCTTCATGAGCACCCGTCTTTATGAACACCCGATCTTCCTGGAACATGTGACCCCCGCCGGCCATCCGGAGCGATCGGACAGGATCCGCGCCATCAATGTCGCGCTGGAACATCCGAATTTCGAGCGACTGGAGCGCCGGCAGGCGCCGCAGGCGAACGAGGATGCGGTGCTGCTTGCCCATCCGGAGGAGCATCTGACCGCCGTCATGCGGGAGATCCCCGAGGAAGAGGGGGAGATCAATCAGATCGAAGCCGATACCTATGCCAGCAGCAAAAGCCTGCAGGCGGCGCTGACCGGCATTGGCGGGGCGATGGCGGCGGTGGACGACGTCTTTACCGGCCGGGCCGACAATGTCTTCGTCGCAGCCCGGCCGCCGGGGCACCATGCCGAGAAGATGACGGCGATGGGCTTCTGTTTCTTCAACAATGCGGCGATCGCCGCCCGCCATGCGCAGAAGACGCACGGCGCCGAGCGCATCGCCATCGTCGACTGGGACGTGCATCACGGCAACGGCACGCAGGATATCTTCTGGGACGATCCTTCGGTGCTGTTCTGCTCGACGCATCAGATGCCGCTCTATCCCGGCACCGGGGCCAAGGATGAAAAGGGCAAGCACAACACCATCGTCAATGCGCCGCTGTCGCCGAATGTCGGCAGCGACCATTTCCGCGAGGCGTTCAAATCGCGCGTCCTGCCCGCCCTTGACGATTTCCGGCCGGATCTCATCATCATCTCCGCCGGCTTCGACGCGCATCACCGCGATCCCTTAGCGCAGATCAATCTGACGGGTGAGGATTTCGACTGGGCGACCGGGCGTGTGCTGGAACTCGCGGACCGGCACGCGAAGAACCGGGTCGTCAGCCTGCTCGAAGGCGGTTATGATCTCGAGGGACTCGCCGAATCGGCGGGCATGCATATTCTGAGAATGATGAAGGGTTGAGAATGACTGACAGCGCCAAGCCGGAGGTGTCCGGCCTTTCCTTCGAAAAGGCGGTCGCCGAACTCGAAAGCATCGTCGCCCGGCTGGAACGCGGCGATGTGGCGCTGGATGAATCGATCGAGATCTACGAGCGCGGCGAAGCGCTGAAGAAACATTGCGAGACGCTGCTTTCGGCCGCCGAAAACCGCATCGAGAAGATCCGGCTCGACCGCGCCGGCAAGCCGCAGGGCGTCGAGCCGCTGGACGGCGCCTGAGACAGCAAACTCCCTTTCGAAGACGCTTGGCTATCGGCTTCCGGCCGATCTATGATCCCCTTGCAAAACGATGAGGGGACGGAAAAATGACGGACAGATTGAAGGGCAAGGTCGCCATTATCTCGGGCGGCGCGACCGGCATGGGCGGTGCCGCCTCGAAGCTTTTTGCAGCGGAAGGCGCGCGTGTTGCGATCATCGACCGCAATGGCCAGGCGGCGGCCGAGACAGTCCAAGCGATCCGTGATGCCGGCGGCGAGGCCGACTGCTGGACGGCCGATGTCTCGGACGAATCCGCCGTCAATGCCGCCGTCGCAGGCGTCGAAGAACGCTACGGCGCAGTGACCGTGCTCTTCAATCACGCCGGCACGATCGTCATCAAACCTTTTCTGGAAACGACCGTCGAGGAATGGGACTGGCTGCATGCCGTCAACGTGCGCTCGATGTTCCTGATGACCAAGGCGGTGCTGCCGAAGATGATTGCGAGCGGCGGCGGGTCGATCGTCTGCACCTCGTCGATCTCGGCGGTCGCCGCCACGCCGATGGAAGTGCTATACGACACGACCAAGGGGGCGGTGCATATGTTTGCCCGCGCCATCGCGGTGGAATTCCGCGATCGCAACATCCGCTGCAACGCCGTCTGCCCCGGCTTCATCCGCACGCCGCATGGCCTGCGCGAGGTGGCCGACCTGCAGGCGCTCGGCGTCGACGTTTCGGATGCCGCCATTGCCGCGCAGCAGGGACGGATAGGCGAGCCCGAAGACGTTGCGCGGGCCGCGCTTTACCTCGCCAGCGACGAATCGAGCTTCGTCAATGGCGCCCATCTCTTCGTCGACAATGGTTTTACCGCGATCTGAGCCCCGACGCGTGTCCGATTGGACGCACGGCGAACTTTCAGGGCTGAGCGTCCTTACGCGTCTGATTGGACGCGCGGCGCGCTTTCAAGTGTTGGAGCGTCCTTAAGCGCGTCCGATTGGACGCGCGGCCCTCCAGGCGCTATCTGTGGGCGATGACGCTCGGCACTGTAGCGATCGGAGATCCCCATGTCCTTCTTTCCCGGTAAAGACCCCCTGCCCGGCGATGCCTTCGCCTGCGATGCGATCGAGAACCTGATCATCCCGCGCACCAGCGATATCGGCGGTTTTCAGGTGCGCCGCGCGCTGCCCAGCCGGCAGCGGCGGCTGGTCGGGCCGTTCATCTTCTTCGACCGCATGGGGCCGGCGATCCTGAAGCCGGACGAGGCGCTCGACGTCAAGCCGCATCCGCATATCGGACTGTCGACAGTCACCTATCTGTTCGACGGCGAGATCCGCCATCGCGACAGCCTCGGCACCGAAAAGGTCATCCGTCCCGGCGATATCAACCTGATGACGGCCGGCCGCGGCATCGTCCATTCCGAGCGCACGCCCGAAAATCTGCGTGGCCATCCGCTGCTGATGTCGGGGCTGCAGACCTGGCTGGCGCTGCCCGATGACAAGGAGGAGATCGATCCCGCCTTCGCCCACACGGAAAAATCCGCCATGCCGCTGATCGAGACGAGCGGCGTGCGCGGGCGGGTGGTCATCGGTTCGTTCGAAGGCATGACATCGCCGGTCGGCGTTTTCTCTGACACGCTCTATATCGATCTCGACCTGCAGGCGGGCGCCAAATTTCCCTTCGGCGCGGCGCATGAAGAGCGCGCCATCTATGTGCTGTCGGGCGAGGTCGTCATATCAGGCGACCGCTTCGCCGCCGACCAGTTGCTGGTCTTCCGGCCAGGCGATGCGATCACGCTGGAAGCCGGCCGCGATGGCTGCCACCTGATGCTCTTCGGAGGGGCGGCGCTGAATTCGAAACGTTATATCTGGTGGAATTTCGTCTCCTCCTCAAAGGAGCGGATCGAACAGGCCAAGGAGGAATGGCGCACCGGCCGCTTCGATATCGTTCCCGGTGACGAAGAGGAATTCGTGCCTTTGCCGGAAGGCTGAACCCCTGATCCGAATGCTCCGGATCGAAGAAATAGAGGGTGATATCCGCCGAAAACCGCTCACACTTTTCGGCATCATGCTTTAATAGTGGGAGCATGATGTTGCCCGAAAACCGCTCACACTTTTCGGCATCATGCTCTAAGGTGAAAACCTTCGGTTCCTGAAATGCACTTGTTTTGCCGCAATCTAATCGAATAAAGCGGAACAAGGAAAAGCAAGAAAGAGCGCCCGCCCGTGACACAACTGCCGAAGACCCCCCTGCTCGACCAGGTCATCTATCCCGCCGACCTGCGCAAGCTCGAGGATCGCGACCTGCCGCAGCTTGCCCGCGAAGTCCGGGACGAAATGATCGATGCGGTGTCGCGCACCGGCGGCCATCTCGGCGCCGGTCTCGGCGTCGTCGAGTTGACGATCGCCATCCACAGCGTCTTCGACACACCTGATGATCGGCTGATCTTCGACGTCGGCCATCAATGTTATCCGCACAAGATTCTCACCGGCCGGCGCGACCGCATCCGGACGCTGCGCCAGGAAGACGGGCTGTCCGGCTTCACCCGCCGGGCGGAGAGCGAATACGATCCCTTCGGTGCAGCGCATTCCTCGACCTCGATCTCGGCCGGCCTCGGCATGGCGATTGCCGCCGACCTCGACAAATCAGACCGCCGCGTCATCGCCGTCATCGGCGACGGGGCGATGTCGGCCGGCATGGCCTATGAGGCGCTGAACAATGCCGGCGCACTCGATGCGCGCCTCATCGTCATCCTCAACGACAACGATATGTCGATCGCGCCGCCGACGGGCGCCATGAGCGCCTATCTCGCGCGCCTTGCCTCGGGTCGCACCTATATGGGATTCCGTGACTTCGGCAAGAAGCTGACGGCCTATCTCGGCAAGAACATCGACCGGGCGATCACTCGCGCCGTCGAGCATGCGCGCGGCTATGTCACCGGCGGCACGATGTTCGAGGAGATGGGCTTCTATCATATCGGCCCGATCGACGGGCACTCCTTCGACCACCTGCTGCCCGTGTTGCGCAACGTGCGCGACAATGGGCGCGGGCCGGTGCTGATCCATGTCGTCACCCAGAAGGGCAAGGGCTATCCGCCGGCGGAAGCCGCAGCCGACAAATATCACGGCGTCAACAAGTTCGACGTCATCACCGGGGCCCAGGCAAGGGTCAAGCCGAATGCGCCGAGCTATACCAGCGTCTTTGCCGAAGCGCTGGTGCAGGAAGCCACACTCGACGACAAGATCGTCGGCATCACCGCCGCCATGCCGAATGGTACCGGCCTCGACAAGCTCGCCGAAGCCTTTCCGTCGCGCTGTTTCGACGTCGGTATTGCCGAACAGCATGCCGTGACCTTCGCCGCCGGCCTTGCCGCAGAAGGCTACAAGCCATTCGCCGCCCTCTATTCCACCTTCCTGCAGCGCGCCTACGACCAGGTCGTGCACGACGTGGCGATCCAGGGACTGCCGGTGCGTTTCCCGATCGACCGTGCCGGCTTCGTCGGCGCCGACGGGCCGACGCATGCCGGCTCCTTCGACACGGCCTTCCTCACCACCCTGCCCGGCTTCGTGGTGATGGCGGCGGCCGACGAGGCCGAACTCAAGCACATGGTGCGCACGGCTGTCGCCTATGATGGCGGGCCGATCTCGTTCCGCTATCCGCGCGGCGAAGGTGTCGGCGTCGACATGCCGGCACGCGGCGAAATCCTGCAGATCGGCAAGGGCCGCATCGTCAAGGAAGGCACCAAGGTTGCCCTGCTCTCGTTCGGCACCCGGCTTGCCGATTGTCTGCTGGCCGCCGAGGATCTCGACGCCGCCGGGCTTTCGACGACGGTCGCCGATGCGCGCTTCGCCAAGCCGCTTGACCACGACCTGATCCGCCAGCTTGCCCGCCACCATGAGATCGTGATCACCGTCGAGGAAGGCTCGATCGGCGGCTTCGGCAGCCATGTGATGCATTTCCTCGCCACCGAAGGCCTGCTCGACAACGGTCTGAAGCTGCGCTCGCTGGTGATGCCCGACATCTGGATGGAACAGGCCAAGCCCGAAGCCATGAACGCCCACGCCGGCCTCGACCGCGCCGGCATCGTTTCGACGGTGTTCAAGGCGCTGGGACGTGGTGTTGCGGTTGGGGTTGCGGGATAGGATTTGGGTGAGGGCATGCCGTGTGGCCCCCTCATCCGCCCTACGGGCACCCGGCCGGGGTCGAGCTACGGGTCTCGACCCGTCCTTCGGACCCCCGAGGGGAGAAGAGGGAGTCGAGACGTCGCCGCGAATCTCTTCTCCCCCCGGGGAGAAGGTGCCGGCAGGCGGATGAGGGGCCGCACGGCAGGTCCTCTCAATAAAAAAGGCGGCGCATCGCTGCACCGCCCTCTTGATTTAACGTCCCTTCCCTAAAAAGGCTGCCTCTCAGAATTCCGTCCAGTCTTCCTTCACGGCCGCAGCACTCGCCTGTCTTCCGCCGAAAGCCTTGGCGACGGTGCGGGTCAAAGCGTGGGCCGGGGAGGCGACCGGGCGGGCGTTGGTGCCGGCAACGCTTGCGCGCGGCGCCGGGGCCACCTGGCCGAGCTTGAACTGGCGCAGCAGTTCTTCGAGGGCGTTTGCCTCCTGGGCGAGCGCATGGCTGGCCGCGGTCTGCTCCTCGACCATGGCAGCGTTCTGCTGCGTGCCCTGGTCCATGTTGTTGACGGCGGTGTTGATCTCCTGCAGGCCGATCGACTGTTCGCGCGTGGCGGTGACGATGGCGCTGACGTGGTGGTTGATCTCCTGCACCTCGGAGACGATGACCTCCAGCGCCTTGCCGGTCTCGCCGACGAGGCCGACGCCGGCAACGACTTGTTCGCCGGAGGTGGTGATCAGCGCCTTGATCTCCTTGGCCGCCTTGGCCGAGCGCTGGGCCAGCTCGCGCACTTCCTGGGCGACGACCGCAAAGCCCTTGCCGGCATCGCCGGCGCGGGCGGCTTCGACGCCTGCGTTCAAGGCCAATAGGTTGGTCTGGAAGGCGATGTCGTCGATGACGCCGATGATGTTGGAGATTTCGCCCGAGGACTTCTCGATCTGCTGCATGGCGGAGACGGCCTTGCGGACGACTTCGCCTGACTTTTCGGCGCCGAGGCGAGCGCGCTCGACGAGATTGCCGACATCCTCGGCGCGCTTGGCGCTGTCGCGGACGGTGGTCGTCACTTCTTCAAGCGCTGCTGCGGTCTGTTCGACGGCGGCAGCCTGCTGCTCGGTGCGGTGGGCAAGATCGTCGGCGGCCGAGCGGATTTCGCCAGCGCCGGCATTGATCGCCGAGGCGTTGCGGCCGACCGATTGCAGTGCTGCCTGCAGCTTTTCGACGGCATGGTTGAAGTCGTTGCGCAGGCTGTCATATTGCGAGGCGAACGGCGTCTGGATACGACCGGCCATATCGCCGTTGGCAAGCTCGGCAAGGCCGCCTGCCAAGGCGTCGATGGCATAGCGGATCTCGCCTTCCTCGCGCGCCTTCTGCTCGTCGCCTGCCCGGCGCTGGCGCTCGGCGTCGTCGCGCATGCGGTCTGTTTCGCCGGCAAGGCGCAGCTTCTCGATCGCCGCCTGCTTGAAGACCAGGACGGACTGAGCCATGCGGCCGATTTCGTCGCCGCGGTCGGTCGCCGGAACCTCGATATCGTTCTGACCGCCGGCGAGGCGATCCATGGCGCTCGTCATGCCGACGACCGGGCGGACGATCGTGCGCGACATCAGCCAAGCAAGCATGGCGGCGGCAAGCGAGGCGACGATGCCGCCGGCAAGCAGCGTCGTCTTCAGATGGCTGTTGGCATCGGCGCGGATCGCGGCCAGCGCTTCCGACTTTTCACGCGCGGTGGCCTTGATCTTGGCCGAGGCCTGGCGGAACCCGTCGAGCTGGCCCTTGGTGGCGTTGACGCCGATCTTGACGACCTCTTCGATCGGCATGTCGGTTTCCTTGCGCGCCTTGGTCTGCGGCTCGGCAAGTTCATGGAAATAGAGATCGGCAGCCTTCTGCATGCCGTCGATCATCTCGACCAGCTGCGGCTCGCCGGCCGCCGTCTGCTTGGCGGCGGCAATCGCCTTCAGCATGCGCTCGCGGTTGGCGAAGACATCGCCATAGGTGCTGTCGCTGCGGAAGAGGATGAAGCCGCGCAGGTTGACGGCCTGCTCGAGCATCGCCTGCAGCGCATCGTCGATCTGGTTGACGAGCAGCTCGGACTTTTCCTGCTCGGCAGACGCGGCCGCAGACGCCGTCGCCTTGGAATAGACGAAAGCGGAAACGGCGACGAAAATGAGAATGAGGGCTGCGAACGTGGCCGCAAGCTTACCGTTCAAGGATATGTTTTTGGCGGACATCGGTGATTTCTCCTGACGACAGTCGACGCGGCGAGGCAGGTCGCACGAGACGCAACCGCCGGGATGTTTGAAGCTGAGAACATGATCGGCGTGGAAACGCTTGCGCCGTCATGGCGCCGAGCGGCTTGGATGAACCGCTACAATCACGCCGAACCTATCCGGCCAGGCTTTAAATTTGTTTAAATTTGTGCGGCGCAACAGCGGCCAAGCCTGAGGATTATTGTGCCGTTTCTGGAGGATTGAGGATCAGGATGTCGAAATCCTTCGCAGGATCGAAATCCTCGGCCGTCATCCGGAAGGTCGTCGGACCGATCTTCTGAACATTGCTGCCGCAGAAGCTGATGAGGCTGCCGGGCTTGCCCTTGTCGATCGTCAGCTGGAAGCGCTTGATCGGTCCCGCCCAGTTGGCGCCGGTCGACAGCACATAGGAGATCCAGCTTTCGGTATAGTTGGCGCCTCCGGCCTCGGCTTCCCGCGCACGCTGCTGGGCAACCCTGACGAAATCTCCGTCGAGGCAGTATTTGCGGGAATATTCCTCGAAGCGCTCACCCTTCGGCTCACCACCTTCGAGAAAGCTGATGGCGACGGTGCCGCCGACGGCCGGCTTGTAACGATGCTCGACGCTGACCTTTTTCTTCGCCGGGAAGGTGGTGCGCCACCAATAGGTCGAGCGCAGCGTCCAGAGCGGCACGAGATCGACCTTGGCATCGCCGGCGCCCATGGGATAGATCAAGCCGCGGGCGATCCAGTCCTTGCGGACGGTTTCGGGAAGTTTGGCGAGCGCCTCAGTCGTCTTCTGGCTGTAGGGCAGGACGGGAATGCCCTGCTTGGCGAACTCGTCGGTCACGTCGATGCCGAGCGAGACGACGCGCTGCTGCAGCTTGGCGGTGATCGGACTGCCGTCCTGCACGGTGGAGAAATGCAGGAAATTATCGCTGTCATAATCGGAGATGGCGGAATTGTTGTCCACCTGGCCTGATATGTCAGGCATCGGAAAGGCGACCAGGCTTTCGACATCCTTGTCGGAGCTGTTCTCAAAGACGTAGTCGACACGCACTTCCGAAGCGGAGATGAAAAGATCCTCTTCCGCCATGCTGACATCGTCGGATTGGGCAAAGATCAGCCCGCCGGTCTTGACCTCGGCCATAGTGTCGTTCGCGAGCGCGGGCGACGCGATCACTGCCGCGACAATCAGAGTGAAGAGCTTCAGCATGGAACACCCCCGTGTCTGCGGCACGCCCCGCGATCGCCGCGGCAGGATTATCGCCGAAAGCTTTTGAGGGTCAATGACGGTCTTGGGAACAAAATGCTTGCAACCGGCGGCTTTGCCGGTCATGCACAGCCGATGTCAGATCAAAACACCCAACGCCTCGACCAGCTTCTCGTCTCCCTCGGCCTCTTTGCCAGCCGTTCACGCGCCCGCGACGCCGTGCAGCGCGGCACCGTCAAGATCGGCGGCCAGGTGGTCACGAAGGCCGGCGCGCTGTTTGGCGCAGACGCGGCAATCGAGATCGACGATCCGGCGCAGGACTATGTCTCGCGCGCCGCGCTGAAGCTTGCCGCAGCACTTGAGCATTTCCGGCTCGATCCCGCCGGCCATCACTGTCTTGATGTCGGCGCTTCCACAGGCGGCTTCACCGAGGTGCTGCTGCAGCGCGGTGCCGCGCATGTCACCGCGATCGATGTCGGCCATGGGCAGATGCATCCGCGCATATCAGGCGATCCGCGGGTGACCAACAGGGAGGGCCTCAACGCCCGCAACCTGACGGCAGAGGATATCGACCATCCCGCCACCTTCATCGTTTCCGACGTCTCCTTCATCACGCTGAAGCTGGCGCTTGCGCCGGCGCTCGAGATCGCCGAACCGGGCGCTGTCGCGATCTTGCTGGTCAAGCCGCAGTTCGAGGCCGGGCGCGAGGCGATCGGCAAGGGCGGGATGCTGAAGGACCCCTCGTCTGCTCCCGCCGTTGCTGCAGAACTGGCGCGCTGGTTCGTCGAGGACATGGGCTGGAAAAGCCTTGGCCTCATCCCCTCCCCGATTTCCGGCGGCGACGGCAATCAGGAATTCCTTCTGGCAGGATTGAAGCCGTGAGCACCGAAACCGTCACGATCGAGAAGCTCGGCGCCCAGGGCGACGGCATCGCCAGCAGCGCCGGCGGGCCTGTCTATGTGCCCTTTTCCCTGCCCGGCGAAACCGTGGCGATTGCCCGCGTCAAGAGCCAGGGCACGATCATGTCGATCACGACACCCTCGCCCGACCGGCAGGAGCCGCCCTGCCGGCATTTCGGCCCGGATGGCGTCAACGGCACCTGCGGCGGCTGCACGCTGCAGCATATGGCAGATGCGCCCTACCGCGCCTTCAAGCGCCAGCTGGTCATCGACGCGCTGAAATCCAAGGGGCTGACGCCGGAGGTCGGCGAGATCGTTCCGGCCCGGCCGGGCGAACGCCGGCGTGTCGTCTTTGCGGCACGCAAGACCGAGAAGGACATGCTGATCGGTTTCAACCAGGCCGAAAGCCACCATATCGTCGCCATCGAGGAATGTCCGATCTCGTCGGCAGGGATCATTGCCCGGCTGCCGGCGATCAGGGCGATTGCTGCTTCGCTCGCGACCAGCGCCGAACCCTTCCGCGTCGCGGTGCTGGAAACGCTTTCCGGCCTCGACATCTCCGTCGACGACGTGAAGAAACTCTCCGACCCGCAGCGGCGCAAGGCAATCGAGACCGCGCTCAGCCTGCGCGGCATCGCCCGTGTTTCGCTGAACGGCGAAATCCTCGTCGAGCCGTCGAAGCCGATGGTCGAATTCGGCGGCGTCCAGGTTTCACCACCGCCGGGCGGCTTTACCCAGGCGACGAAGCCGGCGGAAGAGGCGATGGCGGAGCTGGTCACGGCTCATGCCGGCAAGTCGAAGCGGATCGCCGATCTCTTTGCCGGCTCCGGCACGTTTTCGCTGCGGCTGGCGCGGATCGGCCGCGTGCACGCCGTCGAAGCCGAAGCAAAGGCGCTCGCAGCTCTCGATCATGCCGCCCGCAACACACAGGGGCTGAAACCGGTCACCGTCGAAAAGCGCGATCTCTTCCGCCGTCCTTTGATGACGCAGGAGTTCAAGCCCTATGACGTCGTCGTCTTCGATCCGCCGCGCGCCGGTGCCGAGTTCCAGTGCCAGGAGCTTGCCCGCTCAGGTGTGAAGAAGATCGTGGCCGTTAGCTGCAATCCGCTGACGCTGGCGCGGGATCTCGCGATCCTCGTCGAGGGCGGCTACCGGATCACGCAAGTGACGCCGATCGACCAGTTCCTCTGGACCTCGCATGTCGAGGTGGTGGCGACGCTGGAGAAATAGGCGTGCCTGTCGGAAAGACGAAAAGACGCAACCCATACTATAACGGCCCAGTGTCCGATCACTTCGACGGCACACATTTCTTCAATCCCGAAGGTATTGAGCCCCTTGGCTTCCGCGATCTGCTGCGGTGGCAATTCGGCGGTGGCCGTGAGCGCTGGCCTCAGTCGGTCCCAAGTCCATACCCGGCGGCCAAGCCGGATCCATGCGTCGACGGCGAGGATCTGAGGGTGACCATGGTTGGTCATGCAACAATGCTCGTGCAGGTCGCTGGGCTCAATATCCTCACCGACCCGGTATGGTCAGAGCGCGCGAGTCCCCTCGCTTTTGCCGGACCCAGGCGCGTCGTCCCACCGGGTATCGCGTTCGATGATTTGCCCCCGATTGATCTCGTGCTGGTGTCGCACAATCATTATGATCATCTCGATATCGCAACGCTCAGGCGGTTGGGTGCGAAGCATCGGCCGCGTGTCGTGACGCCACTCGGCAATGACACGATCATTCGCCGTGCGGTGCCCGATATACAGACGACATCGATGGACTGGGGCCAGCACATTTCGCACGCCGGAATAAGCATTGATGCGGAGCCTGCACACCATTGGTCCGCCCGCGGAACCGCCGATCGCCGGATGGCGCTCTGGGCGTCGTTCGTTTTGTCGACTCCAGCCGGAAAAATTTATCACGTCGGAGATACGGGCTTTCACAACGGCATCAATTACAAAGCGGCACAGCAGAAGCATGGCGGCTTTCGCTTGGCCATTTTACCCTTCGGCGCCTATGAGCCGCGCTGGTTCATGAAAGGGCAGCACCAGAATCCACAGGAAGCGGTGATCGGGATGAAGTTGGCAAATGCGGCCTATGTGGCCGGGCATCACTTCGCCACGTTCCAACTGACAAATGAAGCGGTCGACGCGCCGGCAAGAGCGTTGCAAGACGCAATGAGCGAGCATGATATTCCCCCGGAACGGTTCCGGCCGCTCAGGGCCGGCGAGGTATTTAATGTGCCAGCTGTCTAGTCGCTATCCGTTTGCTCCCGGTGTTGGTGTCGATCGCCGCGAAGCGATGCCAGGCGGCGCTCAGCGACGCATGAAGGCTTCGAAGGCCGCCCGCGCCTCGGCACTTTTCAGCCGCGCGGAGAAATAGCGGGCCTCCTCGTCGATGCGGGCGATGATCTCGCCACGATCGCCGCGAATGAGGTCGCGGGAGATACGCAACGCTTCCGGCGGCTTGGCCGCGAGCTTCGCGGCGAGGCCAAGCGTCAGTGAATCGACCTCGCCTGGCTCGACGACCTTCCATACCAGACCGGCTTCCCTCGCTTCCTCGGCCGAGAATGCTTCGCCGGCCGCCAGCAGGGCGAAGGCGCGCTGATGCCCCATCAGGCGCGGCGCGACGAGGCTGGAGCCGGCCTCCGGGACCAGCGCCAGATCGACGAAGGGTGTGCGGAACTGGCTGCGGCTAGAGGCGATGGTCAGGTCGCAAAGGAGATGGATCGTCGTGCCGATGCCGACCGCCAGACCGTCGACGCCGGAGACGACGGGTTTTTCGGCATTCACCAGCGCATAGAGGAAATCGAGGATCTCCTGCTCCAGGCCGCGGCCACCCATCGCGGCAGCCAGAAAATCGTTCAGGTCGTTGCCGGCCGAAAAGCAGCCTTCGGTGCCGAGCAAAGCGGTGGCGCGGATGCCGGGATTTGTGTTGGCCGCATTCAGCGCATCGGCCATTGTCCTGTACATGGCGCGGGTGATGGCGTTCTTCTTCTCCGGGCGATTGAAGCGGATAGACTGGACGCCGGGATGGGCGGAAGGCTGCTCGACGATGATGTGATCGGTCATAAGGTCTCCTCAGGCAAGCAGGATGCGGGCGGCGGCAAGGCTTGCCGCACCATTGACGACCCGGTCGCGCAGGGCGGCGGTCTCGGCAAGCAGGTTTTCGGCGGCAAAGCGGCAGAGCGCGATGCGGTTTTCGGCCGCACCATCGGCACTCTCGGCGAGACCGCCCTTGGCAAGATAACAGCCGGTGAGCACCAGCCCGAACAGGCGCTGATAGGGGGTGGCACCGGAGAGCGCCTCGGCGGCCTTGTCATCGGCAAGCGTCTTTATCAGCCAGGCGGTCGCCTGCTCGAGATCGGCGATCGCCGCGTCGAGCCTCACAGCGGTCTCGCCGAAACCATTAAGATTGGAGCGGCGGACGTCGTCGGCGATCTGCTTAAGCTCGGCGATGAAGCCCTTCACCTGATCGCCGCCGGAGAGCGGCAGTTTGCGGGTGACGAGGTCGATCGCCTGGATGCCGTTGGTGCCCTCGTAGATCGGGGCGATGCGGGCATCGCGAAGATAACGCGCCGCACCCGTCTCCTCGATGAAACCCATGCCGCCATGCACCTGAATGCCGAGCGAGGCGACGTCGACGCCGGCATCGGTCGAAAAGGATTTGGCAATCGGCGTCAGCAAAGCGGCGCGCTCCTGCCAGTGGCGACTGGTCTCCCCTGCCCGGTGCGACATGTCGATCGCATGGGCGCAGGCATAGGAGATGGCGCGCGCGCCTTGAGTCAGCGCCTTCATGGTGAGGAGCATGCGGGCGACATCGGGATGTTCGACGATCGGGCTCATACCGGCGCCGCTTGCGCCCGGCGCCCTGCCCTGCGTGCGTTCCCTGGCATAGGCGAGCGCCTTCTGGGTGGCGGCTTCCGCGATCGCCACGCCCTGCATGCCGACGGCAAGGCGGGCATTGTTCATCATCGTGAACATGCAGGCCAGTCCCTTGTTCTCCTCGCCGACCAGCCATCCGACAGCGCCCTTTTCACCACCGAATTTTCCGTCGCCGTAGATCATCGTGCAGGTCGGCGAACCATGGATGCCGAGCTTGTGCTCCAGCGAATGGCAGAACAGATCGTTGCGGGGCCCAAGCGAGCCATCGTCGTTCACCAGGAATTTCGGCACCAGGAAGAGCGAGATGCCGCGGGTGCCGGCCGGCGCATCCGGCAGACGGGCCAGCACCAGATGGATGATGTTGTCGGCGGCGTCATGTTCGCCCCAGGTGATGAAGATCTTCTGGCCGAACAGGCGGTAGCTGCCGTCATCGCGGCGCTCGGCGCGGGCCTTGAGCACGCCGAGATCGGAGCCGGCATGCGGCTCCGTCAGGTTCATGGTGCCGGTCCATTCGCCGGAGACCATCTTCTCCAGATATGTGTCTTTCAGCGCAGCACTGCCATGGGCGCTGACGGCTTCGATGGCGCCCATCGTCAGCGTCGGGGCGAGCGCGAAGGCCATGGAACCGGAATTCCACATTTCCAGTGCCGCGACATTCAGCATATGCGGCAGGGCCTGGCCGCCGAAGGCCTCGGGGGCCGTCAGGCCATTCCAGCCGCCGGCGATCCAATGGCGATAGAGGTCGCGCCAGCCATCCGGCAGCCTGACCTCGCCATCGATCAGCCGGGCGCCCTGGCGATCGCCGATTTCGGCAAGCGGCGCCACTTCTTCTGTGGCAAAACGTCCCGCCTCAGCGAGGATCGCATCGACCAGATCTTCGCCGAGATCGCCGAGCAGCCCTTTTGAAATCGCCTCGCCCATGCCCGCTACATGCTTCAGCGTGAACGCGATTTCTTCGACGGGCGCCTTGTACATGGTTTTTCCTCCGCAGACCGGCCTGCACTTGGGCAAGCCCCTCCGAGGCAAGGGCTAATTGATTTTTACGTAAACGTCAATTTCGATTTCCTTGGCCGGCATGCGATAAATCGCCGGACATGGCGCTTTGCTCTTGCACCTTTGGACAAATGGACGTCATGAACAATCTCTAAGGGAAGACATCGCCTTCGCAAAGGACCGGCGAACAATGGATACATTGCCCGTCAACATACCCGGTTTCGTCTGGGCCTATCGCTTCTCGCCGGGTGAAAAGACGGCGGTGCGACTGAACAATAGTGCGACGGTGGCGGAACTGACCGCCGACAACTGTTTCTACTGGCTGCACCTCAACCTTGTCGACGCCCGCGTGCCGGCCTTGCTCGATACGCTGGACGGGCTGACGGAGGACGCGAAATCGGCGCTGACGACGCGTGATACGCATGCGGCCATCACCGTCGACGAGCAGATGCTCTATGGCACGCTCGTCGATTGCCAGCGCGATTTTGCCCAGGATACCAACAATCTCGGCTGGCTGCATTTCGCCATGTCCGACCGCTTCCTCATCACCACGAGGCTGCAGCCGCTGCGCAGCGTCGAACGGGCGCGGGCGCTGATCGAGAAAAACCCGGGCAAATTCTCCCGGCCGGTCGATCTCTTCGAACTGCTGGTGATCGAGTTCCAGCGCACGCTGATCGCGATCGTCATCGAACTCACCGAAGAGCTGAACCAGATCGAGGATATCGTCTACGACAGTGCGCAGCGCGACGAGCGCCGGCGCCTGGCGCCGGTCCGGCGCACGGTGGTCAGGCTGCATCGGCACCTGCGCACCGTGTTGGCGCTGATGCGCCGGGCGGCGGCGGCCGACGACGACGAGATGCCCTTCGGCTTCGACGACGTGGCGCGGCGGCTGACGAGCCGGCTGGAAACGGTCGACCACGATATCTACGCGCTGCAGGACCGGGCACGCCTGCTGCATGAAGAAATCGATTCGAAACAATCCTCCGAAACCAACCGCCACCTCTATCTGCTGTCGATCATGACGGCCTTCCTGCTGCCGCCGACGCTGGTGACCGGCTTCTTCGGCATGAACACGGCAAACCTGCCCTTCGCCGTCGGCGACTACGGCACCGAATACGCCGTCGTCCTCATCGTCGGCTCCATTGCCTTTGCCTGGTGGCTATTGAGGCGGGTGGATATTCTTTGAGGGTGAAGGTTCGACATGACTGTCGGAGAGGCGCATTCCCCACCCGTCGCGGTACTTGCTCCAGAAGCTCACCCCACCCTCCGTCATCCTCGGGCCCGACCCGAGGATCCATGTTGGCCTCCATCAGCCGAGGGCATGGATCCTCGGCTCAAGGCCGAGGATGACGGAAGGTGGGGTTACGTTCCGGCCGAACTCGCCGCCGACGCAACGAATGGAACGGCGCTGCGCCTATGGCATCACGCTGCGTTGACACTTAGCGATTGGAAGCGCAACGCGCTTCCTACGACTTATCAATACGGCGAATAGCACTGCTGGCGCGGGCCGTTATAGGGTTGGAACGTGTTGTCGTAGGCGCGATAGGACCGGTAGCGGTTTGCGCACCAGGCGACGTGGCTCGAACCCATGCGGGGAGCGGGCGCGACGTAACGCGGCTGCGCGACGATAGCGCCGCCGATGACCGCGCCGGCGCCGAAGGCGGCGAGCGGATACCAATAGCCGTTATAGCGGCGATAGCCCGGACGCTGATAGGAATAGCCGCGATAGCCGCCGTAATAACCGGGCCGGTAATAGGCGCCGGGACGATAGCCAGGCCGGTAGCCGGGACGGTAACCGGGGCGATAATAGCGGCGGTACTGGACGCTCTCGACGTCGGAGGATTTTTCCACCTGCGGGGCGGTGGGCATCTGGATTGCCTGGGACGGCACGAAGCCCGTCAGCACCACGGCGGCAGCCAGAACTGCGGTCGCAATCTTGTTTCTCAAACCGATCATTGCTTCAACTCCCATTCAACAGCGATCACCGCCTGCCCAGCAACGTCTTCGCGCCCGAATGGTTCCGAAAGCGGCCGGGGCCGGCCTGCTCTCCCTTTTAGATCAGTTGAACTGAACCGGACATTAACCGGTGCGGCAAAGCGCTATCAGGCAACGGCGGAGATTTTCGCCTGGTCGCCCTGCAGACGGTTGACCATGAAGTTCGAATACCATTCGAGGAACTGCATGACGCCGCCCTCGTGCAAGGCGGAATAGGGGCCGGGCTCATAGGCGGGCGAGCGAATGCCGAAGGCGTTTTCCTCGACAATGCGGCGATCCTGATCGTTGGTCTCGGTCCAGACGTGGGTCAGTTCCTCGAGATTGTAATCCACACCTTCGACGGCATCCTTGTGGACGAGCCACTTGGTCGTCACCGCCGTCTCATTGGCGCTGAGTGGCAGCACTCGGAAGGAGATGGCGTGGTCGCCGAGAAGGTGGTTCCACGTCGTCGGGTAATGGAAGAGCAGCATGGTGCCGATATGGCTGATCGAGATATCGTCGGAAAGCGCGCGCTTGACCGCGCTCTTGCCCGACATGGTGTAGCTCTCTGCATCCTCGATCAGCGGCATGCGGGCGGTGCGGAACTGACCGTCCGGCGAAATCTGGAACTTGCTCGGCAGGCCGGCTGCCTCGCAGCGCGCCCAATGGCCGGCGATCTCGGGGTCGTCGGCGCCGCCATCCGTGCCGGTGACACTCGGAGCCTCGGGATAGGTGCGGCAGAGTTCGGGGTGATTGGCGGCGCAGTGATAGCACTCGCGGTTGTTTTCCCAGACAAGCTTCCAGTTGCCCTTCTCGATGATCGTGCTCTGGAAGGCGACCTTGCTCTCGCTGATCCGGTGCGGCGCGACATAGGGTTCGATCTTGTCGCGCACCGGCTGGAAATCCGGGGCGTTATTGGCAAGGCAGATGAAGACATAGCCAGCGACGATTTCGCAATGGACGGGCTTCAGGTTGAAGCCAGTCTTATCGAAATCATCGCCCATGTGGCGGGCGAAGGCGAGCTTGCCTTCGAGATCATAGGTCCACTGATGATAGGGACAGACGAGGCGCACGGAGGAGCCGTGCTCCTTGGTGCAGACGCGCGAGCCGCGATGGCGGCAGCTGTTGTGGAAGGCGCGGATGACGTTGTCGCGGCCGCGGACGATGACGACAGGATAGCTGCCGATCTGGACAGTGAAATAAGCGCCCGGCTTCGGCAGCTCGCAATCATGGCCGATGAACAGCCAGTCGCGATAATAGATCATCTCCATGTCGAGCTGGAAATAATCCTCGTCGATATAGAACGGCTGTTCGAGGCTGAAGCCCTCACGGCGGCTCTTGAGCTGACGCAAAACGTTGCTGCGAATATCCATCTTCATGTCCTCGTGCACCCGGCTGCCGCCTTCCGGCAAGAAGGCCGGCGGAAGCGCGCCCGCTTCCTTCTCTCATGGCGTCATTTAATCACCGAGCCTGCCTGCCGCTTGGTTGTAATGCGACATCGGCTTCGAAATTGACGACAGGATGCGGCACGGCTTGAAGCTGCCGATCCCGGTCGATGACATCGCCCGACTCTCCGGGCAATTATCGTCAATTGCGACATGGCGTAAAGACCCGCTCCGCAAAGAGGTCGGCTGCCTGATATCGATGTCAGTCGCGTTTGCGACATCTGCCGGCATTTGCCCTTCAGCCGGCCGGCTGAGGGGCCATTTTTTAACATCGCCTTAAGCATACGGTCCTATCCTCCTGATGATCACCGACCGACCGAAGAACGCGAACCATGGCCAGACTCCGTTATTTCGACGCGAAAGATGCGAGCAGATCGCAAGAGCCGCAGCTGATTGCCGCCCATTCCGAATTCCTCCGCACCGGCCGCATCCCCCGCGAGCGGCGGCATTGGCTGGCCGAGGAAAAGCGGTATTTCACCCATGACGAGGTCGCCGCGAAGACCGGCCGCAAGCTGCAGGTGGCTGGCGAGAAGACGCATCAGCACATCAACGGCTTTCACCACTCGATCCAGTTTCCGAAGATGATCTTCCACCGGACGCTGGAGGACAGCCCGCATCTCGGCTATTGCCACGTCACCGCCGCGCGGACGAAATTCGCTCATTACGAAGACGTGAGCTGGGCCTTCTACATCTCGAATTTCTATTCCGACATCGGCGAGAACGATAATTTCTTCGAGCGCATCGATGTCGGTTATTCCCGCATGTATTTCGCCGTCGCCATCAAACCTGGCGAGAACTCCGCGGAAAAGATGACCATCGACCGGTCGGTACGCGGCAACGGCCTGCTCTTTCGCACCCACGATCCGCAGGCGGCGATCCGCAACATCCTGCTGCTCGGCGCCCGCAACGAACAGCTGCGCGAAATCATCCGGCAACTCTAAAGCGCGACGCGCTTTAGGTCCTTGCTTGATGCATGTCGTTGTCCCAAAACCGCTGCACACTTTTGGGCGACATGCATAGATGAACAACGCGATTGATCGCGGGCGGCGGAAAGCCTAATGACTGCCGGAATTACAGCGCCGCGCGTCTTTTCAGACGCGCAAAGGGTGCAGTCGCAAGTACCGGGCAGGACATGGCACGCACGATCGATATCACGGCAGACAGGCAGGCAGCGCTCGAGGCGGCCTCAGCCGCTCTTGCCGGCGGCTTTGCCATCGCCATCCCGACGGAGACCGTCTACGGCCTTGCCGCCGACGCCACCAATCCTTTGGCCATCGCCCGCATTTACGAGACAAAGGGACGGCCGCGCTTCAACCCGCTGATCTGCCATATGGCCGATCTCGCGATGGCCGAAGAGCATGCCGAGTTCGACCCGGTCTCGCGGGCGCTCGCCAAAGCCTTCTGGCCCGGCCCGCTCACCCTCGTGCTGCCGCTGAAGCGGGAAAGCCCGATCCATTCGCTGGCAACTGCCGGGCTCGACAGCGTCGGCATCCGCGTGCCGAAGGGATTTGCCGGCGCTTTGATCGGCGCCTTCGGTCGGCCGCTCGCAGCCCCAAGCGCCAATACCTCAGGCGGGGTCAGCGCCACGAGTGCCGCCCATGTCGAAGCCGATCTCGGAGCGAAAATCCCGCTGATCCTCGACGCGGGACCAAGCGCTGTCGGCGTCGAATCGACGATCGTCAAGGCGGAAGGCGGCCAACTCAGGCTGCTTCGGCCGGGTGGACTGGCGGCGCGTGAGATCGAGCGCGTCGCAGGCCAACCGCTGCTGCGGGCGAAAGCGGCATCGGCGGCCATCGAGGCGCCGGGCATGCTTGCCTCGCATTACGCGCCGGGTGCTTCCGTGCGCCTCAATGCAACGGCCGTCGAACCCGGCGAAGCGCTGATCGCCTTCGGCAGCGCTGCGGTCTCCGGCGCAGACAGTGCCCGCATCGTGCTTGATCTCAGCCCGCGCGGCGACCTTGCAGAGGCCGCCGCCAATCTTTTCGACTATATGAAGCGGGCCGATGCCAGCGGCGCCCAGAGCATCGCCTTTTCAGCGATTCCCGAAGAGGGGTTGGGCGAGGCGATCAATGACCGCCTGCAGCGGGCGGCGGCACCCCGCGACTGAAAAGACCGCGCATGACGATGGAGGACCGAGCCCGAATGAGCAATTCCAGCATTTCCACCGAACTCCTCAACCGCTTCGCCGCAATTGTCGGCGAAAAGTACGCCCTTCGCGGCGAGGCCGATCTTGCGCCGCATCTGATCGAAAACCGCGGGCTCTATCACGGCTCCTCCCCTCTCCTCTTGAAACCCGGCTCGGTTGAGGAAGTCTCTGATATCATGAAGCTTGCGACGGAGACCGGCACGGCGATCGTGCCGCAGACCGGCAATACCGGCCTCGTCGGCGGCCAGACGCCGCGTCAGGGCAAGTCCGATATCATCCTGTCGCTCGAGCGGATGAACAAGATCCGTGATGTCGATCCGGTGGCGAACGTGCTGGTGGCCGACGGCGGCGCCATCCTGGCCGAGGTGCAGAAGGCTGCCGAGGCGCATGGGCGGCTGTTTCCGCTGTCCCTCGGCTCGGAAGGCTCCTGCCGCATCGGCGGCAACCTTTCCACCAACGCCGGCGGCACGGCAGTGCTTGCCTACGGCAATATGCGCCAGCTCTGCCTCGGCCTCGAAGTGGTGCTGCCGACTGGCGAGATCTGGGACGGGCTGCGCCGCCTGAAGAAGGACAATACCGGCTACGACCTGCGCGATCTCTTCATCGGCGCCGAGGGCACGCTCGGCATCATCACCGGCGCGGTGCTGAAGCTCTTTCCCCAGCCGCTCGGCCATCAGGTGGCCTTCGCCGGCCTGAATTCGGTGACGGATGCGCTTGCCCTCTTCAACCTCGCCTCCAGCCTCTGCGGCACCTCGCTCACCGGTTTCGAGCTGATGCCGCGTTTCGGCGTCGAGATCACCACGCGCCACATCGACGGCGTGCGCGATCCGCTGGAGGCCGCCTATCCCTGGTACGTGTTGATCGACATTTCGACATCGGATTCGGCCGAGACGGCGGAACGGATGATGAATGGTGTGCTGGAACAGGGCTTCGAGGCTGGGCTGGTGCTCGATGCCGCAATCGCTGCATCGGTAGCACAGCAGAAGGCGATCTGGCACATGCGCGAAAGCATGTCGGATGCGCAGAAGCCGGAAGGCGGATCGATCAAGCACGATGTTTCGGTGCCGGTATCGAAGATCCCGCATTTCATGGCCGAGGCCGAAGAAGCGGTGATGGCGGCCATGCCTGGCGCCCGCATCTGCGCCTTCGGCCATATGGGCGACGGCAATATTCATTACAATATTTCCCAGCCGCTCGGTGCCGACAAGGCCGCCTTCATCGCCCGCTGGCGCGAGATGAACCATATCGTCCACGGGCTGGTGCTGGCCCATGGCGGCTCGATCTCGGCCGAGCACGGCATCGGCCAGCTGAAGCGCGACGAACTGGCGGCGATCCGCCCAACGATCGAAATCGAGCTGATGCGCCGCATCAAGCGCGCCTTCGACCCCGCCAATATCATGAACCCGGGAAAGGTCGTCAGCCTCGATCCGTGAGGCTGCACGCCATCAGGCCTACTGCGTACCGCCGTTGGTCAGGATCATCAGCGCCGGCGACTGCTGGGTGGCGTTCTGGACGTCGTACATCGCGGTGAACCGGCGCAGCAGCTTGTCGACCTTCTTCGGATCCTGGAGATCCTCGAGCTTGACGAAGCGATTGATCAGATCGGCCTGTTTGGCGACATCCATGCCCGAGATCTGCGACGGCAGGCTGTAGGCGGTAGTGATGACCTGATAAAGCGCCTTGTCGCCGAGGATCCCATAGATCGAGGTGATGCTCGAGGCCTTGCGGCTGAAATAGAGCGCCAGGCGGACGCCGTCATTGCTTTCGCCTTCCTGGGCTTCCATCGTCTGCTGAACGTAGAGCTCCTGCGTATGCTCCTCGGCCGCCTTGTTCTGGATGGTGCCGATCTTGGCGCGGGTCAGGTTGCCATCCTTGTCGAAATTGAAGGCGGCGACGATGTCCTTGAATCGCGCATCGGCGGTGGCGTTGAGATAGCTCTTCTTGTCGTCGGGATCGGACGTGAAGATCTTCTTCAGCGTCGCCTTGTCGTAATCCTTAGGGTCAAGGTTGTTCGCCTTCAGCACCAGATCGGTCAGTCGGCTGTCGTCCAGGAAGTCGTCGAGCGACTTTACTTTCGCCATACCCTTGGCGAAATAATCGACTTCGGCCGTCGCATCCTTCGCTGCCTTGTCCTTTACCGGACCGTCCTTCATCAGCATGGTGATATGCGATCTATAGTCGGTGGCGTATTTGGCCATGGTCGCGTCGGGAAGCGCCTGGAAGGGTGAAGCCGCCTTGCCGTCGGGGCCGAAATTGAAGGCGCGGGCAAGATTGGTGATACGTTCATCCTTGAGCGAGGCGACATAGCCGTTAGGATCATAGGCATCGCTGGTCAGGATCTTGCGCATCATCGAACGCGATACGTCCTGGTCAGTCAGGCCGAAAGCCTGCAGCGCCACATGGAAGAGATCCGGCAGATTGTCGTTGCTCTTGCTGAAATCGACCGCCGAATTGGTGCGCAGGAAATCATTGACGCTCTTGATGTCGGAGAAATTCTGCAGGCGGCTGGTATCCGCCATCAGGCTCTTGTAATTGGCAGCGACCTCGTCGATCGCCTCGTCGCGCTCGTCGTCATAGCGCGCGGCGTAGTTATCGTTGGTGGTCTGCGCCTGGTCGGCCGTCTGGACCGAGCTGACGACGGGAAGCGATCCATCGGCGGCGAAGTTGAAGTCGGCATTGAGATCGGCGTGACCGGCTGCTGCAGCCGCCGTCGCATCGGTCAGAATGCTCTTCAGGTCGGCGTTCGAGATATCGAAAGGCAGATTGTAAGTGCTCTTCAGGAAATTGGTGATGCCGTCATCGGCAATAAGATCATCGACATTGGCGATCGCCCCCATGCGTGCGGAATAGTCGTTGGTCCGCGCTGTCGCACTAATTTTCGTATTGCTGATCTGGGCGGCCGTCTGCGCCTGCATACCATCTTCAAGCGTGCCGTCCGCCTTGAAGTTGAAGGCAGCGGCAACGTCGGCATAAGTGCCGGTGCCGCTCTGGTCAGTCAGGATATTCCTGAGATCGACATCGCTGACCGTCGATGGGATGCCGAAGGCATTGCGGACGAAATTGTTCAGTTTCTGGTCTGCCAGCAACTGATCGACGTCCGAGATGCCGGCGATGGTCGCCTGATAATAGACGGCCGCATCATTCGCCTTGCTGGTGGTGCTCGCGCTTTGTGAGGCGCTTTGCGAGGCGTAAAGGGTGGCGACAGAACCATCCGTCTTGAAATTGAAAAGATCGTGGACGTCGCTATAGCCCTGGGCGCTGGCAGCCGCGGGATCGACCAGGATGGTCCTCAAGGTCGCATCAGAGACGCTGTCTGCGATCTGCATGCTGTTTCTGATGTAGCTCACGGCAACGGCATCCGACATGATGTCATCGACATCGGTGACATTGCCGATCATGCCGTTGAAATGCGCGGCGTTCGCCGCCGACTTGTCGGTGGTCGACTTGCGCTGTGCTTCCGTCTGAATCACCGAACCGTTGATCGAACCGTCCGCCTGGAAATTGAAGTCGGCATTGATGTCGGCATGGCCCTGAGCTGCGGCATAGGCCGAATCCGTCAGGATGTTTTTCAGGTCGGCATTGCTGAAGCTCGTGCCGAGACCATAGGCATCCTTGATGTAGCGCGCCAGCACGTTGTCGGCGAGCAGGTCATCGACATTGGTGATGCTGCTCGATTGCGAGGTCAAGGTATAATAATTGCCGGTGTTCGACGCAGCCGACTGCAGATTGTTCGCCTGGGCGATAGACTGGACGCGCGCCGTGTTCGACGTCGAACCGTCGGCCTTGAAATTGAAAGCATTGTAGACGTTGGTGAAGCCCATCAGCTGGGCATAGCCGGGGTCGGTCAGCACCGTGCGCAGCGCTGCAGCGGTAAAGTCCGCGCCCATGCTGTAGGCCGTCGTGATGTAGGAGGTCAGGCGCTTGTCAGCGACCAGGTCGTCGACATTGGTGATCGTGCCGATCTTGGCGGTGTAATAGGCCTTGTTGTATTCGGCCGCCGTCTTGCCGACATAGTAGACGTCGGAGCCGACCGAATTGTCGATGATGACCGATTGGGAATTCAGCGTGTAGGACTCGATGACCGAGGCCTTCTGCGCGGCGGTCTGGGCCGTGCCGGTGACGGTGCCGTCGGCGTTGAAGCTGAACTGGGCGGCAAGCGCCTTGTATTTGTCGCCGCCCTGCGTATTGACGACGCTCGTGGGATCGCTGAGATCGCTGGTCAGCACCTGCCGCAGAAAATCCTTCGACGCATAGGTGGGGTCGATGTTGAAGGTCTTCAGCACATAGGTGCGCAGCCGGGTGTTGTTGACCAGGTCGTCGACGCTCTGCACGCTATCGATATTGTTGCCGTAATAGGTGCTCTCGGCGCTCGCGGCCTTTTCGGCATCGGCGAAAGACTGCTTGTAGAGGCCGATGAGATCGTCCTCCTGCGCGTCTGTCTGCACGTCCTTCTCCGGCGCATTGAAATTAAAGGCGGCGGCGAATTCGCGGTAACGCGTATCGGAGAGCTTGTTGGCGTAGCTGTTGGGATCGGTCAGATCGCTTTCCAACACCTTCTTCATGAAGGCCTTGGCGTAGGTCATGTCCTCGAGGCCATAGGCCTTCATCGCATAGCTGTAGAGCTTGTAGTCGCCGAGGAAGTCGTCGACGTCGGTGACCTTGTTGATATGGTCGGCGTAATACTGGGCATCCTTCTTGACCGTCGTCTGCGACGCGACCTTGTTGAGGCTCGACGTCATGTCCCGCGACAGGATCGTGTAAGCAAGGGAAGCCGTGATCATGGAAAGCGCCCTTTTCGGCAAAATCTCTAAAAGAACGACGAAATGCTGGTGAGCACATTTTGCCATGCAAAGCTTACCTGAGGCTTACCTCCGGATGCATCATTCCAGGACACCGCATCGTTCACCTTCCGGAAACCCTGCCGGATTCGGTTTTGATAACCATCAGAGGAGGCAAAGTTTTCTTAACCGCAATTTTTAAGCTGTACGGAAGGGCAGCTGCCTATTGTCGGCCATAGAGGACGAAAAGTCCCAAGGAGAAGACCGGAAATCGGCTCTCAGGTAAGACAAGGGTAGAATGAAATGAACAATCCCGTTATGAAGCCCGCCTGGGCTGGCACGACGTTACGCCTCGATCCGTCCCGCTTTCCCCAGCAGGTCAGCTACGCCATCCACGATTGTTCGGATGACGTCAATATCACCATAGACGAACGCGGTGCGGTCCTGCGCAAGGTCCTCCCCTCCAGCGGCCTGCCGCTCTCGATTGCGCTGCCGAAGCGCGTTTTCAAGGGCGTCGCCGCCCGCGCCATCGACCATGGCGACGGCGATGTCACCGTCACTCTCGAACTCCATCACACCGATCCGGAGCTCTGCATTCCGCTGCTCGTCGCCCATGATCTCAGCGACATTGCCGCAGACTGGCGCAGCTGGTCGGAAGCCTTCCGCATTCCGATGCTGATGGTCGAGGCCGACGGCGTCGCCCGGCCGCTCGAAGACCACATCGGTGCCTTGCGCACCAGCGACCTCAAGCCGCGCCGCCGCCATTCCTACTTCGCCAATCGCCGTCCGCGCTTCCTCGTGCGCCGCACCACCGGCCGGCTGGGCGTCGCCATGAAGATCGAAGGTAAGGAAATCATCGCCCGCAACTGACCGAAATCGCGACACCGGACATCATTGCCGGGCATTCTGCGCACTCACCTGTCGCGGAATGCCCGTTTTGCGACGCTGTCGAATTCGGCCGTAGACTGTCTCGATTGGCACCGCGGGATGAGTTTTGACTGGATCACTGCGTAGCCAGTAAAAAGCCTCTCATTCAAAGACGGAAAGTCCCAATCCGTGCTTGACCGTTTTGAGTGCGATCAGGCTCTTGTATTTTCGCACGAGCGCCTGCTGCTCGCCCATAAGCCGCTCAATGAAGGCATTGTATTCCTCAAGATTGCGGACGGCCACGAGCAGGACATAGTCCATGTCGCCGGTGACATACCAGCATGACTGAACTTCAGGCGCACGGTCCAGCCATCGTTGGAATTGCTCCAACGCGTGTCGATGTTCGTTCTGAATTTCGAGCTCAACCAGAACGGACAAGGTGCGATCAACGGCTTTCGGACTGACCACCGCCACGATCTTCTCGATGATCCCATCTTGTTTCAGTTTGCTGATGCGCCGTTCGACGGCCGAGGTAGAGAGATTGACCGCGTCAGCAATGACCTTGCCGGGAATGTCGGCATTCTCCTGCAGCATCGACAGAATAGTTCGATCAATATCATCCACAGCGTATAACCAAGCCCATAAGCAGAAATTCCGCTATAAATTTATCATGAGCGCGGTTTTTCCGCGCCGAAAGTTCCTATCATCTGCCCATGACAAAACAAACACCTCTTTCAGCCGCCAAAATCGACGATGCACGCAAAAAAATCGATCCGATTTTCCTGAACACCAATCTGTTGCGTTCCGATAGGCTCGCGCTGTCGCTCGTCGCCAAGGACGAAACGGAAAATCCCATCCGCAGCTTCAAGGGGCGCGGGACGGGGTATTTTCTCGCCGATCTCGTTGGCGACAGAACTCCTCTGGTCACGGCATCAGCCGGGAATTTCGGCCAGGGGCTTGCTTATAATGCCGCGCGGCATGGGCGATCCCTGGTGGTGTTCGCCAGTGTCAACGCCAATCCGTTGAAGATCGAAGCCATGCGCAGGTTTGGGGCGGAGGTCTTTCTCGCCGGGGAAGATTTTGACGCTGCAAAGGAGGCCGCCAAAATCTACGCCGCCGAACGGAAACTGCAGTTCGTCGAGGACGGTGCGAGCGCAACCATTGCCGAAGGGGCAGGAACGATTGCGGCGGAGCTGACTGAAGAGGTCGAAGATATCGATGCCGTTTTCATTCCGCTTGGCAACGGTGCCCTGGCGGCCGGAATAGGGTGCTGGTTCAAATCACGATCACCGCGAACAAGGGTCGTCGCAGTTGCCGCAAAGGGCGCACCTTGCATGGCCCTGTCCTACAATGCGGGTGACGTGATCTCAACGCCGGAGGCACGCACGATTGCCGATGGAATTGCTGTGCGGATTCCCGTCCCGTCGGCCGTCGGCTGGCTTCAAGACACGATCGATGACGTCGTTCTCGTGGATGACGATCAGCTTTTCGATGCAATGCGGTTTGCTCATGACACATGGAAGCGTCTCGTCGAACCAGCCGGAGCAGCGGGACTCGCAGCTATTCTTGCGCAGGCATCTGCCCTGAAAGGCTGCCGCGTAGCGACTATGCTGTGTGGTGCCAACCTCACGGGTCAACAGATCAAGGCATGGCTTCCATCTGCCGCAAAGGACGCCACGAATGGCTGGTAGACCAATCCTCCTATCTGAGGACAGGCGCGAGGGCTGGCGCCCGCGCCCGGTTCATCGTCCCAATCAGGGAATGGCAAACAGCAGCGAGACGAAGAGGCCGAAGAAGATGATCAGGCCGACGCGGTTGTTCGATTTGAAGAGCGCCAGGCACTGGTCGGCATCGTTGATATCGAGCCGGACGATCTGCCAGGCGAACATGCCGGCCGCACCGAGCAGACCCAGAAACGCGATGAGATTGGCGCCGGCGAGAGCGAAAGCGATAAACATCAGCACCAGCGTCAGCCCATAAAGGCCGATCAGCCATTGCCGTGTCCTGTCGCCGAACAGGCGCGCGGTAGAGCGGACGCCGATCAGCTCGTCATCCTCCTTGTCCTGATGCGCATAGATCGTATCGTAACCGATCGTCCAGGCGACGGAGGCGGCGTAGAGCAGGATGGCGGCAAAGGAGAGGCCGCCGAGAATGCCGGCCCAGCCCATCAACGCGCCCCAGGAAAAGGCAAGTCCGAGGTAGAATTGCGGCCAGTCGGTGAAACGTTTGGCAAAGGGATAAAACGCCACGATCCCGAGCGAGAGCACGCCGAGGAAGACGTTGAGCCAGTTGAACTGCAACAGCACGAACAGGCCGACCAGCGTCTGCAAGCCGATGAAGATCTTCGCCCGGCGGCGCGTGACGCGGCCGGAGGGCAGCGGACGCGACCGCGTGCGCGCCACTTCCATGTCGATCTCGTGGTCGACGAGATCGTTATAGGTGCAACCGGCGCCGCGCATGGCGACCGCGCCGATGAAATAAAGGAACAGGTGAGACACCAGCAGGCTGCCGGAATAGAGCCCCTCGCCGATCGCCGCATTGGCGGCAAGTGTCGCCGACCAGAAGCACGGCCACATCAGGAGCTGCCAGCCGATCGGGCGATCCCAGCGCGCCAGCTGCGCATAAGGCCAAAGCCATGACGGCAGGATCCGGTAGACCCAGTTATCGGAAGGTGCGTCGGAGACGCGATCGTTGAAGTCGCCGGTATCGTGCATGCCGCTCATCTAGCGGCGGGCGGCCGATCCGGTCAAGAAGCGATCATTGCACTGCCACTTGCATCATCCCTAGATCAGAATCGATCCCGGGATGAAATTATGCTGCAATTCAAAGTGTTACAGCGCTGCGCATCTGAGAGGGATGCGCAGCCGCGTCAATCACTGCAGGGAAAAATTGAACTTGTAGGTCGCCGAGACGCCGATCAGGACCTGGTTCTTCGAGCCGCGCTCGCGCACGAGGCTGCTGTCGGCGGCGGGACCCGCCAGCCGCTTATATTCGAGGAAGGAACTGGCCGAGAGGTTTTCCGTCGCCTTCCAGGTGAGCGCCGCGCCTGCGCCATAGGATTGGATGCCAGACGACGGCTTATAGGGATCAAGGCCGCTTGCCGCCGCCTGCTTGGCGTTGACGCCGTAATAGGCGTCGTAATAGCCGCTGGTGGCGAAGGTCGCGCGCGGGCCGCCTGATAGCTGCAGGTCGGGGGCGATATCGGTGAAGGCATCGACCGCGAGATCGGCGACGATGCCGTCATGCGAGCGGATGCCCTGGCGGACTTCGGCGCGGGCGCGAAGGAAGTCGGTCGGGTAAACCTCGACGAAACCGCCGGCTTCCGCCCCCCATTTGACCTTCTTCAAGCCCTTCAGCTCGCTGCCGTCGCCGTCATCGCGCGACGGCACGAACTTGCCGACGATGCCGGCGCGGAAGGCGCCCTTGTCGATGAGGGCGAAGGACGGATTGTCGTTGCGCGAGGAAAAACGCGGGCCAGCACCCTGGCGGCCGACCGAGATCAGCGGGCTGAACTTGAATTCATTGTGCGACGAGCCCTCGAATTTCGGGGCGGAGAAGCCGGCGACGCCAACGCTCAGATACCAGTCGCCGGACCAGAAATGCTGGCCGCTTTCCTGGGCGGCCACTGAGCCAGCAGATAAAAGGGCAATAGCCAAAGAGATCGATACGACTGATCGATAAGACACGTCCACACTCCAGAAAACGCAAAAACAAAGCCGCGGAGGGCGGCGCTCGCTACATTTATCCCGATGTCGTTACCCCAATGTTAACCACGGCGGCGATTGATCAGGCAGAGGACTGCGTCTGGTTTTTACCGCTGGTTCCAGCGGCGGATGACCGGTTCGGTCAGATCATGCTCGTAGCCGAGCACGCTGATGCTGGCCGTATCGAGCACGAAACGGGAGCCGTCTTCCGGCGGCAGCCCAAGCCAGCGGGCGGCCAGCACGCGCAGGAAATGCGAGCTCGAAAAGACCAGGATAGTGCCGGCCGTTTGGCGAAGCGCATGGATGACGGCGTCGGCGCGATCGCCGACATCGGCGGCGAATTCGCCCTTCGGGCAGCCGTCGCGAAAGAGCTGCCAGCCGGGGCGGTCGGCAAGGATCGCCTTGGTGGTGATGCCTTCATAAGCGCCGTAGTCCCATTCGGCGAGATCGTCCTTGATCACCGCGCCCGATCCGAACCCGGCGAGCGTGCAGGTCTTGCGGGCTCGCTCGGAGGGGCTCGACCAGACGGCGGAGAAGCTAAGGCCCGTCAGGCGGTCGGCGAGTCGGCGGGCGGCGGCCTCGCCGTTCGCCGTCAAGGGAATATCGCTGCGTCCGGTATGGCGCCCTAACAGGCTCCATTCGGTTTCACCGTGGCGGACCAGGTAGATCTCGGGAAACGCATTGCTCATCGGCACGTCCTTTCATGAGAATCCGTCCCTCGGCAAAACCGCCAGCGGAAGCGGCACTTCCGCGGGATCAGAACGTCACTTTTTCAAGCGGGGCGCGCCCCGCCTCGAATTCCTTCAGCTTCGCTTCGTTGCGCGCGATGTAACTGCGATTGTCGGGAACGGCGAACTGGTTCTTGGCGATCTGGATCTGCAGGATGAAGAGCTCGTCCCAACGGAAGCCTATTTCGGAACCGGCCAGATAGAGTTCCCACATGCGGAAGAATTGCTCGTCGTAAAGCGCCACCGCTTCGGCCTTACGCGCCACGAAACGCTCGCGCCAATGGCGCAGCGTATAGGCATAATGCAGCGGCAGGATTTCGATATCCTTGACCAGCAGCCCGGCCTTTTCAAGCGGCGGCACGACCTCGCCGACGGAAGGGATGTAGCCGCCCGGGAAGATGTATTTCTCGATGAAGGCATTGGTGCCGAAGCTCGGCTTCGGGCGGCCGATCGAATGCAGCACCATGACGCCGTTGTCGTCGAGGAGATCCGATACCTTGCGGAAGAAATTGCCGTAATGGCCGATGCCGACATGTTCGAACATGCCGACCGAGACGATGCGGTCGAACTTCCTGCCCGTCATGGTGCGGTAGTCCTGCAGTTCGAAACGCACACGGTCGGCAAGGCCGCGCTTTTCGGCGCGCGTACGCGAGACCTTGAACTGCTCTTCGCTCAGCGTGATGCCGGTGAACTCTGCACCTTCGGTCGCCTCCGTCAGGTACATGCCCATGCCGCCCCAGCCGGAGCCGATCTCCAGGATGCGCTGGTTCGGCTCGAGCAGAAGCTTGGCGGCGATATGGCGTTTCTTGGCGAGCTGCGCCTCGTCGAGACCAATGCCCGGCGGCTCGAAATAGGCGCAGGAATATTGCCAGTCCTCATCGAGGAAAAGATCGAATAGCTTGGCCGACAGGTCGTAATGATGGGCGACATTGTGCTTGTTGCGATTAACTGGCACACGGCTCTTCAGCTGCTGCCAGGCAATGCGGCCGAGGAGCAGTGCCGCCATCTTGAAATCGAAGATTTCGTTGGTGGTGTTCTGTTTCACCAGCGACAGGAAATCGTAGATGTTGCCCTGTTCGAGAATGAACCGGCCTTGCATGTACATTTCGCCGAGCTTCATCGCCGGGTCGCGCCGGATGGCGTCCTCGGCCTCCTGATCGGCAAGGCGGGCGACAACGGTTTCACCCGTGCCGTCGCCGATAGTGTGGGTTTCGCCATTGGCAAGGGTAAGTTTCAACGAACCCTTGCGGACGATTTGCTGGACGATCGATAAGAATGCCGACGCCATGGACGCCTCGCAAATGTGACGGGATGGTCACATCAACTTAATAGCTCCCTTTCGCCTTACAAGCGCCGGATTTAGCACTCCGTTCAGAACGCTGCCAAACTGTTGCATTTTTGCCGAAATTCCGGCTAAGCCCTTATTTTCGCTTCATGGCTTCGGCAAGTGCCGCGCCGAAGGCGCCCTGGCTCTCCGGTTTCTGAGCCGCGGGCCGGCGCTCGTTCTGCGGCCGCGACACTTGGTTTCCGCGAGAATCACCACGCGGCGGCGGCGCCGAGGAGCCGTCATCGCGGCGCATGGAAAGACCGATGCGTTTGCGCTTGGCATCGACTTCGACAACCCGCACCTTGACGACATCGCCCGCCTTGACGACCTCGTGGGGATCCTTGACGAAGCGATCGGCAAGCTGGGAGACGTGCACCAGACCATCCTGGTGCACGCCGATATCGACGAAGGCGCCGAAGGCGGCGACATTGGTCACCGTGCCTTCCAGCACCATGCCGGGCGTCAGGTCGGAAATTTCGTTGACGCCCTCGGCAAAGGTCGCGGTCTTGAAGCTCGGACGCGGGTCGCGGCCGGGCTTTTCCAGCTCCGCGATGATGTCCCTGACCGTCGGCAGGCCGAATTTCTCGTCGATGAACTGGCGCGGATCAACCGATTTCAACACGGCGCTATCGCCCATCAGCGCGCGCAGATCGCGGCCGCAGGCAGCGACGATCTTCTTGGCGACGCCATAGGCCTCCGGGTGCACCGAGGAGGAGTCGAGCGGCTCCTTGCCATTGGGAATGCGCAGGAAGCCGGCGCATTGCTCGAAGGTGCGGCCGCCGAGTCTGGCGACCTTCAGCAGATCCTTTCGCGTCTCGAAACGGCCCTCGCTGTCGCGGTGGCGGACGATGGCATCGGCGATCGACGGGCCGAGGCCGGAGACGCGCGACAGCAGCGGCGCAGACGCGGTATTGAGATCGACACCGACGGCATTCACCGCATCTTCCACCACGGCATCGAGCGAACGCGACAGCTTCTGCTGGTCGACATCGTGCTGATACTGGCCGACGCCGATCGACTTCGGCTCGATCTTGACGAGTTCTGCCAGCGGGTCCTGCAGGCGGCGTGCGATGGAGACGGCGCCGCGCAGCGATACGTCGAGATCGGGGAATTCAGCCGCGGCGGTCGCCGAGGCGGAATAGACCGAGGCGCCGGCTTCCGACACGATGACCTTGGTCGGCTTCGGCGCCGGCAACTCGGCCAGCATATCGGCCACCAGCTTTTCGGTTTCGCGGCTGCCGGTGCCGTTGCCGATCGAGATCAGCTCGACATTGTGCTTGCGGATCAGCGATGCGAGCTCGACCTGGGCGCCACGCACGTCGTTCCTCGGCTGGAAGGGATAGACGGTCGATGTCGCCACCACCTTGCCGGTGCCGTCGACGACGGCGACCTTGACGCCGGTGCGGATGCCGGGATCGAGACCCATCGTCGCGCGCGAGCCGGCGGGCGCTGCCAAAAGCAGATCCTTGAGATTGCGGGCGAAGACGTGGATCGCCTCTTCTTCGGCCCTTTCGCGCAGTTCCCGCATCAGGTCTAGCGAGAGCGACATGGAAAGCTTGACGCGCCAGGTCCAGCTTGCGACCTCCATCAGCCAGCGGTCGCCGGGGCGGCTCGTACCGATCTCGTAGGCCGTCACGATCATGCGTTCGACCGGCTTGTTCGGAGAGGTCGTCTCGGCGTCGGCCTCGATCGTCAGCGTCAGCACCTCCTCGTTCCAGCCGCGCAGCATGGCCAGCGCGCGGTGGCCGGGGGCGGTCGCCCAGCGTTCGGAATGGTCGAAATAATCGGAAAACTTCTCGCCGGTCGCCTGCTTGCCGTCGACGACTTTCGCCTTCAGCAGCGAGGCCTGGCGCATATGGGCGCGCAGCTTGCCGAGCAGGTCGGCATTTTCGGCAATGCCTTCGGCGATGATGTCGCGCGCGCCTTCGAGCGCCGTCTTCACATCGGGCACATCGGCGGTGACGAAGCCTTCGGCCAACACCGCCGGTTCCCTGGCGCGGTCGGCAAGGATCGTCTCGGCGAGCGGGCCGAGGCCGCGTTCGCGGGCGATTTCGGCCCGCGTGCGGCGCTTCGGCTTGTAGGGCAGATAGAGATCTTCGAGCTCGGCCTTGGTTTCGGCGCCTGCGACCTTGGTCATCAGCTCGTCGGTCATCTTGCCCTGGCCGGTGATCGATTCGACGATCGCGTCGCGCCGGGCTTCGAGTTCGCGCAGATAGACCAGCCGCTCGGCGAGATTGCGCAGCTGCGTATCATCCAGCCCGCCCGTCACTTCCTTGCGGTAGCGGGCGATGAAGGGCACGGTAGAGCCTTCGTCAAGCAGCTCGATGGCGGCTTTAGCCTGTTCGGGCCGGGCGTTGATTTCGGCGGAGATGCGGGCTGCAAGAAAACGGAGGTCTGCGGCCATGGGATTTCCTGTTTCGTCAGAGGTGGCGGGACCATAGCGGCGAAAAGCGGCAAGGCAATGTTGGAGTTTACGGCCGAGCGCCGATCCACAGGATAAGCATGCCGGAAAGGCGGCGATTTTGCGGTTGTGCAGATGCGCCATTCTTTGCTAGCAGAAGCAACGTTTTGACCCGGCGCCCATGCCATCCCTCCCCTGTCGCGGGAGGCAAGGAAATTCGACATGCCAAACCTTCTTCTCGAACTCCGCTCCGAAGAGATTCCGGCCCGCATGCAGCGCAAGGCTGCCGGCGACCTGAAGAAGCTCGTCACCGATGCGCTTGTCGAAGCGGGTCTTTCCTACGAGGGCGCGCGCGAATATTGGACGCCGCGGCGGCTTGCGCTCGACATTCATGGCCTCACGGCCCGCTCCGCCGATGTGCGCGAGGAGCGCAAGGGACCGCGCACCGACGCCAACGAGAAGGCGATCGAAGGCTTTTTGCGCGGCGCCGGCCTTTCCTCGGTCTCCGAGGCGCAGGTGGTGAGCGATCCGAAGAAGGGCGATTTCTACGTCGCGGTCATTTCCAAGCCCGGCCGCGCAACGGAAGAGATCGTCACCGATGTCATGCCCGGCATCATCCGCGATTTTCCCTGGCCGAAATCGATGCGCTGGGGCAAGGCCTCGTCGAAGCCCGGTGCGCTGCGCTGGGTGCGGCCGCTGCAGTCGATCATTTGCACCTTCGGACCGGAGCATGAAGAGACCGTCGTGATCCCCTTCGAGATCGACGGCGTTACCGCTTCCAACATCACCTATGGCCACCGTTTCCATGCGCCCGAGGCGATCACCGTCCGGCGCTTCGACGATTATGCGGCGAACTTAGAAAAGGCGAAGGTCATCCTCGATGCCGAACGGCGCAAGGACATCATCCTGCACGACGCTCGCGACATCGCCTTTGCCAACGGGCTGGAGCTGGTGGAAGACGAAGGGCTGCTGGAGGAAGTCTCTGGCCTCGTCGAATGGCCGCAGGTGCTGATGGGCAGCTTCGAGGAGGATTATCTCTCGATCCCCTCCGAAATCATCCGGCTGACGATCAAGACCAACCAGAAGTGTTTTGTCACCCGCAAACAGGGTGAAGAGACGCTTTCGAACAAGTTCATCCTCGTCTCAAATATCCAGGCGAGCGACGGCGGCAAGGAAATCGTCCACGGCAACGGCAAGGTGGTGCGGGCCCGGCTTTCGGATGCCCTGCACTTCTGGAAGCGCGACCAGGGCAATCTGCCGGATCTCGAGACGCTCACGGCTTCGGCGGCAAAGTTCAGCCTCGACATCAAGAAGCCGCTCGATCAGCGCATGGCCAAGCTCGATGCGCTTGACGTGACGTTCCATGCCAAACTCGGCACACAGGGCGCGCGTGTCGCCCGCATCCGCACACTGGCCAAGGAATTGGCTGATATCACCGGCGCCGACGCGGCTCTCATCGATCGCGCCGCCGTGCTCGCCAAGGCCGATCTGCGCACCGAAGCGGTCGGCGAATTCCCGGAACTGCAGGGCTTGATGGGCCGCAAATATGCGGTGTTGCAGGGCGAGAATGCTTCCGTTGCCGCAGCGATCGAGGATCACTACAAGCCGCAGGGTCCATCGGACCGCGTGCCGGAGGACAAAGTGGCGATCACCATCGCCCTTGCCGACAAGCTCGATACGCTGATCGGTTTCTGGGCGATCGACGAAAAGCCGACAGGGTCGAAGGATCCATTTGCGCTGCGGCGGGCAGCACTCGGCGTCGTCAGGATCCTGCTGGAGCGAAGGATCCGCCTGCCGCTGCTGGCAACGACAAGGGATGGCGACCTGCTCTCCTTCTTCCACGACCGTCTCAAGGTCTATCTGCGCGACCAGGGCGCCCGCCACGATCTGATCGACGCCGTGCTGACGCCCGATGCCGACGACCTGCTGATGGTGGCGCGCCGCGTCGAAGCGCTGACGGCCTTCATCACCTCGGAGGACGGCAAGAACCTGCTTTCCGGCACCAAGCGGGCGACGCAGTTGCTCGCCGCCGAGGAGAAGAAGGGCACCGTGATCGCTGACGGCGTTTCGGAAGCGCTTCTGACGCTCGATGCCGAGAAGGAGCTGTTCGCCGCAATCTCCAGCGCCTCGAAGGATGCGTCGGACGCCGTCGCCGGCGAGGATTTCCGCTCGGCAATGGAAGCGCTTTCCAAGCTGCGCGGCCCGGTCGACCGCTTCTTCGAAGACGTGCTCGTCAACGACCAGGACGCCGCCATCCGCGCCAACCGCCTCGCCCTGCTGCGGCTGATCCGCGAGGCGACGGGAACGGTTGCGGATTTCTCGAAGATTTCGGGGTGATGTTCGGCTTCTTGCAGTGTCGATGCAGCGCGGTTTCGAAAAACATCTGCCCCTCACCCTAACCCTCTCCCCGCTTGCGGGGAGAGGGGACTTGCCCCACTAGAGGTGAGCGAGGAACGGAGA
>NZ_JACCEY010000035.1:50580-51528 GCF_013591995.1 Rhizobium sp. WYCCWR 11146
GCGGCGTGTTCCCCTTCGCCCCGTTTACGGGAGAAGGTGCCGGCAGGCGGATGAGGGGCGGATACGGTTCGCTACCCATTGAACAACCCGCCCACCCCAACACTGGCATTGCCGCCACTACGGCGCTATTCAAGCAGACATGCAAAGCAAGATTCTCGTCAGCGCCTGCCTCATGGGGCACGCCGTTCGGTATGACGGTCGGGCGAAGCCGTTGCTTCATTCGGCGATCGAGACATGGCAGGCCGAGGGCCGGTTGGTGACGATCTGTCCGGAGATGTCGGCGGGCATGCCGGTGCCGCGCCCTCCGGCCGAGATTGGAAATGGTGCGACCGGCGAGGATGTGCTGGCCGGCACGGCGCGGGTTGTCGAGCTGACGGGCCGGGATGTGACGGAAGAATTCCTGCAGGCGGCGGAGAATGCCGTGGCGCTCGCAAGGCAGGCCGGCTGCCGTTATGCGCTGCTCATCGACGGCAGCCCGTCCTGCGGATCCGGTTTCATATATGACGGCACGTTTTCCGGCCGCAAGCAGGCCGGCAACGGCGTGACGGCGGCGGCGCTGAAAGCGGCCGGAGTCGAAGTGTTTTCCGATCACGAGATCGAGCGGCTGATCGACCGTATCGCGCAATGAGCCTCAAAAGGCACGGCCGCTGGAGAACCGACGGCCGCTAAGAATTTGGTGATAAAAACGCTTTTGTCCCCGTGCCGTTTAAGCGGCACGGCGACCTTGATGCATGGCCGGGGCAGCACCTTCGCCACTGACGCGGAAGCCGCGGATGAGATCGATCAGTTCGTCGGTATCGCTGGCGAGCGTTTCGGCCGATGCCGTGGTCTCTTCGGCCATGGCAGCATTCTGCTGGGTGGCGGCATCGAGCTGGTTCATCGACGAGGAGATCGAGCGCAGCGTGGTGTCCTGCTCGGAGGCGCTGTGGGCGATCTTGGCAACGATCT
>NZ_JACCEY010000036.1:0-1146 GCF_013591995.1 Rhizobium sp. WYCCWR 11146
CACCTTTGTAACTTCCCTTTACCCGCTGTTGGCGCTGTAATGCCTATTGCGGTGGTGGATGGAAGACCGATGCACCTTTGGGACACCAAGCCCGTGGGAGAGCGTGGGTCTCCATCCGCTGTTCCATTGAACCCGAACAGTCGCCAGGGCCGCTTGCGAAAGCAAAGCCCGATTAGGCAAGGATGGGATCAGATGGAGATTGTTGTTGGGATCGACGTTTCGAAAGAGCGCCTGGATGTTGCGATCCTGCCGCAAGGGGAGGTCTTTGCCGTCGGCAACGATCATGCCGGCATCGATGAACTGGTCGCGCGGCTCAAAGGCATCGGTGTTGATGCGATTGCGCTGGAAGCGACCGGCGGCTTCGAGATGCTGGCGGTTGCCGGACTGTCCGCAGCCGGATTGACGGTCCTCGTCGTCAATCCGGCGCAAGTGCGCGCCTATGCCCATGCGATCGGCCGCAGGGCCAAGACCGATCCGATCGATGCCGCCGTCATCGCCGCCTTCGTTTTGGCGACGAAGCCCGAAATCCGGCCGTTGCGCGATGCCGAGACACAGGCTCTTTCCGAGCTTGTGGCCCGCCGGCGCCAGATCGTGCAGATGACCGTGGCCGAGGAGAACCGGTTGCGCATGGCGCTGGCAAAGCAGGCGCAGAAAAGCATCAAGCGCTTGCTGAAAGCCTTGCGGCGCGAGCTCGAAAGCCTCGATGCCGATCTCGACAGCCATATCCGCAAGTCGCCGGTCTGGCGAGTGCGCGAGGCGCTGTTGACCTCGGTGCCAGGTGTCGGAGCGACGACAGCGCGCACGCTGCTGGCCGAACTGCCGGAGCTCGGCAGCCTCGACCGACGCCAGATCGCATCGCTGGCTGGTCTTGCCCCCTGGACACGGCAGTCGGGAAAATGGAAAGGCAAGAGCTTCATCGGCGGCGGCAGAGGCAAAGTACGCGCCGTCTTATTCATGGCCGCCCTCGTCGCCAGCCGATACAACCCCGACCTCAAGGCCTTCCGCGACAGGCTGGTGGCAGCCGGCAAGCCCAAGATCGTCGCCACCGTCGCAACCATGCGCAAGCTGCTCACCATCCTCAACGCCATCATCAGGGACGGACGACCATGGCAAAACGCTTGACAAACAAGACAGTCGCTCTCCCCG